>NZ_CABFMN010000139.1 GCF_901875635.1 Xylophilus ampelinus | reverse complement strand
GGGTAGGTTGAACACCTGGCTCACTTTTACTTCGGTACTACCCGCATAACTGGCTCAATTTCCGGTCGGCGCCAACAGTCGCGTGGGCGTCCAGCCGAATCAGTGCGCTGCTCTTCGTAGGCTGTCAGCAGCTTCTCGAAGTGCTCGAGCTTGCCCGGCGGCACGAAGACGGTTGCCATCACCCGGTCGTCGTATGCACGGACATTCATCAGTTCAATGCCCTGCTGGTCTCTCGCGAGACTCTCTGCGGCAAGCTCAACACCGGCCTGGCTCTCAAACTCGATCTGAACGCCTACCGCCAACTGCACCGCTGCTGCTTGCTGCTGCGCGACGAGTTGCACTTGTGCATCGGCGACATGCGCCAGTTGTGCTCGCAGACCCTGAGCGTGCTCCACGCGTGGAAGGGCGGGAATGTTGGGTTGACCTCCCCCTCCGGCACCTTTTGCCGTATAGCCTTCGGTAGTGCGGGTCTCGTTTGGAAAGAGGTGAGGGCGCCTTTGTGGTTCTTGTGTGGCCATTCAACTCAGATAGGTCATTTCACGGGAGCCGCCGCGGAGCGTTGTCGGACGTTTTGCCTCGAAAGGAGGAGCGCCCCAAGCATGTCGGGCGACACCTCATCCAAGTCATGCATGACCGTCTCTTTGATCGCATCGTTCATCGCGCGTGCGATCTCCGCATGACTCAGGCCATCGGCCGCAGCGGCCAATTCTCTGATGGATTTGGACGACTTTAGGTAGGGCGCCAGTCGCATGCGAAGGAGCGCCTGGATCTCTTTTGGATTCGGTACGTGGTATTCAATGACATCGTCGAAGCGACGAAACAAGGCATCGTCCAGTATCCCGGGGTGATTGGTCGCGGCAACAATCAAGCTATTCGACTCGTCCTGCTCAATCATCAGCAGGAAGCTGTTCAAGATTCGTCGAATCTCGCCAACGTCGTTTGCGGTTCCGCGATGGCTGCCAATCGCATCGAATTCATCGAAGAAATAGACGCCTCGAGTAGAGGAGGCAGCGTCGAACACTTGGCGAAGCTTCGCCGCCGTTTCGCCCATGAACTTCGTGATCAACGCATCGAGTCGAACGACAAACAATGGAATCCCGAGCTCCCCCGCCAAGGCCGACGCCGTCATGGTCTTGCCGGTGCCAGAAGGCCCCACCAACAAGAGCTTGCGTCTTGGATGCAACCCGTGGCTGCGCAATTTGGACAGATGGCGTTGCTCCTTGAGTACGCGCTGCAGGCTTTCCTCAACCGGCTGCGCCAGCACCATGTCGGTCAGCTTTCGGGTGGGATAGGACGCCGTCAACAAGCCGGCGAGTTCGCCGCGCGGGCGAGCGATTGGGATGGCGCCGCCGCCCGGTGTCACTTGGCGTTCCTTGGCAGCGTCGATCAACTCCCGCAGTTCTTCCGCGAGCTTGCCGTGACCCTGCTTCGCTTCGCGGGCGGCCATTTGCATCGCCACCGAATAGAAATGGCGATCGTCACCCTGCGCATGGGAGCGCACGAGAGCCTTGAGTTGGTCACCAGTTGCCATAGAGCACATTGTGGCTCAGTCTGCCGCCACGGGCCGCAGTGAGCATTCCAGCCATTGACGATTCTTTCGCCGCCCCGTCTTAGGAGTCAGCCACCGGGTCGACATCGAGCATCCGGCTCGCCTCCCGATTCAGCGGATCCTCGGCCCGGTAGTACCCCATGAAGGTCTCGAAGTTGCGGTGCCCGGTCATGGCCATGGCGTCGGCCGTGTCCATGCGCCGGCGGCCGGCCTCGGTGACGAAGCCGGACCTCAGCGAATGCGCCGAGAAGTCCCCCGACAGCCCCGCCTGCAGGCAGCGCTGCTGCACGATCTTGCGCACCGCCGTCGGATCCAGGCCATCTTCCAGGATGCGCCCGCCTTTGAGGATGCGCCTAAAGATCGGCCCCTCGGTGATGCCGCTGAGCTCCAGCCACTGTGCGAGCGCGGCCGCCGCCATGCCCGCGATCGGCTTGTCGTCCTCGGCCCGCAGCTCGCCTTCCTGGTTGGTCTTGGAGTGCCCCAGCGTGTAGAGGTAGCCGCGCGCGCCGGCGCTACGCAGGTTCTCCATGGTGGCCCCGGCGATCTCCGAGCGCCGGCGCCCGCCGCTGGCCCAGCCAAAGAGGAGGAGGGCGCGATCGCGCAGGCCGCGCGGCGAGTCGTCGCAGGTGGCCAGCACCGCCTGCAGCGGCTCCTTGGTGAGAGCGTCCTTCTTGTCGGGCTTGACGCCGCGCTTGGCATGGCCGCTGCGCACGCTTTTCATCAGCTCGCGCACCTGGGTGTGGTTGCACGGGTTGTCCACATTGAGGTTCTGGTGCGCCTTGGACAGCACCGCCACGCGGTGCTCCAGGGTGGCCAGGGCGTAGGCGCCGCATTTGCCCTTGTAGCCCTGGGCGACCAGCAGCGCGTCGATCTCGGGCGGCAGGTCGAACACCAGCGCCGCGGATTTCCTTGGCGCTTTCTTGAGCGCTTTCGCGACGGACCTCTTGTGGGCCTTCGTGCCGTCAACACCGGCGTGCGCATCAGCGGCCGCGGACCCGACCTCCGCCCGGGCGGCTCCAGGCTCGTCCACCTCGGCCACCTCGACGGCCTCGCGCGCCGCGTGATCGACAATGAACTGCACCACGACCGGCACCGGCACGGGCAGCGCGAGGGCTTGGCCGTAGCGCGCCGCAAACCACGCGGCCCAGTAGCGCATGGCGGCCTGGTAGGACGCGCGGGTGTTGGCCGATTCGCCCTGGCGGATGAGCTCGCGCGCCGAGTCTTGCGTGAGCGCGGACAGCACGGCCGGATCGAGCACCGGGCGCAGCACGGGCACCACCGCGACTTGGGCCGCGACCGCCGCTGGACTCATAGCTGAAGACGAAGATTCCGAGGCCATGATTTTCTGAATGTTTATTATCTTGTTATGTATGATATTAGCCAATAACTCGGTATTAGAGTCTCATAAATTGCCTTATCGTATCTAAAATCAGGCTCGCCATTAGCCTCCCTGCGCGCCATGCACACAGCACCCACGACCCAGGTGACATGAATTTCCAACATTCGTGACGTGAACCTTCAACATCCGGCGAATCCGGCCAGGTCGGCAGAAATGTTGGTCACTTGTGACCCAGATGCGCGTTCGCAACGGCGTGTCGCCACTGCGCCAGCCGTAAGCAACACCGACTCAAGGACCACGCATTGATCGATCACGTCCCCACAGCCAATCCCGCCGCGCGGCGCGGGCGCCCCGGCATCCAGTTGGAGGATGTCTGCGCTGCCGCTGACGCGCTGATCGCGCAAGGCCTGAAGCCCACCATCGAGCGCGTGCGCCTGCACATGGGCGGCGGCTCGCCCAACACCGTGAGCCGGCTGCTGGACGAATGGTTCGCACGGTTACCGCAGCGCCTGGTCGGCGTCACGGCGCCGGAATCACGCGCGCCAGTCGACGGCCCGCCGCTGGCCGTGGTCCAGGCCGCCGAGCAGTTCTGGGCCGTGGCGCGGCGCGAGGCCGAACTGGCGCAGCGTCAAGCGACCGAAGCCGAGCGGCGCACGCTCGAACTCGAGCGCGCCGCCCTGGTCGAGCAGCAAGCCGAGCTTCAGCAGCGTGAGATTTCGTTCGAGCAGACCCGCGCGAAGCTCGACGAGGCGCTTGTCGCCGCTAAACAGGCCCTCACAACCATGCAGGAGCAGCTGCACGCTCAGCAGCAGGATGCCGCGCGGCGCTTGGCCGACACCGAGGCCGAGGTGCGGCGCCTGCGCAAGGCGCTCGAGGACGCCATGGGCAGCAAGGAGGCGCTGCGCGAGACCATGGGGATGGCGCTCGCTCAGCAGCAGCGCGCGGCCGAGGACGCCGAGAAGCGGCAGCGCGTGCACGAGCAGCGGCTGCTGACCGAGGTCGACCGCGAGCGCATGGCCACGGCCAAGGTGGCGGCCGAATTGGCCAAGGCCCAGAAAGCGCATGCGGCCGACGCAGAAGCCGCGCGCACCTCCTTCCTCGCGGCGCAGCAGGCGCTGCATCAGGAGCAAGGCATTCGCCGCGAGGTGGAATCCGCGGCTGCGCAGCAGGCACAGGCCCTGCAGATCGAACTAGCCACCTGGCGCGAGCGGGCCGCCGGCGCGGACGGGCGCGCGCAGGACCTGGCCGCGCAACTGCAGCGTCAGGGCGAACAGGCCGAGCGCGCGATCACGCAACTGCGCGAGCACCAGGCAGCGACGGCCGCGGCCCTGCGCCAACTGGAAGCCCGACAGACGACCAGCGCCGGCGCACCGAAAAATCCACGCGCGAAGAAACCTGCTACGTAGGCGATCAGCGACAGGCGGCGCGGCCTGGTCGTCAATAAATCCTTTTGAATCAAAGGCTTACGATATACAAGGATAATTATGTCAACTCTGGTCGACACATTCAGTAGTTTGAGATCGCTATCTACCTCTTTCTCTTTCGGGCGCACGTCTACCTCACTCTACAAGGCTGCCGTGCCTCCCTCCATGTTGTCGATCAATCGTGTCGAGCCCATTCGGGCAGCGGCAAGGACAACGACCGGCGCGCCGACCGCACGATCCTGCGATGTCGGCACCACCAGATCCGACTGTCGCCGGATGCTCACGTAGTCCGGCACCCAGCCGCCGTTCCGGAGCTCCGCCACGGCGGACGCCTTGAGACCCTGCGCGTGCCGCCGGGGGGCACGATCCGGATGGTGGACAGGGAGCCGCTCTCGTTCATGGCCGACCTCTTCAACGCGCGCCGGGGCGGATGTGCGCCGTGGCCTCGTCCTCGACGCGCTGCCAGATCTCCACGGCCATCGGGCTGTTGCTTTCCTCGAGGATGTGGCCAACGAGCCCGATCGCGCGGGCGAACACGCCCACGCCGCGCACGATCTTCCACGGCAGGCCGAGCTCGCAGCAGATCGCGCCGATGGCGCCGGTGGCATTGACGGGCAGCATCTTGCCGGTGGTTCGCTCGGCCTCGGCGCAGATCAGCTGCTCGAGCCGCACGTAGTCGCGCGAAAAACCGTTGTCCGCGGCGATGCGGAACAGCCGCGGCGCACGCGGGTCGACCGGCTTGTGCAGCGGGTGGCCGAGGCCGGGCACGATCTGCCCGCGCTCGCGGTAGCCGGCCACCACATCGCGCGCGATCTTTTCCAGGTCGGCGCCCTGGGTGCCGGGCGGCAGCGCCTCGTAGAGCATCTTCGCGGTGCCCTCGGTCGAGCCGACGAACACCGAGCCAAGCCCGCACAGGCCCGCGGCGACGGCGGCCTGCAGCGACTCGGGCGCCCCGGCGTAGGTGATGCGCGCCGCCAGCGCGCTCGGCGTGATGCCGTGCTCCACCAGCGTGACCGCGATGGCGTTGAACACGGTCGACTCCTGCGGCGTCGGCATGCGGCCGACGAGCAGCAGCCAGGCCATGTCGCCGAGGCTGATGTTGCCCAGCAGGTCGTCGGGCAGGCTGCGGCCGCGCACCTCGATGCGGTCGGGCGTGCTCCAGGCGATGTCGGAGCGGATCGGCTTGGTCTTGCGGGGCATGGGAAGTCCTCGGTGAATCGAAGAAGGAAGAATGGAGGGAAGAACTCAGCCCGCCAGCCCGGCGCTGCGCAGCACTGCCCGGGCGCGCTCGACGACGGGCACGTCGATCATCTGGCCGTCCACGGCGACCGCCGCGCCGCCGGAGGCGGCGAACGCGGCGCAGACGCGCTGCGCCCAGGCCACGCGCGCGGGCTCGGGCGTGAACGCGGTCTGCACGACGGCGATCTGCCGGGGGTGGATGCACAGCTTGGCGCCGAATCCCATGCGGCGCGCGCGCTCGACATCGGCCTGCAGGCGCGCGGCGTCGTCGAGCGCGATGCTCACGCCGTCGGCCGGGGCAGCCAGGCCGCCGAGCCGCGATGCCAGCACCACCTGCGCGCGGTACGGCTGCAGTTCGGCTTCCGCGCCGTCGGGCGCGCAGTCGATGCCCAGGTCGACGGCGAGATCGATGCTGCCGAACGCGAGCCGGGTCACGCCGGGCACGCGAGCGATCGCACGGGCCTCCTCGATGCCGCGGGCCGACTCGATGATGGGCAGCACGTCCTTGAACGAGGTCTCGAACGCGTGGCACACGGCGTCGATCCCGTCGGCCTTGGGCAGCATCACGGCGGAGACGCCGGGATGGCGGCACAGCTCGAGGTCGTCGTCGAACCACGGCGTGCCCGCCGCGTTGACGCGCACGATCAACGGAGCGGCCTTGTCGAGCGCCGCCGCGAGCGCGTCGCGGGCGCGCGGCTTTGCGTCGGGCGCGACCGCGTCCTCGAGGTCGACGATCACCGCATCGGCACCCGAAGCGCGCGCCTTGGCGAAGCGCTCGGGCCGGTCGGCCGGCACGAACAGGTAGGCGCGCGGCGCCGCTGCCGCGGCCGTCATGGCAGCAGGCGACCGAGGCGCGGCGTGTCGGCCAGCCCCCAGGTCCGGGCGATCAAGCCGTCCATTTCCGCCGGCGTGGCGGCATCGCCGTAGGCAGCCAGGCGGCGTGCCTTGTCCTCCAGCTCGGCGCGGCTCAGCGTGTTGCCGGGGTCGCCCTTGGGCTCGTCCACACGTGCGTGCAGCAGGCGCCCGTCGGTGGTGCGCACCTCGACCTTGCCGATCCACCGCTGCGGATAGGCGCCGTCGACCTCGGCGTCCAGCCGCATCGCCACGCGGTCGCGGAAGGCGGCCACGCGCGGGGCGAGGAAGTGGCGGTCGAACTCGTCGAGGCCGGCTTGGCCGAACTCGGCCACCAGGCCGAGCACGGTCCCCATCGAGAACTTGCCCTGGTGCACGGTGGCCGGCACGACGACGCGGCCCAGCACGTCGATCGCACCCTGGTGCACCAGCGTCGTCACCGCGGCGATGTCGTCGGCGGCGAGGCGCTCGCGCCGCATCAGCGCCTGCAAGGCGTCGGCGCTCGGGTGGGTGTGGCGGCACGAGGCGTGGTACTTGAAGGAGGTCTCGGCGGTGGCCCAGCGCTGCCCGAGTCCCGCGACCAGCCGCGCCGGGTCGGCGTCGCTCGACATGCCGGCGCCCAGGCCCTGCTCGCCCTCCAGGATGCGGCGCGCGCCGGTGAAGCCGTCCTTGGCCAGCCAGGCCGAGGCCAGGCCCGCCGAGGCCGCATGGGCGCAGTGCAGCTGCTTGGAATCGGCCGCGTCGCGCAGGAACTCCCACAGGCCAGCGGCCTGCGTGCCCGCGCTGCCGAACGCGTGCAGCATCGTCGTGGCGTCGAGGCCGAGCAGCCGGCCGGTGGCCGCAGCGGCGGCCAGCGTGCCGGCGGTAGCGGTGGTGTGGAAGATGCGGTAGTGCGAGCGGCCGAGGAACTCGCCGACGCGGATGCCGACTTCGTAGCCGGCGACCGACGCCGCTAGCAGCTCGCGCCCGCTGCAGCCGATGGCCTGCGCCGTGGCGAGCGCCGCCGGAAAGACCACCGCGGCCGGATGGAACACCGAGCCGTTGTGCACGTCGTCCTGCTCGACGACGTGCGAGGCCGCGGCGTTCACCATCGCGGCGAAGTGCGGCGACGTGAGGCGGCGCGAGATCAGCACCTCGGCCCCGCCCTCGTCGCCGGCACGCAGCGCGGGCCCCATCGCCAGCGCGTAGCGCTCGATGGCCTGCACGGCACGGGCACTCTTGCCCGCAAGCGTGGAGCCCAACCAGTCGAGGAACAAGTCCTCAGTGCGGCGCACCACCGGCGCCGGGATATCCTGCACGCGCAGCGTGGCGGCGAAGGCGGCCAGCGTGGCCGACGGGTGGTCGTTCATGTCGTTCTCCGCTTGCGCCGCTGCGCGTTCGATCCCGCGTTCAAACGGCGCGCTCAGCCCGCAGCCGTGCGATCTCGTCGGCAGAGCGCCCGAGCTCGGCCAGGATGGCGTCGGTATGCGCGCCCAGTGCCGGCACCGACCCCATCGGCGGCGGGGCCTCGCCGGCCACGTGGTGCGGTGGGTAGAGCGCCGGCACCGGGCCGCCGGGGGTGCCGATCTCGGTCCAACGCGCACGGGCGCGGAGCTGCGCGTGCTGCCACAGATCGGCCATCTCGTTGAGGCGACCGTACGCGATCTGCGCATCCTCCAGTCGTTCGACGAGCTGTTCGCCGGTGAGGCCCGCGCACACCTGCTCGATGACCTCGCGCAGCGTCTCGCGCTCGGCCAGGCGCTTGGCATTGCCCTTGTACTGCCCGGCCAGCTCCGGCCGGTGCAGCACCTTGTCGCAGAAGGTGGCCCATTCGCGGTCGTGCTGCACCGCGAGCACGACCTTGCGCCCGTCGCCGCAGGCAAACGGGCCGTAGGGGTAGATCGCCGCGTGCGAGGCGCCGGCGCGCGGCGGCGGAGGCTGGCCGTCGAGCGTGTAGTAGAGCGGGAAGCCCATCCACTCGGACATCGCCTCCAGCATCGATATCTCGAGCCGCTTGCCGCGGCCGGTGCGGCCGCGCTCGAGCAGCGCCGCCAGCACGCTGCTGTAGGCGTACATGCCGGCGGCGATGTCGGCGATCGACAGGCCCGCTTTGGACGGCTGCTCCGGCGTGCCGGTCACCGACACGAAGCCCGATTCGCTCTGGATCAGCAGGTCGTAGGCCTTCTTCTCGGTGAACGGCCCGCCGTCGCCGTAGCCCGAGATGTCGCAGACCACGAGCTTCGGATTGCGCGGCGCGAGGCTGGCGTGGTCCAGGCCCATGCGCGCCGCAGCGCCCGGCGCCAGGTTCTGCACCAGCACGTCGGCGCGTTCCACCAGTTCCTGGAGCACTGCACGCGAGGCGGCATGCTTGAGGTTGAGCGTCAGACTCTCCTTGCCGCGGTTGCACCACACGAAGTGCGAGGCCGAGCCTTTCGCACGCGTGTCGTAGGCGCGCGCGAAGTCCCCTTCGCCGGGGCGCTCGACCTTGATCACGCGCGCCCCCAGGTCGGCGAGCTGGCGGGTGCAGAACGGGGCGGCGATGGCGTGCTCGAGGGTGACGACGAGCATCCCTTGCAACGGAAGCATGGTGCAGGCCTTCAGAACGAGCGCGGCAGCCCGAGCACATGCTCGGCCACGTACGACAGGATAAGGTTGGTCGAGATCGGCGCCACCTGGTACAGCCGCGTCTCGCGGAACTTGCGCTCCACGTCGTATTCGCAGGCGAAGCCGAAGCCGCCGTGCGTCTGGATGGCCACGTTGGCGGCCTCGAACGACGCCTTGGCGGCGAGGTACTTGGCCATGTTGGCCTCGGCGCCGCAGGGCTGCTTGGCGTCGAAGAGGTCGCAGGCCCGCCAGCGCATCAGGTCGGCGGCCTCGGTCTCGATGTGATTCTCGGCGATCGGGAACTGCACGCCCTGGTTCTGGCCGATCGGGCGGTCGAACACGCGCCGCTCGCGCGCATAGGCCGCGCTGCGCGCGACGAACCAGCGCGCGTCGCCGATGCACTCGGCCGCGATCAGCGTGCGCTCGGCGTTGAGCCCGTCGAGGATGTACTTGAAGCCCTTGCCCTCCTCGCCGATCAGGTTCTCGGCCGGGATCTCCAGGTTCTCGAAGAACAGCTCGTTGGTCTCGTGGTTGACCATGTTCGGGATCGGGCGCACCGTCAGGCCCTTGCCGACGGCCTCGCGCAGGTCGACGAGGAAGATCGACATGCCCTCGGACTTGCGCTTCACATCGCCCAGCGGCGTGGTGCGCGCGAGCAGGATCATCAGATCGCTGTGCTGGATGCGAGAGATCCACACCTTCTGCCCGTTGACCACGTAGCGGTCGCCCTTGCGGACGGCGGTGGTCTTGAGCTGCGTCGTGTCGGTGCCGGTGGTCGGCTCGGTGACGCCCATGCTCTGCAGCCGCAGCTTGCCGCTCGCGATGCCCGGCAGGTACAGCCGCTTCTGCTCGGCCGAGCCGTGGCGCAGCAGCGTGCCCATGTTGTACATCTGGCCGTGGCAGGCGCCCGCGTTGCCGCCGCAGCGATTGACTTCCTCCATCACGACCGAGGCTTCGGCCAGGCCGAGCCCGGCGCCGCCGAACTCCTCGGGGATCATTACCGCCAGCCAGCCGGCGCCGGTGAGCGCATCGACGAATTCCTCCGGGTAGCCGCGTGCCGCGTCGACGCGGCGGAAATACTCGTCGGGAAAACGCTTGAACAGGTCGCGCAGCGCGGCGCGCAGTTCGGGGTGGCGTTCGGTCGGGGAGGTCATGCTGGGGCAGCCGGGGCGCGGTGGGGTCGACAGTCCAAAAAAATAAACGTTAGGCCGGTCGTGGCGGACCCGGCGCATCGCTGCGCGGCGCCGGGTTGGGCCTCAGATCGCGGCGGTAAGCTCGGGCACCGCGACGAACAGGTCGGCCACCAGTCCGTAGTCGGCCACCTGAAAGATCGGCGCCTCGGCATCCTTGTTGATCGCCACGATCACCTTGCTGTCCTTCATGCCGGCGAGGTGCTGGATCGCACCCGAGATGCCCACCGCCACGTAGAGCTGCGGCGCGACGATCTTCCCCGTCTGGCCGACCTGGTAGTCGTTCGGCGCGTAGCCGGCGTCCACCGCCGCGCGCGACGCGCCGAGCGCCGCGCCGAGCTTGTCGGCCAGCGGCTCGAGCACCGCATGGAACTTGTCCGCGGCGCCGAGGCCGCGCCCCCCGGAGACGATGATCGAGGCCGCCGTCAGCTCGGGGCGCTCGAGCTTGACGACCTCGCGGCCTACCAGTTCGGTGAGCCCGAGGTCAGGCCCTGCGGGCAAGCTCTGCACGGCCGCGCTGCCGCCGCTGGCGGCCACCGCATCGAAGGCCGTGGTGCGAACACTCAGCACCTTCACCTTGTCCTTGGACTGCACGAGCGCGATGGCGTTGCCGGCATAGAAGGGCCGGCGAAAGGTGTCCGGCGACTCGATGGCGATGACGTCGGAGATCTGCGAGCTGTCCAGCAGCGCCGCCACGCGCGGCAGCACGTTTCGGCCGAACGGCGTGGCCGGCGCGAGCACGTGCGTGTACCCGGCATCGGCCTGGATGAAGCCCTCCACGAGCGCCGCGAGGTTCTCGGCGCCCTGGTCGCCGTAGTGCGCGGCATCGGCGTGCAGCACCTTGGCCACGCCGGACGCGGCCGCCGCCGTTTTCGCGGCAGCGCCGCAGTCGTGGCCGGCCACCAGGACGTGGACGTCGCCGCCCAGGCGCTGGGCCGCGGCCACGGTGTTGAGCGTCGCGGCCTTCAGCGCGGCGCCGTCGTGTTCGGCAATGATGAGGATAGTCATGTTCAGATCACCTTCGCTTCTTCCTTGAGCCGCTTGACCAGGTCGGCCACGTCGGCCACCTTGATACCGGCCTTGCGCGCCGCAGGTTCCTCCACGCGCAGCGTGCTCGTGCGCGGCTCGATGTCGATGCCCAGCGCCGCGGCGTCGATCACCTCGAGCGGCTTCTTCTTGGCCTTCATGATGTTCGGCAGCGTGATGAAGCGCGGCTCGTTCAGGCGCAGGTCGGTGGTCACCACCACGGGCAGCTTCATGCGCAGCTTCTCGAGGCCGCCGTCGATCTCGCGCGTGACCGACGCGGTGCCATCGGCAATGCTCACCTTGGATGCGAAGGTGGCCTGCGCCCAGCCCATGAGCGCGGCGAACATCTGGCCCGCCTGCCCGGCGTCGTCGTCGATCGCCTGCTTGCCGAAGATGGCTAGCTGCACGCCTTCCCTCTGCGCCACGTGGCGTATCAGCTTGGCCACGGCCAGCGGCTCCAGCGGCGCGTCGGTCTGCACCAGCACGGCGCGGTCGGCGCCGATGGCCATCGCGCTGCGCAGCGTCTCCTGGCAGCCGGCGGAGCCGCAGGAGACGGCGATCACCTCGGTGACGGCACCGGCCTCCTTCAGGCGCACCGCCTCCTCGCAGGCGATCTCGTCGAAGGGGTTCATCGACAACTTCTGGTTCGCGAGGTCGACGCCCGAACCGTCGGACTTCACGCGGGCCTTGACGTTGTAGTCGAGCACACGCTTCACGGCGACAAGCACTTTCACTTTGCAATCTCTCCTTCTGGGGATCGGACTTCGCAGCGTTCCGCTCCGGTCGGAACGACGGCTTGGACAGCAGCCTCTTCGTCCAACAGCACGAAGAGGCGGGGAAAGAGCATCTCGAACATGCGCAGCGCCAGCTCGTCCACCTGCAAACGGCGGTCGGAGCGGTACCACTGCCCGGTCCAATTCAGGGCGCCGAGCACGGTCTGACGGACCAGCACGGTGTCGGAATCGACCCAACGCCAAGCCGCGGCGGCGGACAGTTCGCGGTCCCAGAGATCCTCGTAGCGATTGCGCCACTCCAGCACGCGCCGCATCGCCGGGGCCGAGAGGCTGCGCCACTCGTACACCAGCACCATCAAGGCGTCGAGGTTGGGGCCGAGCAGGCCAGCCAGGTGGCATCGCACCATCGCCAGCAGCCTCCGCGGCAGCTCGCGCTCTTTGGCCACGCCCAGCTGAACCGCGCCGAACACGTCGCGGATGCCCTCTTCCATCACCGCCACCAGGATCTCTTCCTTCGAGGCGAAGTGATAGAAGAGCGAGCCCGACTTGATGCCCAGCGCGTCGGCGATCTGGCGCACCGACGTACGCTCGTAGCCGCGGTGCCTGAACAGGCCCGCCGCGACATGCAGGATGTCGCGCCGACGATGGCTTTCTGACTTTTCCGCCATGGCGTACACTGTAGCAGCTAACAAGCGTTAGGTCGATAAATTGTCGGCCGGCGCCTTTCTTCAGTCGCCCAAGTTGATGCCATGCTGCAACGCCCGCTCTTCACCGCCGAGCACGACCTCTTCCGCGAGCAGGTCAGGCGCTTCTTCGACCGCGAGGTCACGCCCCACCACGCGCGCTGGGAGGCCGAGGGCATCGTGCCGCGAGCCGTCTGGCGCGCGGCCGGCGAGGCCGGGCTGCTCTGCCCTGCCATCCCCGAGGCCTATGGCGGCGGCGGCGGCAGCCGGCTGCACAGCGCGGTGCTGATCGAGGAGGTGGCCCGCGCCGGCGCCAGCGGCATCGGCTTCGGGCTGCACTCGGACATCGTCGCCCCTTACATCCTGGCCTACGGCAACGAGGAGCAGAAGCGGCGCTGGCTGCCGCCGATGGCGCGTGGCGAGGTCATCGGCGCCATCGCGATGACCGAGCCCGGCGCCGGCAGCGACCTGCAGGCGGTGCACACCACCGCGCTGCGAGACGGCGATGACTACCTCGTCAACGGCCAGAAGACCTTCATCACCAACGGCCAGAACGCCGACCTCGTGATCGTGGTCGCCAAGACCGACCCGTCCGTCGGCGCCAAGGGCACCTCGCTGGTGCTGGTGGAGACCGACCGGGCCGGCTTCAAGCGCGGCCGCAACCTCGAGAAGATCGGCATGAAGGCGCAGGACACGTCGGAGCTGTTCTTCGACGGCGTGCGCGTGCCGGCCGCCAACATCCTCGGCGGCGAAGGCAAGGGCTTCGTCCTGCTGATGCAGGAGCTGGCCTGGGAGCGCATGCAGATCGCCATCGGCGCAGCCGCCGGCGCCGAGGCCGCGCTGCAGTGGACGCTGGACTACACCAAGGAGCGCAGGGCCTTCGGCCAGCGCATCATCGACTTCCAGCACAACCGTTTCCGCCTGGCCGAATGGAAGACGCAGGTGCAGGTGATGCGCGTCTTCGTCGATCGGCTGATGGACGAACTGCTGCACGGACAGCTCGACGCCGCGACCGCCGCCATGGCCAAGTACTGGACCACCGACCTGCACTGCCGGCTGCTCGACGACTGCCTGCAGATGTTCGGCGGCTTCGGCTACATGTGGGAGTACCCGATCGCGCGCGCCTATGCCGACGCCCGCGTCTCCCGCATCTACGGCGGCACGAACGAGATCATGAAGGAGATCGTCGGCCGCACGCTGTGACGCGCCGCGCGGCCGAAGCGCCGGTGGGCCGTCGTCCCACCCTCACCCCAACCCCATCAGCCCATGACCGAAGCATTCATCTACGACGCCGTGCGCACCCCGCGCGGCAAGGGCCGCGCCTCCGGCGCGCTGCACGGCAGCACGCCGATCCACCTGGCCGTCACCGCGCTGCAGGCGCTGCGCGATCGCAACCGGCTCGACACCGCGCTGGTCGACGACGTGATCCTCGGCTGTGTGGAGCCGGTCGGCGAACAGGGCGCCAACATCGCCCGCGTCGCGGCGCTGGTGGCCGGCTACGACGAGTCGGCGCCGGGGGTGCAGATCAACCGCTACTGCGCCTCGGGCCTGGAGGCCTGTAACATGGCCACGGCCAAGGTGATGTCGGGCCAGTCGCCGCTGGCCGTCGGCGGCGGCGTCGAGAGCATGAGCCGCGTGCCCATGGGCACCGGCGGCGGCGCCTGGCCGGCCGACCCGGCGGTGGCGCTGCCCACCTACTTCGTGCCGCAGGGCATCTCCGCCGACCTGATCGCGTCGCTGTACGGGCATTCGCGCGCCGATGTCGACGCCTATGCGCTGGAAAGCCAGCGCCGCGCCGCCGCCGCGTGGGCCGAGGGCCGCTTCGCGCGCTCGATCGTCCCGGTGTGCGACGTCAACGGCCTGGTGGTGCTGGACCGCGACGAACACATGCGCCCCGAGACCACGATCGAATCGCTGGCCAAGCTCGAACCCTCGTTCAAGCTCCAGGGCGAGCGTGCCGGCTTCGACGCGGTGGCGCTGCAGCGCTACCCGCAGCTCGAACGCATCGAACACGTGCACCACGCCGGCAACTCCTCGGGCATCGTCGACGGCGCTGCCGCCGTGCTGATCGGCAACGCCGAGGTCGGCCAGCGGCTGGGCCTGGAGCCGCGCGCGCGCATCCGCTCGTTCGCCTCCGTCGGCAGCGAGCCGACCATCATGCTCACCGGCCCGTCGTTCTCGGCCGAGAAGGCGCTCAAGCTCGCCGGCATGTCCTGCTCCGACATCGATCTGTTCGAGCTCAACGAGGCCTTCGCATCGGTGGTGCTGCGCTTCATGGAGGTGATGAACGTGCCGCACGCGCGCATGAACGTCAACGGCGGTGCCATCGCGATGGGCCATCCGCTGGGTGCCACCGGGGCCATGATCCTCGGCACCCTGCTCGACGAGCTCGAGCGCCGCAACCTTGCCACCGGGCTGGCCACGCTGTGCGTGGGCGCCGGCATGGGCACCGCCACCATCATCGAGCGCGTCTGAACCGCGCCGATCGGGAATCCTCACCATGAGCATCGACTACCAAGCAGGCGCCGACGGCATCGCCACATTGACGTGGCAGATGAGCGATGCGCCGATGAACGTCCTCAACGCGGCCTCGATGGCCGCCTATGCGGCCGCGGTGCGGCGCGCCATCGCCGATCCCGCCGTCAAGGGCGTGATCGTCACCTCGGCCAAGCCGGAGTTCATCGCCGGCGGCGACCTGAACATGCTGCTGGCCTTCAGCGACGCGCAGGCCATGACCCGCTTCACCGAAGAGCTGCACGCCCTGATGCGCGGCATCGAGAAGAGCGGCAAGCCCTTCGTCGCGGCGCTCAACGGCAGCGCGCTGGGCGGCGGCTACGAGGTGGCGCTGAGCTGCCACCGCCGCATCGCCGCCGACAACCCGAAGGCGCAGATCGGCCTGCCCGAGGTGGGCCTGGGCCTGCTGCCCGGCGGCGGCGGCACGCAGCGTCTGCCGCGGCTGATCGGCATCCGGCCCGCCCTGCCCTACCTGCTGGAAGGCAAGAAGGTCTCGCCGGCGCAGGCGTTGAAGGCCGGCATGGTGGACGAGGTCGTGCCGCCGGCCGAGCTGCTGGCGCGCGCACGCGCCTGGCTACTGGCGGCGAAGCCCGAGGACGCGGTGCAGCCCTGGGACCGCAAGGGATTCAAGCTTCCCGGCGGTCCGGTGCAAAGCCCCGCCGGATACGAGACCTTCACCGCCGGCAATGCGCTGCTGCGCGCCAGGACCTTCGGCAACTACCAGGCGCCCGAAGCGATCATGAGCTGCGTCTACAACGGCTGCCAGGTCGACATCGACACCGCCCTGAAGATCGAGGGGCGCGAGTTCGTCAAGCTCACCGTCGGCCCGGTGTCGAAGAACATGATCCGTACGCTGTTCTTCGGCATCGGCGAAGCCAACAAGCTCGCCGCCCGGCCCAAGGGCGTGCCGCCGGCCAGCTACCGCCGCGTCGGCATCCTCGGCGCCGGCATGATGGGTGCCGGCATCGCCTGCGCGGCGGCCGAGGCCGGGCTCGATGTGGTGCTGCTGGATACCACGTCCGAGCTCGCGGCGCGCGGCAAGGCCTATGGCGAGGCGCGCTGGGCCAAGCAGGCCGAGCAGGGCCGCCTGAGCGCCGAGAAATGCGCCGCGCTGGCGGCCCGCATTTGCCCCACGGCCGACTTCGCGGCGCTGGACGGCTGCGACATCGTGGTCGAGGCCGTGTTCGAGGACCGCGCCCTGAAGGCCGACGTGACCCGCAAGGCCGAGGCCCAGCTCGCGCCCGACGCCATCTTCGCCAGCAACACCTCGACGCTTCCCATCAGCGGCCTGGCGCAGGCCTCGGCGCGGCCGGCCAACTTCATCGGCCTGCACTTCTTCTCGCCGGCCGAGAAGATGCCGCTGGTCGAGGTCATCGTCGGCAAGGCGACGAGCGAATCCTGCCTGGCCCGCGCGCTCGACTTCGTGAAGGCGCTGCACAAGACGCCCATCGTCGTGAACGACAGCCGAGGCTTCTACACCAGCCGCGTGTTCTCCACCTATGTCGGCGAAGGCCTGACGCTGCTGGCCGAAGGCGTGGCGCCGGCCTTGATCGAGAACGCCGGCCGCATGGCCGGCATGCCGGTGGGGCCGCTGGCCCTGGCCGACGAGGTCTCACTCGAACTGATGGCCCGCATCCGCCGCCAGACCGCCGCCGACCTGGGCTCGGCCTACCAGCGCAGCGCCATCGACGAGGTCTGCGAGCGCATGGTCGACAGCGCCCTCGGCCGCCTTGGCAAGAAGGCCGGCAAGGGCTTCTACGAGTATCCGCAGGGTGCCACCAAGCACCTGTGGTCCGGCCTGGCCGGCCTGTGGAAGCCGGCGTCGGTGCAGCCGGGCGTGGCCGAGGTCAAGCAGCGGCTGATGGCGATCCAGTCCATCGAAACCGTGCGCTGCCTCGAGGAAGCTGTGCTGCGAGCGCCGATCGACGCCGACGTCGGCGCCATCCTCGGCTGGGGTTTCCCGGCCTACCTTGGCGGCCCGATCGGACAGATCCACAGCCGCGGCGTTGCTGCCTTCGTGGCCGACTGCGACGAGTTGGCACGCCGCCACGGCCCGCGCTTCGAGCCGCCGAAGAGCCTGCGCGCGATGGCCGCCGAAGGCAAGACCTTCTTCGCGCGCTGAGGGCCCCATCCGCGCGCTGTCCGCCCAACGCCCTCTTCGAGAAAACCAAGACCGCATGTCCACCATCGAGTCCGCCATCGACCGGCAGTCCGAAGCCTTCCAGGCACAGCGCCAGCAGATGCTGGCCTTGATCGACAACTTCCGCGACCTGGAAGGTCGCGTGCGCGACACCTCCAACGCGATGGAGTCGCGCTTTCGCGAGCGCCGGCAACTGCTGCCGCGCGAACGCGTGTCGCTGCTGCTGGACCGCGGCTCGCCGTGGCTGGAGCTGTCCACGCTGGCCGGCCTGCGCCTGCACGACGACGACGGCGAGAAGAACGTGCTCGGCGGGGCGCTGATCACCGGCATCGGCATCGTCTCGGGCATCCGCTGCATGGTCATCGCCTCCGACAGCGCCATCAAGGGCGGCACCATCACGCCGATGGGCATGCGCAAGAGCCTGCGCGCCGAGGCCATCGCGCTGGAGAACCGCCTGCCGGTGGTGCGGCTGGTCGAATCGGGAGGCGCCAATCTGATGCACGTGGGCGAGGTGTTCATCGAAGGCGGCCGCGGCTTCGCCAACCAGGCGCGGCTGTCGGCCGCCGGCATTCCGCAGGTCACCGTGATGCACGGCCACTCCACTGCCGGCGGCGCGTATCTGCCGGGCATGTCCGACTACGTGATCATGGTGCGCGGCCGCGCCAAGGCCTTCCTGGCCGGCCCACCGCTGCTGAAGGCGGCCACGGGCGAGATTGCCGGTGACGAGGAACTGGGCGGCGCCGAGATGCACACCCGGGTCTCCGGCGTGGCCGAGTACCTGGCCGAGGACGATGCCGACGGCATCCGCATCGCGCGCGACGTGCTCGCGCGCATGCCGTGGAACGACAAGCCCGGCCAGGGCACCGGGCGCGGCTGGAAGCCGCCGCGCTACGCCGCCGAGGAGATTGCCGGCCTGGTGCCGCCGGATTACCGCCAGCCCTACGACGTGCGCGAGTTGCTCGCGCGCCTGATCGATGATTCGGACTTCCTCGACTTCAAGCCCGAGTTCGGCGCCGCCACCGTGTGCGGACACGGCGCCATCGAGGGCCAGCCCTGCGGCTTCATCGGCAACAACGGCCCGATCGACCCGCAGGGCGCGAACAAGGCCACGCAGTTCATGCAGCTGTGCGAGCAGTCCGGCACGCCGCTGATCTACCTGCAGAACACCACCGGTTTCATGGTCGGCAAGGAGGTCGAGCAGGTCGGCATGATCAAGCACGGCGCGAAGATGATCCAGGCCGTCACCAACTGCAAGGTGCCGCGCATCACGCTGATGATCGGCGCCTCCTTTGGTGCCGGCAACTACGGCATGTGCGGGCGCGCCTACGACCCGCAGTTCGTCTTCGCGTGGCCCAACGCGCGCGTGGCGGTGATGGGCGGCGAGCAGGCGGCGATGGTGATGCGCATCGTCACCGAGGAGAAGATGGCGCGCGCCGGCAAGGCGCCGCCCGAGGACCTGCTCGAGGGCATGCGCTCCGAGATCCTGAAGCGCTTCGACATGGAGTCGCACTCGCTGTTCGCCACCGCGCGGCTGTGGGACGACGGCATCATCGACCCGCGCGACACGCGCGCCGTGCTGTCGCTGGCGCTGGCCGCGTGCCGCGAGGGCCGTGCCCGCAGCGTGCGGCCCAACAGCTTCGGCGTGGCGCGGATGTGAGGGCGACGGAAATGCGAACCTCCTTCCACAAGATCCTCATCGCCAACCGCGGCGAGATCGCCTGCCGCGTCATGCGCACCGCCCGCGCGCAGGGTTACCGCACGGTGGCGGTGTACAGCGAGGCCGATGCCGGCGCGCTGCACGTTCAGCAGGCCGACGAGGCGCTGTGCATCGGCCCGGCGCCGGTGCGCGAGAGCTACCTCAGCATCGACGTCGTGCTGCGCGCCGCGGCCGCCAGCGGTGCCGACGCCATCCATCCCGGCTACGGCTTCCTGTCCGAAAACGCCGAGTTCGCGCGCGCCGTGCAGGCTGCCGGCCTGGTGTTCATCGGCCCCGATCCGCACTCGATCGAACAGATGGGCAACAAGGCCGCCGCCAAGCGGCTGATGCTCGCCGCCGGTGTGCCCTGCGTGCCGGGCTACCAGGGCAGCGATCAGTCCGACGCCAACCTGCTGCGCCAGGCGCGCGAGATCGGCGCGCCGATCATGGTGAAGGCGGCGGCCGGCGGCGGCGGCCGCGGCATGCGGCTGGTGCACGACCTGGCCGACCTGCCCGATGCGCTGGCACGCGCCCGCTCGGAGGCCGCGAACGCTTTCGGCTCTGACGAACTGATTCTGGAGCGCGCGGTGATCGAGCCGCGCCACGTCGAGGTGCAGGTCTTCGGCGACCGCCACGGCCACGTCATCCACCTCGGCGAGCGCGACTGCTCCGTGCAGCGGCGCCACCAGAAGGTGTTCGAGGAAGCGCCCTCACCGGCCGTCGATGCCGCGCTGCGCGAACGCATGGGCGCGGCGGCCGTCACCGCGGCGCGCGCAGTGGACTACGTCGGCGCCGGCACGGTGGAGTTCCTGCTCGACCGCGACGGCAACTTCTACTTCCTGGAGATGAACACGCGGCTGCAGGTCGAGCACCCGGTGACGGAATGCATCACCGGGCTCGACCTCGTGGCCTGGCAGCTCGCCGTGGCGCGCGGCGAGGCGCTGCCGCTGACGCAGGACGAGGTTCACCTCACCGGCCACGCCATCGAAGTGCGCCTGTATGCCGAAGACCCGGCCAGCGACTTCCTGCCGCAAAGCGGCGAGGTGGCGCTGTGGCAGCCGCCTGCGGGCAGCGGCGTGCGCGTCGACCACGGCCTGGCGCAGGGGCAGGCGGTCAGCCCCTTCTACGACCCGATGGTCGCCAAGATCATCGCCCACGGCGCCACGCGCGATGAAGCGCGGCGGCGCCTGGTCGGAGCGCTGGGCAACACCTGCGTGCTGGGCCTGCCCACCAACCTGCGCTTCCTCGCGGACGCGGC
Source organism: Xylophilus ampelinus (assembly GCF_901875635.1). GTDB lineage: Bacteria > Pseudomonadota > Gammaproteobacteria > Burkholderiales > Burkholderiaceae_C > Xenophilus. Next base: position 113,050 of record NZ_CABFMN010000139.1, on the reverse strand, counting down.
GGCGCACCCCGAGTTCGTGGCCGGCCAGGCGACCACCGCCTTCATCGGCAGGAACTTTCCCCCGGAGCGGCTGCGCGCAGCCGAGGCGAATTCGCGGGCGCTGGCGGTCGCCGCCGCCCTGTGGTTCGACGCCAGCGCGTACCGAGGCGCGCAGTTCGGCTTCCGCTCCAACGGGCCGGCGCGCTGGCCACTGGTGCTGGGCGCGGACGGGGACCGTGTCAACGCCCACGTCACCGTGCTCGGTGCCGGGCGGTTCCGCGTCGAGTGCCCCGCGGGTGCCGCACACGACATCGCCCTTCTCGGGCGCGACGCTGCCCACCATCGGCTGGCCATCGACGGGCTGCACACGCAGGCCACGGCGGTGTTCGCCGGCGGCCGCCTGCATCTGGCGCTGGACGGCCAGACACGCAGTTTCGATGACCTCACCTACGCTCCGCCCCAGCGCGACGACGCCGCCGGCGAATCGAGCGTGCTGGCACCGATGAACGGCCGCCTGCTCGCCGTGTTGGTGTCGGCGGGCGACAGGGTGGTGAAGGGCCAGCGCGTCGCGGTCCTCGAGGCCATGAAGATGGAACACCAACTGCTGGCGCGTCGCGACGGCGTCGTCGAGCGTGTCGGTGCCGCGGTGGGCGAACAGCTGGCCACGCGCGCGCTGGTCGTGAAGCTGATCGAGGAAGCCGCTTGAACAGACTGAATTACCCGCATTGGCCCGGAGACCCACGATGAGCCGATCCAGCCCCTTCTACACCGCCGAGCACGAGGCCTTCCGGGCCGCCGTGCGGCGTTTCGTCGCGCGCGAAATCACGCCGAACGTCGAGACCTGGGAGAACCAGGCGAGCTTCCCGCGCGAGCTGTACCGACAGGCCGCCGAACTCGGGCTGCTGGGCCTGGGCTTTCCCGAGGCGTACGGCGGCAACGATGGCGACCTTTTCATGACCATCATCGCCGCCCAGGAGCTCGCACGCTGCGGCGGCGGCGGTGTGCTGGCCAGCCTGCTGTCGCACACCATCGGCTGCCCGCCGATCGTCAACGCCGGCAGCGAGGCGCTCAAACGCAAGGTGCTGCCACCGGTGATGCGGGGCGAGAAGATCAGCGCGCTGGGCATCACCGAGCCCTCGGGCGGCTCCGACGTCGCCAACCTGAAGACCACCGCCCGGCGCGACGGCGACCACTACGTCGTCAACGGTTCCAAGACCTTCATCACCTCGGGCATCCGCGCCGACTTCTACACCGTGGCCGTGCGCACCGGCGGCCAGGGTCCGGCCGGCGTGTCGCTGCTGCTCATCGAGAAGGGCATGCCGGGCTTCACTCAGACGCCGCTGTCCAAGATGGGCTGGCTGTGCTCGGACACCGCCACGCTGCACTTCGACAACGTGCGCGTGCCGGTGGACAACCTCGTGGGCACCGAGAACCAGGGTTTCAAGGCCATCATGCAGAACTTCAACCGCGAGCGCATCTTCCTGGCTGCGGGTGCGAACGGCTTCGCGCAGGTGTGCCTGGACGAAGCGCTGGCCTGGGCGAAGCAGCGCGAGATGTTCGGCGGCAAGCTGATCGACCAGCAGGTCACGCGCCACAAGCTGGCCGACATGGCGATGCGCATCGAAGCCACGCAGGCCATGCTCGAGACGCTGGCCTGGCGCGTCGAGCACGGCGACGCGCCGGTGGGCGAGATCTGCCTGCTGAAGAACCAGGCCACGCAGACCATGGCCTTCTGCGCCAACGAGGCGGTGCAGATGCACGGCGGCGCGGGCTTCATCCGCGGCGTGACGGTGGAGCGCATTTACCGCGAGGTGAAGGTCAACGCCATCGGCGGTGGGGCCGAGGAGGTGATGCGCGACCTGGCGGCGCGGCAGCTGGGGTTCCACGCATGAAGACCTCGCCAGCTGCCGAGCTCCCGCCGGCCGAGGGCCTGGTGCGGGCGCTGCGCCAGGCGTTGCGTGGTGCGCCCGCGGTGGCGCGCGAAGCCGGCTTTCCGCGCACCTGGTGGCGCCACCTGGGTGAGCAGGGCCTGCTGGGCCTGTCGTTCGATCTCGACGGGCGCGGCCCACGTGCCGACTGGCCCACCATCGCCCGGCTTGCCGGCGGCATGGCGCGCGAGACCGGCAGCCTCGGCCTCACGCTCGGCTGGATGCTCAACGAGATGCTGGGGCGCTGCGTCATCGGCGGCGCGGGGATCGAATCGGAACGGGTGCGCGCACTGCTGCGGCGCATGGCCGCCGGCCAGGCCATCGTGGGCCTGGCCGTCTCCGAGCCCGACGCCGGCGCGCACCCGAAACGCCTGCGCTGCAGCGCCCGCCGAGAACAGGACGCGCAGGGCGAGCGCTGGCTGCTCGACGGCAGCAAGTCGCACGTCAGCAATGGCCCGGCGGCCGATGTCTTCGTGGTGCTGGCGGTCACGGCGGATGACGGCCTGCGCAAGGCCTTCGACGCCTTCTTGGTCGAAGCCGGCACGCCGGGCCTTGCGCTTCAGCCTTCGGCTGGCGCCGGCTCTGGCCCGATCAGCGCACCCGCTGCCGCGGTGCTGGCGCCCTTGCAGCACGCCGGCCTGCAATTCGAAGCCTGCGCCGTGCCCGCCGGCTCCCGGCTCGGCCCGGGTGGCACCGCCTTCGACCGCATCGCCAGGCCCGTGCGCGTGGTCGAGGACGCGCTGCTCACGAGCGCGGTGGTCGGCGCGATGCGCGCCGAGCTTGACGCACTGGCGCGCTGGTTGCGCCCGACCCAGCCCGCGCCGGCACTGCTGCGCCGGCTGGGCGCGTTGCGGCTCGAGCTCGATGCCCTGCAGGCGGTGGCCGACCAGGCGGCCCGCCGCCTCGAAGCCGAAGGCCCGGGCACAGGCCTGGCGCAGTTCAACGCCGGCAGCCGGCGCCTGCTGGAACGCTGGCAGGCCGAGTTCGAATCTCTCGCCGCAACGCTCGACGATCTGGGCGACGCCATCGCGTCTCTGAGCCGCGACATCCGTTGCGTGCTGGGCATCGCCCGCAGCGTCGGCGAGACGCGCCAGCTCGAAGCCGGCCAACGCATGCTGCTCACAGAGGAGTCCGATGAAGTCCCTGCATGACACCCACTTCGCGAGCGTGGACGTGGTTTCGTCTCGCCTGGCGGACGCCGACTACATCGCCAGCCGGCAACTCGCCACTGCGGTCTACCTGGCCTTCAACCTCGAGAAGCCCGTGCTGGTCGAAGGCCCGGCCGGGGTCGGCAAGACCGAGCTGGCCAAGACCATGGCCGGCATCCTCGACGTGCCGCTGATTCGCATGCAGTGCTACGAGGGCCTGGACGAATCGAAGGCGCTGTACGAATGGAAGTACGGCAAGCAACTGCTGTACACGCAGCTGCTGAAGGACAAGCTGGCCGAGCTGATGCAGGGCGCAGTGGGGCTGGCGGCCTCGATCGAGAAGCTGCACGCGCACGACGACCTGTTCTTCTCCGAGCACTTCCTTGAGCCGCGGCCGCTGTACCAGGCGCTGCACCAGGAGCGCGGCTGCGTGCTGCTGATCGACGAGGTCGACAAGTCCGATCCCGAGTTCGAGGCCTTCCTGCTCGAGGTGCTGTCGGACTTCCAGGTCTCGGTGCCCGAGCTCGGCACCATCGCGGCCAAGGTCAAGCCGCTGGTCTTCCTCACCAGCAACAACACGCGAGAGATGAGCGATGCGCTCAAGCGCCGCTGCCTGCACCTGCACATCCCCTTCCCCGACGCCGCCATCGAGCGCCGCATCCTCGAGCGGCGGGTGCCGGGGCTGAGCAGCAAGCTCAACCGCGATCTCGTCGCCTTCGTGCAGGCGGTGCGCGAGCTGGAGCTGAAGAAGCAGCCCTCGGTCAGCGAGACGATCGACTGGGCCAGGACGCTGCTGCTGCTGAACTCCGAGCACCTGAGCCTGGACCTGGTGCGCGACACGCTCAACGTGTTCCTGAAGTTCGAGCAGGACATTGCCACCGCCGCCGAACAGTTGCCCACCTTGATGGACAAGGCGCGCAAGAACGCGGAGTTCCCTCATGCAAGCCACGCTTGAGGACTTCTTCAAGGCGCTGCGCGGCAGCGACCTCGACGTGAGCCTGAACGCGCAGATCGACGCAGCGCGCGCCACCGCGCTGGTGGGCTGGGGCGAGCGCGAGCTGCTCAAGTCGGCGCTGGGCGCGACGCTGGCCAAGACGCTGCCCGACCGCGCCATCTTCGACGAGACCTTCGATCGCTTCTTCCACTTCGATTCCTTCGGCACCACCGCCGCATCGGCTGGCCCGCCGGCCGTCGACGCCTCGCAGCCGCAGACGCAGACGCCGACACGCGAAAGCAGTGGCCAGGGCAGCGGTGGCCCCGGCGGCTGCCACGGCAGCGCCGGGCAGGCCTTGTCCCAGCTGCTGATGTCGGGCGACTCGGCGGCACTGTCGCGCCGCATGCAGCAGGCGGCGCGCGAGGTCGGCCTGACCGACATCTGGTTCTTCACCCAGAAGGGCCACTACACGCAGAAGATCCAGCAGGCCATGGGGCTGGAGCTGCTGGACCGCGAGATCAGCGAGGCGCGCCGCCAGACGCTGGCTCCCCAGCGCCACGCCGACCTGGAGCTGGCGCGCAAGCGGCTCTTCAACGAGGTGCGCAACTTCGTCGAGCGCAAGCTCGCGATGTACGGCACCGCGGCCACCCGCGAGCTGCACGACGAATTCCTGCAGTCGCAGAAGCTGTCCACCATCGATCGCCGCGACTTCGCGCGGATGCACGAGATCGTGCGCAAGATCGCGCGTCGGCTGGCGGAGCGCCACGCCCGGCGCAAGCGCCGCGAGCAGCGCGGCCAGCTCGACTTCCGCCGCACCATGCGCGCCAATGCGGCCTATGGCGGCGTGATGTTCGAGACCCACTGGCGCAGCACGCGCGTCGAGCGACCCAAGGTGGTGGCCATCTGCGACGTGAGCGGTTCGGTGCGCCAGTACGCGCGCTTCCTTCTGCTGTTCCTGTACAGCCTGGACGAGTTGCTGTCGGACGTGCAGTCCTACGCGTTCACGAACCACCTGGTCGACGTCAGCGCCACGTTCGAGTCGCTGTCGGTGGAGCAGGCCGTGGACAGGGTCATGCAGGCCGTGGGCGGCTCGGGCACCGACTACGGCCAGATGCTGCTCGACCTGGACGCGCAGCTGATGCACCGCATCGATCACCGCACGACCGTGCTCGTGCTCGGCGATGCGCGCAACAACCGCGGCCATCCGCGCAGCGAGATCATGAAGACGCTGCATGGCCGCGCGCGGCGCGTCATCTGGCTCAATCCCGAGCCGCGCTCGTTCTGGGGCCTGGGCGATTCGGAGATGAAGCGCTACGCGCCCTACTGCCACATCGCGCGCGAGTGCAACTCGCTGCGGCACCTGGAGCGCACTCTCGACGAGCTGCTTCGTTCGAACAGCGCGAGCGCCTGAAGGCCGTTGAGTCATGGTCCGCGCCGCCACCCAGCTCCATCCACCGCGCACGCCCGTCGCGCCGCGGCCGGCAGCCACGCTGATGTGGCTGCGCGACACGGCCTCCGGCCCCGAAGTACTGCTGACGCGGCGCTCGCCGAGCGCCAGCTTCCTGCCCGGCGTGTTCGTGTTCCCGGGTGGCCGCGTCGACGATGCCGATGCGGCGGTGGCCGACCTCGCAGGCGCGGCCGCAGCCGCGCTGCCCCACCTGCCCGCCGCGATGGCCGCGCTCCGCGAGAGCTTCGAGGAACTCGGCGTGCTGCATGCGCACGACGCGGATGGCCGCCCGCTGACCGCGCAGGATCTGGCCACGCTGGAGCGCCGGGAGCCGCTGTACCCGCAGCTGCGCACACGCGGCCTGCGCCTGGCCGCCGACGCGCTGCGCGTCGCCGTGCGCTGGACCACCGACCGCGACGTGCAGCCGCGCCGCTTCGACACGCTGTTCCTGATCGGCCGCATGCCCGAAGCCCAGACGCCGGTGGCCGACGACAGCGAGCAGTTCGAGCCGGTGTGGCTGCGCGCCACTGACGCGCTGGCGCACCACGAGGCGGGCACGCTGCCGATGATCTTCCCGACCCTGCGCACGCTGCGCTGGCTGGCGGGCTTTGCCAGCGTCGACGCCGCGCTGGCCGCCTGCGCCAGCAACCGGCCGCACTGGGAGTCGTGCCCGCGCGGTGCGCTCGTCGGCGGCAAGCCGCAGCGCTACATGGAGAGCGACCTGCCGTTCGGCGAGCTCGAACTCGTCTGCCCCGACGGGCAACTGCTGCATGTACTCGACTGGCAGAGCGAACGTCCGGTGCAGCTGCTGCGGCACCTGTGGCGCTTCACCGCGCCCAACCCGGGCGTGATGACGGGGCCGGGGACGAATGCGTACATCCTGGGCAGCGCGGCGGCAGGCTTCATTGTCATCGACCCCGGGCCCCCGGACGACGCCCACGTCACACGCCTGCTCGAATTCACCGGCGGCAAGGTGCAGACCATCGTCTGCACGCACTCGCACCCCGACCATTCGCCCGCCGCGCGGCCGCTGGCGCAGGCGTGCGAAGCCGCTACCGGGCACCGCCCGCCGATCCTCGGCCTGCCGTCGGAGGCCACGGCGCGTGCGCATTCCGAATTCACGCCCGACCGCGTGCTCGCCGATGGTGAACGCGTCGTGCTCGACGCCCCGGAGCAACGCGTCACGCTGCGCGCGGCGCACACGCCCGGCCATGCCGCCAACCACGTGTGCCTGGTGCTCGAGGAGGATGGGCTGCTGTTCTCCGGCGACCACGTGCTCAACGGCAGCACGACGGTGATCGACCCGCCCGACGGCAACATGGCCGCCTACATCGACTCGCTCGACCGGCTGCTGCGCGAATGCGCGCAGCACGACATCCGCTTCATCCTGCCGGCGCACGGCCACGTCGTCGGCTCGGCGCCGCAGGCCATCGCGTGGCTGAAGGCGCACCGGCTGGCGCGCGAGGCGAAGGTGCTCGCCGCGATGCGCCAGCGTCCCGACGGTGACCCGGAAGACTGGGTTCCGATCGCCTATGCCGACACGCCCAGGCAGCTCTGGCCGGTGGCCAAGCGCTCGCTGATCGCGCATGTCGAGCGCATCGAGGCGCTCGGACTCGCGCGCCCTTGACGTCCAAGTCACTCTCTGCAACAGGAACCCGACCTTGACCGATCAGCCCCCCCTTCCCCCCGCCGTCGTCGACGCCTTCTGGCAGCGCTGGGGCAGCAACACCTTCCTCAGCGCGCAGGGCCTGGAGCTGGAACTCGCCGGCGTGGGGCGTGCCGTCGTGCACCTGCGCAAGCCCACCGTGATGCAGCGCGGCGGCGGCGGCTCGGCCGACGTGATCAACGGCGGCGTCATCGCCTACATGTTCGACGCCGCGCTCGGCTGCGCCATCGCCTCGGCCAACCTGGCACGGCCCGAGATGCGCAGCATCGCGCCACACGAACTGCGCCAGTCGACCATCAACCTCGACATCACCTACGTCGATGCCGCCACCGGCCCGCGCTTCGAAGCCCATGGCCGGGTGGTGCGCTCGGGGCGCAGCGTGGCCTTTGCCGAAGGCGAGCTGCGCGACGGCCAGGGTCGCGTCTGCGCCACCGCCAAGGGCATCTGGCGCGTCATGTGGCCGCAACCGGACGGCGCCGGCCGCTGAAACGGCTGCGCACGCCCTCCAACAACCGCTCGCGAAAGGACCTATCGGCATGAGCAAGGACACCCTGCGCATCGGCTGCGCCTCCGGCTTCTGGGGCGACACCGAGTTTTCCGCTGCACAACTGGTCGAGCACGGCGACATTGACGTGCTGGTCTTCGACTACCTGGCCGAGATCACGATGTCTCTGCTGATCCGCGCCCGTGCGAAAGATCCGGCGCAGGGCTACGCGCCGGACTTCGTCGCCACCATGAAGCCCCTGATGAAGCAGTTGAAGGCGCGCGGCATCCAGGTGGTGGCCAATGCCGGCGGGGTGAACCCGTCGGCCTGCCGCGATGCGCTCGTCGCTGCGGCCGCGGCCGAGGGCGTGGACCTGAAGATCGCCGCCGTCCTCGGCGACGACCTGATGCCGCAAGTCGAGGCGCTGCGCGCGGCCGGCACGAAGGAGATGTTCTCCGGCGCAACTTTCCCCGCCAAGGTCATGAGCGCCAACGCCTACCTGGGCGCCTTCCCCATCGCCGCAGCGCTGTCCGCGGGCGCCGACATCGTGGTCACCGGACGCTGCGTGGACAGCGCGGTGACGCTGGCTCCGCTGATCGCGCGCTTCGGTTGGACCGCCGACGACCTGGACAAGCTGGCGCAAGGCAGCCTCGCCGGCCACCTGATCGAATGCGGCACGCAGGCCACCGGCGGCAACTACACCGATTGGGCCAGCGTGCCCGGCTGGGACGACATGGGCTTCCCGATCGCCGAGTGCAGCGCCGAAGGCGGCTTCGTCATCACCAAGCCGCCGGGCACCGGCGGGCTGGTGTGCCCCTCCACCGTGGGCGAGCAGATGCTCTACGAGATCGGCGACCCGCGCGCCTACATCCTGCCCGACGTGGTGTGCGACTTCACCGACGTCACGCTCACGCAGGTGGGGCCCGACCGCGTGGAAGTGCGCGGCGCGCGCGGGCTGCCGCCCACCGACCAGGCGAAGGTGAGCGTCACCTGTGCCGACGGCTTCCGCGCGATGAGCCTTTTCATGATCGGCGGCATCGACGCCGGCGCCAAGGCGCGCCGTGTCGGCGCTTCGATGCTGGCGCGCATGCGGCGCAAGTTCGCCGAGCGTGGCTGGCCCGACTTCACCGAGGCCTGCGTCGAAGCCATCGGCGCCGAGGATACCTACGGCCCTCATGGCCGAGTGTCCGCGCGCGAGGTGATGCTCAAGGTGGGCGTGCGCCACCCGTTGAAAGACGCGCTCGAGCTGTTCTCGCGCGAGGTCGCGCCGATGGCGCTGATGTCCGCGCCGGCGATCACCGGCTTCACCGGCGGGCGGCCGAAGGTGCAGCCCGTGGTGCGGCTCTTCTCCTGCCTCGTGCCGAAAGCGAAGCTCGCGGTGAGCATCGACATGGGTGCGCAGAAGGTCGCCGCGCCCGCGCTGGCCGGGGTGCCCTTCGACGCCGCGGCGCTGCGGGCGGTGGATGGCCCGCTGCCCGCCGCCGATGCCTTCGCCCGCGGCGCACGCAGCGTGCCGCTGGTGCAGCTGGCCTGGGGCCGCAGCGGCGACAAGGGCGACGCCGCCAACATCGGCATCATCGCCCGCAAGCCCGAATACCTGCCCTTCATCCGTGCCGCCATCACCGAGCAGGCAGTGGCGCGCTGGTTCGCGCACCTCGTGCACGGCGAGGTGCGCCGCTACGATCTGCCGGGCACGCATGCGCTCAACTTCACGCTGCAGGAAGCACTGGGCGGCGGCGGCATCGCCTCGGTGCGCATGGATCCGCAGGGCAAGGCCTATGCGCAGATGCTGCTCGACCATCCGGTGGAGATCCCCGCCGAACTTGCTCTCTGACCCCACCCGCCCTGCCCCGAAACCCCAAGGAGTGATCCATGAACGCCCCGACCACGCCGACCGGCCGCACCACCGCCTCCTCGATCATCCAGTCGCGCATCCGCGACATTCAGGAGGCCGCGCGCGGCGTCACCAAGCAATACCCTCGCAGCTACATCCTGCAGTGCATCAAGGAAGACCGCTTCCCCGACGAGCTGTGGCGCGAGCTGGGCAAGTTCGGTCTTCTCGGGCTGTCGATCCCGGAGGAGCACGGCGGCTCCGGCGGCGGCGTGCTCGAAATCACCGCGCTCAATGAGGCGCTGGCGCTGGCCGGCGTGCCGACGCTGTTCCTCGTCGTCACCGGCCTGGCGCGGGTGCCGATCGTGCGCCACGGCACCCAGGAGCAGATCGCCCGGTACGTGACGCCCACCTGCACCGGCGAGAAGAAGATGTGCTTCGCCATCACCGAGCCCAACGCCGGCACCAACAGCTTCGCCATGTCCACGCTGGCCACCCGCAACGCCGACGGCGGCTGGACGCTCAACGGCCAGAAGGTCTTCATCTCCGGCGCGCGCGATGCCGACTACATGCAGGTGGTGGCGCGCACCTCCAAGGTCGGCGAGGTGGCGCACCGCACCGACGGCATGTCGCTGTTCGTGCTGGACATGAAGACGCCGGGCATCAAGCTGCAGCAGCTCAACATCCAGGTCGAGACCGCCGAGCGCCAGTACATGGTGTTCTTCGACAACGTGCAGCTGCCCGCCGACGCGGTGATCGGCGAGCCCGGCAAGGGAGCCAAGCTGATGTTCGAGGGCCTGAACTCGGAGCGGCTGCTGGCCGCCGGCGCGGCGCTTGGCCTGGGGGACTACGCGCTCAGCAAGGCGGTGGCGTACTCGAAGGACCGCAAGCCCTTCGGCAAGCCCATCGGCAGCTACCAGTCGCTGCAGCACCGCATGGCCCTGGCCAAGGCCGAACTCGAAGCCGCGCGGCTGATGACCTACGACGCCGCCGACCGCTTCGACAACGGCGAGGACGCCGGCGCGCAGGCCAACATGGCCAAGCTGCTGGCCTCGCGCGCCGCGGTGGCGGCCATCGAGGCCACGCTGCAGGTGCACGGGGGCTACGGCTTCGACCGCGACTACGACGTGGTGACGCTGTGGCCGATGACGCGCCTGCTCGAGATCGCGCCCATCAACAACGAGATGCTGATGAACTACATCGGCGAGCACGTGCTCGGCCTGCCCAAGTCGTACTGAGTGGCCGTGCCGAAACATCGAGCCGAGCGGGCTGGGCAGGCGCAGGCATCCGCGCCGCTGGGCATCTCCGAGGCCTGCAGGCGCGTCGGCATCACGCTGCGCGCCATCCGGCACTACGAATCGCTGGGGTTGGTGCTGCCGCAGCGAATGGGCGGTGCGCGTGTGTATGGCGCGGCCGAGCTTCGGACGCTGGAACTGCTGCAACGCTTCCAGGCCCTGGGGTTCTCTTTGCAGGAGTGCCGCATCGGACTGCATGGGTTGGGTCAGCCGACGTCCGGCCCACCCACCGATCCCGGAACCGGGCTGCAAGCCTTCGTCGATTCGTTGCAGCACCGCCGCGACGCGGTTGGTTCGATGCTTGCGGAGCTGCGTGTCATCCGCGATGCCGCATCGGCAGCGCTGGCGGCAGGAGAACGGTGTTGAGCGAGGGGCCGCGCATGGAGCAGCACCTCCTGGTTGCCGGCGGTCGCAGCCTGGCGGCGACCGCCTGGGGCCGGATCGACAGTGAAGCGCCGGTGATCGTCATGATGCACGGGGGCCTGGACTGCACGAGCACCTGGAAGGACCTGCCCGAGGCCATTGCCCGGACGAGCGGTCTGGCCGTGCTGTCCTACGACCGCTGGGGCTACGGCGGCTCGGAGGCCTACGTCGGTCGGCGCGAACGCTCCTATCGCTTCGAGGAGTCGGGGCCTGTGTTTGCCGAGGTGCTGCGCCACTTCGGCATTCGGCACAGCGTGGTCTTCGGCCACAGCGATGGCGGCGCCATGGGCCTGCTCGCCGCCGCCGCCCACCCTGACGCGGTGCGCGGCGTTTGCGCCTGCTCGCCCACCGTGGCGCTGGACCTGCCGATGGTGCGGGCCATGGCCTCGGCGCGCCAAGCCTTCGAGCACGGCGGCCTGCGGGAGAAACTCGTTCGCCACCATGGCGACAAGACCGATGCGATGTTCTGGGCCTGGTACGAGCCCTGGGCCGACGAAGCCGCGATCGCGTGGTCCATGGCAAAACAGGTGGCCGAAGTGCGCTGCCCGGTGGCCGCGCTGTTCGGTCAGGATGACGACTACGGCTGGCGTGCGAGCGCGCGGCTGCTGGTGGACCACGGCCGCATGCCGCTGGAGTTGACGGCAATCCCTGCGGTCGGCCACGATCCGCAGCACCGGGCTCGCGCCGAAGTGCTGGCGGCGCTGGCCCGCGTCGCTAGCGCGGCGGGCATCGCCATCGAGCGCTGATGCCTCGCGGACCTGCGGTCCGTCAGACGGCGCGCGGCACGTCACCCGCCAGCGTGATGCGGTGCATCACGCGGCGGAACCCGTGGTAGTCGTTGATCGGGTAATGCTGCGTGCTGCGGTTGTCCCATAGGGCCAGCGTGCCGGGCGCCCAGCGCACGCGGCAGGTGAACTCCTCCTTGCGCTGGTGCTCGTGCAGGAAGCGCAGCAGCGGCGCGCTTTCCTCCTCGGTCAGGCCAGCGAACTGCACAGTGTGCGCCACGTTCATGTACAGCGCGCGGCGTCCCGTCTCGGGGTGCAGCCGCACCGCCGGATGTTCGGCGTCGTAGACGCGGCGTTCGCTGCGGCCGGCTTCGGCAATACGGTCCTCGCGCGTGCGCGAGGTGTCGGCCTTGGCCGAGCTGTTGACGCAGCGCAGACCGGCCAGCAGCCGTTGCATGCCCTCGGACAGAGCTTCGTAGGCCGCCGTCTGGCTGGCGAAGAGGGTGTCGCCACCGTGTGGCGGCACCTCGCGCGCGAGCAACAGCGTGGCCATCGGCGGCTGTTCCAGGTAGGCGGTGTCGCTGTGCCAGACGCCGCCGAAGTTGACACGCTCGTGCTCGAGCTTCTTCACTTCGATGATGGTTGGCCAACCGTCGAGGCCCTTGACGAAGGGATACTCCACCGGCGTGCCGATGGTGGCGGCGAAGGCCATGAACTCGTCGCTGCTCAGCATCTGGCCGGGCAGCACGATCACGCCGTGCTCGAGCCACACGCGCCGCAGCTCGACCGTCTGCGCCGCTGCAAGGGGCCGGCGCAGATCGAGCCCGGTCACCTCGGCGCCGATGGCTCCGGCCAGGCGCCTGATCTCCATCGCGGATTTCCCCATCGTCGCTTCGCCTCCAGAGCTCAGTATCGGCGTTCTACAGATCCGTTGCCCGCCCGCCCAGCAGCTGGCGCGCGATGGTGCGCCGCTGGATCTCGGCCGTGCCGTCGGGGATGCGCATCACACGCGCGAAGCGCCAGCCCTCCTCGATGCGCAGCTCGTTGGTCAAGCCCATCGCGCCATGCACCTGGATGCTGCGATCCATCACGCGACCGAGCATCTCGGTGGCGAAGGCCTTGACCATGCTCACCTGCGCGGTGGCCGCTTCGCCTCGGTCGATGCGCCAGGCGCAGTTCTGGATCATCGACTTGGCGGCGTAGATGTCCATCGCGCTGTCGGCCAGCATGAACTGGATCGCCTGATGCTCGGCGATGGGAACGCCCTGCGTCTTGCGCACCTTGGCGTACGCGAGCGCCTGGTCCAGCGCCCAGCGCGCCAGCCCCAGGCAGGTGGCTGCCATGCCGATACGGCCGGCGTTCACGCCGTCCATCGCCACCGCCAGGCCGCGGCCCACGGCGCCCAGCCGGTGGTCGTCGGGCACCCGCACGCCGTCGAGCACCACGACGCCGGTGTCACCGCCCAGATGGCCCATGGTGTTGATCAGGCGCGGCACCGAGAAGCCAGGCGTCTTCGTGTCGATGAAAAACCCGGTCACGCCACCTTGGTGGCGGGCCGCAGCCTCGGGGTCGGTCAGCGCGAAGATCATCGCGTGGTCGGCGTAAGGCGAGTTGGTGATCCACTGCTTGGTGCCGCTCAGCACCCAGTGGTCGCCGTCGCGCACGGCGCGCGTCTTCATTGCGAACACGTCGGAGCCGGCATCGGGTTCGCTCAGGCCGAAGCACAGCGTCTTGTCGCCGCTGGCGATGCCCTCGCGATAGCGCGCGAAGGCGGCCGGCGTCAGCTGCCGCAGCACCGGCGACAGGCCATTGGTGAAGGGCGATGGCAGCACCACGGTCTGGATCAGCGGCCGGCCGGGTCCGAAGCGGTGGTTCAGCACCTCCTGGATGTGCGCCATCGCCTGCGCCCCCAACCCCGCACCGCCCAGCGCCTCGGCACCGAACAGGTTGTAGTAGCCCAGTTCCGCCGAGCGCATGCGGATGCGACGTCGCAACGCCAGCAGCTCGGGCACGAAGCGGCCATCGGGCTGAAACAGCGTGCGTTCGTTGGCGAGCACCGTGCGGTGCTCGTCCTCCAGTGGCAGCACTTCGCGCTCGACGAAGCGCAGCACGGCCTCGCCGATGGCCCGGGTGTCGGCGTCGACTTCGAAGTCCATGACCGTAAGCTCGTTCAGGCCGCCTTGAACTTGGGCAGCGTGATCTCGTCGGTGACCGCCTCGAAGGCCACCGCCACGCGCTGGCCGATGCGCACCGAATCGACGTCCTCGGTGACGATGTTGGTCATCATGCGCGCGCCTTCGTCGAGCTCGACCACCGCCACCACATAGGGCGCGTCGGCCTTAAAGGCCGGGCCGGCCGGGCGTCGCGCCACCGTGTAGCTGTAGATGCTGCCGGTGCCACGGGCGTCGGACCACTCCAGCGCGTCGCTGTGGCAGTGCGGACACAGTGCGCGCGGGTAGAAGTGGTGCCGTCCGCAGTCGCGGCAGCGCTTGAGGATCAGGCGGCGCTCCTTCAGCGCGGCCCAGTAGGGCGCGCTCTCGGGGTCGACGACGGGCAGGGGCTTCTCGTACATGGCAGGTGGTCCGATGTCAGTGCGTCGAAAGAATGCAGGTGGCGCCGCTGGAGAGCGTGCCGCCGGTGCCGTGCACCAGCGCGGTGGCAGCGTCCTGCACCTGCCGCGGGCCGCACTCGCCGCGCAGTTGCCGAACGGCCTCGATCAGCAGGAAGATGCCGTACATGCCCGGGTGCGCATACGACAGTCCTCCGCCGTTGGTGTTCATCGGAAACGCGCCGCCCGGCGCCGTGCGCTGGTTGGCCACGAAGGCTCCGCCTTCGCCCCGCTTGCAGAAGCCTAGCGCCTCGAGCGTGAGCAGCACGGTGATGGTGAAGGAGTCGTAGACCTCGACCACGTCGATGCCGTCGGGCCGTACGCCAGCCATCGCGAAGGCCTCGCGGCCGGCGATCTCGGCGGCCGCCAGGCGCGCGAGGTCGGGCATCGCGGCAATCGTCCAGTGCGTGTGCGCCTCGCCATAGCCGCGCACGTGCACCGGCTTGCGGTGACCGATGGCGCGCGCGTGCTCGGCGGTGGTCATCACGACGGCGCCGGCGCCGTCGGTGACCAGGCAGGCGTCGAGCAGGTGCAGCGGGTCCGAGATCATCGGACTGGCCAGCACGTCGTCGATCGACAGCGGCCCGCGCATCGTCGCCGCCGGGTTCAGCGCTGCCCACCTGCGTGTGGCGACGGCGATCTCGGCCAGTTGCTGGGACGTGGTGCCGTGCTCATGCATGTGCCGCATGGCCGCCAGTGCATAGCCACCCACCGGTGTGGGCATGCCCCAGGGCGTCTCGTACTGCATCGTCAGCACCGAGGGCCGCCCCGCGAGGTTGCGGCTGGCCTCGCTGCGCTGCAGGCTACCGTAGGTGATCAGCGCCACCTCGCAGCGCCCAGCCTCGAGGGCCGTGGCAGCGTGCGCCACATGCGCCTCGAAGGCCGAGCCGCCGATGTTGGTGCCATCGACGAAGCGCGGCGCGAGGCCGAGGTACTCCGACAGCGTCACCGTGGCCAGCTGGCCCGGGCCCGGCACGCCCCACATGCCGGCGGTGAGCAGACCGTCCACCTCGCGCATGGCGATGCCCGCGTCGGCCAGCGCGTCGCGTGCGCACAGCGCCTGCGCCTGCAGCACCGACATCGGCGCCATCACCTTGCCGTCCTTCAACGGCAGGTCGGCCACGCCGACGATCACCGCCTCACGTTTGCCCATGACCGTGGCTCTCCTTCACAATGGCCGTCTGTCAAACAAATGTTAGGTTGAAGTGTATGACGTCCACACCGTCCCGGCAATCGCCCCGGCCATCGCCCCCGCTCTCCGCCGCCATCGCACTGGTCACCGGCGCCACCGCCTACATCGGCCGCGCCATCGCGCTCGAGCTGGCGCGGCGCGGCGCCCACGTGGTGGTCAGCGGGCGCAACGCTGCCGCCGGTCAGGCGGTGGCCAACGAGATCGCCGCCACCGGCGGGCGCGCCGAGTTCGCTGCTGCCGACCTGACCGATCGCGCCGCCGTGCAGGCGCTGGTCGGTGGCATCGTGCAGCGCCACGGCCGGCTGGACGTGCTGGCCGCCAGCGGCGCCGGCGCCAGCAGTGATTCGCTGGCCTTCAAGCTGTTCATGGACATGAGCGGCGAGGACTTCGACACCTACATCCGCTCGCACTGGCTGGCGCGCGCACACGTCATCCAGGCGGCCGCGGCGGCCATGCGCGCCAACCAGCACGGCAAGATCGTCGCCATCGGCACCGACGCCGGCCGCGTGGCCACGGTGGGCGAGTCGTTCATCGGTGGCGCCACCGGCGGCATGATGCAGATGTGCCGCGTGCTGGCGCGCGAACTTGGCCGCGACGGCATCCGCATCAACGCGGTGGCGATGAGCTACATCGCCGACGCCGAGCCGCGCTGGGGCGGCGCCTCGCCGGAGCTGGCGAGCCACGAGCGCGGCATGCTGCAGCAGTTGAAGAAGCGCATGCTGTTCCCGGTGCACTGCGCCGACATCGCGCAGGCGGCGGCCTTCTTTGCCGGGCCCGAGTCGGACGCGATCACCGGGCAGACGCTCAGCGTCAACGGCGGGCTGAGCACGCCGGGCTGAGCGGGGCGGGTAGCCGAGCGCCGGCAGCGTCGCTCAGCCGCCGTGCGCGGCCTTCACGGCTGCCCGGTCGACCGCGCCGGCGGCGGTGCGCGGCAGCCGCTCGACGAAGACCACGTGCTTGGGCTTCTTGTAGCGCGCGATGCGCTGGCCGACGAACTCGATCAGCGCCTCGCTCGCGACGCTCGTGCCCGGCCTGGCCTCGCAGACGGCCTTCACCGCCTCGCCCCACTGCGCGTCGGGCACGCCGAACACCACCGCGGCGGCCACCGCCGGGTGCTCGGCGAGGGTGCGTTCCACTTCGGCCGGGTAGACGTTCTCGCCGCCCGGCTTGATCAGTTCCTTGGCCGGCGAGCGCCCCGTGTACCAGAGGTAGCCGTCGGCATCCAGGCGCCCCATGTCGCCGGTGTGGTGCCAGCCGTTGCGCAAGGTGAACGCGTTGTCTGGATCGCGCTGCCAGTAGCCCAGGAACACCATCGGGCCGCGCACGACGATCTCGCCGGTGGCGCCAGTGGGCAAGGAATGGTCTTCGTCGTCGACGATGGCCACGACGTGGCCGTCCGCTGGAAGCCCGGCGCTGCCCGGGCGTTCGGACAGCCGCGCCGTGGAGATCGAGCCCGAGGTCTCGGTCTGCCCGTAGCCGACCCAGAACTCGGCGTGCGGGCAAGCGGCGGCAAATCGCGCCAGCGTCTCGGGCGACTCCAGTCCGCTGACCACGCGCAGCGCCTTCAGCGCCGACCCGGCCGCCGCCGCCGCGTCCAGCACGCCGGCCAGCATGGGCGGGAACGATCCCATCACGCTGCCGCCTTCGCGCTCGATCGCCTCCACCACCGCCGTCGGGTCGAAGCGCGGCAGCACGATCGTGGAGCCGCCGGCCGCCTGCAGTGCCATCCACATCGCGATCCCGGCGATGTGGAACAGCGGCAGCACGCCCACATGCACGTCCTGCGGCGTCAGCCCCCAGCCCTGCGCGGCGCGTGCCGCGCCCTCGAGCAGGCCGCGGTGCGACAGCAGGGCACCACGCGCCTTGCCGCCGACGGCTGCGGTGTGGACGATGAGCAGCCCGGCGGTGTCGTCGATGACGGCCGGCGGTGGCGCAGCGCCATCCCGGTACAGCGTGGCCGCTGCCGGCCAGCCGGCCGCGTCGACCCCGGCGGAAAACGTGCGCATGGCGGAGAGATCGGCGTTCGCCAACGACGCCAGGAGGTCGGGCGCCGCGATCACCACCCGGGGCGCGGTGTCGGCCAGCACATGGGCCACCTCGTCGGCCGCCAGGCGCCAGTTCACCGGCACGACGATGGCGCCCAGGCGCGCAGCGGCGCCGAACAGGTCCAGGTAGAGCGCTCCGTTGTGGGCGACGATGGCGATGCGGTCGCCTGCGGACACCCCGGCGGCGGCCAAGCCGCAGGACAGCCGTTGCACACGCTGGGCGTACTCGGCGTGCGTCACGCGGACACCGTCGGCGCTGTAGGCCGTGCGCCGCCCGTGCAGGCGGGCGTTGCGCTCGATCCGATCGAACAGGGTGAAGGAGCGAAGGCTCACGCGGTGCTCTCCTTGGGCGTTGCAGACGCTGCCGTAGCGCCCGCGCGGGCGGCGGGCATGGCGGTGTCGAGGAAGTCGATCAGGCTCGCCGTGAACACGTCGTTGGCGTCGCCGGCCACCATGTGGCCGGCCTGGGCCAGCTCATAGAAGCGCGCGCGCGGGAACTCGGCGCAAAAGCGCGCCGCCCCGGCGGCGCTGATGACGTCGCTGCGGCCGCCCCGCACCAGCGCCACCTGCCCGCGGTAGCGCGCGAGCGAGCGCGCGAGGTAGTCCGGGTCGTTGCGGTGGCTGTGGTTCTCGTCGTTCATGAGCCGCGGATCCCAATGCCACACCCAGCGCCCGGCGGCGTTGCGTCGCAGGTTCTTGCCCAGCCCGCGCGGATGCGCCTGCACCGGCCGGCCTCGGTAGGCCGCGATGTGTTGCGCCGCCTCTTCGAGCGAGGCGAACCCGTCGGGGTGGGCGCGCATGAAGCCGACGATGCGATCGACCCCCGCCGATTCGAGCCAGGGGCCCACGTCCACCAGCGCCAGCGCGGCAACGGCCGGTGCATCGGCGCGGCCGACCAGCGCCATGCCGATCATGCCGCCGAGCGACGCGCCGACGATGGCCAGCGGCGAACCGAGTTCACCGCACAGCCGCGCCACATCGGCCGCCAGCTTGTCGACGTGGTAGTCGCCCTGAGGCGACCACGCCGATTCGCCATGGCCCGGCAGGTCCAGCGCCACCGCGCGCCAGCCGGCCCGCGTCAGCGCCAGCGCCGTGCCCTGCCAGGCATGGCGGGTCTGGCCCCCGCCGTGCATCAGCAGCACGGTCGGCGCCTGCTGCGGCCCGGCGACATCGGCCACCCAGGCGCCGCCGTCGAAGCCCGCAAACTCGACGCGCTGCGCCCGCGCCGCAGGCCCTTCAGTTGGCGGCGCCAGGGCTCACCTCCTGCTCGAAGTCGCCGCCGCCGGCATTGCTCATCCAGCTTTCGAAGGCGGGGTAGGTCTGCGCGAAGACGGCGAGCATCTCGCGCCGGGGAATGTCGGCAAAACTGCCGCGCTCGCGGATGTATTCCATGTGGCGGCGACCCTGCGTGTCGAACTCGTGGAAGATCGAATCGGCCGTGCCGTCGAACTCCAGCGGCTTGACGCCGGCCTTCTCGCACAAGGCCAGATTGAAGGCCGGCGTCGCCTTGACCCATTGGCCGTTGATCAGCAGTTCGGCGAAGCCGTGGAACGCGAAGACATCGGTCTTCATCATCGCCAGCAGCCGCGGGCTCGTCAGGTGGTTGCGCACGTCGGCGAAGCCCAGGCGCGCCGGAACGCCCATCGCACGCGCCGATGCCGCGAGCAGCGCCGCCTTCGGCACGCAGAAGCCGCGGCCGTTGGCGATGACGTGGCTGGCCTTGAGCCCCTGTTCCGACATGTCGAAGAAATACGGGTCGTAGCGAAAGCCGTCGCGCACCGCGTAGTACAGGCGCACGGCGATTTCGCGCGCGGGCATCGAGCTGCTCACGTGTTCGCGCGCGAAGGCCTGGACCGCGGGGTGATCGCTGTCGACGCAGCGCCCGGGCGCAAGGTAGAGGTCGGGGGAAGGGTTCGAAGCGCTGGACATGCGGGTGGGCGGCAAGCGGTGGAGGGAGGCGGCGCAGCGCGGCTCGGCGCTGCCTGTTCGACGCTGCGGGCAAACCCGTAGCGCATTGCAGCGACGATACCCGTCGCAAAGCGCTAGGATAGCATACCTATCGAACATTCGTTAGTTGCCTCACAGCTCAACTGGATTGCGATGCGCCCGTCGACACCCGCGTTCCCCCATCTGCTCGCCCCTCTGCAGGCCGGGCGCCACACCCTGCGCAACCGCACGCTGATGGGCTCCATGCACACCGGCCTGGAGCACCTGGATGGCAGCACGGCGCGCCTGGCCGCCTTCTACGCCGAGCGCGCGCGCGGCGGTGCCGGCCTGATCGCCACCGGCGGCTACGCCATGAACTCCGAGGCCCGGCTGGATGAACACGGACCGATGCTGGCCACGCCCGAGCAGGCCGACGCCTTGCGCCCGATCCCCGACGCGGTGCATGCCGAGGGCGGCAAAATCGTGCTGCAGGTCCTGCATACCGGCCGCTACGGCAAGATCGGCAACCTTGTCGGCGCCTCGGGCATCCCCTCGCCCATCAACCGACGCGTGCCGCGCACGCTGGCCACGGAGGAGGTCTGGCGCACCATCGATGACTACGTTCGCTGTGCCGAGTTGGCCGTGCACGCCGGCTTCGACGGCGTGGAGGTGATGGGCTCCGAGGGCTACCTCATCAGCCAGTTCAGCACCACGCGCTGCAACGACCGCAGCGACGAGTTCGGCGGCAGCGTCGAGAACCGCCACCGCCTGCCGGTGGAGATCGTGCGGCGCACGCGCGAGCGCCTGGGGCCGCAGGCGCTGATCATGTACCGCCTGTCGGCGCTCGACCTGGTGGACGGCGGCGCGCCGGCCGACGAGGTGATCGCGCTCGCCCGCGCCATCGAAGCCGCCGGCGCCGACCTCATCAACACCGGCTTCGGCTGGCATGAAGCCAAGGTGCCGACCATCGCCTACCTCGTGCCCCGCGCGGCCTTCCGCACCGTCGGAGCGCGCATCAAGCGCGCGCTGAAGATTCCGCTGATCCTGTCCAACCGCATCAACACGCCGGAGGTGGCCGAGGACATCATCGCGTCGGGCGACGCCGACATGGTGTCGATGGCGCGCCCCTTCCTCGCCGACGCCGATTTCGTGCGCAAGGCCGCGGCCGGCCGGCCGCAGGCCATCAACACCTGCATCGCCTGCAACCAGGCCTGCCTGGACTTCATCTTCACCGGCAAGCCCACGTCGTGCCTGGTGAACCCGCGCGCCGGGCGCGAGCTGGAGTTCGCCGCCATGCCCGCGCCGAAGGCGAAGCGCCGGGTGGCGGTGGTGGGCGCCGGCGCGGCCGGCCTGGCCTGCGCAGTCACGGCCGCCGAACGAGGCCACGCCGTCACCCTGTTCGAGGCCGGAGCGGCCATTGGCGGCCAGCTCAACCTGGCGCGCGCCGTTCTCGGCAAGGAAGAATTCCATGAGCTGCTGCGCTACTTCGACACGCGCGTGGCCGAGCAGGACGTGCAGCTGCGGCTGGGCGTGCGCCCGACCGCCGCCGAGATAGCCGCCGGCGGCTTCGACCGCGTTGTGGTCGCCACTGGCGTGCGTGCGCGCTGGCCCGACATCGCCGGCATCGACCACCCCAAGGTCGTCGGCTACGCCGAGCTGCTGTCGGGGCGCCGCACTGCGGGCCGACGGGTGGCCGTCATCGGCGCAGGCGGCATCGGCTTCGACGTCGCCGAATACCTGCTGCACGCCGAGTGTGATCCCGCGGCCGATCCGCAGGACCCGGGGCAGGCCCCTGAGCAGCCGGGTGGCGACGGCGCTGCGAACCAGTTCTTCGCCGACTGGGGCGTCGACCTCGCCGAGCAGAACCCGGGCGGGTTGCGCGAGCCGCATCGCCCCGCCCCCTGGCGCTCGGTGACGCTGCTGCAGCGCAAGCCCAACAAGCCCGGTGCCACGCTGGGCCTCACCACCGGCTGGGCGCTGCGCGCGCGCCTGGAGCAGCGCGGGCTGAAGGCGCTGAGCGGATGCACCTACGAGCGCATCGACGATGCCGGGCTGCACCTGCGCATCAACGGCGAGCCGCGGCTGCTGGAGGTTGACACGGTGGTCGTGTGCGCCGGCCAGGAGCCCGAGGCCGGATTGGCTGACGAGCTGCGCGAGCTCGGCGTCGAGCCGGCGGTGATCGGCGGCGCCGAGCTCGCGGCCGAACTCGACGCGCTGCGCGCCATCGACCAGGGCACGCGCCTGGCCATGACGTTTTGAGTTTGGAGCGCCCCGACGATGGACTTTACCGACAACCGCGAGCACGAGGCGATCCGCGAAGCGATCGGCAAGATCTGCGATCGTTTCGGCGACGATTACTGGCTCGCGCACGACCGCAACGGCGGCTTCCCATTCGAGCTGTACGACGCGCTCGCCGCCGGTGGCTGGCTGGGCATCTGCATGCCGGCCGAGTACGGCGGCAGCGGCATGGGCATTTCCGAGGCCACCGTGATGATGGCCGCCATCGCGCGTTCGGGCGCGGGCCTGTCGGGCTGTTCGTCGGTGCACATGAACATCTTCGGCTTGCAGCCGGTCGTGGTGTTCGGCACCGACGAGCAGAAGCGCCGCATGCTGCCGCCGCTGATCGCCGGCCAGCACAAGGCCTGCTTCGCGGTGACCGAGCCGAACACCGGCCTCAACACCACCAAGCTCAAGACGCGCGCCGAGCGCAGCGGCGAGCACTACGTGCTGAGCGGCCAGAAGGTGTGGATTTCCACCGCGCAGGTCGCCAACAAGATGCTGATCCTGGCGCGCACGACGCCAGTGGAACAGTGCGCCAAGCCCACGCTGGGGCTGAGCCTGTTCTATACCGACCTCGACCGCCGGTTCGTCGAGGTGCGCGAGATCGAGAAGATGGGCCGCCACGCGGTGGACTCCAACCAGCTCTTCATCGACGGCCTGAAAGTGCCGGTGGAAGACCGCATCGGCGAAGAAGGCCGGGGCTTCGAGTACATCCTGCACGGCATGAATCCGGAGCGCATCCTGATCGCCGGCGAGGCGGTCGGGCTCGGGCAGGCCGCGCTCGAACGCGCCACCCGCTACGCGCGCGAGCGCATCGTCTTCGACCGCCCGATCGGCCAGAACCAGGCCATCCAGCATCCGCTGGCGCAGAGCTGGATGGAGCTGGAAGCGGCGTGGCTGATGGCGATGCGCGGGGCCTGGAAGTACGACCAGAAGCTCGACTGCGGCGCCGATGCCAATGCCGCCAAGTACATGGCCGCGGAAGCCGGCTTCGCCGCCTGCCAGCGCGCCATGGCCACGCTGGGCGGCTTCGGCTACGCCAAGGAGTACCAGGTCGAACGTTATCTGCGCGAGATGCTGATCCCGCGCGTCGCGCCGATCAGCCCGCAGCTGATCCTGTGTTTCATCGCCGAGAAAGTACTCGGCCTGCCCAAGTCGTATTGATCGACAAGCTTTCGCCTCATGACCGCTGCCACCCTGGCCTCACCGGCCGATCGATTCGAAGAACGCGCCCTGCTGCGCGCGAGTGCCTCTGCCTTCGTCGGCAAGGAAGCTCCCGCCTCCCGTTCCCGCGCCCTGCGCGGCAAGGCCCCCGGGTTCGACCTGCGGTTCTGGGCGGCGCTGGCCCAGCAGGGCTGGACCGGGTTGCTCGCGCCGGAGTCGGCCGGTGGTTATGGTCAGGGCCTGACCGAAATGGCCGAGGTGGTCTCGGCGCTGTCGGCGCAGGCAGCGCCCGAGCCGGTGACGCCGGTCATCGTGTTCGCCGGTCGCCTGCTGGCGCGCTGCGGTGACGGCGGCCTGGCCGCGCAACTGCTGGAACGGACGGCAGCGGGGCAGTTGCTGCCTGCCGTGGCCTGGCAGGAGGACGCCGCCGGGGCCGCCAGCTTCGACCGCCATGGCCACCCCGCAGAGCCGGCCGTTGTGTGTGCGCGCCACGAGTCCGGGCTGCGACTGAGCGGCCGCAAGCTGCATGTGCGGCCCGGAGCGGGCGCGAACGGCTACATCGTCACCGCGTCGTCGTCCGACGGTCTGGCGCTGGTCTGGCTGCCGGCCGAAGCCGTGGGGTCCGGCCGCGAACTGCAGCGCCAGGCCGACGGCAGCTTCGCGGCCCGCCTCGAACTCGACAACGTGGTTCTGCCAGCCAGCCACCTGCTGGCCAGCGGCGAGCGGGCGCGTGCGGCCTTCGCCGCCGCCTGCGACGAGACTCTCGTCATGGCCGGGGTGGAACTGCTCGCCTGCGCGCGTCGGATGCTGGACATGACCCTGGACTACCTGCGCACGCGCAAGCAGTTCGGCAAGCCGATCGGCAGCTACCAGGCCCTGCAGCACCGTGCCGTCGACCTGCTCATCCAGCGCGAGCTGAGCAGCGCGCTGCTCGAGCACGCGCTGGCCGAGCTCGACCGCGGCATCACCGGCGACGAGCGCGCGCAACTGGCGGCGCGCGTGAAGGCGCGCTGCTCGGAGGGGGCGCTGACCATCGGACGCGAGGCGGTGCAGATGCACGGCGCGATCGGCGTCACCGACGAACACGACCTCGGGCTCTACCTTCAGCGCGCGCTCGTGCTGTCAGCCTGGCTCGGCAACGCCGCGCAGCAGCGGCGCCGCTACGCCGCGCTGACACGAGACCATGGCGATGGCGGCAGCGCTGGCGCGGAGGGAACGGCACGATGAGCGCGTCGAGCATGGTCCG
This sequence comes from Xylophilus ampelinus, assembly GCF_901875635.1. Lineage (GTDB taxonomy): Bacteria > Pseudomonadota > Gammaproteobacteria > Burkholderiales > Burkholderiaceae_C > Xenophilus. The sequence continues at coordinate 88,729 of NZ_CABFMN010000139.1, read as the reverse complement.
AGACTGGAACGCGATGGACACCGAGGCCTTCCGTGCCGAGGTGCGCGCCTTCTTCCAGCAGCACTACCCCGAACACCTGCGCTACCCCAAGCGGCGCCTGCGCTGGGACGAGATCCGCCCTTGGACGCTGAAGCTCGCCGCCCACGGCTGGCTCGCCCCGAGCTGGCCCGCGCGGCACGGCGGGATGGGGCTGGCGCCGGACAAGCTGATCGCGTTCATCGAGGAGCAGGAGCGCCACGGCGTGACCCGCGCCCCCGACATGGGCATCCAGATGGTCGGCCCGCTGCTCATCCAGCACGGCACCGACGCGCAGCGCGCCCACTACCTGCCGCGCATCCTGGCCTGCCAGGACATCTGGTGCCAGGGCTACTCGGAGCCGAACTCCGGCTCCGACCTCGCCAGCCTGCGCACCGAGGCGGTGGCCGACGGCGATGACTTCATCGTCACCGGGCAGAAGATCTGGACCACGCTGGCGCAGGACGCAACCCACATCTTCCTGCTCGTGCGCACCGACAAGGCGGCCAAGAAGCAGGAAGGCATCAGCTTCCTGCTCGCCGACATGGGCAGCCCCGGCATCACGGTGCGGCCCATCCGCAACATCGCGGGCGCTGAAGACTTCTGCGAGGTCTTCCTCGACAAGGTGCGTGTCCCGCGCGCCAACATCGTCGGCGAGCTGAACAAGGGCTGGACGACTGCCAAGGCGCTGCTCGGCTTCGAGCGCATCTTCCTGGGCAGCCCCAAGCAGAGCCAGTACGCGCTGTCGCGCGTCGAAGAGGCCGCAGCGGCGCTGGGGCTGCTCGACGATCCGGTGTTCAGCGACCGCTTCACGCAGCTGGCGCTGGACGTGGCCGACCTGGGCACGCTCTACGCGCGCTTCGTCGAGCAGGTCAAGCGCGGCGAGGCACTTGGCCCCGAGGTCTCGATGCTCAAGATCTTCGCCACCGAAACGTACTCGCGGCTGGCCAACCTGCTGGTCGAGATCGCCGGCGCCAGCGGCGGCACGCCGGGCGACGTGCCCACCGACGGCGGCACGATCGATGTGCTCACCACCTTCTACAACGCGCGCCCGGCCACGATCTACGGCGGTAGCAACGAGGTCCAGCGCAACATCCTGGCAGGCGCGGTGCTTCAGCTTGCCAGCTGATCGCGCGCACGCCGTCCCCCATTCGTTCATCCGCACAAAGGAAACATCGCCGTGCACAAAGGCAGCATGCTGAAAGACAAGGTGGCCGTGGTCACCGGATCGGGCCGGGGCATCGGCCGCGACATCGCGCTCGAGATGGCCGCCCAGGGCGCCAAGGTCGTCGTCAACGACATCGGCGCCTCGGTCGCCGGCGAAGGCCAGGACGCGAGCCTGGGCCAGCAGGTGGTCGACGAGATCAAGGCCATGGGCGGCCACGCCGCGCTGTCCACCGACAGCGTGTCCACCTGGGCTTCGGCCGGCCGCATCGTGCAGTGCGCGCTGGACCACTTCGGCCGCATCGACATCGTCGTCAACAACGCCGGCATCCTGCGCGACCGCTTCTTCTTCGCCATGTCGGAAGAAGAGTGGAAGGCCGTCATCGACGTGCACCTCAACGGCTGCTTCTACGTCTCGCGCGCGGCAGCCACGCACTTCAAGGCCCAGAACTCGGGCGCCTACGTGCACATGACCTCCACCTCGGGCCTGATCGGCAACTTGGGCCAGGCCAACTACGGCGCGGCCAAGCTGGGGATCGTCGCGCTCTCGCGCTCGATCGCCGGCGACATGAAGCGCTACAACGTGCGCTCCAACTGCATCTCGCCGTTCGCGTGGAGCCGCATGATCGGCTCGATCCCGACCGACACGCCCGAGCAGCAGGCCCGCGTGGAGAAGCTCAAGAAGCTCGACACCGCGCAGATCGCGCCGATGGCCGCCTTCCTGGCCAGCGACGCTGCGGCCGAGGTCACCTCTCAGATCTTCGCCGTGCGCGGCAACGAGATCTTCCTGATGAGCCAGCCGCGGCCCGTGCGCGGCATGCACACCTCCGAGGGCTGGACGCCCGAGACGATCGCCGAGCGCGTGCTGCCCGCGATGAGGCCCAACTTCTTCCCGCTCGAGAGCTCGGCCGTCGTGTTCTCGTGGGATCCCGTCTGAATTCGCCCCCTCCCCTTCCAGCTTCTTGCACAAGGAATGCTTCAATGAACTACGCCGACTTCCAGTTCCTCAAGTTCGACGCCAAGCCCAACGGCGTACTGCTGATCACCATCAACCGCCCCGAGGTGATGAATGCCACCAACGGCCGCCTGCACTGGGAACTGACCAAGGTATGGGGCGTCGTCAACGACGACCCCAAGACCAAGGTGGCGGTGATCACCGGCGCCGGCGACCGCGCGTTCTCGGCCGGCGGCGACCTGTCCTGGATCACCAACATGGTCGGCAACGCCGAGACCATCAACATGGTGATGAACGAGGCCTCGGACATCGTCTACAACGTGATGGCCTGCGACAAGCCGGTGATCTCGGCCATCAACGGCGTGGCGGTCGGCGCCGGCCTGGCGGTGGCAATGATGGCCGACATCAGCATCATGGCCGAGGAAGCCAAGATCACCGACGGCCACGTCAAGCTCGGCGTCGCCGCCGGCGACCACGCGGCCATCTGCTGGCCGCTGCTGTGCGGCATGGCCAAGGCCAAGTACTACCTGATGACGGCCGAGTTCGTCTCGGGCAAGGAGGCCGAGCGCATCGGCCTGGTCAGCCTGTGCGTGCCTCGCGCCCAGCTGATGGACAAGGCGATGGAAGTCGCCGACAAGCTCGCCGCCGGCAGCCAGCAGGCGATCCGCTTCACCAAGCGCTCGCTCAACGGCTGGATGAACATGGCGCGGCCGATCTTCGAGAGCTCGCTGGCGATGGAGATGCTGTGCTTCCTGGGCGAGGATGCCAAGGAGGGCGTCGCCGCCGTCAAGGAGAAGCGCGCTCCCAACTTCCCTTCGGCCAATCGCTGAGTTTCCAGGAGGCAACGCCATGGACTTCGCCCTGAGCCAGGAACAGCGTATGGTCTACGAGTACGGCGACCGCGTGTCGCAGCGCTTCGACCATGCGTACTGGAAGAAGTACGCCGAGAAGAGCGAGCCGCCGGCCGAGCTGTACAAGCAGATCACCGGCGACGGCTTCCTCGGCATCATGGTGCCCGAGGCCTACGGTGGCGCCGGCCAGGGCATGACCGAGATGCTGCTGTTCATGGAGGGCCTGGCCAACAACGGCATCCCGCTGCTGAACCTCGTGGTCGGCCCGACGATGACCATGGGCCTGATGGCCAAGCACGCCAGCGAGGCGATGAAGCGCCGACTGCTGCCGGGCGGATGCGCCGGCGAGATCCGCTTCTGCTTCGCGATCACCGAGCCGAACGCCGGCTCGAACTCGATGGAGATCACCAGCATCGCCAAGACCGACGGCAAGGGCGGCTTCCGGCTGACCGGGCAGAAGGTCTTCATCACCGACGCCAACCACGCCGACTACGCGATGGTGGTCACCCGCACCACGCCGCGCGCCGACGTGAAGAAGAAGACCGACGGCTTCACCATCTTCATGGTCGACATGAAGAAGAAGGGCATCAGCAAGACGCTGATCCCGGTGGCCTTCCCGGTGCCCGAGACGCAGTGGCAGGTGTTCTTCGACGACGTGGCGCTGACCGAGGATGACGTGCTCGGCGAGGTCGGCAAGGGTTTCGGCATCCTGTTCGACACGCTCAACCCGGAGCGCATCATCCTGGCGGGCCTGTGCACCGGCGTCGGCCGCTTCGCGCTCAAGAAGGCGGTGGCCTATGCCAACGACCGCAAACTCTTCAACAAGACGCCGATCGGCGCCTACCAGGGCGTGCAGCATCCGCTGGCCATCGCGCGCAGCGAGATCGAGATGGCCTCGCTGATGGCGCTGAAGGCGGCCTGGGCCTTCGACCAGGGGCTGCCGGCGGGCGAATTCGCCAACATCGCCAAGTACGCCGGTGCCGAAGCCGGCATCCACGCGGTGGACGCCACCATCCAGACCCACGGCGGCAACGGCTTCACCAAGGAGTACGGCATCTACGACCTGTACGGCCTGGTGCGGCTGCTGCGCACCGCGCCGCTGAACCGCGAGATGGTGCTGAACTACATCGCCGAGCACGTGATGGGATTGCCACGCTCGTATTGAGAGAGCTGCACGGGAGCTTCGAATGGACCGTTCGCGTCGCCACTGCCTGCTCGGCGGCCTTGCCGCTGCGCTGCTGCCCCGGGCCGCTGGCGCGCAGGAAGCCGCCTATCCATCGCGCCCGCTGCGTTTCCTGGTCGGCTTCGCCCCCGGCGGGCCGGCTGACGGCGTGACGCGCCTGTTCGCGAGCCGCCTGCAGGCGCAGCTCGGCCAGACCGTCATCGTCGAGAACGTGCCGGGCGCCGGCAGCACGCTGGCCGTCGCGCGCTTGTCGAAGATGGCCGCCGACGGCTACGCGATCGGTTTTGCGCACACGGCGTCGCTCAGCATCGGGCCGAGCCTGTACAAGAGCGTCGGCTACGAACCACTCAAGGACCTCACGCCAGTGGCCAAGGTCTGCGACTACGTCAACGTGCTGGCGGTGCGCGCCGACAGCCCCTGGCGCTCGCTGGCCGACCTGCTCGCGGCCGCGCGTGCGCAGCCCGGCACGCTGAGCTACGGCTCGGCCGGCATCGGTTCGACCAACCACCTGAGCGGCGAACTGCTCGCGGCCAAGGCCGGCGTGAAGCTCACGCACGTGCCCTACCGCGGCACGGCGCTGGCGATCAACGACCTGATGGGCGGCGCCCTGCAGTTCGTCTTCGACGCGCCCAACAGCGCGGGGCCGCTGGCGGCCGCCGGCAAGCTGCGCCTGCTGGCCGCGACGGGGCGCAGCCGCCACAAACTCTACCCCGACCTGCCCGCCATCGCCGAGACCGTGCCCGAGTATGAGTTTCGGGGCTGGATGGGCGTGGTGGCGCCGCCCGGGTTGCCGCCGGGCGTTCACCAACGGCTGACACGCGAACTGGAGTTGGCCGCCGCCGCGCCGGACACGGGCAAGCGCCTCGCGGCGCTGGGCCTGGACGTGGCGTTCGCCGGGCCCCAGGAGATGACGCGGGTGATCGCCGCGGAGATCGCGTTGTGGGACCCGCTGACAAAGTCACTCAACCTCAGCGCGCAGTAGCACCGATCGTATGCGTCCGCTGGGCGCATCGATGGCGGAGTCCGGAATGCGATACCTGCTGGCGCTTGCGCCGGGCTCAGTGCCCTTCGAAGCGCGGCACGCGGCGTTCGGCCATCGCCTTGACGCCTTCGGCGAAATCCGCGGTCTTGAAGTGCGCGTTCTGCTCGATGCTTTCGCGCGCCACCGCCAGGCGGAACTGTTCCACGAACCCGGCGCGCAGCGTCGCACGAGTGGACTGCACCGCGATCGGCGACGATACCGCGATCTCCGCGGCCAGTTCGATGGCCTTCGCGCGCACCTGCGCCTGCTCGACCAGCCTGTCGGCCAGGCCGATGCGCAACGCCTCTTCGCCGCCGATGCGCCGCCCGGTGTAGAACAGCAGCGCGGCCTGCTGCGCGCCGACAAGCCGCGGCAGCGTGAACGACAGTCCGAAGCCGGGGTGGAAACCGAGGCGGTTGAAGTTGACCGAGAAGCGCGCCTCGGCGCAGGTGACGCGGAAGTCGGCCACCAGCGCGAGGCCCATGCCGCCGCCGATGGCCGGGCCATGCACCGCCGCCACCACCGGCTTGGCGCACGAGACGAGGCGGATCGCCTCGAAGTACAGCGGGTTCACCGCGCGCGGGCTCTTCTGCGGCGGCGTGGCGTCGCGGTTGGCGAAGTTGGCACCGGCGCAGAACGAACTGCCCTGCGCGCACAGCACGATGGCGCGGCAGCGCGGGTCGGCGTCCAGCGCCTCGAACGCGTCGGCCAGGCCCTGGATCATCGGGATGTCGAAGAAGTTGTGCGGCGGGCGGCGGATCTCCACCAGTGCCACGTTGCCTTCGAAATCCACGCCCACGATCGGGCTGCCCGCAGTGTCGTTCATCGTCGCTCCTCGCTGCTGTCGATGGGGACATCGTAGCCCAAACGGCCGCGTTACCTAACAACCGTTTGGCTATACTGGACCACGCAACCACGGCCACTGCGGCCACTTCGAGGAGCTCGTCCATGGGCAACGACCGCGTGCCGACCATCGCCGATGCGCTTGCCGACTTTGTCGCGTCGCTGCGGCCGAACGACATTCCCGAGCCCGTGCGCGAACGCGCCCGCCACCTGATCCTCGACGCCGTCGGCATCGCCCATGCGTCCACGCACTACGAGTTCGCGCACCGCTCCCTGTCGGCGGCGCAGGAACTGTCGGGCGGCGCTGGCGCCACGCCGGTGATCGCGTTGGCCGCGCGCCTGGCGCCGCGCGACGCGATGCTGATGAACGGCCTGCTGATCCACGGCCTGGACTACGACGACACGCACGCCGCCGGCGTCATCCATGCCACCGCCAGCACGTTCCCGTGCGCGCTCGGGACCGCCGCGCTGGCCGGCGCGGACGGCGAAGCGCTCCTGGACGCCTACGTGGCCGGCATGGAGGTCGGCGCGCGGCTCGCCTCGGTGTCCAAGGGTGGCTTCCATCAGGTCGGTTTCCACCCCACGGGCCTGGTCGGCGCGTTCGCCTGCACACTGGTTGCCGGGCGGCTGCTCGGGCTCAACGCGGCGCAGCTCGCATCGGCGCAAGGCATCGCGCTGTCGATGGGCTCGGGCAGCCTGGAGTTCCTGCAGGACGGCGCCTGGACCAAGCGCATGCACCCGGGCTGGGCGGCAGGCGCCGGGCTGACCGCGGCGACGATGGCGCGCCATGGCTTCGTCGGCCCCAGGCAGGCCTACGAGGGCCGCTTCGGCCTCTTCAACAGCCACCTCGGGCCGCTCGCGCGCGACGGCGACCTGGGCCTGGCCATCGCCGGCCTGGGCGAGGTGTGGGAACTGGCGAAGGTGAACGTCAAGCCGCTGCCGGCCTGCCACTTCACGCACGCCTGTGCCGACGCGGCGGCGATCCTGCGCGAACGCCACGGCCCGCGCCCGCAGCAGATCCGCAGCGTGCGCGCGCTCGTGCCGGCCGAGGTGGTGAAGACGGTGTGCGAGCCGGTGGCCACGAAGAAGCGCCCGCAGAACAGCTACGACGCGCAGTTCAGCATCCCCTACATCGTGGCGACGGCGCTGATCCGGGGCCGCTTCGGCCTGGCCGAGCTGGACGAATCGGCGCTGCGCGACGAAGCCACGCTCGCGCTCGCCGCGAAGGTGGAGTACGAGGTGGACCCCGACTCGCCCTTCCCGAAGTACTACTCGGGCGAAGTGATCGTCACGCTGGACGACGGGCGCGAACTGCGCCATCGCGAGCACGTCAACCGCGGCGGCGAGGAACGCCCGATCACGAACGCCGAGGTGGTGCGCAAGTACGACGAGAACATGGCGCTGGTCGCGTCGCCGGCGCGTGCGGCGCAGGTGCGCGAACGGGTGCTCGCGATCGGCAAGGGCTGCGCCGCCGCCGAGCTGCAGGCTGGGCTCGCGGCGCGCGGATGACGCGCACGATGGACGCTGGCAACGAAACCGACGGCGCGATCCTCGACGCGATCGACCGCTTCCTGCGCGTCGAGGTGCGCCCGCACGTGAAGCGGCTGGAGCAGGCCGACGAGTACCCGACGGCGATCGTCGAGGGCATGAAGGCGATGGGCCTGTTCGGCTGCATCATCCCGGTCGAGTACGGCGGCCTCGGCCTGAGCACCGCGACCTACGCGGCCGTGGTGGCGCGCATCGCGTCGGTGTGGATGTCGCTGTCGGGCATCATCAACTCGCACCTCATCATGGCCGCCGCGGTGCTGCGTAGCGGCACCGCGGAGCAGAAGCGTGAACTGCTGCCGCGCTTCGCCAGCGGCGAGCTGCGCGGCGGCATCGGCCTGACCGAACCCGACGCCGGAACCGACCTGCAGGCCATCCGCACCCGCGCCGTGCGCGACGGCGATTACTACGTCGTCAACGGCAACAAGACCTGGATCACCAACAGCGGCCAGGGCGGCTGCATCGCGCTGCTGGTCAAGACCGACCACGCGGCCGAGCCGCGCCACAAGGGCATGAGCCTGTTCATCGCCGAGAAGGGCCCGGGCTTCATCGTCTCGCGCAAGCTGAAGAAGCTGGGCTACCGCGGCATCGACACCTGCGAGCTGCGCTTCGACGACTACCGCGTGCCGGCCTCGCGGCTGGTCGGCGGCGTCGAGGGGCGCGGGCTGCAGCAGGTGCTGTCGGGCCTGGAACTCGGGCGCATCAACGTCGCCGCGCGCGGCCTGGGCGTGGCCACCGCGGCGCTCACCGACGCGGTGGCCTACGCGCAGCAGCGCAAGACCTTCGGCAAGCCGATCTGCGAGCACCAGGCCATCCAGTTGAAGCTCGGCGAGATGGGCACGCGCGTGGAGGCGGCCAAGCTGCTCGTGCAGTCGGCCGCGCGCGCCTACGACCGGGGCGAGCGCTGCGACATGGAAGCCGGCATGGCCAAGTACTTCGCCACCGAGGCGGCGATGGAGAATGCGCTGGAGTGCATGCGCATCCACGGCGCCTACGGCTACTCGCCCGAGTTCGACGTCGAGCGCTACTTCCGCGACGCGCCGCTGCTGCTGATCGGCGAAGGCACCAACGAGATGCAGCGCATCATCATCGCGCGCCAACTCGTGCAGCGGAACCCGGTGTGACGCATCGCCCGGGCATCGCGGCGGCCGTCATCGCCATGCTGGCGGCGCAGGCGCTGATGTCGGCCGCCACCGTGGCCCTGCCGGTGCTGGCGCCGAAGGCGGCTCCGGACCTCGGCGTGCCCGCGGCCTGGGTGGGGCTGTTCGTGGCGCTGGTGTACGGCAGCAGCATGGTGTGCGGCCTGGCCGGTGGCTCGCTGCTGCGGCGCTGGGGCGCCGTGCGGACCAGCCAGGTCAGCCTGCTGTGCGCTTGCGCCGCGCTGCTGCTGGTGGCGCTGCCCCATCCGCTGGCCACCGTGTCCGGCGCCCTGGTGCTGGGTCTCGGCTACGGTCCACTGAACCCGGCCAGTTCGCACCTGCTCGATCGCGTGGCACCACCGCAGCGGCGCGCCACGATCTTCTCGATCAAGCAGACCGGCGTGCCGCTCGGCGCGGTGCTGGCCGGCGCGCTGCTGCCCTCGCTGGCACTGGAGGCCGGCTGGCCGACGGCGGTGGCAGCGCTGGCCGCCGCCTGCGTCATGCTCGCGGCGCTGCTGCAGCCGCTGCGCGCGGCGTTCGACGATGACCGGCAGCCGCGCGCCCCCGTGCGGCTCTCGGACCTGGCGCAACCGGCGAAGCATGCATGGGCCGATCGCCCCGGCTGGCTGTTGGCCGCCAGTTCGTTCTGCTTCGCGGCGCTGCAATTGTGCCTGGGCACCTACCTGGTGACCTACCTCACCAGCCAAATGGGCTACGACCTCGTGCTCGCCGGCCTGGTGCTCGCCGCAACGCAGGCCGCCGGGGTCGCCGGCCGCCTGGTGGCGGGCGCCCTGGCCGACCGGCTGGGCGCCCGGCCCGTGATGGCGGGCATGGGCCTGTCGATGGCGGCCTGCGCGTTCGCCAGCGCAGGCGCCGCCGCGTGGCCGATGGCGGCCATGCTAGCGCTCTACATGCTGTTCGGCGCCAGCGCCATCGGCTGGAACGGCGTCTACCTGGCCGACGTGGCGCGGCGGGCACCGCCGGGCGGTGTGGGCACGGCCACGTCCGCGGCACTGGTCATCACCTTCGGCGGCGTGATGGCCGGCCCCGCGCTCTTCGGCGCACTACTCCAGCTGGGCCTCACCTATGGCACGGCCTTCATGGTGATGGGGCTTCCCGCGCTGGTCTGCGGCCTGCGCCTTGCGCGGGCCGCGGTCAGGCGCTGACGGGTGCCTGCCGCGTGCAGTGGAAGTCCGCCAGATCGGCGTCGTGCGCCGCTTGCCAGTAGTCCACCAGCCGCCAGGGCAGCACCGTGAAGACACGGCCGTGGCGATTGCGGTAGTAGGTGGACATGCCGGGATGCGACCAGATCAGCGTCTCGTGTTCGGCGTCGAAGCGGCGCTGGTAGTCGTCGAGCACCTGAGGCCGCACGTCGATCGCACCGACACCCTGCTCGGCCATGCGCACCAGGCAGGAGGTGATGTAGCGCGCCTGGCACTCGGACTGGAAGGTGATGCTGCCGCCGTGGCCGGAGGAAGTGCCCGGCCCGATCATGCAGAAGAAGTTGGGGAATCCGGGCACCATCACGCCGAGGTAGGCGCGCAGGTCATCGTCACCCCAGGCCTGCGCCAGGCTGCGCCCGCCGCGACCGATGATGTTCAGCCGCGCCGCCATCTCGGTGAGCTTGAAGCCGGTGGCGTAGACGATCACGTCGGCCTCGCGCAGCGTTCCGTCGGCGGTTTCGATGCCGGCGCCGGCGATGCGCCGGATCGGCTCGGTCACCAGTTCGACGCCGGGCTTCCTCAGCATGCGGTACCAGTCGTTGTCGAGCAGGATGCGCTTGCCGTAGGGCGGATAGTCCGGGATGCACTTGGCCAGCAGGTCGGGCCGGCCTTCCAATTCGGCGTGGATGAAGTCGGTCAGTTCGCGGCGGTGGCGGTCGTTGACTGCGTTGACGGCGCGCTGCGGGTGCGGCCAATCCGGGTCCTTTTTCAGCGTCTTGAGCAAACCGTCGCCGTAGCGCCAGAACATCGTGAAGCGGAACCACTCGGCGTAGTACGGCACGTGCGCCAGCAGCCACTGCGCCTCGGGCCCGATCGGATCACGATAACCGGGAATCGGGCGCGCCCATTGCGGCGAGCGCTGGTAGATGGCCAGCGAGCGCACCGTGTCGGCGATCTCCGGCGCGAGCTGCATCACGGTGGCGCCGGTGCCGATGATGGCCACGCGCCGGCCCTCGACCTTCAAGCCCTGGGGCCAGTTCGCCGAGTGGAAGCTCTCGCCCGCGAACGTGCCGGCGCCCTCGATGTGCGGCAGCTGCGGATCGCTCAGCTGGCCGATGGCGCTGACGAGGACGCGAGAGCGCAGCTCGCTGTCGCCTTCCGGCCCGCGCAGGCGCGCGACCCACTGCTGCGCCTCCTCGTCCCAGGTGGCGCCCATCAACTGGGTCGAAAGGCGGATGTGCCATCGCAAGCCCACAGCCTCGACAACCTGCCGCAGGTACGCCAGCACTTCCTCGCGGCGCGAGAAGTGGCGCGGCCACAGGAAGCGAGGCCCGAACGAGAATGAATAGGCGTGGTTGGGGGTATCGACCCCGCAGCCTGGATAGCGGTTGACGAACCACGCACCGCCCACGTCGCCGGCCTTCTCGACGATGGTGAACGGCACCCCCAGCTCGATCAGGCTGGCGCCCAGGGCGATGCCACTGACGCCAGCGCCAACGATCAACACATGGTCATCTCGTCCCGCGGGGCGCGTCACGCTCGCCGGCCAGCCGAGACGCCGCGGCACCAGCGCCATCTCTTCGCGCGTCAGGCGCGCGTACTCCGGCGGCACGCTCTCGCCCAGGCAGACGGACATCATGCGTTGCATCAGCGTGTCGCCAGGGTCGTGGATGGCGGGCGGGGTGCCGACTGCAAGCATCTCCACCGCCGCCTGCCGGATGCGCTGCTGCACGTCCGGCGGCAGCCCCGCGGCCGGGTCAGCGACCAGGTTCACGTCGCGTCGCGGGCAGAACGGTGGTTCAAGCCAGCCCAGATCGCCGCTGGCGTGAACCAGCACCATGAGCAGCACGCGCAGATCGGCAGCCGCCACGGCGCCTTCGAGCTGCTGATGGTCGATTCGTGCTCCGGTCATGGTGCTCCCAAGCCCCTTCGGTCACGGTAGGTATGTGGCGGCACATTCTAATTCCAACTAACAGCCGTTAGGACATTTCCGCATGGAGCTCCGCGCGCGCGCTCCGTACATTGCGCCGGCATGCGCCCGACGGTCGGCGCGGGTCGACTCCAGGAGCGGTCCACCATGATCAGAGCCCTGCTCGCCTTCGTCGTTGCGCTGACGCTCGCCGGCCCGTCGCTCGCCCAGACGGCAGCCGTGAGCTACCCCAGCAAGCCGATCCGCTTCATCGTGCCCTACGCCCCGGGCGGCAGCACCAGCTACGTGGCGCGCCTGGTGGGCGCGAAGCTGACCGAGGCCTGGGGGCAGCAGGTGCTGATCGACAACAAGCCCGGCGCGAACACCGTCATCGGCACGGAGGCGCTGGCCAGGTCGGCGCCCGACGGCTACACCATCTCGCTGGCCGCCTCGACGCACGTGACGGTGCCGCACCTCGTGTCCAGCCTGCCCTTTGATGTGCTGCGCGACTTCACGCCGGTGGCGAACCTGGTGACGACGCAGCTCGTGCTGGTGGTGCACCCGTCGGTGCCCGCATCCAATGTGTCGGAGTTCATCGCGCTGGCCAAGGCCAGGCCGAACGAGCTGAACTTCGCGGCAGTGGGCACCGGCAGTTCGACCCACCTCGCCGGCGAGTACTTCAAGAGCGTGGCCGGGGTGAAGATGCAACATGTGCCGTACAAAGGTACTGCGCCGGCTCTGACCGACCTGATCGGTGGCCAGATCCAGCTCAATTTCGACACGCCGGTGACCTCGATTCCGCACGTCAAGGCGGGGCGCCTGCGCGCCCTGGCGATCACCGGAACCAGGCGGCTTGCCACCCTGCCCGACGTGCCCACCTTCGCCGAGGCCGGGCTGCCGGCGTACGACTTCCAGCTCTGGTTCGGCGTGCTCGCGCCCGCGGGCACGCCGCGCCCGATCATCGAGAAGCTGTCGGCCGAGATCGCGCGCATCCTCGCCATGCCCGATGTGAAGCAGCAGTTGGCCGAGCAGGGCCTGGACACCGCGTACCGGCCATCGGCCGAATTCGATGCGCTGCTGCGGACCGACCACGAGCGCTTCGGCAAGCTCATCAGCTCGGCGGGCATCAAGATCGAGTAGCGCCCGGCCACTGGCCATTTCGTCAATGGACATTTCCCTACCAAGCGTTTGGTCGATATACTTCCAGGACTGCGCCCCGCGTGCGCGGCAGAAACAAACAGCGAAAGGTTGACGACATGGATCTCGAACTCAAGGACAAGTCGGTCATCGTGACCGGCGGCGGCTCGAACATCGGCCGCGCCATCGTGCTGGCCTTCGCCGCCGAAGGCGCACATCTGACCATCGGCGACATCGACATCGCGCAGGCCGAGAAAACGGCCGAGTTCGCGAAGAAGCTCGGCGCCGCCTCGGCCCAGGTGGTGAAGACCGACGTCACGCAGCTCGATCAGGTGCAGGCGATGTTCAAGGCCGCCACCGACAAGCACGGCCGCGTCGACGTGCTGGTCAACAACGTCGGCTGGGACAACCTGATGTTCTTCACCCAGACCACGCCCGAGTTCTGGCGCAAGGTCATCGACATCAACTACGTGGGGGTGCTGAACTGCACCAAGACCGCGCTGGACGTCATGGTCAAGCAGAACAGCGGCGCCATTGTCTCGATCAGCTCCGACGCCAGCCGCCAGGGCGAGCCGCGCGAGGCCGTCTATGGCGGCGTGAAGGCCGCGGTCAACAGCTTCATGAAGACCATCGCCAAGGAGAACGGCCGCTTCGGCATCCGCTGCAACGTGGTCTGCCCGGGCGTGACGATCCCCTCCAGCGCCGACGAGGTGGGCGGCAGCAGCATGTGGACCAACGCCGACAGCATGTTCTCGCCCGAGCAGATCGAGAAGGCCGCCAAGGCCATGCCGCTGCGCAAGGTCGGCCGCCCGCAGGATGTGGCCAATGCCGTGGTGTTTCTCGCCTCGGGCAAGGCCGGCCACGTGACCGGCCAAGTGCTCAGCGTCTCGGGCGGTTACAGCATGATCGGCTGAGGGGGACTGCGACGATGAACTACACGGACATCCTCTACGAGGAGCGCGACCAGATCGCGACCATCGCCATCAACCGGCCCTCGGTGATGAACGCCTTCCGCGGCCAGACGATCGAGGAGATGCTGCACGCGATGATGAAGGCGGGCTGGGACAAGAAGATCGCTGCCATCGTGATCACCGGCACCGGGGACCGCGCCTTCTGCACCGGCGGCGACCAGTCGGCGCACTCCGGCCAGTACGACGGCCGTGGCACCGCCGGCCTGCCGATCGAGGAACTGCACAGCGCCATCCGCGACGTGCCCAAGCCCGTGATCGCCCGCGTGCAGGGCTTCGCCATCGGCGGCGGCAACGTCATCGCCACGCTGTGCGACATGACCATCGCCTCCGACAAGGCGGTGTTCGGCCAGGTCGGCCCCAAGGTCGGCTCGGTCGACCCCGGCTGGGGCACGGCCTACCTGGCCGCCGTGGTCGGCGAGAAGAAGGCGCGCGAGATCTGGTACATGTGCCGCCGCTACAGCGCGCAGGAGGCGCTGGCCATGGGCCTGTGCAACGTGGTGGTGCCGCACGAGCAGCTCGACGCCGAAGTGGCCAGGTGGGGCCGCGAACTGGTCGAGAAGAGCCCCACCGCGATCGCCATCGCCAAGCGCTCGTTCAACGCCTCCACCGAGCACATCCGCGGCATCGGCAGCCTGGGCATGCAGGCGCTGAGCCTGTACTACGACACCGACGAGTCGAAGGAAGGCGTGCGCGCCTTCCTCGAGAAGCGCAAGCCCGACTTCCGCAAGTTCGCCGGCGGCTGAACTGCAACGAGTGCAAATGGCATGCTCGCGCTGACCAACGTCCAGATCGTCTACGACAACACCATCGAGGCGGTGCGCGAGGTGTCGCTCACGCTCGGCAAGGGCCGCATCGTGGCGCTGCTGGGCGCCAACGGCGCCGGCAAGTCCACCACGCTGAAGGCCATCTCCGGCGTGCTCTATCCGGAAGACGGCGAAGTCAAAGCCGGGCAGATCAGCTTCGAGGGCCGCCCGCTGGCCGGCATGGCGCCAGACCGCATCGTCCGGCAGGGCATCGTGATGGTGCCCGAGGGGCGGCGGCTGTTCGACCAGCTCACGGTCGAAGAGAACCTGCTGATGGGCGGCTACACGCGCAGCGCCGCCGACTCCCGCCGCGGCCTGGAGCGGGCCTACGCCCTGTTCCCGCGCCTGACGCAGAAGCGAACGACGATCTCGGGCTACCTGTCCGGCGGCGAGCAGCAGATGGTGGCGATCGGCCGTGCGTTGATGTCCGAGCCCAAGGTGCTGATGCTCGACGAACCCACGCTGGGCCTGGCGCCGCAGATCTGCGAGGAGATCTTCGGCATCGTCACGCAGTTGCGGCGCGACAGCGGCGTGAGCATCCTGCTGGTCGAGCAGAACGCCCAGGCCGCGCTGGCCGTGGCCGACGAGGGCTACATCATGGAAAACGGACGCATCGTGCTCGACGGCCCGGCCGACAAGCTGCTGCGCAACGAGGATGTGCGCGAGTTCTACCTCGGCTTCGCAGAAGGCGGCACACGCAAGAGCATGCGCGAGGTCAAACACTACAAGCGCCGCAAGCGCTGGCTGTCCTGAGGCGCGTATGCGGCACGAGAGTCTGCTCAGGGTCGAAGGCCTGACCAAGCGCTTCGGCGGTGTCGAAGCGGTTTCCGGCGTGAGCTTCCATGTCGGCCGCGGCGAGATCTACTCGCTGATCGGCCCCAACGGCGCCGGCAAGACGACCACGTTCAACATGATCAGCGGCATCGTGCCCCCATCGGCCGGCACGGTCCACTACGACGGCCGCGACATCACGGGCATGCCCTCGCACCGCATGCCGCTGAGGGGCATCGGGCGCACCTTCCAGAACCTGGCCGTGTTCAAGCACGCCAGCGTGGTGGAGAACCTGCTCGTGGGGCGCCACTGCCACATGCGCACCAACGTCTTCGACGCCGCCTGGTTCCTCGGCCGCGCGCGGCGCGAGGAGCTGGAACACCGCCGAAAGGTGGAGGAGATCATCGACTTCCTCGAGATCGAGGACATCCGCGACATGCCGGTGGGCGCGCTGTCCTACGGCATGCAAAAGCGCGTCGAACTGGGCCGTGCGCTGGCCACCGAGCCCAGGCTGCTGCTGCTGGACGAGATGGTCTCGGGCATGAACACCGAAGAGACCGAGGACATCGCGCGCTTCGTACTCGACATCCGCGACGAACTCGGCGTCACCGTGCTGATGGTCGAGCACGACATGGGCATCGTGATGGACATCTCCGACCGCGTCTGCGTGCTGAACTTCGGCCGCAAGATCGCCGAAGGCACACCGGCGCAGGTCTCGGCCGACCCGGCCGTGATCGAGGCCTATCTGGGCGGGGCGAAGGCCGCATGAGCTTCACCAGCGACAGCGGCCTGGACGCCGCGCTCAACAACGGCGAGCACACGCTGCCCAAGCTGCTGCAGCACTGGGCGCGCACGACGCCCGACGCACTGGCGCTGCGCGAGAAGGACCTCGGCATCTGGAACCGGATGACCTGGGCTGACTATCACGACGCCGCTCGGCGCTTCGCGCTCGGCCTGCTGAAGCTGGGCTTCCGGCGCGGCGAGCGCCTGGCCATCGCCAGCGAGGACACGCCGCAGTGGATGTTCGCCGACCTGGGCACACAGGCCATCGGCGGTGTGGTGGTCGGCATCTACCCCACCAACCCCTGGCCGGAGCTGCAGTACATCGTCCACCACTCCAACAGCCGCTTCGTGGTGTGCGGCGACCAGGAGCAGGTCGACAAGGTGCTGGACGCGATGAGCAAGCACGAGGTCGGGCTGCCCGACGTGGCCAAGATCATCGCGGTGGACATGAAGGGCATGCGCGGCTATCCGCGCGACAAGCTGCTGTCCTTCGACGAGGTGCTCGAGCTGGGAGATCAATACGCCGCCGAGTCGCCGGAGCAGGCGCGTGCCTTCGATGACGGCATCGCCGCGACGCAGCCCGACGACACCTGCATGCTGGTCTATACCTCGGGCACCACCGGGCCGCCCAAGGGCGCGATGCTGTCGCACCGCAACCTGCTCGTCACGACCGACAAGCTGCGCCGCTGCTTCGGCCTGGACCGGCACAACATGGAAGTGCTGTGCTACCTGCCGCTCTGCCACGTGGCCGAGCGCGCTTTCTCGACGGTGATGCACATGATGACCGGCGGCGTGGTCAACTACGCCGAGTCGATCGACACCGTGGCCGCCAACCTGCGCGAAATCGCGCCCAAGGTGTTCCTCGGCGTGCCGCGCATCTGGGAGAAGCTGCAGCAGGGCATCCTGATGCGCATGCAGGACGCCACGCGCCTGCAGCGCTGGGCTTTCGCGCGCTGCTTCGAGTCGGGCAAGACGCTGTTCGAGCGCGTCGAGCAGCGTGGCGGGCAGCGCACGCTGGCCGACCGGCTGCAGTTCGGCCTGCTGTGGCTGCTGATGTTCCGCAACCTGCAGAAGTTCGTCGGGCTGGACCGCATGCGCTGCGGCTTCTGTGGCGGCGCCAGCGTCTCGCCCGAGGTGCTGAAGTTCTTCCGCATCCTGGGCCTGCCGGTCTATCAGGTGTACGGCATGACGGAATCGGGCGGCGTGATCTTCCACCAGCACGCGAAGGCCGAGCGCCTGGGCGCCACCGGCACCCCGATCGAAAGCCTGAACTGGAAGATCGCCGAGGACGGCGAGCTGGTCGTCAAACACCCGGCCGTCTTCAAGGGCTACATCCACGACAACAACGCCACCGCGCTGACGGTGCAGGACGGCTGGCTGCACACCGGCGACATCGTGGCGCTGGCACCCAACCAGGAGTTGATGATCGTCGACCGCAAGAAGGCCATCATCATCACCAGCGGCGGCAAGAACATCTCGCCCTCCGAGATCGAGAACGCGCTGAAGGACAGCCTGTACATCCGCGAGGCCATCGTGCTGGGCGACGGGCGGCACTTCCTCTCGGCGCTGGTGCAGATCGACTACGACACCGTCGGCAAGTGGGCACAGGAGAAGCGCCTGGCCTTCACCACCTACCGCAGCCTGTCGCAGCTGCCCGAGGTGCGCGAGCTGGTCGACATGGAGGTGCGGCGTGTGAACAAGCTCTTCGCGCGGGTGGAGAACATCCGCAAGTTTCTCATCCTCGAGAAGGAACTCGACCACGACGACGGCGAGCTGACCGCCACGCAGAAGGTGCGCCGCAACATCATCGGCAAGAAGTTCGCGCGAGAGATCGAAGTGATCTACGGCGGGGGCACGGCCTGATGGACTACTTCCTTCAACTGCTGATCTCGGGCGTGGCGGTGGGGCTGGTGTACGGCTTCATCGGCATGGGCTTCGCGATGATCTTCCGCGCCACCGGCGTCGTGAACTTCGCCCAGGGCGAATTGATGATGCTGGTGGCCTACATCGGCTTCACGCTGGTGGGCACCTTCAAGCTCGGCTTCTGGCCGCTGCTGCTGGCGTCGATCGGGGTCTCGGTGCTCATCGGCCTCTTGGTCGAGGTGCTGCTGATCCGCCCGATGCTGGGGCAGCCGGTGTTCTCCACCGTCATGGTGACGATCGGCCTGGCGGTCATCATCCGCTCGGTGGTGGTGCTGATCTGGGGCGCCGACCCGATGCCGCTGGCCACCGGCCTGTCCACCACGCCCATCCGCATCGGCCCGGCAGGGCTGTATCCGGCGCAGCTCTACGCGCTGGGCATCATGGCCTGCGTGGTCGGCGGGCTGTGGGCCTTCTTCCGCTTCTCGCGCACCGGCATCGCGATGCGGGCCACCGCCAACCTGCAGACGACGGCGCTGCTGATGGGCATCAACGTCAAGCGCATCTTCGCGTTGTCGTGGGCGCTGTCGGCGGGTCTGGCAGCCATCGCCGGCGTGCTGGTGGGCGTGATCTACGACCTCAACCCAGGCATGTGGCTGACGGGCTTGCGCAGCTTCCCTGCCGTGATCCTCGGCGGGCTGGACTCGGTGTTCGGCGCCGCGCTCGGCGGCGTGCTGATCGGCGTGGCCGAGAACCTCTCCGAAGGCTACATCGGCCGCGGCATGAAGGAGATCGCCGGCTTCGTGCTGATCCTGGTGGTTCTGATGGTCCGGCCCTACGGCCTGTTCGGCAAAGCCGAGATCGAGCGAGTCTGATGCGCAGCGGCAACTTCAAGGAAGACTACCGCCAGTTGCTGGCGCTGACCGACTCGGTGCCGGTGATCGTCTGGTCACTGGTGCTGGTGGCGGCGATCGCGCTCGCGCCGCTGCTCATCGGCAAGTACTTCGTCTCGCTGCTGCTGCTGCTGATGGTCACGGCCGTCGGCGTGCTGGGACTGAACATCCTCACCGGCACCACCGGCCTCATCTCGCTGGGCCACGCCGGCTTCCTGGCGGTGGGCGCGTATGCGGCCGGCATCGTGGCCGGACGCTACGGCTGGCCGATGCCCGCGGCGCTGCTGGCCGGTGGTGCCGCTGCCGCGGCCGCCGGCCTGGTGGTGGGCGTGCCCTCGCTGCGTCTGAAGGGCCTGTACCTCGCGATCACGACGATGGCCTTCGCGGTGATCATCAACCACCTCATCCTCAACGGTGGCGAGTTGACCGGCGGCTCCGAGGGCTTGAAGGTGCCGCAGCCGGCGTTGCTCGGCCAGCCACTCGCGGCCGAAGGCGGCTACTACTACGTGGTGCTGGCGGTGTTGCTGCTGGCAGTGTTCGCCACGCTGAACCTGCAGCGCAGCCGCGTCGGCAGGGCGCTGATGGCGATCCGCGAGCACGACATCGCCGCGCGCGCGATGGGGGTGAACCTGGTGCGCTGGCGCCTGCTCGCCTTCACCGTGAGCGCCTTCTACACCGGCGTGGCCGGTGCGCTGCTGGCCTTCTACACCCGCTACCTCAACGTCGACAGCTTCAGCCTGCTGGTGTCGATCGAGGCGCTGTCGATGCTGATCGTCGGCGGCCTGGGCACGGTGTCGGGCGCGCTGCTGGGCGCGGTTTTCATCTTCGTGCTCAACGAGGGCCTGGGCCTGCTGTTCAGCGCGCTCGGCTCGGGCGCGCTGTCCACGGCCGCCTTCGAGATCAAGGGCATCGTCTATGGCCTGGCCATCGTGCTCTTCCTGCGCTTCGAGCCCGACGGCCTGGTCGGCCGCTGGCGCGACCTCAAGCACTACTGGACGCACTGGCCGTTCCGCTACTGATATCCCCACCGGCCGGGGCCCGCAGCCCCGCTCACCACGAGAGGAGTCCGACATGAGCACGATCGTTCTTCGCAGCCTGCGCCCCCTGTGGGCAGCCGCGCTGCTCGCATTCGCCGGCGCCGCGCAGGCCGCGGACCCCGGCGTCTTCGACGACCGCCTCGTCATCGGTGGCGTACTGCCGCAGACGGGCCCGCCCAGCCTCATCGGCAAGGCCGGCGTGATCGCGCTGCGCGTGTGGGAGAAGGACGTCAACGCGCGTGGCGGCATCCACGGCCGCAAGATCGACCTGCGCGTGGAGGAAGACGGCTACGTGCCGCAGCGCTCGGTGCAGGCGATCAAGAAGCTCGTCGACGTCGACAAGGTCTTCGCCGTCATCGGCACCTCGGGCTCCTCGCACTTGATGGCGATGATGCCCACGATCGAGGAGAACCAGCTCCCGGCAATCAATTTCGCCGCCGTCGCCGGCACGCACTTCAACCCGCCGCGCAAGACGGTCTTCAACATCGGTGCCACCTACTGCCAGGAAGTCACTGGCGTGATGAAGCATCTGATCGCCACGCGCAAGCTGCAGAAGGCCAAGTTCGCGCTGATCTACCAGGACGACGACTTCGGCGCCGATGTCAAGTGCGGCTACGACGCGGCGCTCAAGTCCGCCGGCCTGAGCAGCACGATCGACGTGCCGTACAAGCGGGCGCAGAAGGACTTCTCGGCCGAGGTGCTGGCAGTGCAGAAGTCAGGCGCCACTTTCGTGCTCGTGGGCGGCATCATCAGTGAGACCGCCACCATGCTCAAGGAGATCCAGAAGAACGGCATGGACGTCATCCGCCTGGCGGCGCACCCCTCGCACCTGGGCGCGGTGCTGCAACTGGCCGGCAGCGCCGCCGAGGGCCTGCTGGTGGCCGACTACGTGCCGCCGATCACCGACACCGAGACGCAGGGCATCGGCCGCCTGAACGCGCTGGCCTACAAGTACCTCACCGCCGACGACGTGAAGGCGATGAACCGCTACTCGCTCACCGGCTACGTGGCTGCGATGCTGCTGGAGTCGGCCCTGCAGGCCTGCGGCCGCAACCTGACACGCGCCTGCCTGGTGCAGAAGCTCGAGCAGACCAAGAACTTCGCCAGCGACGGCATCATGGCCCCGCTGACCTTCGGCCCCAACATCCGCCAGAGCGGCACGCGACCGATCCTGCTGAAAGCCAACGTCGCCAACGGCAAGTTCGAGCGCGCTTCGGACTGGTTGTCGGACAAGTAGCCGGCGGCCGCCGTTCCTGCCCCCTCCCTGCACCCCTGCCCCACCCATGCACAACATTCTCGCCCCGCGCCACCTGATCGCCGCCTTGGCCGCCTCGGCGTTCGCCTTCACTGCCACGGCCGCGGAGCCGGGTGTCACCGACACGAAGATCATCCTCGGATCCGTGACACCGGTCAGCGGCCCACCCAGCCTGCTCGGCAAGGCCCACATGCTGGCCTTGAAGGTGTGGGAGCAGGACATCAACGCCCGCGGCGGCATCAATGGCCGCAAGGTCGAGATCCGCCAGGACGACGACGGCTACGTGCCGCAGCGGGCGTTGCAGGGCGTCAAGCGGCTCAACGAGGTGGAGAACATCTTCGCGCTGCTGGGCACGTCGGGCGCTGCGATGCTCCAGGCGATGCTGCCTTACATCGAGGAGCAGAAGATCCCCACCATCAACGGCATGGCGGTGTCGGCCTCGCACTTCACGCCGCCGCGCAAGACGGTGTTCATCCTCGGCCCGACCTACTGCCAGGAACTGGCCGCCGGCATGGCGCACCTGGTCAGGAGCAAGAACCTGCAGAAGGAGAAGTTCTCGCTGGTCTACCAGGACGACGAGTTCGGCACCGACGTGCGCTGCGGCTACCAGAAAGCCGTCAAGGCGCTGGGCCTGGCGAGCGTGGCCGAGATCTCCTTCAAGCGCGGCACCAAGGACTTCTCGGCCGAGATGCTGAGCCTGAAGCAGGCCGGGGCCACCTTCATCGCCTCGGGCGGCGTGGTGGCCGAACACTCGATGCTGCTGAAGGAGGCCGCGAAGAACCAGATGCCCATCACCTTCCTGGCCATCCACTCGGCACACCTGACGCCGGTGCAGGCCCTGGCCGGCCCGGCCGGAGACGGGTACTACGTGGCCGACTACGTGCCCCCGCTCACCGACCTGGCCGTGCCTGGCATGGCCAAGTTCATCGCGCTGACGCAAAAGTATCTCAGCGCCGACGAACAGAAACTGCTCAATCGCTACTCCATCACCGCCTACGTCGGTGCGCTGTTGATGGAAGACGCCATCCGCCGCTGCGGCAAGGCATTGACGCGTTCCTGCGTGGTCGAGAAGCTGGAGACCACCAAGAACCTGGGCACTGACGGCCTCACCTCGCCGATCAGCTTCAGCGCCACGCAGCGGCAGTCGCCCAGCAGCGTGCTCGTGCTTCGCTCCGACGCCAAGGGAGGGAAGTTTGACCGGGTGTCCGATCCGATTCCGGTGACCGATTGAGCGACAAGCCTGTGTCTGTCCCGACACATGCGCATGGCCCGTTCCAGGAGTTGGTCGGGTACGAGACCCTCACTGAAGGGGATCGACCGTACCTGCGGCTGCATCTCAGGCGCGATCTGCTCAACCCGCACGGTGTCCTGCACGGCGGCGTGAGTCTGACGCTGCTGGACGCCATCGGCGGCCGCTCCCTGGTTGGCCAGTTGGTGCCCGCCACGGGGCAGCGCATCCTGTCGTCGGTGACCGTCACGCTGACCACCGACTTCATGCTCGGCGTGCGCGATGGCGTGCTGTTTGCCACTGGCTCGCCCGACCACATCGGGAAGACCGTGGCCTACGTGTCGGTGGAGTTGCGGCACAACGCGATGGACGGCCCGCTCGTCGCGCGCGGGCTGGGCACCTACCGCGTCTACACGCGCTCCCTGGTGAGCCCGGTGTGACTGTGGCGGCGGCAGCCCGGGCCCGGGTTGCAGGCTTCCGTCAGAACACGCCGCTCGCCAGCCCCGCCGCCAGCGCCTGGCCCAGTTCGGCGCAGCGGCGCAGCGCGGCCTCGTCGATGCGTTTGGGCGCGAGGATGTCTTCGGGGGTCTGCGCCCCCGTGCGCACGATCAGCGGCTCCGCCACCGCGCGCAGCCGCCAGCCGGTGGCGATGCGTTCGATCTGGCGCACCGCCATGCTGCCGTCGGTGCCGGCACAGACCATCACGGCATAGGGCCGGCCGTTGATGCGGTCGAGCGCGGCGTAGTAGGTTCGGTCGAAGAAGTCCTTCAGCGCGCCGGACATCGCGGCCAGGTTCTCCGGCGTGGCGAACAGGTAGCCGTCGGCGCCCAGCACGTCGGCTGCGGTGGCCTCGAACGCGCGCCGCAGCGCGAGCTCGACACCGCCCTCGCTGCGCGCCGCGCACACCGCGGCCTCGACCATCTGCGCGGTGCCGCCCGTCATGGTGTGGTGCACGATGAGCAGCGTCTTCATCGGCCTGCCGCCCCCGCCCGGCGTTGGTCAGCCGCGCATGGCGTCCGTCAAGGCGCCACCTCGAAGCCCGCAAAGTGCGCAAACTCTTCCGGCTTGGCGCGCTCGGTGATGAAGGCGTTCTCGGGCGCTGCCAAGTCCTCGTGGCCGAGCGCGATGCCGCACGCCAGGATCTCGTGCTCCGACAGCGGCAGCTGCTCGCGCACGATCTTGTGGAACCAGGCAAACGCCGCCTGCGCGCAGGTATGCAGGCCCTGGGCCCGGGCCGCGACCATGATGTTCTGGATGAACATGCCCAGGTCCATGAAGCTGCCGGTGTTCAGGCGCCGGTCGAGCGTGACGAGCAGGCCCACCGGGGCGTCGAAGAAGACGTAGTTGCGCAGCATCTGCCGTTCGCGCGCGGCGGCGTCGTCGCGCGCAATGCCCAGCGTGGCGTACAGGCCGAAGCCGCAGCGCCGGCGCCGATCGAGGTAAGGCTCGACCCACTGCGTCGGGTAGTAGGCGTACTCGGGCTGATGCCGGTCGGCGTCGGTGGTGGCGGCCTGCACGATGGCGTCGCACAGGCGTTGCCGCGGTTCACCGGCAACGGCATAGACGCGCCAGGGCTGGACGTTGTTGCCGCTCGGCGCATGCGCCGAGACCTGCAGGATATGGTGCACCGTCGACGCGGGCACCGGCGTGGGCAGGAAACGCCGCACGGACTTGCGGCTGCGGATGGCATCGTCGACGTGCATCGGGGGTTCCTCGTAGCGACCTTGGGCACCGGTTCGGCAGCAGGCATCCGTCGTGCCGCGGCGGCCGTCGCCGCGCGCGCTGGACGTCGGATGCGCCATGCGCTAATCTCGCGCCAATGGATTCTACCAAACGACCGTTCGATTGGCTGCCCTCGGCGGCCACCATCGCCGGGTCCAACCTGACGGCCTTCATCCGCCACACGGGCCAGGGCGACCTGCCCAGCCTGCAGCGCCGCGCCGACGCCGACCCGGCCTGGCTGATGGAGCAGGTGTTCGGGTTCTGCGACTTCCGCTTCTACAAGCCCTGCGAGCGCATGCTCGACACCTCGCGCGGCATCGAGTGGGCGCGCTGGTGCGTCGGCGGCACGACCAACATCGTGCTCAACTGCATCGACCGCCACCGCGGCACGCCCGCCTGGGACCGCACCTTCATCACCTGGGAGGGTGAGGACCCCAAGGCCCCGAACGCGCGTCGCGAACTCAGCTACCGCGAGTTCGACGCCGAGCTCTGCCGGCTGGCCGGCGCGCTCGAGGCGCTGGGCGTGCAGCGCGGCGACCGCGTGGGCTTGTACATGCCCAACCTGCCCGAGACCTTCATCGCCTTCTTCGCGGTGCTGAAGATCGGCGCCGTCATCATGCCGCTGTTCTCGGGCTTCGGGCCGCAGCCGCTGGTGGCGCGCCTGAACGACGGCGAGGCCAAGGTCGTGCTCACGGTCGACGGCACTTGGCGCCGCGGCAGCCCCGGCGCGATGAAGTCGGTGCTCGACGAGGCCTTGGCGTCGACGCCCAGCGTCGAACACGTGCTGGTGCTGCGCCACCTGGGCGATGCCTTGCCCTGCCCGATGACCGCCGGGCGCGACCTCGACTGGGCCACGGCCGTGGCCGGGCAGGCGGCCGAGCGGCAGACGGCCGAGATGGCCGCCGACGACGCCGCAGTGTTGCTCTACACCTCGGGCACCACCGGCAAGCCCAAGGGTTGCGTCTGGACGCACGTGGGCTTCCTCGGCTCGATGGTCACGCGCGACATGCACATCTGCGGTGACTTCCGCGCGGATGACCGCTTCTTCTTCATGAGCGACATGGGCTGGATGGTGGGCGCGATGTGCGCCTGCATCCCCAGCTACTTCGGCGGCAGCCTGCTGGTGGCTGAGGGCACGCCCGACTACCCCGACACCGGCCGCTTCTGGCGACTGCTGCAGGACCACCGGGTCACCTACCTCGGCGTGGCGCCCACGCTGATCCGTGGACTGATGCGCCACGGCGACCAGGACGTCGAGCGCTACGACCTCTCGGCGCTGCGCATCACCGTCTCCGGCGGCGAGGCCTGGACCGAATCGCCTTGGCGCTGGTTCTTCGAGCATGTGTGCAAGAAGAAACTGCCGTTCCTGAACATCGTCGGCGGCACCGAGGTCGGCGGCTGCAACTTCACCGGCACCGTGCACCACCCGTTGCGCCCGGGCTCCTTCGGCATGGGCGGCCTGGGCGTGGGCGTTGACATCGTCGACGAAGCCGGCCAGCCCGTAGGCCCTGGCCAGGTGGGCGAACTGGTGCTGCGCAACCCCAACATCGGCTTCACCAAGAGCCTGTGGCGCGACGACGAGCGCTATCTCGACAGCTACTGGCGCACCATCCCCGGCCTGTGGGTGCACGGCGACTTCGCGATGCGCGACGAGGACGGCCTCGTCTACATCCTCGGCCGCAGCGACGACACCATCAAGGTCTCTGGCAAGCGCACCGGCCCTTCCGAGATCGAAACGCTGCTCACCGGCACGGGCAAGGTGTCGGAAGCGGCGGTGATCGGCGTGCCCGATGAGGTCAAGGGCTCGGCCATCGTCTGCGTGTGCGTGCCGATGCCCGGTGTGGCGGCCGACGGCACGCTCGAGCAGGAGTTGGCGGCAGCCGTGGTCAAGGGCATGGGCAACTCGTACCGCCCGCGCCAGGTGCTGCTGGTGAGCGACTTGCCCAAGACGCGCAACATGAAGATCATGCGGCGCGTGGTGCGCGCGGTATACCGCGGCGACAACCCGGGGGATCTGTCCTCGCTGGTCAACCCGGAGGCCGTGGCGGATCTGCGGGCGAGGCTGTCGGCTTGACGGGCGGCGGCTCGGCGCTTCGGCCAACCGCGTTCACGGAACGCCAAGCGCGGCCAGAGCATCGATGTAGCCGGACTCCCGCGACTCGATGCCGCCCACCGCGTCGCTGACCCGGTGCAGCAGCCCGTCTTCGAGCCCGTAGACGAAGCCGTGCACAGCCACCGCCTGGCCTCGGGCCCAGGCCCGGCGCAGCATCGTGGTACGACACACGTTGCTCACCTGCTCGATCACGTTCAGCTCGCACAGTCTCTGCGCGCGCTCGGCGGGTGACGAAGCTGCTTCGAGCCGGGCTTCATGCTTGCGCGCGACGTCCTCGATGTGTCGCAGCCAGTTATCGGCCAGCCCGGTGCGGCGCTGCTCGACCACCGCCTGCACTCCGCCGCAGCCGTAGTGGCCGACCACCAGCACATGCTCGACCTTCAGCACCTCCACGGCGTACTGCAGTACCGTCAGGCAGTTCAGATCCGAGTGCACCACCAGGTTGCCGACGTTGCGGTGCACGAAGATCTCGCCCGGCCGCAGGCCGACGATCTCGTTGGCCGGCACGCGGCTGTCGGAACAGCCGATCCACAAGTAGCGTGGCGTCTGCTGGCCCGCGAGCCGCGTGAAGAACTGCGGGTCCTCGGCGCGGCATCGGGCCGACCACGCGCGGTTGTTGCGGATCAGGGGGTCGATGCTGCACATGCGGTTGTTCCTTCGCGGTGCTGCGGGCTCAGCGGCCCTTCCACACCGGCTTGCGCTTCTCGGCGAAGGCGCGCGGGCCTTCCTGCGCATCCTCGCTGGCGTAGGCGGCGCGGTAGATGTTGTGCGCCAGCGCCATGCCGGCGTCGCAGCCCGCGCTCATCGCGGTGAGGATCGACTCCTTGCCCGCCATCACCGACAGCGGCGCGTTATCGCGGATGCGCTCGGCGAGCGCCTGTGCGCGGGCGCGCACCGCGTCGGGCGTGTCCTCGAGGTAGTTGATGAAGCGAAGCTCGTGGAAGGTCTCGATCGGGTACAGCTCACCGGTCAGCACCATCTCCATCAGCAGCGGCTGCGGCAGCATCCACAGCAGCGGAATCGCCCACGGGCTGCCGCGGCCGGCGATGCGCGTCTCGGTGATACCAACCTGGGTGCCCTTCAGCCCGACGCGCAGGTCGGAGTTGAGCGACAGCATCATGCCGCCGGCGATCAGGTGCCCGGTCATCGCGGCGATGATCGGCTTGGCGACGCGGCGCTGGCGGGCGTGGAACGGGTCCTTCATCTTCGTGAGGATGTCCACGCCCTCCTCCTTCTTCACCCGCGAGGCCTCGCGCAGATCGAGCCCGGAGCAGAAGGTGCCGCAGTCGGCCGAGGTGAGGATCGCGACGCGCACGTCCTTGTCGGCATCGACCTGGTCCCAGCATTCGTACAGGCGGTTGGCTGCCGCCGGCGACAGCGCATTGCGGATCTCGGGGCGGTTGATCTTGACGGTGGCGATGCCGTCACGCACCTCGTAGAGCACGGTGTCGGCGTCGTTCATGGCGGTACTCATCGGGCCACCTTCCAGTTGGCTGCGCGCTTGCCCAGGAAGGCGGCGATGCCTTCGGCAGCCTCGGGCGTCTCCCAGGCATCGGCCAGCGCGTTGGCGGTGTAGTCCATGCACTCGCGCGGTGGCCGGCCGTGCACGTCGTTGAACAGCTGCTTGGTCGCCGCGATCGAGCTCGCCGGCAGCGAGAGCACGAGATCGAGTTCCTCATCCACCGCGCGGTCCAGGTCTTCGGGCGCGACGACACGGTCCACCAGGCCGATGCGCTCGGCCTGCGCGGCGTCGATGAACTGCGTCGTCAGGCCGTAGCGGCGCGAACGCGCGAGGCCGATCTTGCGCGCGACGTACGGGCCGATGTTGGCCGGCACCAGCCCGAGCCGCGCCTCGGTGAGCGAGAAGCGCGCGGTGCTGGCCGCGACGGCCACGTCGCAGATGCAGGTCATGCCGAAGCCGCCGCCGGTGGCCGGGCCGTTGATGCGACCGATCACCACCTTGGGCAGGCGGTCGAACTCGTAGAACAGGTCGGCCAGCGGCAGCGAGTCGGCGATGCGCTGCTCGCGGCTCTGCGACAGCACCGTCTGCATCCAGGTCAGGTCGCCGCCCGCACAGAACGACTTGCCTTCGCCGCTGAGCACCACCGCACGCAGCTTCGTGTCGGCGCCGATCGCGGCGATGGCGTGCAGCAGCTCGCGCACCACGTCCAGGCTCAGCGCGTTCTGGATCTCGGGGCGGGCGAGCGTGAGGCGGGCGACATACGCGCTGTCGCGCGTGAGGCGGATGGTCTTGTAGTCCAACGGGTTCTCCAGGCGGGTTGTCAGGTGGCGGCATCGGCCGGGGCAGGGTCGGGAGCGTCGGCGGCGGCGACGACGACCGCCACCACGCGGCCACGCTCCACGGTCTGGCCGGCGACGGCACTCAGGCTCGCCAGCACGCCATCGCGCTCGGCGCAGATCTTCATTTCCATCTTCATCGACTCCATCGTCACCACCACGTCGCCGGCGCGCAGGGCCTGGCCGACCTCGGCATGGGTGGCGAGGATGGTGCCCATCATCGGCGTGCGCAGCTCGCCGGACCCGGCAGAGCCGGCCGCCGCGCGGGCCAGGTAGGGCTGCACATCGATCTGGTGGCCGGCGCCGCCGGCTTGCACGAAAAGGTTCGTCCCGCGGCGGGCGAAGGCCAGCGTCTGCACTTCGCCGCCCTGCTCGCCCTGCCAGCCGCCGCCGGGCTGCGCGCGCAGCGCCAGGCGCAGGCGCGTGTCGCCCACCTGCACGGTGGTGAAACCGTCGGGTCCGGGGATGCCCAGGTGCACCTCGTGGACCGTCGTGCCGTCGCGCAGCAGCACCGCGGGCACGGCGCTCACCGGGTCGTCTCCGGCGTGCATCTGCCAGCCTGTGGCATCGGCCGCCGACCAGGCCCCACAGTCGGGAGCACGCGCGCGCTCGTCGAGCATCCACCACAGGCCGGCCGCGGCCACGATGGCCGGCGGCACCACCTGGGCCGTGCGATCCGGCCGGGCAAGCCATTCATCGATGCTGCGGGTGTGGAAGCTGGCATCGCGCACCTCGGCCCGCGCCAGCAGCCGGCGCAGGAAATCGGCGTTGGTGGTCACGCCCAGCACCCGCGTCTGGGCCAGCGCGGCCTGCACGCGGTCGAGCGCTTCGTCGCGGGTGGCTGCGTGCGCCACGAGCTTGGCCAGCAGCGAGTCGTAGTGCGACGTCACCTCCGAGCCGGCGCGCACGCCGCTTTCGACGCGCACCCCACCTCCCGGGAAGGCGATCTGCTCGATGCTCCCGGTGGCGGGCAGGAAGTCGCGCTCGGCGTCCTCAGCGCAAAGCCGCGCTTCCACGGCGTGGCCGCGCACGCGCACGTCGGCCTGGCGTACGGACAGGCCTTCGCCTGCGGCCACGCGCAGCATCAGTTCGACGATGTCGACGCCGGTCACCTCCTCGGTGACCGGGTGCTCGACCTGCAGGCGCGGGTTGACCTCGAGGAACCAGTGCCGATCGCCGGCGACGAGAAACTCGACTGTGCCGACGCCACGGTAGTCGAGTCGGCGCGCGATCCGCAGCGCATCGTCGAGCAACTCCTCGCGCAGCCCCGAGGGCAACGGCGCGGCGGGCGCCTCCTCGATCAGCTTCTGGTGGCGGCGCTGCAGCGTGCACTCGCGCTCGAACAGGTGGATCACCTCGCCGCGGCCGTCGCCGGCGATCTGCACCTCGACGTGGCGCCCGCGTTCGACATAGGGCTCGACGATCAGCGCCGCATCGCCGAAGGCGCTGCGCGCCTCGCGCATCGCGGTGCCGATGGCGGCGTGCAGCTCGCTCGCCTGCCGCACCACGTGCATGCCCTTGCCGCCGCCGCCGGCCGCGGGCTTGAGCAGCACCGGCAACGTGACCGAACGTGCGCGCTCGGCAACCGTCTCGGCGTCGGCGCTGGCGTCCTCGCCGCCACCGAGCACGGGCACGCCGGCCGCGCGCGCCTCGGCCTTGGCCTGGCCCTTGTGGCCCAGCCGGCGCAGCGTATCGGCCGTGGGCCCGATGAACACCAGCCCCGCCGATTCCACGGCTTCAGCGAACGCCGGGTTCTCGGCCAGGAAGCCGTAGCCGGGGTGGATGGCCTGCGCACCGGTGCGGCGTGCGGCGTCGATGACGGCGTCGATGCGCAGGTAGCTGTCGGCGGCGCTGGCGCCGCCCAGGCCGATGGACGCGTCCATCACCGAGGGGTGGAGCGCATCGCGGTCGGCGCAGGAATGCACGCCGACCGGCGCGATGCCCAGCCGCCGGCAGGTGCGCGCGATGCGGCACGCGATCTCGCCGCGGTTGGCGATCAGGATGCGCCGGAACATCAGCGCCCGCTCCAGCGCGGCGGCCGCTTCTCGTTGAAGGCGCGCACGCCTTCGAGCCGGTCCTGCGACGACACGAGCACGTTGTAGGCGGCAATGTCGAGCGCGTAGCCGCTGTGGAAGTCGACCTCGCCGCCGCGCGACGCCGCCACCTTGGCGTAGTGCACGGCCATCGGCGCGGCCAGCGCCACCTCGCGCGCCTCGGCCACCGCGGTGGCAAGCGCCTGGCCGGGCTCGACCAGCGTGGTGGTGATGTTCCACTGTGCAGCCTGCTCCGCGCTGAAGCGGCGCGCGGTCAGCAGCAGTTGCTTGGCGCGCCGCGCCCCGGCCGCGCGCACCAGGTTCTGGATGCCGCCGCCGCCGGGCATGATGCCGCGCCGCACCTCGGGCAGCGAGAACACCGCCGAGCGCGCGGCCACGATCCAGTCGCACATCAGCGCCAGTTCGCAACCGCCGCCATGCGCATGGCCTTCCACGGCGGCGATCACCGGGCACGGAAAGTCCTTCACCGCCAGCAGCACCTCCTCGGCCAGCTGGTGCTGTCGCCGCCACTGCTGGTCGGTCATGCCGTCGCGCTGCTTCAGGTCGCCGCCGGTGCTGAAGGCGCGCTCGCCGGCACCGGTGACGACGAGCACGCGCAGGCCGTCGTCGTAGGCCAGATCATGCAGTGCGGCGCGCAGGTCGACGAACATCTGCGTGTTCATCGCGTTCATCACCTCGGGTCGGTTCAGCACCAGGCAACGCACGCCCTCGTCGGGGGAGGTGCCCGGGGCTGGCTCGACGCGCAGCGTCTCGTAGGTTCCCATCGTGCGGTCTCAGTACGAACGCGGCATGCCAAGCAGATGCTCGGCCACCTGCGCCAGAACCAGGTTGTTGGAGATCGGCGCGGTGCGGAACAGGCGGCTTTCCTTCCACTTGCGCTCGATGTCGAACTCGCAGGCCACGCCGTAGCCGCCAAAGGTGGTCATCGCGGCCTCGGCCGCCTCCCAGGCGGCCTCGCTGGCGAGGTACTTCACCATCGTGGCCTCGCGGCCGCAGGGCTGGCCGGCGTCGAACAGCGTGGCCGCCTTGTTGCGCATCAGCTCGGCCGCCTCGACGTTGAGGTGCGCCCGCGCGATCGGGAACTGCACGCCCTGGTTGGAGCCGATCGGGCGGTCGAACACGACGCGCTCGCGCCCATAGGCCGCGGCCTTGCCGACGAACCAGTGGCCGTCGCCGATGGCCTCGCTGGCCACCAGCAGGCGCTCGCTGTGCAGCGAATCGAGCAGGTAGTGGAAGCCCTTGCCTTCCTCGCCGATGCGATCGTCGTCGGCGAGCTCCAGGTTGTCGATGAACACCTCGAAGGTGTGGTGGTTGATCATCGTCTTGATCTGGCGCGACTGCAGCGCCTTGCCGGCCTTGGCGATGTCGATCAGGAACAGGCTCAGGCCGTCGGTCTTCTTCTTCACCTCGGCGAGCGGCGTGGTGCGCGCGATCAGCAGGTACAGGTGCGAATGGCTGTAGCGCGAGGTCCAGATCTTCTGCCCGTTGAGCACGTAGCCGCCGGGCACGCGGCGCGCGAAGGTCTTGATCGCCAGCGTGTTGGAACCGGCGTCGGGCTCGGTCACTCCGAAGGCCTGCAGGCGCAGGCTGCCGTCGGCGATGCGCGGCAGCGTGCGGCGCTTCTGCGCCTCGCTGCCGTGGCGCATGATCGAGGCCATCGTGTACATCTGCGCGTGGCAGTGCACGGCGCTGGCGCCGTTCTGGTTGATCTCCTGCAGGATCAGGCAGGCGTCGAGCAGCGGCAGGCCGGCGCCGCCGTATTCCTCGGGGATCAGTGCGGCCAGCCAACCGGCCTGGGCCATCGCATCGACGAAGGCCTCGGGGTACTGGCCGTCCTGCGCCAGCTGGCGCCAGTACGCGGGGCCGAAACGCGCGCACAGCTCCTTCACGGCGGCGCGGATCTGGGCCTGGGTGTCGGTGTAGTCGAAGTTCATCGGCATGGGAAATTGACTCCTTCCGGTCGGTTCAGCCGATCACGCCGAGGCGCTGCAGCGCGGCCTGCGCCGCTGCATCGATGCCCAAGGCATGGAGCACGGCCGCGGTGTCGGCGCCCAGCGCCGGTGGCGCCGTGGGCGTGCGGCCACGCTCGCCGCCGCTGTTGAAGGGCAGGCCGATGGCGCGGTGCCCGGGTGCCTGCGGCAGCGGCACGTCGGTCAGCAGCCCCAGGGCCTGAACCTGCTCCTGCTCCAGCACCTGGGCCACGTTGTTCAACTCGCTGCAGGGCGCGCCGGCCGCGCGCAGCAGGGCGATGCACTCGGCGGTGCTGCGCGTGCGCGTGTGCGCTGCCAGCGCCTCGTGCAGCGCGTCACGGTGGCCCACGCGCAAGGGGTTGTCGACGAAGCGCGCATCGCGCGCCAGCTCAGGGCAGCCCAGCGCGTCGCAGATGCGGGCGAACAGCCGGTCGTTGGCGGCCGCGATGAAGACCTGGCCGTCGGCCGTGTCGTACAGCTCGTAGGGCACCATCATAGCCATGCCCGAGCCCATCTTGCGCGGCAGCCGGCCCGTGGCCAGGTAGTTGGCGATCGGCACCGCCATCCACGCCAGGCCGGTCTCCAGCAGGCTGGCGCCCACACGCAAGCCCTGGCCGGTGGTGGCGCGCTGCAGCAGGGCCGCGAGCACGGCCATGGCGGCCCACATGCCGGTGCCCAGGTCGATCAGCGACACGCCCACCCGCGCCGGCTCGTCGCCTTCGTGGCCGGTGACGCTCATGATGCCGGTGAAGGCCTGCATCAGCGGGTCGTAGCCGGGCAGGCCACGCATCGGCCCCGCCTCGCCGAAGGCGCTGATGGCGCAGTACACGAGCCGTGGGTTCGCGGCGCGCAGCGGTTCGTCGCCCAGGCCGCGCGCCTCGGCGCTGCCCGGCTTGAGCGAATGCACCAGCACGTCGGCACCCGCGGCCAGCTGCGCCACGATGCGCTGGCCCTCGGGCCGGTCGAGGTCGAGCGCGACGCTCTTCTTGCTGCGGTTCAGCGCCGCAAAGCCGGTGCCCATGCCGCCGATCTCGGGCGGCCGCCAGGCGCGCGCGTCGTCGCCGCCGCCCGGCCGCTCGATCTTGATGACGTCGGCGCCGAGGTCGGCGAGCACCTGCGTGCAGTACGGGCCGGCGACGTTCTGCGTCAGGTCGATGACGCGCAGGCCCTGGAGGACGGAGCCGAGCATCACCGTCACATCCTGAACACGCCGAAACGCGTGTCGCGTTGCGGCTGGCGGCCGGCCAGCTCGAACAGCAGGGCCAGCGTGTCGCGCGTCTCTAGCGGGTCGATGACCATGTCGCACCACAGGTTGGAGGCGAAGTTGTAGGGGCTGGCGAAGGCCTCGAACTGCTCGCGGATCGGCTGCTTGAAGCGCTCGCGCTCGGCGTCGGTCCAGCTCATGCCTTCGCGTTCGTGGATGCGGTCGCGCACCATCGTCAGCGTGGTGGCGGCCTGCTCGGGGCCCATCAGCGCGGCACGGCCGCTCGGCCACATCAGCATCGCATGCGGCTTGAACGGCCGCCCGCACATCGCAAGGTACGCCGCGGCGTACGAGCCGCCGGTGATGAGCGTGTAGCGCGGCACGCTGGCCGAGGCCATGGCGGTGATGAACTTGGCGCCGTGCTTGGCGATGCCCTCGCGCTCCACCGCCTGCCCGACCATGAAGCCCGACACGTCGGCCACGAACAGCAGCGGGATGTCGCGCTGGCAGGCCAGCTCGATGAAGTGCGCGCCCTTGACCGCAGCCTCGGAAAAGATGACGCCGTTGTTGGCCAGGATGCCGACCTGGAAGCCCTTGATGCGCGCGAAGCCACAGACCAGCGTGTCGCCGTACAGCGGCTTGAATTCCTGGAACTCGCTGCCATCGACCAGACGCGCGACGACCTCGCGGTTGTCGGTGGGGTGGCGCGTGTCGGCGCTGACGATGCCGTAGATCTCTCGCGGGTCGTGCAGCGGCGCGCGGCTCGGGGCCACGTTCCAGCGCTGCTTCGGCGGCGTGCCGAGGTTGGCCACGATGTCGCGCACGATGGCGATGGCGTGGCCGTCGTTCTCGGCCAGGTGGTCGGTGACGCCGCTGACGCGGCTGTGCATCTCGCCGCCGCCCAGCGTCTCGACATCGACCTCTTCCTTGGTGGCCGCATACACCAGCTCGGGCCCGCCGAGGAACATCGCGCCCTGCTTGCGCACGATGACGGCGATGTCGCACAGCGCCGGCAGGTAGGCACCGCCCGCGGTGGACGGGCCATGCACGGTGGCGATCTGCGTGATGCCCTCGGCCGACATGCGGATCTGGTTGTAGAAGATCGACCCGAACTGGCCGTCGTCCGGGAAGATGTGCGCCTGCTCGGGCAGGTTGGCGCCGCCGGACTGGACCATCGTGATGCATGGCAGCCGGTGCTGCCAGGCGAACATCTGCGCCCGCACGTGCTTCTTCGCGGTGATGCCGTAGTAGGTGGCGCCCTTCACCGTGGCGTCGTGGATCATCAGCATGCACGGCCGGCCGCTGACCAGGCCCACGCCGGTGATGATGCTGCCGCCGGGCGGCACGCCCTCGTACAGGCCCTCGCCCGCGAGCTGGCCGAACTCCAGGAACGGCGAGCCGGGGTCGAGCACCGCTGCCAGCCGCTCGCGCGGCAGCAGCTGGCCGCGCTGCTGGTGCAGGCGGCGCGCCTTCTCGGGCCCGCCGATGAGCGCCCGCGCACGGCGTGCGTGCAGGTCGGCGATGCGCGCGAGGTAAGCCTCGTGGTTGCGCGCGAAGGCCTCGCCGCCGGGCGAGACCGTGGAGGGCATCACCGTCATGGCCGCGTCCCGAGTTCCTTGCGCTGCGATTGCGCGAAGCGTTGCAGGTGGTGGTCGATGCCGCCGTCGGCCTTCTCGAACAGGGTCAGGCGGCGGAAGTAGTGGCCGATGTCCAGATCCTCGGTCATGCCGACGCCGCCGTGCAACTGCACGCCCTGCTGGGCGACGTAGCGCGCGCGCTCGCCGACCGCCACCTTGGCCGCCGACGCCGCACGCGCCCGCTCGGCCGGTGCAGCATCGGCATGCAGCGCCGCCATCACCACCATCGAGCGCGACGCTTCGAGCGCCGCGAACATGTCCACCATGCGGTGCTGCAGCACCTGGAAGCTCGCCAGCGGCGCGCCGAACTGCTTGCGCGTGGCCAGGTAGGCGCCGGTCTTGTGCAGCACGGCCGTCATCGCGCCCAGCGCGTCGGCGCAGGCGGCGATGGTCGACAGGTCGACGGCGCGCTCCAGCGCCTCCAGTGCACGCCCCGGGTCGCCCAGCAGTGCCGCGGCGTCGAGCTGCACGCTGTCGAGCCGCAGCTCGCCGGCGGACACGCCGTCGTAGCGCCGGTAGGGTTCGATGCGCACGCCGGCCGTGCCCACCGGCAGCGCGAACAGCGCAAGACCGGCGCGCTCGCCCGGGCGGCCGTCGAGGCGCGCACTGACGATGGCCATGTCGGCCTGCGGCAGGCCGACGACGCCGGTCTTGCGGCCGTCGAGCACCCAACCGCTGCCCTGACGCTTTGCGCGCGTTTCGACCCACGCGAGCGTGGGGCCCGAGTCGGCCTCGGTGCAGGCCAGCGCCAGCCGGCTGCGCCCTTCGACCAGCGGCGTCAGCAGCGCCAGTTGCTGCCCGGCGTCGGCCGCAGCAGCCACCGCCTGGGCCGCCAGCACGGTGGATGCGACGTAGGGCTCGAGTGAGAGCGCCGCGCCCATCGCCTCGCACACGGCGATCAACTCGGGCATGCCGCCGAAGCCGCCCACGGCCTCCGGCAGGCCGAGGCCCAGCCAGCCGAATTCGGCAAAGCGCGTCCAGTGCGCCGCCCCGGCCACGGCGTCGTCGGCTGACGCCAGCCGCTTCGCGCGCGCGTCGAAGCGGTACTCGGCGCGGAAGTACTTCTGCGCCGCATCACGCAGCATCTTCTGTTCGGGGGTGGGGTTCAGGTCCATGCGCGTGTCATCCGTTCAACGTGCCACGCCGGCCAGCATGGACTTGGCCAGCACCGTCTTCTGCACCTCGTCGCTGCCGCCGTAGATGGTGGCGGCTCGCAGGAAGGCAAAGCGCTCCATCGCATGGGCGTGGGGTGAATCGGCCAGCGCGCCCTGCGCGTGCCAGGGCCAGGCCTGTTCGGCGCCGACCTCGAGCGCCAGCTCCGACAATGTCTGCTGCACCGCGGTGCCCATCAGCTTGAGCATCGACGACTCCGGGCCCGGCGCTTTACCCGCAGCCATGGAGGAGAGCACGCGCAGATTGGTGAACTCCAGCGCCATCAGGTCGATCTCGGCACGCGCCAGGCGGGCGGACATGCCGGGCTGGTCGATCAGCCGTCCACCGCCCCAGCCGCGCGATTCGGCCGAGCGCAACACGTTGGCCATCGCCGCCTTCGAGTCGGCCACGCCGGCGATGCTGGTGCGCTCGTGCGTGAGCAGGTACTTGGCGATCTCCCAGCCCTGCCCTTCCTTGCCCACCAGGTTGCTGCGCGGCACGCGCAGGTCCGTGAAGAAGACCTGGTTCAGGTGGTGCTCGCCGTCGATCGAGACGATGGGCCGCACCTCGATGCCGGGACGGTCCATCTCGATCAGCAGGAAGGAGATGCCCTCCTGCTTCTTGCCGGTGCTGGCCGTGCGCACCAGGCAGAACATGTGCGTGGCCCAGTGCGCGTAGGTGGTCCAGATCTTCGAGCCGTTGATGACGTAGTCGTCGCCGTCGGCCACCGCGGTGGTGGCCAGACTCGCCAGGTCGGAGCCCGCGCCGGGCTCGGAATAGCCCTGGCACCACCAGTCCTCGCAGCGGCGGATGCGCGGCAGGTACTGCGCCTTCTGCGCCTCGGTGCCGAAGGCGATCAGCACCGGGCCCAGCATGATCACGCCCATCGACAGGCCCACCGGCGCGTTGGCGGCGGCGCGCTCCAGGTCGTACAGATAGCGCTGCGTCGGCGTCCAGCCGGGCCCGCCGTGCTCCTTGCGCCAGCCCACGACCAGGTAGCCCTGCTCGTCGAGGCGGCGCTGCCAGTGCACGATGTCGTCGCGCGTCAGCATCTGCCCGCTCTGGACCTTGCGCCGCAGGGCTTCGGGGGTGTTGGCCGCGAACCAAGCGCGCACGCCGCGCTGGAAGGCGCGGTCCTCGTCACTGAATGTCAGGTCCATCGGGTGGCAAACCTTCTTCGAAAGCGGGTCGAGCCGACGCGCGTGCGGCGCGGCGGCTTGCAGGCTTCAGAGCGAGATGCCGCCGCCGCAGATCAGCACCTGGCCACTGATGTAGTTGGATTCGGGCGTGCACAGCAGGTACACCGAGCCCGCGGCCTCTTCGGGCGTGCCGCCGCGGCCGAGCGGGATGGTGCGCTCCATCATCGTCATCAGCTCGGGGTTGACCCCCACCTTGATCTGCCGGCCCTCGACGTCGATCGAGGCGTTGCCGCCGGCGGTGGCTTCGGTCAGGCGGGTCTTGATCAGGCCGAAGGCCACCGCATTGACGTTGACCTTGTAGCGCCCCCACTCCTTGGACAGCGCCTTGGTCAGGCCGATGATGCCGGCCTTGCCGGCCGAGTAGTTGGCCTGGCCGGCATTGCCGCCGGTACCGGCGACCGACGAGATGTTGACCACCTTGCGGAACACTTCCTTGCCGGCATCGGCCTCGACCTTGGACTGGTGGCGGAAGTAGTCGGCCGCGGCGCGCAGGATCTTGAACGGCGCCGTCAGGTGCACGTCGAGGATCGCGTGCCACTGTTCGTCGGTCATCTTCTGCACCACGTTGTCCCAGGTGTAGCCGGCGTTGTTGACGATGATGTCCAGGCCGCCGAAGCCGTCGATCGCGGTCTTGACGAACTTCTCGGCAAAGCCTTCGGCGGTGACGCTGCCGGCACAGGCCAGGGCCTGGCCGCCCGCGGCCTTGATGGCGGCGACGGTTTCTTCGGCCGGTCCGGCGTCGAGGTCATTCACGACGACCTTGGCGCCTTCGCCGGCCAGTTTCATCGCGATGGCGCGGCCGATGCCGCGGCCGGAGCCGGAAACGATGGCCACTTTGCCTTCGAGCTTCTTCATGGGTGTCTCCAGAGAATGGGATTCGGTGTGGATGCGGGGTCAGTCCAGCGCGACGATGGCGTCGCCGCTGAGCGTGACCTGCTCGCCGTTGCGCAAGGCCGTCAGCTCAATGCGCGCGCAGGGGCGGCCGCGGTACTCGAGCTTCTCGACGACCTTGCCGCTGCACTGCACGCGGTCGGCCACCTGGGTGATGGCCGCGAAGCGCACGCCGTAGTTGAGCACGCGGCTTTGCGGCACCCACTGGGTGAGCGCGCGCGCCAGGTAGGCCATCGACAGCATGCCGTGCGCGAACACGTCCTTCATGCCGGCCTTGCGGGCAAAGTCGAGGTCGATGTGGATGGGGTTGTGGTCACCCGAGGCGCCGGCAAACAGGGCCAGCGTGGTGCGCGAGATCGGCGGCAGCTCGAGCATGGGCATGGCGTCGCCCACGTTCACGTTCTTGGGATCGAAACTCATCGTGCGTCTCCTCTCACTTCTCAACCGTGGCGCACGACAAGAATGCCGCGCATGTCGGCGACGTGCTCGCCGAGCTGGTTGGTGACCTTGGACTCGCGCACCACGAACTCGAGCAGGCCGCCCTTCTTGTCGTAGATGTCGGTGACCCTGGTCTCGATGCGCAGGGTGTCGCCGGCGCACACCGGGGCGTGGTAGTCGAAGTGCTGCTCACCGTGCAGCACCTTGCCCAGGTCGATCTCGAATTCCTGGATCATCTTCATCGACACGCCGGCATCGCTCTCGGCGCCGAAGAAGAAGGTGGGCGGCGCGACGATGCCGCGATAGCCCGCGGCCTTGGCCGCGGCTTCATCGGTGTGGATCGGGTCGGTGAGGCCGATCACCTTGGCGAAGAAGGCGATGCGCCCCTTTTCAACCGTCCACAGCGTGGGCGGCGGCGCATAGCCGATGTGCTTCCTGTCGATCATGGGTGTTGGCCCTTTGTTGATGGCATTCAAGCCGCTTGGTACAGGGTCACGACGCAGGCGCCGCCGAGCCCCAGGTTGTGCTGCAGGGCGGTGCGCGCACCCTTCACCTGCCGCTGCTCTGCCGTGCCGCGCAGCTGGTGCGTCAACTCGTAGCACTGCGCCAGCCCGGTCGCGCCCAGCGGGTGGCCCTTGGAGAGCAGGCCGCCCGACGGGTTGGTGACGACCTTGCCGCCATAGGTGTTGTCGCCATCGCGCACGAACTTCTCGGCGCCGCCCTCGGGGCACAGGCCCAGGCTCTCGTAGGTGATGAGCTCATTCTGCGCGAAGCAGTCGTGCAGCTCGACGACGTCGATGTCCTTCGGGCCGATGCCGGCCGCCTCGTAGACCTTGCGGCCGGCCTCCTTGGCCATGTCGTAGCCGACCACGCGCATCATGTCGTGCGCCTCGAACGTGCTGGGGAAGTCGGTGGTCATGGCCTGCGCGGCGATGCGCACCTGGCGGTTCAAGCCGTGCTTCTTGGCGTAGGCCTCCGAGCAGATGACGGCCGCGGCGGCGCCGCAGGTGGGCGGGCAGGCCATCAGGCGCGTCATCACGCCCTCCCACATCATCGGCGCGGCCATCACGTCGTCCACGCTGACCTCCTTGCGGAACAGCGCCAGCGGGTTGTTCACCGCATGGCGGCTGGCCTTGGCGCGGATGGCGGCGAAGGTTTCGAGCTTGGTGCCGTACTTGTCCATGTGCGCCTTGCCGGCGCCGCCGAAGTAGCGCAGCGCGAGCGGGATCTCAGGGTGCCCGACTAGTTCGTCGGTGACCTGGTCGAACTGCTCGAACGGCGTCGGGCGGTCGGGGAAGGCGGCCTTGATCGCCCCGGGCTGCATCTGCTCGAAGCCGAGTGCCAGCACGCACTCGGCAGCGCCCGACTGCACCGCCTGGCGCGCCAGGAACAGCGCCGATGAGCCGGTGGAGCAGTTGTTGTTGACGTTGAGCACCGGGATGCCCGTCATGCCCAGCGGGTACAGCGCGCGCTGGCCGCAGGTGGAGTCGCCATACACGTAGCCGACGAAGGCCTGTTCGATGGCCTTGTAGTCCACGCCGGCATCCTGGAGCGCCTGGCGCGCGGCCTTCTCGCCCATCACGTTGTAGGGCTCGCTGGCGCCGGGTTTGGCGAAGGGAATCATGCCGACGCCGGCAACGATGACTGTGTGGCTCATGGAAAGCTCCTGGGGTTGGACAAGACGTTGATGCCGCGGGGCCGGCACGTGGCCACGGCGCGGTTCATTCGGCGAGCCATTGACGCTCGACCTCGTGGCGCTGGATCTTTCCGGTGCTGCTGCGCGGGAACGCGGCCAGCTCGACGAACCGGATCTCCTTGGGAACCTTGAAGCCGGCGAGCTGCTCGCGGCAGCGGCTCAGCAGGGGCTCGCCGTCGGCAGCCGCACCCGGCTGCACGGCGACGAAGGCCACCGGTACCTCGCCCCAGCGCTCGTCGCGTCGGCGCACCACCACGGCGTCGGCCACCGCGGGCTGGGCCAGCAGCACGCGCTCGATCTCGGCCGGGTAGATGTTCTCGCCGCCGGACTTGATGAGGTACTTGACGCGGTCGACGAAGTCGAGCGAACCGTCGGCGCGGCGCACGAACAGGTCGCCCATGTGGAACCAGCCGCCGCGGAAGTCGTGCGCGTTCACCTCGGGCGCGTTCCAGTAGCCGGAGAAGAGCGTCGGGCCGCGCAGCACGGCCTCCCCGGGTGTGCCCGGTGGCACGTCGCGGTCGTCGGCGTCGACCAGCCGCACGCGGCAGAAGCCCGACTCGCGCTTGGCCAGGCTCGTGGGCACGACGCCCGGCGCCAGCAGCGCGCCGGAGGCCGGCGCCAGACCGGTCTCGGTGGCGCCGAAGCTGTTGATGTAGGGCGCACCGAGCAGGCCGGTCAGCTCGGCGATCTGCTGCAGTGGCACCAGGTCGGCCATCGCGCCCACCAGCCGCACGCCGCGCGGGCGCGTGCGGTGGCGCTTCAGACCCTCGATGAGCAGGTCGATCATGCCGGGCATCGCCACCAGCCAGCCGATGGTCTCGCGCTCGATGGTCGCGCACAGGCGTTCGATGTCCAGACCGTCCTGCACGACGACCTTGCCGCCGAGCATCAGCGTGGCCAGGCTGAAGTCGGTGGCGGCCATGTGGAACAGCGGGCTCCAGGCCACGTAGGCGTGTTCGGCGCCGATGCCGTAGTCGGCGGCGAAGCACATCGCACGCGCCACCATCGCGCGCTGGCTGATGACGGCGCCCTTGGGCAGGCCGGTGGTGCCGCTGGTGTAGAGGATGACCAAGCCCTGCTCGGCGTCGACCTCTTGCTGTGGATCGTCCTCGCTGCGGCCCTCAAGAAGGCCGTCGAACTCGGCATCCAGCCCGATCACCGGGCAGTCCGCCCAGCCGATGCGCGCCAGCACATCGGCATGGCGCCGCGAGACGAACACCAGGCGCGGCGACACGAGGCCGAGGCAATGCGCCGCCTCGCCGTCCGCCAGCCGCCAGTTCAGGCAGGCCACGATGGCACCGATCTTGGCCGCCGCGAGCTGCAGCCCGATGTACTCGCGCCGATTCTCCGCCAGCACCGCGATGCGATCGCCGGCACCCACGCCGCCGGCCAGCAGGGCCTGCGCGATGCGGCAGGCCCAGCCATCGAGTTGCCCGAAGCTCAGCGCGCCCTGCGCGTCCTGCAGCGCGGGCGCGTCGCGGCGCACGACCGCCTGCTTGCGCAGCAGGTCGGCGACGGTCAGGGGCAATGCCTTGCTCTGCATCCTTGGTTCGGGTTGATCGCGACTCGCGCCGAAGTCGGGGCGCCACGGGTCGGCCTGAGTCTACCTAACGCTTGACAGTTTTACAACGCCCCGTTAACCTTGTCGACGAATCTGGAGGCTGGCGCGCTCTTCCTGGGCGCGGCCCGCCAAGAACACAAAATCCAAGGAGACAGCCTTGCATTCGTACACGGCGCTGCGCTACGAGAGGCGGGCGCAGACCGCCTGGCTCACGTTGAACCGCCCCGACGCGATGAACGCGCTGTCGGACGCGTTGTGCGACGAACTCGCCGATGCCATCGGCCGCATTGAGCGCGACCGCGACGTGCGCGTGGCGGTGCTCACCGGCGCGGGGCGGGCCTTTTGCGCCGGCGCCGACCTGAAGGGCGTGTTCGAAGGTGGCACCGCTGCGCCGGACGATGAAGACCCGCTCAACGCCTTTCTCGACCGCATTGCCGGGATGATCGACCGGCTGCGCGTGCTGCCCAAACCCACCATCGCTGCACTCAACGGCCTGACGATGGCCGGCGGCCTCGAGCTGGCGATGGCCTGCGACTTGATCATCGCCGCCGAAGGCGCGCGCATCGGCGATGCGCACGCCAACTTCGGCGTCTTTCCTGGCGCAGGCGGCGCGGCCGTGCTGCCGCGGCGCATCGGCCCCACGGCGGCCAAGTACCTGCTGTTCACCGGCGACACGCTGCCGGCGGCCGAGCTGGTGCCGCTGGGCCTGGTGAACCGCGTCGTCCCCGACGCCGAACTCGCTGCCGAGGTGGACAAGCTCGCCACGCGCATCGCCTCCAAGAGCCCGCTGGTGCTGCGGCGCATGAAGCAGGCCGTGGCCGACGGGCTGGATCAGCCGCAGGCCACCGCGCTGCGCCTGGAGCGCCTGGTGCTGGATGCCCACCGCCACTCGCACGACATCCGCGAAGGGGTCGCCGCCTTCGTTGGCAAGCGCAAGCCCGAGTTCAAGGGCTGCTGACCCTTTCAAGGAATGCCCGTGAGCACCGCCGCCCTCCCCCCCGCCTACGTCGCCGGCGTCGGCATGACGCCGACCGGCAAGTTCCTCGACCGCAGCATCAAGCAGCTCACCGCCGACGCGGTGACCGCCGCTCTGGCCGATGCCGGGCTGGCCGTCGCCGACATCCAGGCCGCCTACTTCTCCAATGCCACGCAGGGCGTGCTCGAGGGTCAGACCATGGTGCGCGGCCAGATCGCGCTGCGCCCGCTGGGTATCGAGGGCATCCCGGTCTACAACCTGGAGAACGCCTGCGCCAGCGCCAGCTCAGCCTTCAACCTGGCAGTGCAGGCGGTGCGTTCGGGCGAGGTGGAGGTGGCACTGGCCGTCGGCGCCGAGAAGATGTTCTGCACCGACAAGGCCAAGATGTTCAGTGTCTTCGACGGGGCCTGGGACCTGCAGGACATCGAGGGCAACAAGACGACGCTGCTGGCCATGGGCCGCGGCATCGAGCCGCCCGACGGCAGCACCTCGAAGGCGCCTTACAGCCTGTTCATGGACATCTACGCCGCATTCGGCCGCTTCCACATGCGCGAGTTCGGCACCACGCAGCGGCAGTTCGCCGCGGTCGCCGCCAAGAACCACGGCCACTCGGCGCACAACCCGCTGGCGCAGTACCGCAACACCTACACCGTCGAGCAGGTGCTCGCGGCGCCGCCGATCACCTACCCGCTGACCCTGCCGATGTGCGCGCCGATCAGCGACGGCGCCGCCGCCGCCATCGTCTGCTCCGAGGCGGCGCTGGCGCGCCTCGCCGACCGGCGCCGCGCCGTGCGTGTGCTGGCCTCGGTGGTGGCCACCGGTACCACGCGCAAGCCCGAGGACGTGGGCGGGCACATCACCGCGAAGGCGTCCAGGCTCGCCTACGAGCGCGCCGGCGTCGGCCCGCAGGACATCTCGGTGGCCGAGGTGCACGATGCCACCGCCATCGGCGAGATCGTGCAGTCCGAGAACCTGGGCTTCTGCGAGTTCGGTGCCGGCGGCGCGCTGGCCGAGAGCGGCGCCACCACGGTGGGCGGGCGCATCCCGATCAACACCTCGGGCGGGCTCGAATCCAAGGGCCATCCGATCGGCGCCACCGGCATCGGCCAGTTGCACGAGCTGGTCACGCAGCTGCGCGGCGAGGCCGGCGCGCGCCAGGTGCAGGGCGCGCGGCTGGCCATGGCCGAGAACGGCGGCGGCCTCTACGGCATCGAGGAAGCCGTCTGCGCCATCACCATCCTCGGCCGCTGACGGCCCGCCGCAACAAGCCTCCGACAAGCCGACCGATCATGAATTTCCTGCCGACCGACGAACAACGCCTCGCCGTCGAGGGCTTCAACCGCTTCCTCGACACCAGGCTCGAGCCCATCGTGCGCCGCTACCAGCCCGACAAGCTGATCGAGAAGGAGCGCATGCTGGAGATCTTCCAG
Source organism: Xylophilus ampelinus (assembly GCF_901875635.1). Taxonomy (GTDB): domain Bacteria; phylum Pseudomonadota; class Gammaproteobacteria; order Burkholderiales; family Burkholderiaceae_C; genus Xenophilus. Next base: position 43,862 of record NZ_CABFMN010000139.1, on the reverse strand, counting down.
ATGATGCTGCCCTACGGGATGGGCGGCAACGGCCTGATCTCGGAAGCGAACGGCGGCCTGGGCATGCCGTGGCTGACCTACGCGATGATGTACGACAACCTCGCCCGCGTCTCGGGCGACGTCGCCATCTCGCTGCTGATCCAGCAGTTGGGCGCCTACTCGCTGGAGGTGTGCAGCAACGACGCGATGCGGCAGAAGTACCTGCCGCGCATGGTGCGCGCCGAGATCATCGCCTGCAGCGGCATCAGCGAGCCGGGCGTGGGCAGCAACGTCGCCGAGGTCACCTGCCGCGCCAAGGCCGACGGTGACCACTTCATCGTCAGCGGCGAGAAGACCTGGATCTCCAACGGCCACTACTCCGATTTCTGCATGGTCATCGTACGCACGTCGGACGAGGGCGCGCGCGGCCTGTCGATGATCCTGGTCGACCGCCAGGAGCACGGCTACGAGAGCCGCAACATCGACAAACTGGGCCTGAACAGCACCTCCACCGCGCAACTCTTCTTCGACAACGTGCGCGTGCCGGCCGGCAACATGATGATCCAGGCCGGCACCGGCCTGAAGAACACGCTGGTGCTGTTCGAGAAGGCGCGGCCCATGGTCGGCCTGACCTCGGTGGGCATCGCGCAGGCGGCGCTGAACAAGGCCGTGGCCTACGCCAAGGAACGCCGCCAGCACGGCAAGCCGATCGGCCAGCACCAGCTGATCCAGGGCATGCTGGCCGACTCGGCGATCCAGCTCGACGCAGCGCGTCTCCTGATCTACCGCGCCTTCAACCTCATCGACCACGGTGTGCGCAGCGAGGTCGAAAGTGCCATGGCCAAGTGCTATGCCACGGAAATTGCGGTGGACGTCGCCTCCAAGGCGGTGCAGATCCACGGCGGCAACGGCATCACCAAGGACTTCGGCGTCGAGCTGCTGTTCCGCAACGCCCGCATGATGACCATCCCCGACGGCACCACCGAGATCCAGAAGCTGATCATCGGCCGCGCGCTGACCGGTCTCAATGCCTTCTCCTGACGTGACGTCGACAGCCCCCTCGTCCACGACGGCCGCGGTGCTGAAGGCCGAAGGCGTGACCCTGCGCTTCGGCGGCGTCACGGCGCTGTCGGACGTGAGCATCGAGGTGCGCGCCGACGAGATGCTCGCCGTGATCGGCCCCAATGGCGCGGGAAAGAGCTCGCTGATGAACGTGCTCAGCGGCTTCTACCGCCCCCAGCAGGGCCGGCTCGCGTACGAAGGACGCGACCTGCTCGGCCGCCCGGTGCACGAGATCGCGCGCCAGGGCGTAGTGCGCACCTTCCAGGGCACGCACCTGTTCCCGCACATGACGGTGCTGGACAACATCCTCATCGGCCGCCACGCGCACATGCGCGGCGGCCTGCTGCAGGCCTTTGCCTACTTCCCGTGGACGCAGCGCGAGGAAGCCCGGCATCGCCAGGTGGCCGAGGACATCGTCGACTTCCTCGAGATCGAGAACATCCGCCACCAGCCGGTGGGCTCGCTCGGCTACGGCCTGCGCAAGCGCGTCGATCTCGGCCGCGCGCTGGCCATGGAGCCCAAGGTGCTGCTGATGGACGAGCCGATGGCCGGCATGAACACCGAGGAGAAGGAAGACCTCGCCCGCTTCGTCATCGACGTGCGCGAGGCGCGCCGCATCCCGGTGGTGCTGGTCGAACACGACATGGGTGTGGTGATGGACCTCGCCGATCGCGTGGCCGTGCTCGACTTCGGGCGCAAGATCGCCGACGGCACGCCGGCCCAGGTGCAGGCCGACCCGGCGGTGATCCAGGCCTATCTGGGAGCGGCCGCTTGAACGCAATGGACGTTAGCCTGAAGCAGGCTGCCGGCAGCGGCGCCGCGATGGCCGAGCCGGCCCGTGGCGCCGTCGCGGCGACAGCAATGAAGACTCAGACGCTTCCGCAGATGCTGCTGGCCCACGCGCGCACGCGGCCGCAGCAACTGGCGCAGCGCGTCAAGCGCAAGGGCATCTGGCGCTGCCACACCTGGGCCGAGGTGCAGGACACCGTGCGCGCCCTCGCGCTTGGCGCGGCGGCACTCGGCCTCGAGCGCGGCGACACCGCGGTCGTCGTCGGCGAAAACGAGCCCGAGCACTTCTGGTCGCTGTTCGCGGCCCAGTCGCTGGGCGCGAAGACCGTGTCGATCTACCCCGACGCCACGGCCGACGAACTGCTCTACCTGTGCGAAGACTCGCAGGCCCGATTCATTTTCGCGCAGGACCAGGAACAGGTCGACAAGGCACTGGCCATCGCCGCCAAGCTGCCCGGCCTGTGCGGCATCGCCTACTGGGACGACGCCGGCATGTGGTCGTACCGGCACGACCTGCTGCACGGTTTCGACACCCTGTGCGCCGCCGGCCGCAAGGAGCACGAGCGCCACCCAGAGCGCTTCGAGCAGGCCGTCGAAGCGGGGCGCTTCGACGACCTGGCGCTGCTCACCTACACCTCGGGCACCACCAGCAAGCCCAAGGGCGTGATGGTCAGCCACCGCTGGCTGGTGGACAACGCCAGCCGCATGCTCAGCGCGCTGCCGCTGGAACCCGGCATGGAGTACCTGTCTTACACGCCGCTGGCCTGGATCACCGAGCAGCTGCTGGGCGTCACGCTCGGGCTGATGCTGCCGCTGGTGGTCAACTTCCCCGAGGGCCCGGATCAGGTGCTGCCCAACATCCGCGAGCTGTCGCCGCACATGGTGCTGTTCGGGCCGCGGCAGTGGGAGAGCATCGCCGCCACCATCGAGGCGCGCATGCTGCACGCCAGCCGCCTGCCGCGCGCGCTGTACCGGTGGAGCGTACGCGTGGGCCATGCGGTGCGCGTGGCGCGTCTCGAAGGGCGCACCGCGCCGCTGTCGGCTCGCCTGCTGCTGCCGCTCGCCGAACTTCTGACCCTGCACGCGGTGCGCGACCAGTTCGGCTTCCTGCGTTCGCGCATCGCGGTCTCGGGCGGCACCGCGATGGCGCCGGACGTGTTCCGCCTGTTCCACGCCCTGGGCGTGCCGCTGCGCAACATCTACGGCTGCTCGGAGTTCGGCCTCATCGCCGGCCACCGCGGCGAGCGCTACGACCTCGAGACCGTGGGGCCGCTGCTGACGGTGGCACCGGGCTTCGGCGCGGCGCTGGAATCCAGGGTCGATGCCAATGGCGAGCTGCTGCTGCGCGGCGGCACCGGTTTCCTCGGCTACTGGCAAAAGCCAGAGAAGACCGCCGCGCTCGACCGCGACGGCTGGTTCGCCAGCGGCGACGCGGTGCGCGCCACCGAGCGCGGCGAGATCGTCTTCCTCGACCGCGTGGAGCACCTCGTCAAGCTCGCCGGAGGACACGCGTATCCGCCGCAGTTCATCGAGACGCGGCTGCGCTTCTCGCCCTTCATCAAGGACGTGATGGTGCTGGGCGACGCGACGCGACCCTGGGTGGGCGCGCTGGTCAACATCGACATGGGCGTGGCCTCGCGCTGGGCCGAGGAGCGCCGCATCGCGTTCTCCACCTTCACCGATCTGTCGCAGCGGCGGGAGATCCGTGCCCTGGTGCGCGACGAGATCGCGCGCATCAATGCCTTCCTGCCCGAGGGCTCGCGCGTCGTGCGCTTCGCCAACTTCCCGAAGGAGCTGGACGCCGACGAAGGCGAGCTCACGCGCACGCGCAAGCTGCGCCGCGAGTTCCTCGAACAGCGCTATCGCGTGCTGATCGAAGGGCTGTACGGCGGCGCCACCGACATCGACTGCCAGATCGCCGTCACCTACCAGGACGGCCGACAGGGCGTGCTGCGCGCCAAGGTGACAGGCACCGATGTGATTACAGCGGCGGGCACGACATGATCATCGAGTTCCTCAACTACGCCCTCAACGGCGCCCTGCTCGGCCTGCTGTACGCACTGGTGGCGATGGGCTTCGTCGTCATCTACCGCGCCAGCAAGGTGTTCAACATGGCCACCGGCGAGATGCTGGTGCTCGGCGCCTTCCTCGTGTGGTGGGCGGTGGCCTCGCGCGGGCTGCACCCGGCGCTGGGCATCGCCGCGGCGCTGGTCATCGCGGTGGTGGTGGGGCTGGCGATCGAGCGGCTGTTCTTCCGCCGCCTGATCGGCGAATCGGTGTTCTCGATGATCATGGTCACGATCGGCCTGCTCATTCTCACGCGCGGCCTGGTGCTGGTGATCTGGGGGCCGCAGGAACGCGCGTTCCCCGCGCTCATCCCGCTCGCGCCGCTGATCGTCGGCGAGATGATCATCCCGCGCCCGCTCGCCGCGGCCGGCGTGGTGGCGGTGGTCTTCGCGCTCGCCCTGCATTGGTTCTTCAACCGCAGCCGCACGGGCCTGGCGATGTCGGCGGTGGCCGAAGACCACCAGATCGCGCTGTCCATGGGCATCAGCGTGCGCCGCTCGATCGCCTTCGCGTGGGCACTGGGCGGCGTGCTGTCGGTGATCTCGTCCATCGTCTACCTGAGCGGCAAGTCGCTGACCTTCCTGTCGTCCGAGATCGGCTTCGCGGCGCTGCCGGTGGCCCTGCTCGCGGGGCTGGAGTCGATCCGCGGGCTGCTGCTGGCCGGCCTGATCGTCGGCGTCGTGCAGGGTCTCACCTCGGCCTACATCGACCCTCTGATCGGCGGCAACGCCGCGTCGGTGGTGCCCTACATCTTCATGCTCGTCGTGCTGGCGGTGCGTCCCAACGGGATGTTCGGCTGGAAGCGCATCGAGCGGGTCTGAAAGAGTCTGCCCGCGATGGATCCCTCCGGCACCTTCTTCACGCGCTACGAGCACGACAGTGCGCTCGTGCGCACGCGCGCGCAGTGGCTCGCGCTGGCGCTGTTCGCAGCGGCGCTGCTGGTGTTTCCCTGGTTCGCCTCGCCGCGCTTGGTGGCGGTGGCCAACCTGATGTTCATCACCGCCATCGTCGTCGTCGGGCTGCAGATCACCACCGGCTGCGCCGGGCAGATCAACCTCGGCCAGGCGGCTTTCATGGGCGTGGGCGCCTACGGCGCCAGCGTGATGGAGGTCAAGCTCGGCCTGCCGTTCTGGGTGGCGGTGCCGGTGGGCGGCGTGCTGGCCGCCTCGGCCGGCTGGGCCTTCGGGCTCACCGCTTCGCGCATCAAGGGCTTCTACCTGGCACTGACCACCATCGCCGCGCAGTTCCTGTTCGTGTTCGTGGTGCTGAACCTGCCCTCGTCGTGGTTGGGCGGGGTCAACGGCTTCAGCCTGCAGCCGGCGCGGCTGGGGGCCCTGGTGTTCGACAGCGACCGCGCGCTGTACCACCTCTTCCTCGCCGCCACCGCGGTGATGGTGTTCGGCGCCTTCGGCATCCTGCGCAGCCGCCACGGCCGCGCGTTCGAGGCGGTGCGCGACGACGACGTGGCCGCCGGCATGATGGGCATTGACGTGGCCGGCACCAAGGCGCGCGCCTTCGTCGTCGGCGCCTTCTACGCCGGCATCGGCGGCGCGCTGTGGGCCTACCAGATCCGCTTCGTCTCGGTCGACCAGTTCACGCTGTTCAACTCGATCTGGTTCATCGCGATGATGATCGTCGGCGGGCTCGGCTCGATCGTCGGCGCACTGATCGGCACCGTGGTCATCCGCGCCGTGCAGGAGACCATCACCAGCGTCGGACCCGACCTGATCGAGCGCTTCCCGGCGCTCAGCACCGATCTGGTCTTCGCCAGCATGAACGTTTTCCTGGGGCTGGTGATCACCGGCTTCCTGCTGCTCGAGCCCAAGGGCCTGATGCACCGCTGGAACATCTTCAAGGCCACCTATCGCTTGTGGCCCTTCCCGCACTGAACCCGACCACCGACCCGCGCCGACATCGGCGCTTCAACCACGAGGAGATCCTCATGCATCGGCGCCATCTCGTCTCCAGCGGCCTCGTGCTCGCCACCGGCCTTGCGCTCGGCTCGGCGGCCTCGGCGCAGACCACCGTCAACATCGCCGCCCTCGCCGATTTCGCCGGGCCCTACGCCAACGTCATGAACGACATGCAGGGCGGGCGCAACGCCGTGGTCGACTGGTGGAACAAGGAGGTCGGCGAGAAGATGGGCGTGCGCATCGCCATCAAGACCTACGACACCCGCTACGACGTGGCCCAGACCGCGAGCCTGTGGCCGGGCATCAAGGCCGAGCTGAAGCCGGCAATCGTGCTCGGCCTGGGCGGGCCCGACGCCGCGGCGCTGCAGCAGCGCCTGCCCGAGGACAAGGTGCCGATGTTGTTCGGCACTGCCGCCTACGGCTTCGGCTGGAAGCCCGGGCAGTGGGCGCTGAACGTGCGCCCGACCTACCCGCACGAGGCGGCCGGCTTCCTCGAGTGGTTCCGCACTGCCAGGCTCGAGGGCAAGCGACCGGTCAAGGTGGCCATCATCACCTCGGAGGCCACGCCGGCCTACGCCGACATGGCCAAGGGCCTGCAGGCCTACGCCAAGGCCAACCCGGAAAAGGCCACCTTCGTCGAGGCCATCTGGACCGAGGTGCAGCCCGCCGACCTGACGCTGCAGGTGCGGCGCCTGGCCAACGCCGGCACCGACGTCATCGTCATCCAGACCAATACCGCGCAGGCCGTGGCCACCAAGCGTGCGCTGCAGGCGCTGGGCAAGAACATCCCGATCATGTTGTCGCTGCACAACGGCTTGCTCGGTTCGTCCAAGGCGCTGGGCAACCCCAACGGCTTCGCCGGCGACTTCGAGGTCGGCGCGATCGCCGACGCAAGCGAGGACGACACGCCGGCGCGCAAGTTCTTTGCGATGCTGCAGACGAAGTACGGCCTGAAGTCGAACTGGAACTCGATGACGATGCTCGGCCTGGGGCAGGCCATCGTCGCCGTCCGCTCGGTCGAGGCGGCGGCCAAGGCCAAGGGCGCCGCCGGCGTCACTGGCGAGGCCGTGCATGCGGTGCTGCTGGGCACCGCCTTCAGCGGCGCCGAGCTGATGGGCATTCTGCCCGGCGTGGACTTCAACCCGGAGAACCCATTCCCCACCGGGACGGCGAAGGTGAACGTCGCCACGATGAAGGACGGCAAGGTCGTCCGCGTGGCCGCCGACGCCCCGGTGCCCGCGATCCCGAAGTGGTGAGCCGGTGGCCGATGTGAGCGAGTCCGCCGTGGGCGAGGCGCGGCGCAGCGAGACCCCGGGCGCCACTGGCGCGGGCCCGGCGGTGGGCGCCGCAGGAGCGCCGCTGCTGGCGCTGCTCAACGTCGAGGTGCTGTATGCCGAGGTGATCCTGGCGCTCAAGGGCGTGTCGCTGCAGGTCGCGCCGGGGGGCTGCGTGGCGCTGCTGGGCGCCAACGGCGCCGGCAAGAGCACCACGCTGAAGGCCATCTCGGGTGTCATCGAGTCCGACGACGGACGCGTCTCGGGCGGCAGCATCGCCTTTCGCGGCCTCCCCATCCACGGCCACGAAACGGCCAGCGTCGTGCGCGGCGGCCTGGTGCACGTGATGGAGGGCCGGCGCGTGCTGCCGCACATGACGGTGGAGCAGAACCTGATCATCGGTGGCCACATGTTCCCGCGTGCCGCGCAGATGCGCCGCGCGCTCGACGGCGTGTACCACGCCATCCCGCGCCTGGCCGATCTGCGCACGCGCACCGCCGGCTACCTGTCGGGCGGCGAGCAGCAGATGCTGGTGATCGGCCGCGCCATCATGGCCGAGCCCAAGCTGATGCTGATCGACGAGCCCTCGCTGGGCCTGGCGCCGCGCATGATCGAGGAGGTCTTCGCGGTGCTGCACCGGTTGCGCGCGCAGGGGCTGGCGCTGCTGATCGTCGAGCAGAACACGCGCGTCGCGCTGGAGATCGCCGACTACGGCTACGTGATGGAAGGCGGGCGCATCGTGCTCGAGGGCCGCGCCGACGAATTGCGCGCCAACGAGGACGTGCGCGAGTTCTACCTCGGCCTGGACCGCGAGGGCGGGCGCAAGAGCTTCCGCGAGGTCAAGCACTACCGGCGGCGCAAGCGCTGGCTGGGTTGAATCCGACACATCGTCGATGGAGAGGCAAGGCATGCCGGGTCCGCTGCAGGGTTTGAAGGTCATCGAGTTCGGCGGCATCGGCCCCGGCCCCTTCTGCGCCATGATGCTGTCGGACATGGGCGCCGAAGTGATCCGCCTGGATCGGAAGGCGGACAAGGGTAAGGACCGCGGCGCGCCCGGCTTCCTGGCCTCGGGCCGGCGCAGCGTGCTGCACCGCGGCCGGCGCTCGGTGGCGGTGGACCTGAAGGACCCGGCCCACCGCGACAAGGTGCTGGCGATGATCGACGGCGCCGACGCGGTGATCGAGGGCTACCGCCCCGGAGTGCTGGAGCGCCTCGGCCTCGGGCCCGACGTGCTGCTGGCGCGCAACCCGAAGCTCGTCATCGGGCGCATGACAGGCTGGGGGCAGGACGGCCCGCTGGCGCAGGCCGCCGGCCACGACATCAACTACATCGCGCTGTCGGGCGCGCTGGCGACCATCGGCCGCAAGGAAGGCGGGCCGGTGGCGCCGGCGGCAATGATCGGCGACCTGGGCGGCGGCGGCATGATGCTGGCGTTCGGCATCGTTTGCGCGGTGCTCGAGGCGCGCACCTCGGGCAAGGGTCAGGTGGTGGACGCGGCGGTGCTCGACGGTGCCGCGCTGCTCACCTCGATCGTCTGCGAGCTGCGCGCGCTGGGCCTGTGGCGCGACGAGCGGCAGACCAACCTGCTCGACGGCGGCTCGCACTTCTACGACACCTACGAATGCGCCGACGGCCGCTGGGTCTCGATCGGCTCGCTCGAGCCGCAGTTCTATGCGCTGCTGCTGCAAAAGCTCAGTCTCGACAAGGACCCCGAGTTTGCGCGCCAGCGCGACCCGGCGGCCTGGCCGGCGTTGAAGGCCAGGCTCGCCGCCTTGTTCCGCACGCAGCCGGCAGCGCACTGGTGCGCGCTGTTCGAGAACACCGACGTCTGCTTCGCCCCGGTGCTCACCACCGTCGAAGCAGCCGCGCACCCGCACAACGCTGCGCGGGCCACCTTCTTCGAAAGCGAAGGCGTGGTGCAGCCTTCGCCGGCGCCGCGCTTCAGCCGCACGCCGGCGGCGCGGCCGGGGCCGGCGCCCTTCATCGGCGAGCACGACGACGAGTTGCTGGCTTGAGCGTGCTAGCAGCCATGCGACCGAGGGGCGCGACATGCAGCTGGGTCTGAAGGACCGGGTCGCCATCGTCACCGGCTCGGCGCGCGGCATCGGCGCCGAGACGGCGCTGGCGCTGGCGGAAGAAGGTGCATGCATCGTCGTCACCGACATCAACGGCGACGCCGCCGCGGCGCACTGCGCGGCGCTGCAAGGCGCAGGCCACCGGGCCATCGCCGTGGCGGCCGACGTGACGCGCCAAGCCGATGTCGAGCGCCTGGCGCAGGCCGCGGTGGCCGCCTTCGGTGGCGTGCACGTGCTCGTCAACAACGCCGGCTTCGCGCGCGATGCCCGCATCACCCGCCTCAGCGAAGCGGACTGGGATGCGGTGGTCGACACCGTGCTCAAGGGCGCGTTTCTCTGCACCCAGGCCGTGGCGCCGCTGATGGCCGCAGCGAAGTGGGGGCGCGTCGTCAACATCTCCTCCCGCGCGCACCTGGGCAACCCCGGCCAGGCCAACTACTCGGCGGCCAAGGCCGGCATCCTGGGCTTTTCGGCGGCGCTGGCGCTCGAGCTCGGCCGCGACGGCATTACCGTCAATACCATCGCGCCGGGCTTCATCGAGACCGACGGCGTGCGCAAGCTGCCGCACTACGCGAAGATCCGCGACAACGCGCTCGCCCGCACGCCCATCGGTCGCCTAGGCGTGCCGCGCGACATCGCCGCCGCCGTGTGCTTCCTCGCCAGCGAAGCGGCGGGGTACATCACCGGCGCCACGCTGCACGTGACGGGCGGACGCTACGCCACCTGAACGCACCTGAAGGAGCCGACACGATGGGCATGCCGCTGCTGCATGCGCTGCGCCTGAACGCACGCCGCCTGCCGCACCGCGAGGCGCTGCGATTTGGAGAGCAGGCCTGGCGCTACCCCGAGCTGCTGGCGCGCGCCGAGCGCGCCGCGGCAGCGCTGGCGGCGCTGGGCATCGCACCGGGCGAGAAGGTGCCGATGCTGTCGTACAACCATCCCGATTTGCTGGTGGCCTACTTCGCGCTGACCGGCATCGGCGCCGTGCCGGCGCCGCTGAACTACCGCCTCGCGGACCACGACCTGCGCCACGGCATCGCGGCCGCGCACGCGCGCTTCGTGCTGCTCGGCTCGGGCTTCGCCGAGCGCGCCGGGGCGCTGGCCGATGCCGCGTGGCAGCCGATCGTGTTTGCCGACTTCCCGCATGACGCGCCCGCGGGCGCCTGGCGCTGGGAAGAACTCCTGCAGTCCGCCGCGCCAGCCCCGCCCCAAGGCCGCGAGGGCAGCACGATCATGCTGCACACCTCGGGCACCACGGGCCGGCCGAAGGGCGCTTTACGCTCTCGCTTCGGTTTCGAGCAGCGCGCCATCGCGCAGGGCTTCGGCATCGACGACCGTACCTTGGCCGCCCTGCCGTTGTGCCTGAGTGCCGGCTGCGTGTACACGCTGCTGCCGTTGTACCTGGGCGCCAGCGTCACGCTGCTCGAACACTTCGACGCCGGCGCGGCGATCGAGGCGATCGAGCGCGAGCGCATCACATCCACCATGCTGCTGCCGGCGATGCTGCAGGCGATGGTCGATCAGCCGCGCTGGCGCGATGCCGACCTGTCGAGCCTGCGCGTCATCCAGTCGGGTGCGGGCACGCTGTCGGGCACGCTCAAGCGCCGGCTGCTCGAGCGCCTGGGCGAAGGGGTGCTCAACATCTACGCCGCCTCCACCGAGGTCGGACCCTATGCCAACCTCGACGGTGCCGACGTCAGCCGCCACCTGGAAGGCAACTGCGTCGGCCGGCCGTTCTTCGGCGTCGACCTGAAACTGCTGGGCGACGACGGCCACGAGGTGGCGCCCGGCGAGGTGGGCGAGATCTGCTGCCGCAGCGACTCGCAGTACGACGGCTACTTCGAGGACGAAGAACTCACCCAAAGCACGCGCCGCGGCGACTACCTCACCGTCGGCGACCTCGGCCGCATCGACGCCGACGGGCTGCTGCACTTCGTCGGCCGCAAGCGCGACATCATCAAGAGCGGTGGCATCAACATCTACGCCTCCGAGATCGAACAGGTGCTGCAGCAGCACCCCGCCGTGGCCGAGGTGCACTGCATCGGACTGCCCGACGAGCGGCTGACCGAGCTGATCTGCGCCGTGGTCGTGCCGCTCCCCGGTGCCGCGCCCGCGGCGGACGAACTGGCCGCCTTCGCCGCCGCCCGGCTGGCCGCCTACAAGAAACCTCGCCGCGTCGTCTTCATGCCCGAGGTGCCGAAGAACCTGACCGGCCGCGTGCTCAAGGCGCAACTCGTCGAGCAGGTGCTCGCGCTGCCCGCGGCGCAACCGGAGTAGCTTCATGCAGCTGTCGAGCGTGGGGCCAGAGCCCTGCTTCTTCGAAGACCTGGAGGTCGGTGCCGCCTTCGACAGCCCGACGCGCACGATGACCGAGGCCGATGTCGTCAACTTCGCGGGCCTGTCGGCCGACTTCAACCGCCTGCACGTCGACGCCGAGTATGCAGCCGGCACGCCCTACGGCCAGCGCATCGCGCACGGGCTGCTGGTGCTGGCGCTGATGTCGGGGCTGGTCACGCGCATGCTGCTCAACCAGCAGCTGGAGCCCAGCCTGATGGGGTTGCTCGACATCCAGTGCCGCTTTCCGAAGCCCATCTTCATCGGCGACACGCTGCGCGTGCGCGTGGAAGTGGCGGCGAAGAACGAGACATCGAAGCCCGACCGCGGCGTGGTGGCCTTCCGCCGCCAAGCGCTGAACCAGCGCGGCGAGGTGGTCGTCGAAGGGACCTGGAAGCTGCTCGTGCGCCGCCGCCCGGTGTGAAGCTCAACGCCTCGTCGCACGACGGGCCATCAGCAGTGCCGACAGCAGCGCCAGCGTGAAGGTCAGCCCGACCAGCAAGAAGGGGTCGCGGTGGCCACCCCGGAGCCCTGCGCGGCGAACACGCTGCCGAGGTAGTTCGCCGCCCCTGACTGCCACAGCGCCGTGGTGGCGTCGCTCTGTGCCAGCAGGCCCGTCAAGCCGCGCAACGGCTTGACGGTCGTGCCATTGGCAGCGTCCTGTGCGCCGTGTAGGTGTCGATGTGGAGCATCAGCCACCGCTCCAGCGCGATCCATAGCAGGTTGACCCCGATCACCCCCGAGCTAGCACGCGCTGCCGTGGCAGCGGCCCACCTGCCGACCATCGTAGCGCCCCGCGGGGCGAATCGCTGTCCAAGGATGGGGCGTCGTCAGGCTCGACGGCGCTCAAACGCGACGAGGTTCAGCGCGTTCTGGACGAAGTTTAGGCGCAACTTCGCAGCGGCGGCATTCGCGTCCAGGTGCATCTGGCCCATTGCAACGCGGCCGAGGAGATCGGTCGGCGCGTCGCCGTTGACGCACGCCCCGTGCAGCACTCTCGTCGCCGTATCGCACACGGAGGAAGGTTAAACCTTGCCCGCCCTCAACGAAAGCGCGAGAAGTCCGGCTTGCGCTTTTCGAGAAAGGCGGTAGCGCCTTCCAACTGCTCGCCGGTCTCGAAGTAGTTCGGCGCAACCTCCTCGATCAGCTCCTTCATGTCGCGCTGCATGATCGGCGCCATGTGGTGATAGAAGGACCTTTTGAGGATGCGCAGGCAGGTGGGGCTCAGCGCCAGCAGTTCGTCGGCGAACTTGCGCACCTCGTCGTCGAGCTTTTCCTTGGGAACAACCGAGTTCGCCAAACCCCAGTCGAGCGCCTGCTGGGCCGTGTAGCGACGGCACAGCATCCACAGCTCGCGGGCGCGCTTATGGCCGAGCACGTTGGCCGCGTGCGAAACGATGTAGCCACCCGCCGGCGAGCCGACGCGCGGCCCGTTCTGGCCGAAGATGGAGTGGTCGGCTGCCACGGTGAGGTCGCAGAAGTAGGCGATGTGGTGGCCGCCGCCGATAGCGTAGCCGCTGACGCGCGCGATCACTGGCTTGGGGCACTCGACGATCTGGCGATTGAACGTGAAGTTCAGGTCCTCCAGCCCGCTCTTGCCGCCGCTGCCCTTCTCCCAGTTGACGTCGCCGCCGACGCAGAACGCGCGGTCACCGGTGCCGGTGAGCACGATCACGCCGACCTTGCGGTCATTGGCCGCGACATCCAGTAGCCGCTGCATCTCGACGATGTTGTCGCCGGTGAAGGCGTTGAGCTGCTTGGGCCGGTTGATGGTGATGGTGGCGACGTAGTCCTTGACCTCGAGATAGACCTCTTTGTCCGACATGCTCGTAAATCTCCTGTAGCGGTTGAAGGGAAGCTCGGTTCAGTTGACCTTGATATTGGCGTCGCGCACCACCTTGCCCAGGCGCGCCATCTCCGAACGGATGTGCGCTGCGAACTCCTCGGGCGTGGAGGTGGTGACCTCGCCGCCGAAGGCGGCCAGGCGCTCGCGCGTTTCGGGCAGTGCCATCACGTCCAGCACCGCCGTGTGCAGGCGCTCGATCACCGGCCGCGGCGTGCCCGCAGGCGCCAGCAGCCCGACCCAGGCGGTCGACTGGAAGCCCGCATAACCGGACTCGGCCACCGTGGGCAGTTCGGGCAGCACCGCGAGCCGCTTCAGGCTCGTCGCCGCCAGCGCCTTGAGCTTGCCGGCCTTGACGTGCGCCGTCGACGACGACACGCTGTCCACCAGCACCGGCACCTGGCCGGCGATGACATCGCCCACCGCCGGCGCACTGCCCTTGTACGGGATATGCAGCATGTCGATGCCCGCGGTGGCCTTGAAGAGTTCGGCCGCCAGGTGCGTGGAGGTGCCATTGCCCGACGAGGCGTAGCTCAGCTTGCCCGGCTGCGACTTGGCCAGCGCCACCAGTTCGGCGAGGCTGTTCACCGGCACCGCCGGGTGCACCGAGATGACGTTGGGCACCGCTGCGAGCAGGCTGATGGGCGCGAAGTCGGCCACCGGGTCGTAGGCGAGCTTGCCGAACAGCGCCAGGTTGGCGCCGTGCGTGGCGTTGAAGCCGATGAACAGCGTGTAGCCGTCGGCTGGCGAGCGCGCCGCCGCCTCGGCGCCGATGTTGCCGCCGGCACCGCCCTTGTTGTCGATGACGATCGGCTGCCCGAGCCGGTCGGCCAGGCGCAGCGCCAGCGCGCGCCACGTTGTCGAGCACGCCGGCCGGGGTCGACGGCACGATGATGCGCACCGGCTTGTCCGGATAACGCGTTTGCGCCCAGCCCGCGTGCGGCATCGCCAGGGCGAGCATGGTACCGGCGGCCATGAGGATCATCCGTCTGCGCATGGCGCTCGCTCCTTCGCGGTGACGGCGGCACGTTGCCGCGCGAAATCGATGAACCAGTCGAGGCTCGCCGGGTTGGCCATCGCGTCGCGATGGGCCACCTTCTCCGCCGGCTGGCCCAGCAACAGCTTCTTCAGCGGCACCTCCAGCTTCTTGCCGGTAAGCGTGCGCGGGATCTCCGGCGCCTCGATCACGTCGTCGGGCACATGGCGAGCCGACAGCTGCCCGCGAATCGCGCCCTTGATGCGGTCCACCAGCCCCGGCTCGAGCGCGCAGCCCGGCCGCAGCGTCACGAACAGCGACATCCAGCTCTCGCGCCCGAGGTACTCGAGGTCGACGACCAGGCTGTCCGTCACCTCGGGCATCGCCTCCACCACGCGGTACAGCTCGCTGGTGCCCATGCGCACGCCGTGTCGGTTGATGGTGGCGTCGCTGCGGCCGTAGATGACGGCGCCGCCGCGCGGCGTGATGCGCAGCCAGTCGCCATGACGCCACACGCCGGGGTAGACGTCGAAGTAGGTCTCTTGCAGGCGCTTGCCGCCGGAGTCGTTCCACAGGTACAGCGGCATCGACGGGATCGGCGCCACGCAGACGAGCTCGCCCACCTCGTCGACCAACTCGCGCCCGGCCTCGTCCCAGGCCTGCACGTCGGCGCCGAGGCAGCGCGCCTGCATTTCGCCCTCGTACACCGGCAGCGTCGGCACGCCGCCGACGAAGGCGCCGGCGAAGTCGGTGCCGCCGGACATCGGCGTCAGCCACACGTCGCGGCGCACCTGCTCGTACACCCAGCGGTAGCTCTGCGGCGCCAGCGGCGAGCCGGTGGAGCCGATGGTGCGCAGCCGGCCCAGCGCCGCGAGCTGGCGCGGTTCGATGCCGTTCTTCTCGCACATCGAGAAGAACGCCGCACCGGCGCCGAAGAAGTCGAGGTTCATCTCGCCGCAGAAGCGCCACAGCGTTCCGTAGTCGGGCCAGGCCGGGTTGCCGTCGTAGATGCACATCACCGCGCCGACCAGCAGCGCGGCAACGTTGAGGTTCCACATCACCCAGCCGGTGGTGGTGTACCAGTGGAAGCGGTCGCCGGGCAGCACGTCGTTGTGCAGCGCCATCGTCTTGACGTGCTCGATCAGGATGCCGCCGTGGCCGTGCACGATGGCCTTGGGCAGGCCGGTGGTGCCTGAGGAGTACACCACCCACAGCGGATGGTCGAAGGCCAGCGCCTCCACCCGCAGCGGCGTGGCGCGCGCGATCGTCTCGGCCCAGGCCACGCCGCGCAGCCAGGCCTGCGCGTCGGCGGCTGCATCCAGGTAAGGCACGAGCACAAGCCGCTCCACGCTCGGCAACGCCTGCAGCAGACTGGCGACGATCTCGCGCCGGTCGTGCGCGCGGCCGCTCCAGCGGTAGCCGTCGACGGCGATCAGCACCTTGGGCTCGATTTGGCGGAAGCGGTCGACCACCGCAGCCGTCCCCATCTCGGGCGAGCACAGCGACCACACGGCGCCGACGCTTGCCGCGGCCAGGAAGGCGGTCACCGCCTGAGGGATGTTCGGCAGGTAGGCCGCCACGCGATCGCCCGGGCGCACACCTTGCTCGCGCAGCCACTGGGCGAGCGCGGCCGTTTCGCATTCCAGACGCTCCCAAGAGACTTCGTCTCTCGCGCCGGCTTCGTTGCGGAACATCAGCGCCGGACGCTCGCTGCTGCGCTGGCGGAAGATCTGGTTCACGTAGTTCGTGCGCGTGTTCGGAAACCAGCGCGCCCCGGGCATCGAGCGCTCGGCCAGCGCCGGTGTCCGCTCTCCCTCCAGTGGCAGGTCGAAGTACTCGACCAGTGCACCCCAGAACGCGTCGATGTCGCCGACCGACCAGCGCCAGAGCGCCTCGTAGTCGGCAAAACGCAGGCCCTTCTCGCGCGCGAGCCAACCCTGGAAAGCGGTGATGCGGGCCGCTGCCGAGCGCTCGGCAGCGGGCTGCCAGATCAAGGAAGTGTCGTCATCGACGGTCATGCTGCCGCACCAGCAGATTGCATGGGTCCCATGTTACTCGAACAACTGTTAGTTTGATTCTTGCCGACCCTAGGGTCACCACGGAGGCTCGATCCGTTGACGCGTCGGACCGGGCTTGTTAACGTGGTCGCTCACCCGAACACTCGTTCCGATATCAGAACACCCATGGAGACACTGGAATCGCGGGCTGTGCCGCTCGACGCATCGGCGGCCGCGCTGGCCGATGCGCCAGCGCGGGCCGACGCGGCACCGATGTCGCTGTCGCGAGTGCTGACCCTGCTTCGACTGCTGGCAGCCCAGCCTGCCGGCCTCACGCTCGCGCAGCTGCACCCGATGCTCGGCGCACCGAAGACCAGCGTGCACGTGCTGCTGCGCGGGCTGCTCAGCGAGGGCTATGTGCAACGCGACGGTGTGATGCATCGGCTCGGCCCGCAGTCCTTCGTGCTCGGTGCCGCCCTGGTATCGGCGCGCTCGCTGGCGGCGATGGCAGTGCCTTTCCTGCACGCGGCGCAAGCGAGGTCGGGCGAGACGGTGGTGTTGGCGGTGATCGACAGGTCCGCCCGGACGCTGACCTACGTCGAGGTCGCCGAAAGCCAACAGCTGGTGCGCTATTCGGTGCCCGTGGGCACCACGCGGCCCCTGTACGCCACGTCCGCCGGTCGGGTGCTGCTGGCGCACCAGGATCCGGCCTGGCTGGCCGAATACCTGCGGACGGTCGAGCTGCGTCCGCTGACTGCCAAGACCCTGACCGACCAGCGGCAGCTCGCCCGCGTGATCAAGCGCACGCGCGAGCAGGGCTGGGGCTCGACGCTCGGCGAGGTGACGTCGGACGTCGCCGGCTTCGCAGCCCCGGTGTTCGAGCACGACGGCCGCGTCGACGCCGCCATCATCGTGGCTGCGCCGCTCGACCGTGGCCGCGCCGCCGCCCAGCGGCTCACGGCCGCGGCGCAGGAAGCCGCGGCCGGGCTGTCCAAGGCGCTGGGCTACGCGGGCCGGCATTCACCCGCTCCTGGAAAGACGCGCGAAACCGCATGAGCAACGAACTCCTCTACGAAGTCAGCGACGGCATCGCCGTCATCACCATCAACCGCCCCGAGCGCAAGAACGCGATCAACCGCGCCGTGCGCCAGGCCATGTTCGAGGTCTGGCCGCGCTTCGAGGCCGACGAGTCGGCGCAGATCGCGATCCTGACCGGTGCAGGCGACACCTTCTGCGCCGGCATGGACCTGGTCGAAGCCGCCGACACCGCGCTGCGCATCCCGCCGCGCAATTTCATGCCCGTGCTTGGCGAGACCATCGAGGTCACCAAGCCGGTGATCGCGGCCGTACAGGGCTACGCCTTTGCCGGCGGCTGGCTGCTGGCGCAGATGTGTGACCTGTGCGTGGCCGACGAAACGGCCAAGTTCGCCATCACCGAAGGCCGCGTGGGCCGCGGCATGCCCTGGGCTTCACCGGTGATCCACATGCTGCCGCAGCGCATTCTGATGGAAGTGGCGATGACCTGCGACCCGTTGTCGGCCCAGCGCGCCTACGAGCTCGGCTACGTCAATCGGGTCACGCCACCGGGGCAAGCCCTGCAAGGCGCCAGGGAGCTGGCCGCACGCATCCTCGTGAACGCGCCGCTCACGGTGCGCGGCGCCAAGGAAATGGTGCGCATGGCCACCGAGATGGGCCGCACGGCGGCACTGCGCGCGTCCTGGCGGGCCTTCGACGCCGTGTATCTCAGCGAAGACGCGCTGGAAGGGCCGCGCGCCTTCCGCGAGAAGCGCAAGCCGCAGTGGAAAGGACGTTGACATGATTGCGAACACCTCCTACTCGCCCCTCTCGCCGCTGGCACGAGCCCCCATGGCCGTCGGCCGCGTCGGCAGCGCGCCCTGCCTCACCGCCGCGCTGGCGGAGCGCGCCGCCGCGTGGCGGCACGAGGCGCTGGACGCCGACGTGCGCGAGCTCGTGCGCCAGTGCGTGCTCGACTGGATCGCGGTGTGCCTGGCCGGCGCCAACGAACCGCTGACGCGCATGCTCGCCGAAGAGGCGCGCGAACAGGGCGGGCACGCGCAGGCCACGGTCGTCGGCCAGGGCTTCGCGACCAGTTGCCGGCAGGCGGCCCTGGTCAACGGCGCTGCTTCGCACGCGCTCGACTTCGACGACGTCAACATGAGCTTCAGCGGCCACCCGAGCGTGGTGCTGGTGCCGCCGCTGCTGGCCCTGGCGGAGGCGCGCGGCGCCAGCGGGCCGGAGTTCATGGCCGCCTTCGTCGCCGGCTACGAAACGCTGTGCCGCATCGGCGCGGCCGTCTCGCCAGGCCACTACGCGGCGGGGTTCCATGCTACCGCCACGCTCGGCACCTTCGGCGCCGCGGCCGCCTGCGCGCACCTGCTCGGCCTGCGCGCCGACGACACCGCGGTGGCGTTGGGCATTGCGGCCACCGAGGCGGCGGGCCTGAAGTCGATGTTCGGCACGATGTGCAAGCCCTTGCACGCTGGCAAGGCGAGTGCCGACGGGCTGCTGGCCGCGCAGCTGGCGGCGCGCGGCTTCACCAGTCGCGTGGACGCGATCGAAGCCAGCCAGGGCTTCGCATCGACGCATGGCCCCGACTTCCATCCCGATGCGGCCTTGCGCGACCCTGCATGCGGGCTCTACCTGCGCCAGAACCTGTTCAAGTACCACGCCGCCTGTTATGGAACGCATGCGGCCATCGAGGCCGCACGCCAACTGGCCGAGCGCCACGAGCTCTGTGCCGACGATGTGATGAGCGTCATCGTGCACGCGTCCGCCGTCAGCGACGGGGTGTGCAACATCGCCGATCCCCGCAGCGGCCTCGAAGCCAAGTTCAGCCTGCGCCACACGGTCGCGATGGCGATTGCCGGCGTGGATACGGCTTCGTTGGCGAGCTATTCGGACGAGCAGACTGCCGACCCCGATCTGCAGTGCTTGCGTGACCGCGTGCGCGTGGAGCTGCACGCCGATTGCGCCGAGCTGACCAAGACCGAAGTGGTAATCAAGACGAGCGCTGGCGCCACGCTGCGCCAGCGCCACGACGCCGGTGTGCCGGCCTCGGACCTGCGTGCACAGCGCGCGCGGCTGGAGTGCAAGTTCCGCTCGATGGCGGCGCCGGTGGTAAGCACCGAGGCGTGCGAGGAGCTGCTCGGGTTGGTGGACCGCCTCGACGAACTGCCCGACCTGTCGCCGCTGGCCGGGCTGCTCGCCGGCGTGCCCTTCGACGCAGCCCGGCACTGAGGCAGCGATGAACTTCCTCGACGAAGAGCGCCAGGCCTGGAAGGACTCGGTCCGCCGCTGGCTCGACCGCGACGTCGGCCGCGAGTACGTGCGCAAGTGCGACATGGACCGCGCCTTCCCCTACGAGGCCTACGAGAAGGCGGCCCAACTCGGTTTTCACCGCCTGCTGGTACCGGAGGCCGACGGCGGAGATGGCGGCGACGTGTTCTCCTACGCGCTGATGTGCGAGGCGCTGTCGGCCTACGGCGTGGACTTCTCGGTGGCCATCGCCGGCGGCATCTTCACCGCGATGAACTTCTCGCTGCACGGCACCGAGGATCAGAAGCAGCGTTTCCTGCAGCCCTTCATGCGCGGCGAAGTGCGCTTCCCGATCTCGATGTCGGAGCCCGGCGCGGGCTCCGACGTGGCCAACGTGCAGACACGCGCTGAAGCAGACGGCGATCACTACGTGCTCAACGGCCAGAAGCTGTGGTGCAGCGGCGCGGCCAACCGCGGCGCCGTGATCCTGATGCTGGTGCGCACCGCGCAGACCCCCGACAAGCGCGACGGTCTGAGCGTCTTCATCGTTCCGAACGAGCTGCCGGGCCTCACGATCCGGCCGCTGCAGACCCTGGCGCGCCGCTCGGTCGTGACCACCGAAATCTTCCTCGACAACGTGCGCGTCCCGGCGTCCAACATGCTGGGCGCCCCGGGCGAGGGCTTCAAGATCATCGCCGGCGAACACCTGGCGCTCGAGCGCGTGGCAGTGGCGGCCAGCTACGTCGGTAACGCCCAGGGCGCGGTGGACGATGCGCTGGCCTACGCCAAGCAGCGCGTGCAATTCGGCAAGCCCATCTTCGACTTCCAGGTCATCCGCCACATGCTGGCCGACATGCAGACGCAGACCGACGCGGCGCGACTGCTCACCTACCGGGCTGCCGACCTGGCGGCGCGGGGCCTGCCCTGCCGCAAGGAGGTGGCGATGGCCAAGCTGTTCGCGTCGGAGACGCTGCAGACCGTGAGCCGCCAGGCGGTGCAGATCTTCGGCGGCCTGGGCACAACGCCCGAAGCCGACGTCGAGCGCTACTTCCGCGAGGGCATGCAGGCCACCATCGGTGGCGGTACCTCGCAGATCCAGCGCACGATCATCGCCCAGGAACTGCGCGTCTGAAGCAAGGAGCCTCCATGGCAGACCCCGTGGCTCCTCCGAGTGTGCAGGCGCTGGCGGCTGCCACGGTGGTGCTGGTGCGCGATGGGCCGCAGGGCCTCGAGGCCCTCATGGTCGTGCGTCACCACGAGATCGACTTTGCCCGCGGCGCGGCGGTGTTCCCGGGCGGCAAGGTGGACGCGGCCGACCGTGCCGCGCTGCTGCGCCAGCATGTCCCATCGGGCGTGCACTTCGTCGAGGACGACCTCGTGCTGCGCATCGCCGCCGTGCGCGAGGCCTTCGAGGAGAGCGGCCTGCTGCTGGCGCGCCGCTACGGGCGGCTGCTCGACGCCGCGGCGCTCGGGGATCTGTGGCAGCGCTGGCACGAGCGCATTGCCGCGTCGGCCGAGGCCTTCGTCGACATGGTGCACAGCGAGGGCCTCGAACTGGCGCTCGACCTGCTGCAGCCGTTCGCGCACTGGGTGACGCCAGAGATTTCTCCCAAGCGCTTCGACACCTACTTCTACATCGCCGAGGCGCCGCCCGGCCAGGTGGCCGCGCACGACGGCCGCGAGGCGGTGGACTCGTTCTGGATCCATCCCCACGACGCGCTGCGCGACTGCGCGGAACGGCGCCGCGTCATCATCTTCCCGACCCTGTGCAACCTGGCGCTGCTCGGCAACAGCGCCAATGCCGCCCAGGCCCTGGCCGCCGCAAAGGCGCGCCCGGTGCAGCGCATCCAGCCCACACTGGGCTTGCACACCGACGGGCGGCGCATCCCGGTGCTTCCGGCCGACAGCGGCTATCCGGCGCTGTCGGCGGCGTTGATGGACCTGGTCGCACGCTGAACCCGAACCAAGCGAGGCAGAACACATGGAGACCCTGGGCATCGGCCTGCACTTCGAGGACCTGCCGCTCGGCCGGCAGTTCCGCACCGTCGGGCGCACCGTCACCGAGGCGGACATCGTCAACTTCTGCTCGTGCACCGGCATGACCGAGGTGCTGTTCACCGACCTGGAGTTCCTGCGCACCGAGTCCGACATCAAGGGCCGCGTGGCCCCCGGTGCGCTGGCCTACACCTTCGCCGAAGGGCTGCTCGTGCACGCCACGATGCAGCACACGGGCTACGCGTTCCTGGAGATGGACTTCAAGGTCCACAGCCCGGTGTTCGCCGGCGACACGCTGTACGTGGAGTGCGAGGTGATCGAAGCACGGCGCAGCAAGAGCCGCCCGGGCCGCGGCCTCGTGCGCACGCGCAACCGAATCGTCAAGCAGGACGGCACGGTGGCGATCACCTACACGCCGCTGCGCATGATCAAGTGCCGCAGCGAGGCGGCCGCGTGATGACGGTGCTCGGCGCCGGCACGAGCAACGCGCCGGCCTTCGCCCTCGGCGAAGAGCAGCGCCAGATCCGTCAGATGGTGCGCCGGCTGGCGCGCGAGCGTGTGGCGCCGCGCGCCGACGCCATCGACCGCACGGCCGAGTACCCGCAGGACATGTTCGAGCTGCTGCGCGAGGCCGGGCTGTTCGCGATCCCGTTCCCGGCCGAGTACGGCGGCACCGGCAGCATGCTGTCGGCCGCGGTGGCCATCGAGGAGCTGGCGCGCGTCTGCTACAACACCGCGTACCTGCTGGTCGTGCAGTGGGTACCCTTCGGCGCCATCCTCGCCGCCGGCACTGAGCAGCAGAAGCAACGCCTGCTCGGGCCGCTGGCCGCCGGTCAGTTGCGCGGTGCCTTTTCCACCACCGAGCCGCAAAGCGGCTCCGACGTGGCCGGCATTCGGACGCGCGCGCGCCGCTGCGAAGGAGGCTACCGCATCAGCGGCTCGAAGATCTGGTGCACCAACTCGCCGGTGGCCGACTTCGTGCTCGTCGCCGCCAAGACCGGCGAGGCCGACACCACGGGCGCCATCAACCTGTTCATCGTCGAGCGGGGCAGCAAGGGCTTCACGGTCGGGCGCCACGAGGACAAGATGGGCGCGCGCGGTGTGCCTTCGTGCCCCCTCTTCCTCGACGAGGTCTTCGTTCCCGAGGCCAACCGAATTGGCGATGACGGGCGCGGCTTCAAGGCAGTGATGGAAGCCTTCAACAAGAGCCGGCCGCTGATCGGCGCGCGCGGCGTGGGCCTGGCGCAGGGCGCGGTCGATCTCGCCATCGAGTTCGTGCAGGGCCGCGTCACCTGGGGCCGTGCGGTGAGCGAGTACCAGGGCATCCGCTGGATGCTGGCGGACATGGCCACGCAAACCGAGGCCGCGCGTCAGCTGGTGTACAGCGCCGCCGCAGCGGTGGACGCGGGCCTGACCGGCACCGCCCTGGCCCCGGTGGCGGCCATGGCCAAGTGCTTCGCCACCGACACCGCGATGCGCGTGGCCACCGACGCGGTGCAGCTGTTCGGCGCCGCGGGCATCTCAGCCGACGTGCCGATCAACCGCTACTTCCGCGACGCCAAGGTGCTGCAGATCATCGAGGGCACCAACCAGATCCAGCGCAACATCATCGGCGACAGCCTGCTGGGAAAGGTGAGGCGCTGATGGGCGCGGCCATCGGCCGCGGACCCTTCCCCCCAATGTCACTCCGGCATGACCGACACCACCACCGCGTTGCGCTCGACCGTCTGCCCGACGCGGCAATTCACCGCCGCCACCGTGCCGGCGCAGTCCGCGGTGATGCGCATCTCCATCTTCATCGACTCGAGGATCGCGACCACCGTACCCTTGTCGACGCGGTCACCCGGCGCGACGTTTACCTTCAGGATCAGCCCCATCATCGGCGCCTTCACGTCGCCGCTGGCCTGTGCCGACGCGCTGATGTAGGACAGGTACGGCACCGCCTTCAGCGCGTGCGTGCCACGGCCGTCCTGCACGTGCAGCATGTCGCCGTCACGGTGCACGGTCACCAGCTCGCGCAGGCCGTCGGCAATGGCCAGGAAGCGGCCCTCTCCGCCAGCCGGTCCGAGCCGCAGGCGCAGCCGCGCGGTACCGACCCCGATGAGCAGGCTGCCGTCGCGCGCCACCGGCCCGAAGCGGATCTCGGCGCTGGCGCCGTCGGAGCCTTCCACGTGCACGCTGGGCACCGGTGCCAGGCCATCGTCGCCGCTGTTCAGCTGCCAGCCGCTGCCGCCCCACGCGGCCCACGGGCTGCGGGCGCTGCCGGCACTGTCACCTCGCTCGCCGCGCAGCCAGTGCATGGCACCGATGGCCAGTGTGCGTTCGTCGTGCTCGGCCTTGCCCAGCGCCCAGCCCTCGATCTGCTCGTCGATCAGCCGTGTGTGGAAGGTCGCCTTGCGCGTCTCGGGCAGGTCGATCAGGCGCTGCAGGAAGCCGATGTTGCTGGTGACGCCGAAGACCCGCGTGTCGTCCAGCGCCCGCTCCAGCCGGTCGAGTGCCTCGTCGCGTGTCGGTGCGTGCGTGATCAGCTTGGCCAGCATCGAGTCGTAGTACGGCGTGACCTCGCCGCCCGACTCCACACCGGTCTCCACGCGCACGCCCGCGCTCGGGAAGCCCACGTGCGAGAGCCTCCCGGTGGAAGGCAGGAAGTTCGCCGCCGGGTCCTCGGCGCAGATGCGCGCCTCGACCGCGTGGCCGCTGATGCGCACGTCCTCCTGCGCCAGCGGCAGGCCCTCGCCCGAGGTGATGCGCATCATCAGCTCGACGATGTCCAGGCCGGTGATGGCCTCCGTCACCGGGTGCTCGACCTGCAGCCGCGGGTTGACCTCGAGGAAGTGGTAGTCCTTCTCGCCGACGATGAACTCGACCGTGCCGACGCCGCGGTACTTCAGCCGCTCGCCCAGGCGCACGGCATCGGCCGCCATACGGTCGCGCATCGCCGCGCTCAGGTTCGCGGCGGGCGCTTCTTCGATCACCTTCTGGTGGCGTCGTTGCAGCGTGCACTCGCGCTCGAAGAGATGGATGACCTTGCCCTGGCCGTCGCCGGCGATCTGGATCTCGATGTGGCGCCCGCGCCGGATCAGCTTCTCGACGATCAACCCGGCATCGCCGAAGGCGTTCTTCGCCTCGCGCATCGCCGACTCGATCTCCTGCGCCAGGCCGTCCATTGTCTCGATGCCGCGCATGCCCTTGCCGCCGCCGCCCGCGGCGGCCTTCAGCATGACCGGCAGACCGACGCGCCGCACGGTGGCGGCGATCTCGGCGGGGTCGGTGCTCGGCGACTGGCTGCCGGGCACGATGGGAACGCCGGCCGCGTCGGCCTCGCGCTTGGCCGCCGCCTTGTCGCCCAGGCGCTCGATGACTTCGGGCGTCGGGCCGATGAAAACCAGCCCGGCGGCCTCGACCGCGCGCGCGAACGCCGCGTTCTCGGCCAGGAAGCCGAAGCCGGGGTGGATGGCCTGCGCGCCGACCGACTTCGCGGCAGCAATCACCGCGTCGATGCGCAGGTAGCTCTCGGAAGCCGCGGCACCGCCGATCTCGACGGACTCGCCGATCTCGCGCACATGCAGCGCGTCGCGGTCGGCAGCCGAGTGCACGCCCGCCACCGCCACGCCCAGGCGGCGGCAGGTGCGGGCGATGCGGCAGGCGATCTCGCCGCGGTTCGCAATCAGAATCTTCTTGAACATGGTGCTGGCCCGCCTTACATCCGGAACACGCCGAAGCGCGAGGGCACCGCCGGCACGCGGCCGGCCAGGTCGAGCAGCATCGCCATCACGTCGCGCGTTTCGGCCGGCTCGACGATCAGGTCGCACCAGGTGTTGCGCGCAAAGTTGTAGGCGTTGGCGAAGTCCTCGAAGGTCTTGCGCACCGGCGCCTTGTAGGCTTCGCGCTCGGCGTCGGTCCAGCTCGTGCCGTCGCGCTTGTGCTGGTCGTCCTTGACCATCGCCAAGGTGGTGGCGGCCTGGTCGGGGCCCATGATCGCGGCACGGCCGTTGGGCCACATCATCATCGCATTGGGCTTGAACGCGCGGCCGCACATCGCGAGGTAGCCCGCGCCGTAGGAGCCGCCGATGATCAAGGTGTACTTGGGCACGTTGGCGCAGGTCATCGCGGTGATCATCTTCGCGCCGTGCTTGGCGATGCCGGCCTCCTCGGCCTCGCGGCCGACCATGAAGCCGTTGATGTCGGCCATGAACAGCAGCGGGATGTCGCGCTTGCAGCACAGGTCGATGAACTGCGTGGCCTTGAGCGCGCTCTCGGAGAACAGCACGCCGTTGTTGCACAGGATGCCGATGTCGAAACCCTGGATGCGCGCGAAGCCGGTGATCAGCGTGTCGCCGAACTCGGGCTTGAACTCGTGCAGGTCGCTGCCGTCGATCAGGCGCAGCACGATCTCGCGGTTGCTGGTGGGCACGCGCGGGTCGGCGCTGACGAGGCCGTAGATCTCGCGCGTGTCGTGCAGCGGCTCGCGCGGCTCGGCCACGTCGCGCCGCTGCTTGGGCACATCGCCCAGGTGGCCGACCAGGTCGCGCAGGATGGCGATGGCGTGCGCATCACTCTCGGCCAGCCGGTCGGTGACGCCGTCCTCGCGGTTGGCGCGCTCGGCGTCGGCGGGCGCCGGAACGGCTGCGCCGAAGGCCAACGCACCGCGCTCGCGCACCACGACCACCTCGTCGCACATCGCGGCCACGAACGCCGCCGCATCCGCCGCGGGGCCGTGCACGCTGCAGATCTGCGCGATGCCCTCGCGCGACATGCGCGTCTGGTTGTACAGGATCGAGCCGAACT
Source organism: Xylophilus ampelinus (assembly GCF_901875635.1). GTDB lineage: Bacteria > Pseudomonadota > Gammaproteobacteria > Burkholderiales > Burkholderiaceae_C > Xenophilus. The sequence goes on along the minus strand of NZ_CABFMN010000139.1, from coordinate 17,494 downwards.
GGCCCTCGTCGGCGAACACACCCTGCCTGGCGCCGGGCGGCTGCGCGCCGGGCTGCAGCATCGTCACGCACGGCAGGCGGTGCTGCCACGCGAAGCGCTGCGCGCGCACGTGCCGCTTGCAGGTATGGGCGTTGTAGGCGCCGTCGTTGACCGTGGGATCGCTGGCGATGACCATGCATGGCCGCCCGGCGATCATGCCCACGCCGGTGACGACGCCGGCGCCGGGTGGATCGTCGCCGTACAGGCCCTCACCAGCCAGCTGGCACAGTTCGAGGAAGGGCGAGCCCGGGTCGAGCAAGGCGCTGATGCGCTCGCGCACCAGCATCTGGCCGCCGTCGCGCAGCTGCTGGCGGGCCGCGGCCGAGCCGGCCGCCAATGCCGCCGTGCGGCGCGCGCGCAGATCGGCCACGCGGGCCTCATAGGCCACGCGGTTGGCCTGCAGCTCCTCGGGGCTGGCGGTGATGGCGGATGCCAGGATGCTCATGGCGCCGCCCGATCCATGCCGACAGAAAGCGTCGGGGATGTTGGCCGGGTAAAGAAATGCATGTCGTTCAGCATGTGCGTCGGGAGATTGGGGACTGCCGGCGATCGGAGATCAGGGCCGCATTGCGCGTACGGCAGTCACACCGCTAGAATACCAAACATTTGTTAGGTCATCAAATTTCAACTCGCCCATGACATCGCCAGCAACGTTAGACACCCTCCGCGACGAGCGTTTTGCCCGGCGCGAGCAGGCCTACCGCCAACTGATGGCCCGCCTGAGCGCGCGGCTCGACGAGGCCCTGACCGGCGGCAGCGAGAAGGCGCGCAAACTGCACAAGAGCCGCGGCCAGATGCTGCCGCGCGAGCGCGTGCAGGCGCTGCTCGACCCCGGCTCGCCTTTCTTCGAGATCGGCCAACTCGCCGGCGCCGACCTGTACGAGGGCGTGCCCCCAGGCGCCACGATGATCACCGGCGTGGGCCAGGTCTGCGGGCGCTGGTGCATGTTGCTGGTGAATGACGCCACGGTGAAGGGCGGCACCATGTTCGGCATGACCACCAAGCGGCACACGCGGGCACAGCTGTTTGCGTGGCACCACCGCCTGCCGTGCATCACGATGGTCCAGTCCGGTGGCGGCTTCCTGCCCGATCTGGCCAACATCTTCCCCGACGAAGGCCAGGCTGGCTCGATCATGTACAACCAGGTCAAGATGTCGGCCGAAGGCATTGCACAGATCGCCCTCGTGCACGGCCCCTCCACGGCGGGCGGAGCCTACATCCCCGCGCTGTGCGACGAGGTGGTGATCATCCGCAAGCAGGGCGCCATGTTCCTGGGCAGCCCTCAGCTGGTGTTCGCCGCCACCGGCGAGGTCATCGACATCGAGCCGCTGGGCGGCGCCGAGATGCACAGCCGCCTGAGCGGCGTCACCGACCACATGGCCGATGACGACGAGCACGCGCTGGCCATCACCCGGCGCATCGTCGCACACCTGGGCGAGCCGCCGCGGCTGCGCTGGACACGCGCCGAGCCCGCGCCGCCGCTGCACGACCCTCGGGAACTGGCGGGCCTGGCCGCCGTCGGCGCGGTCGAAGGCGCCGACTGCCGCGACATCCTGGCGCGGCTGGTGGACGGCAGCCAGTTCCAGGAGTTCAAGCAGCTGCACGGCGAGACGCTGGTGTGCGGCTTCGCCCGCATCGAAGGCTTCGAGGTCGGCATCGTCGCCGGCCACGGCCTGCTCACCGCGCAGGCCGGTGCCAAGGGCGCGCACTTCGTGCAGCTGTGCGGCCAGCGCGACATCCCGCTGGTGTTCCTCGTCGACTCCCCCGGCTTCGCCGACAGCAGCCGGCCGGGCCAGACCAACGTCGGCCGCCACGGCGCCAAGCTGCTGAACGCGGTGGCCAACGCCGACGTGCCCAAGTTCACCGTCATCACCGGCCGCGCCCACGGCGCGGCCTACCACGCGCTGGGTGGCCGCGCCTTCAAGCCCAACGCGCTGCTGATGTGGCCCGGCGCCCGCGCCTCGGCATCGCCCGACGCGCCCGACGACGAGGCCGGGGCGCTGAACTGGGCGCGCCAGCTGTGGTGCGATGCCATCGTCGAGCCCGAGCGCACCCGTGCTGTGCTGGCACAACTGCTCGACGTCGCGGGCCGCCTGTCCGCACAGCCCGCGGCCTACGGCGCTTTCCGCATGTAGCCCCGGCCGCGGCGTGGCACCGGCGAAAGACATGCAGGCAATCAGCAGCGCGGCGGCAACTACCGGCGCCGATTTCGAAACCCGCCGCGCCCGCTTCGACGCGCTGGCCTCGGCGCTGCAGGCGCGGCGCGACGAAGCCTCGGCCGGCGGCAACGAGCGCGCGCGCAAGCTGCACCAGAGCCGCGGCCAGCTGCTGCCGCGCGAACGCATCGCGGCGCTGCTCGATGCGGGCGCGCCTTTCTTCGAGATCGGCCAACTCGCCGCCGCCGACCTGTACGACGGCGTGCCACCGGGCGCCACGCTGATTACCGGTGTGGGCCGCGTGGCCGGGCGCGAGTGCATGCTGATCGTCAACGACCCCACGGTGAAGGGCGGCACGATGTTCGGCATGACCACCAAGCGCCATGTGCGGGCGCAGATGTTCGCCTGGCAGCACCGGCTGCCGTGCATCACGATGGTCCAGTCGGGCGGTGCCTTCCTGCCCGACCTGGCCAACATCTTCCCCGACGACGGCCAGGGCGGATCAGTGATGTACAACCAAGTGAAGATGTCGGCCGAAGGCATCGCGCAGATCGCCCTCGTCTTCGGCCCCTCGACGGCCGGCGGCGCCTACATTCCCGCGCTGTGCGACGAACTCGTCATCGTGCGCAACCAGGGCGCGATGTTTCTCGGCAGCCCGCAGCTCGTGTATGCCGCCACCGGCGAGGTGGCCGATTCCGAGGCACTGGGCGGCGCGCTAATGCACTGCAGCCTGAGCGGCGTGGCCGACCACCTGGGCGACGACGACGCCGATGCGCTCGCCATCGCGCGGCGCATCGTCCGTCATCTGGGCGAACCGGCGCCGCTGCGCTGGACGCGCGCTGCGGCCGAAGAGCCGCTGCACCCCGCCATCGAACTGCGGGGCCTGGTGCGTCTGAACGGCGAACCCGCGGCCGATGCCGGCGAGCTGATCGTGCGCCTGGTCGACGGCGGCCGCTTCCAGGAGTTCAAGCCGCTGCACGGCGAGTCCCTGCGGTGCGCCTTCGCCCGCATCGAGGGCTTCGAGGTCGGCATCGTCGCCGGCGCCGGCGCGCTCACCGCGCAGGCAGCGGCCAAGGGCGCCCACTTCATCGAGCTGTCCGTACAGCGCGACATCCCGCTCGTATTCCTGGTCGATTCCCCCGGCTTTGCCGACAGCGGCGAGGCGTCGCAGGGCAGCATCGGCCGCCACGGCGCGAAGCTGCTCAACGCGGCGGCCAATGCCGATGTGCCCAAGATCACCGTCATCGTCGGACAGGCCCATGGCGCCGCCTACCACGCGCTGTGCGGCCGCGCCTTCAGGCCCAACGCGCTGCTGATGTGGCCCAACGCGCGCGCCGCCGCGTCGCCCGATGCGCCCGACAACGAAACCGGTGCGCTGAACTGGGCGCGCCAGCTGTGGTGCGACGCCGTGATCGAGCCCGAGCAGACGCGCGGGGTGCTCGCACAGCTGCTCGATGCGGCCGGCCGCACGCCGGCGCGGCCGGGCGGCTGGGGCGTGTTTCGCATGTGAGCAGCCAGCGGGCTGCAGGCTCCAGGCTGGGTCGGAGCCTGCCCGCCGTTCACCGCTGCTTTTCGCCGGCCTCGACCATGCGCCGGACCTCGCCTGCGAAGTCCACGAAAAACTGCAGCGACGCCGGGTTCATCATCGCATCGCGGCTGGCCACCTTCTCGGGCGCCGCGCCCAGCAGGATCTTGCGCACCGGCACTTCGAGCTTCTTGCCGGTGAGCGTGTAGGGCACGGCGGCGATGGCGACGTAGCGGTCGGGCACGTGGCGCGGCGAGCCCTGCATGCGCAGCGCCTGGGTGATGCGCGACTGCATCGCCTCGTCGAGCATGAAGCCCGGCTTGGGCACCACGAACATCGGCATGAAGAAGCTGCCGCCGGGCAGGTCGAGGTTGAGCACCAGGCTGTCCTGCACGCCTTCGACGTTCTCGACGATGCGGTAGATCTCGGCCGTGCCGATGCGCACGCCGGCGCGGTTGAGCGTGGAGTCGGAGCGACCGTAGATGTAGCAGCCGCCGCGCTGGTTGACCTTGAAGAAGTCGCCGTGCCGCCACTGGCCGGGGTAGACGTCGAAGTAGCTGTCGTGGTAGCGCCGGTTGTCGGCGTCACCCCAGAAGTACAGCGGCATCGAGGGCATGGGCTTGCGGATTACGAGCTCGCCCACGCCGTCGGTGAGCGGTTCTCCCTCATCGCTCAGCGCGTGTGCATCCACGCCCAGCAGCCGCGTCTGGATCTCGCCGGCGTACACCGGCAGCGTGGGCGAGGCGCCGACGAAGGCCGAGCAGACGTCGGTACCGCCGCTTTGCGAGGTGACCCACAGGTCGCGCTTGACCTCGCGGTAGAACCACGCGAAGGTCTCGGGCGAGGCCGGCGAGCCGCCCAGCAGCACACCCTCCAGCGCCGACAGGTCGTACTTCTTCGCCGGCCGCACGCCGGCTTTGATCATCATCTGCACGAAGGTCGGGCTGGCGCCGAACATCGTCACGTGGTGCTCGGCTGCCAACTGCCACAGCCGCTCGACATGGGGCGCCAGCGGGTTGCCGTCGAACAGCACGATGCGCCCGCCACTGCACAGGCCCATGACCATGAAGTTGAACATCATCCAGCCGGTGGTCGTGTAGAAGAACAGGCAAGAATCCGCCGTCTGGTTGGCATGGAAGGTGATGACCTTGTGTGTCTCGAGCGTCATGCCGCCGTGGCTGTGCGTGATCGCCTTGGGCAGGCCGGTGGTGCCCGAGGAGTACAGGATCCACAGCGGGTGCGAGAATTCCACGTCCTCATAGCGGAAGTCCTCGTAGTGCTCCGGCTGCTCGGCCATGACCTCCGACCACAGGCGCACAGCCGGCTCAGGACGCAGCGTCGGCCGCGGCGCGGCCGGGTCGAGGTCGGGCAGGAACACCAGGTGCTCGAGCGTGGGCAGGCCTTCGACGAGCCGGGCGAGATCGGTGCAGCGGTCGAAGTCCTTGCCGCCGAAGCGATAACCGTCCACTGCGAACAGCAACCGCGGTTCGATCTGCTGGAAGCGGTCGAGGATGCTGCGCGCGCCGAAGTCGGGCGAGCAGGCCGACCAGACGGCACCGATGGCCGTGGTGGCCAGCAGGGCGATCACGGCTTCTGGCGTGTTCGGCAGCGTCGAGACAATGCGATCACCGGGGCGGATGCCCATGCGGCGCATCGCCTCGGCGAGCGTGGCCACCTGGTCGCGCAAGTCCTCCCAGTTCAGCGTGGCCGATGGCCGGATTTCGCTGCGATGATGGATGGCCGGCCACCCGCGCCGGCCCTTGCGCAGCATGTGCTTCGCGAAGTTCACCCGCGCACCGGGAAACCACTCCGCGCCGGGCATCGTGCGCTCCTTCAGAACGCACTCGTGCGGCGTGGAGGACTCGATCTCGAAGTACTCCCACACCGCGGCCCAGAAGTCCTCCAGGCAGTCCACGGACCACTGCCACAGCGCAGCGTAGTCGGTGAACTCCAGCTGGCGGTGCACGCGCAGCCAGTCCATGAACGACGCGAGCTGCGACGACTTTGCGAAGGCCTCTCGCGGGGTCCAGAGCAGTTCACCTTCCTGGATGGTCATGGTCACGCTCCCGGCGGGACTGAAACTCGTGCATGTTCGGCGGCGGGTGCGTTGCGGTGCACGAATCGGGCGACCAGGCGGTTGACCTCGTCGGGCGCCTCGAACGCCACCCAGTGGCTCGCATCGGGGACGACCCGGCACACGATGTGCGACGCGCAGCGGCGCAGGTATTCGGCGCGCGCCGCGACATCCGGGCGCGGCAGCGGGTCGAGCGCGGGCAGCACCGCCAGCACCGGGCCTGTGAGCATTCGCAGGCTCGGGCCCAGCGTGTCGCGATAGCCCAGGAAGCGCGACTTGAATCGCGTCATGCCGTGGTTGCGCCGCTGCATGGCCACGGCCAGGTCGTCGATGCGCCGCGGGTCGGCGATCATCATCATCTCGAGGTTGGCGCGGTGGATGGCGTCGGTCTCGGCGTCGCTCGCCCCTGGCGGCACGGGCTTCAGCGGCGGCCGATGCCACCCATCCGGCGGAAAGCCGCCCGGGGCCAGCAGGCAGGCCGCGAACACCCGCTCAGGCAGGCGCGCCGCCAGCCAGGCAGTCACCACCCCGCCCCACGAGAAGCCGGCGACGGCGAAGCGCAGGCCGGGCGGCACCAGACCGGCATCGATGGCCGCCAGGATGAAGGCGCCGTAGCCGTCGAGATCGGTGTCGCGCGGCACGCCGATCGATTCGCCCATGCCCGGCAGGTCGGGGATGACCAGGCTGAAGCGGCGCGACAGCGGCTCGATGTTGCGCACCCAATGCGTCCACGAGCCCGTGCCGCCGTGCAGCAGCAACAGCGTCGGCCCGCTGCCCACCCGCAACGCCTTCACGCCGGCCGCCGTGACATGCTCGATCTGCAGGCCGGGGTAGAACGCCTCGGGCCGGAAGTCGTGCACCGCCGAACTCACAGCGTGGCCTCGGTGCCGAGCACGTTGGTGATCTGGCTGGACAGCACGCCGCCGTTGCCGTGGCACAGCGCCAGCTCGGCACCCGCCACCTGCCGCTCGCCGGCTTCGCCGCGCAGCTGCTGCACGGCTTCGACCAGCGTGAACATGCCGTACATGCCCGGATGCACACACGACAGCCCGCCGCCGTTGGTGTTCACCGGCAGCGCGCCCCCGGGGGCGATGGCGCCGCTGGCGACAAACGCCCCGCCCTCGCCCTTGGCGCAGAAGCCGAGGTCTTCGAGGAACAGGATCGTGTTGATGGTGAAGGCGTCGTAGAGCTCCACCACGTCGATGTCGCGCGGCGCCACGCCGGCCATCGCCATCGCGCGCTGCCCTGAGTCGACCGCCGCGGTGCGCGTGAGGTCGGCCATGGCGACGATGTTCATGTGCGTGGTGGCCGCCGCCGCGCCGAGCAGGTACACCGGCTTCTTCGGCAGGTGGCGTGCGCGGTCGGCACGTGTCATGACGATCGCCGCGCCGCCGTCGGTGACGAGGCAGCAGTCGCGCACCGTCAGCGGGCTGGACACCATGCGCGAGGCCAGTACGTCGGCCACACTGAGCGGGCCACGCATGAAGGCCTGCGGGTTGAGGTTGGCCCAGGCGCGCGCCGCCACCGCCACCGCGGCGAGCTGCTCGCGCGTGGTGCCGTACGCGTGCATGTGGCGCGAGGCCGCCAGCGCGTACGAGGTGGCCGGGAAGATCGGCGCGTACGGCGCCTCGTAGGCGAAGGGCTTGACCGACGACACCAGCTTGCCGCTGGCGGTGCGCTGGTTGCTGCCGTAGAAGATCAGCGCCGTCTCGCACAGGCCTTCCTTCAGCGCCATCGCCGCCATCAGCGTGTACGACAGGAAGGTGGAGCCGCCGGTGCGGTTGTTGTCGGTGAACTTCGGCTGGATGCCCAGCATCTCGGCGATCAGCAACGCCGACAGCGGGTTGGCGTTGCCCGGTAGCGAGCCGAACACCGCATCGACGTGCCGCGTCGTCAGGCCGGCCTCGGCGAGCGCCCTGACGCTGGCCTCGATGGCGATGTCTTCCGAGCTGCTGCCGGGCGCCTCGCCCAGGCCGGCCAGCGCCGCGCCGACGATCGCGGCGCTGCCGCGGAGGCTGCTGCCGCTCATCGTGTACACCCTTCCCTGCCGGTGGCGGCGTCGGGGTCAAGCGGGTCGAAGACGACGCAGGGCTCGCCGCCGGCGCCCTGCCCGACACGCGCCCGTACCGCCATGCCGATGCGCACCGCGTCGTTCGCGATGCCGTCCACGCGCCCCATCATGCGCGGGCCCTCGGCCAGGTCGATCAGCACCACGTTGTACGGGCCACCCTTGTCGGCGCTGCGGTTGACGACGCTGACCGCATACACAGTGCCGCGCCCGCTCGGCGCCTGCCACGCGAGCTCGACGCTGCCGCAATGGCTGCACGCCAGCCGCGGGTAGAAGACGTGGCGCGCGCAGGCGGCACAGCGCTGGATGCGGAACTCGCCTGCCGCCAGGTGCTGGGCGAAGATGACGTCGGGGCCCGGGCCCTCGGTCCAGGTGCCGGTCGCAGGAGGGTGGGTCATGGGCGTCTTTCTAAGGTGTTGCAGGGGTACGGTGCGCGCCGTGTCAGCCCGGCAGCTCGAGCACCGCCTTGGCCAGGATGTTGCGCTGGATCTCGTTGCTGCCGCCGTAGATGCTGGCCGGGCGGGCCGAGAAGAACACGTGCGCCGGGTGCAGCGCGCCGCCCGGCAGCGCCATCGATGCGTCGCTCACGCCGGCGGCACCCGCGGTCTCGAGCATCAGGTCGGCCACCCGCTGCTGCGCCTCGGTGATCCAGACCTTCAGCATCGACACCTCGGCACCGAGTTCATGCCCGCGGCGCAGCACCTCGACGCAGCGCACGAACATCGCCTCAAGGTCATCGATGTCCAGCCGCAGCTGCTCGTGCCGCGCGCGCCAGGCACCGTCGCGGTCAAGGCCGGTGGCGCGCGCCAGCTCCGCCAGGCGCGCGAATGGCGCGCGCGCGCCGCGCGGGTTGCCGATCATGATGCGCTCGCTGCCCAGCAGCGACTTGGCCATCGTCCAGCCCTGGTTCAGCCCGCCGACGAGGTTGGCCTTCGGCACGCGCACGTTGTCGAAGAAGGTCTCGCAGAACTCGGCGTTGCCGCCCAGGTTGCGGATGCGCTTGACGGTGATGCCGGGCGCGCGCATGTCCGCCAGCAGGAAGCTGATGCCTTCCTGCTTCTTGGCCTTGGGGTCGGTGCGCACGAGCATGAAGATCCAGTCGGCCTCGTGCGCGAACGAGGTCCAGATCTTCTGCCCGTTGACGACGAACTCGTCGCCGTCGAGCACGGCCGTCGTGCGCAGGCTGGCCAGGTCGGAGCCCGCCGAGGGCTCGGAGTAGCCCTGGCACCAGCGCACCTCGCCCGACAGGATGCGCGGCAGCACCTCGCGCTTCTGCTGCTCGGTGCCGTAGCGGATGATCAGCGGCCCGAGCATGATCACCGCCATGTTCGGCGCGATAACGATGCCGTGGCGGTCGAACTCCGACTGCAGCGCCACCTGCTCGTAGCCAGATAGCCCCATGCCGCCGTAGGCCTTGGGCCAGTTCGGCGCCACCCAGCCCTTCTCGTGGAGCTTGTCGTGCCAGGCGCGCGTTTCCTTCAGGCTCATGCGGCTGGCCGGGAAGCGCCACGCGGGCGGGAAGTTCTCGGCCAGCCAGCGGCGCAGCTCGTCGCGGCGGATCGGCTGCTCGCCGCCGGCGATCAGCTCGGGCGCCGAGGCTTGGTCGCCGTCGCCGGCCAATTCGTTGTAGCGGCGCCGGTGCAGCGCCGCGTTGCCCAGCCAGGCCGCGCCGACCATCGCCTTCTTCAGGTACAGGCCGATGTCGCATTCGTCGGTGTAGCCGATGCCGCCGTGCAGCTGGATGCAGCCCTTGGTGACCTCCAGCGCCGCCGCCGAGGCCCGTGCCTTGGCCTGGCTGGCGGCGATGGCCAGCCGCCGCGCATCGCTGCCATGCGTGTCGGCCGCCGCGGCCGCCTGCAGCACCACCGAGCGCGTGAGCTCGACCTGGATCAGCAGGTCTGCGGCGCGGTGCTGCAGCGCCTGGAAGCTGCCGATGGCGCGACCGAACTGCTCCCGCATCGCGATGTAGGCGACGCTGGTTTCGAGCGCCTGGCTCATCACGCCCAGCAGCTCGGCGGCTTCGGCGATGCGCGCCAGGTCGAGCGCGCGCTGCAGCACGCCCTGCGCGTGCGCCGGCCCGGCGACCAGCTGCGCGCCGGAGACTTCGGCGCCCTCGAACCGCAGTTCGGTCCAGAAGCCGCCGTCCACGCGCGGTTGCGTGCTGGTCTGCAGGCCGCGCTGGCTGGCCTCCACCAGCAGCAGCAGCACACCCTGCGCGCCCTCCGCCGCCACCACGAAAGCGTCGGCCCCTGCGCCGCCGGCCACGAAGCGGCAGCGCCCGTCGAGCACGAAGCCCGCGCCGCGCGAAGCGGCTCGCGGGGCTTCGACGCTGCGGCGGCCTCCGGCAGCGTCGCCGTCGTCTTCATCCAGTTCATCGGCCTGCGCTCCGGCCGCCAGCGCGAGTTGCACCTCGCCGCGCGCCAGTGCCGGCAGCCAGCGCTCGCGCAGCGCCTGCGAGTCGCCGTGCAGCAGCGCCCAGGCCGGCAGCAGCGCACCGGCCACCAGCGGCTCGGGCGCGAGCGCGCGGCCGCAGCGCTCTAGCAGCACCGCCGCCTCGCCGGCGCCGAGCCCGCTGCCGCCCAGCGCCTCGGGCAGGCACAGGCCGAGCCAGCCCAGGCCGGCCATGCGCCGCCAGCGCTCGCGGTCGTGCCCGGGCAGCGTGCCGCGCCATTCGCGCAGGCGACGGCCCGGGCCGTCGGCGGCGAAGAAGGCGGCGGCGGCGTCGCGCAGCATGCGTTGCACCTCGGTGGGTGCGTCGAGCCGTTCGGTCAGATCGATCATGGACTCTCGCCTCGGGTTCAGGTCCTGGCATCGGATTCGGGCTTGCCGGGGTCGCCGCCCTGCGGCGCCACCCCGGCGGCACAACGTCAGCGCGCGGCGCGCCCTGCCGCACCCCGGGTGCCGGCCCCTGGTGCTGCCCTCCATCCTGTGGCATCGTTGAGTCTAACAAACACTCGTTTGGCAAAGGAGCGGTCGATGTTCAGCGGAAAAGCTCTCGAAAACAAGGTCGCGATCGTCACCGGCGCCGGCCAGGGCATCGGCGCGGGCATCGCGCGCGCTTACGGCGCGCAAGCCGCCAAGGTCGCGGTGGTCGACTGGAACCTCGAGACCGCCGAGCAGGTGGCGCAGTCGATCCGCGACGCCGGCGGGCAGGCCGCGGCGTTCAAGTGTGACGTGGCCGACCGTGCCGCCGTGGACGCGATGGTGGCGGCGGTGGTGGCGAAGTTCGGCCCGGTGGACGTGCTCGTCAACAACGCCGGCATCACGCGTACGGCGATGCTGCACAAGATGAGCGCGCACCAGTGGCAGCAGGTGATCGACGTGCACCTCACGGGCAGCTTCAACTGCCTGCAGGCGGTCGTGGACGGCATGATGGAACGCCAGCGCGGCTGGATCATCAACACCATTTCCACCGCCGGCATCCTGGGCACCATCGGCCAGATCAATTACGGCTCGGCCAAGGCCGGGCTGATCGGCTTCACCAAGTCGGCCGCGCGCGAACTGGCGCGCTACAACATCATCGTCAACTGCGTCGCCCCGGGCGCGGCTACGCCGATGACGGAGACCATCCGCACCGACGAGCGCTTCAAGCAGCGCACGCTCGATCGCATTCCGCTGGGCCGCTGGGCCGAGCCGGAGGAGATTGCGCCGGTGTGGGTGTTCCTGGCCAGCGAAGGCGCGAGCTACGTGACCGGGCAGCTGATCGGCGTGGACGGCGGCATGTCGATCCACTGACCCCATGGCCTCGCCCACCGCTTCCCGCGGCTCGCTCGCGCCGCTGTTCGAACCGCGAGCGATCGCCGTCTACGGCGCGTCGTCCGACCCCACCAAGATCGGCGGCCGTCCGCTGGATTTCCTCAAGTCCAGCGGCTTCGACGGGGCCTTGTACCCGATCAACCCGAAGGCGGCGCAGATCCAGGGCCTGCCCGCATTCGCCACCGTCAGCGCGGTGCCCGGGCCGGTGGATCTGGCCATCGTGGCCGTGCCGGCACCTGGCGTGCTGGCCGCGCTTGAGGACTGCGCGGCCAAGGGCGTGGGCGGCGCGGTCGTGCTCAGCTCGGGTTTCGCCGAAACCGGCGGCCAGGGCATTGCATGGCAGGCCGGCATCTCGGCGCTGGCGCGGCGCACCGGCATGCGCGTGGTCGGTCCCAACTGCATGGGGCTGATCAACGTGCGGCGGCGCCTGCTCGGCACCTTCACGCCCAGCGCCGCCGGCTTCGGCCTGGTACCGGGCCGCATCAGCCTGGTCAGCCAGAGCGGCGCCTTCGGGGGCTACTGCCTGTCGCTGATCCGGCAGCGCGGTCTGGGGCTGAATTTGTGGATCACCACCGGCAACCAGTGCGACGTGGATGTCGCCGACTGCATCACCCATTTCGCGGACGACGACGGCACGCAGGTCATCGTGACCTACCTCGAGGCCGCCACCGACAAGGACCGCCTGGTCGCCGCGCTGGCGCTGGCGCGCGAGCGCGGCAAGCGCGTCGTCGTCATGAAGGTCGGGCGCTCGGAGGCGGGCGCGCAGGCGGCGGCATCGCACACTGCGTCGCTGGCCGGCTCGGACCAGGTCTACGAAGGCCTGTTCCGCCAGTACGGCGTCTGGCGCGCGCGCAGCATCGACGAGTTGTTCGACGTGGCCTATGCCTGCTCGGTGAACGCGCCGGCGCCGCTCGGGCGGCGTCTGGGCCTGCTCACCGTGTCGGGCGGCGTCGGCGCACTGATGGCCGACGTGGCCAGCGACTGCGCGCTCGACGTGGCGCCGATGCCCGAGGACGCGCAGCGCCGGCTGAAGGAACTGGTGCCGTTCTGCGGTCCGCGCAACCCGGTGGACATGACGGCACAGCTCGTCAACGATCTCACGCTGTTCGGCAGCAACTTCCAGATCATGCTGGAGGAAGGCGGCTACGACGTGGTGGTGGCGTTCCTGTCCAGCGTCGGCCAGGTGACGGAGCTGAGCCGCTCGCTGCTGGAGCAGCTGCAGGCCGTGCTGCGGCGTTTCCCCGATCGGGCCGTGGTCTTCTCGTCGCTGGCCTCCCCCGAGGTGCGCAGGATGTACGAGGCCGCCGGCGTGCTGCTCTTCGACGAGCCCACGCGTGCCGTGCGCGCCGCCGCGGCGCTGGTGTACTTCGCCGAACAGTCGCGGCGCGCGGCGCAGGCCGACCCGCCGCCCGCCCTGCCCGCGGGTGCACTGCCGCCGCCGGTACGGGCCATCAACGAGACGCAGGCCAAGACCATCCTTGCCAGTGCCGGCATCGCTGCCGTGCCAGAACGCATCGCGGCGGATGAGGACGCCGCCGCACGCGAGGCCGCGGCACTGGGTTACCCCGTGGTGCTGAAGATCGCCTCGGCCGACATCGCGCACAAGAGCGAGATCGGCGGCGTGATCGTGGGCCTGGCCGACGAGGCGCAGCTGCGCAAGGCGTTCCGCACCTTGACGCAGCGCGCCGCCACGCACGCCCCGCAGGCGCGCGTTGACGGCGTGGTCGTGGCGCGCATGGCCGAGCGCGGCGTCGAGACCATCCTCGGCGTCGTGCGCGATCCGGTGTTCGGGGCCGTGGTGATGTTCGGGTTGGGTGGGGTCTTCGTCGAGGCCTTCCAGGACGTGGCCTTCCGCGTCGCGCCGTTCGGCGTGGCCGAGGCGCGCGCGATGATCGGCGAGGTCAAGGGCCGTGTGCTGCTGCGCGGCGTGCGCGGGCAACCGCCGGCCGACGAAGACGCGCTGGCCGCGGCGCTGGCGGCGCTGTCGGTCTACGCGGCGCGCCACACCGACGGCATCGAGAGCATCGACATCAACCCGCTGCTGGTGCTGCCGCGCGGCCGCGGCGTGCAGGCGCTCGATGCCCTGATCGTGCCCACGACGGGCGCGGCCTGAGCGCCCCGGTCGACCGGATGCGGCTGGCGCTTCAACCCGTTGCCTGGTGGGTGAGCCCGCTGCGCGGCACCTCGAGGCCGCTGCCTGGACGCGGCCCGCTTTTGCGCCCGACAGCGGCGCGTGCGGCCGGGCCCGACGAACCGGCCGCACGCACACAAAGTCAGGCGGCGCCGAACGCTGCCGCGTGGGCCTTGGCGAACTCCGCGAACGTGCGCGCCGGTCGGCCCGTGACCTTGGGCACCGTGTCGAGCACGCCCGCCAGGTAGCCCGGCGGCGCGAGGGCATACAGCTCGTTCATCGCATCGGCCAGGGACTCGGGCATGCCCATGCCGGTCATCGCCTGCTTCGCCTGTTCCAGTGTGATCGCCACGTAGCGCACCGGGCGCCCCGCCGCCGCGCTGAGGGCGGCAGCCACCTCCGCGCCGCTCAAGGCCTGCGGCCCCGTCACCGGGTAGGCCTGGTTCTCGTGCCCGGGTTTGGTCAGCGCCTGCACGGCCACGGCGGCGATGTCGCGCGCGTCGATCCAGCTGACCTTGCCCTCGCCGAGCGGCATGTAGAACTCGCCCTTCTCGCGGATGGCCTGGGCGTACATCAGCAGGTTCTGCATGAAGAAGCCGGGCTGCACGAAGGTCCAGGCCATGCCGGACTCCTGCACCTGCTGCTGGTTCTCGCCGTGCCAGCGGCCGATCTGCACCGGCGAATCCGGGGCCGCGCCGATGCCGGTGGACATGACGAAGTGCTTGACGCCCGCAGTTTTTGCCGCAGTGATGAGCGCGGCGCGCATCTGCACCTGGTCGGGCACCAGCGGGGTGACCACGAAGACCTTGTCGACGCCGCCCAGCGCGGCGGGCAGCGTCCGCGGCTCGCGCAGGTCGCCGGCGGCCGTCTGCACGCCGCGCGCATTCAGCTCGCGCGCCTTGGCGGCATCGCGCACCAGCGCCTTGAACGGCAGCTTCGCCTCCTGCAGCAGCCGCACCACCTCGCTGCCGATCGTTCCCGTTCCTCCGACGACCAGAATCATCTTTCATGCCCTTTCGATGGCTTCGCGGCACACGCTGCCGCACCACCGGCCGGCACCTGTCGCCTTCCGGTGGCGGCCATTCTCGGATCGTCGGTTACTATCGGCAAGTAGGTACCTTGAAGTAACCACCGATGCCACGCCAAGCACCGCCGCCCGTCTGCCCCGTCGACGCCCTGCTGCGCCTGCTGATGGGCTCATGGACCAGCTACATCCTGTGGCACCTGCGGCGCGACGGACCGATGCGCTTCGGCGCGCTGCTGCGCGCCGTTCCCGGGCTGTCGGCCAAAGTGCTGACGCAGCGGCTTCGCCTGCTCGAGGAGCGCGGCATCGTGTTCCGCGACCATGTGCCGTCGATACCGCCCGCAGTGTCGTACGGCCTTACGGAGCAGGGCCAGGAACTCGGGGGCGTCTTCGACGCGCTCGAGGCTGTCTCGAGCAGATGGTTGGCGAGGGCGCGCGGCGCCAACGAACAAGCCCAGGCACCTCCGACGGCGCGAAGAAAGCAGGCGAATGCACGGGCGGCGCGCACGCCCTGACACCGTGCCTCGTGCAAGAAGGACGCCTGCAGGTGGAAATGGCGCTCCAGGGGACGCGGGGGCCGCAGCGCGCCGGCCACGCTCAGATCAGACCAGGTCGTCCACACGCCCGCGACGCATCATCAGCTTCTCGCTGAACTCGAAGACCTGCTGCTCGCGCTGGTTGAACACCCTCACCCGCCCCTGCATGATGCCGCGCTTGCCGTCGGAGAGGTTCTTCTTGCCCTCGACGGTGATCTCGGCGCGCAGGGTGTCGCCCGGCCGCACCGGCACGGTGAACTTGAAGTCGGTGAGCTCGAGCGCGGCGATCGTCGCCGGACCCAGGATCTCTTCCATCATCCCGGCGGCCAGCGCCGCCGTCAGCAGGCCGGGGCAGATGCGGCCCCCGAAGTCGGTGTGCTTCTTCGCGAACTCCTCGTTGATGAAGATCGGCAGCTTCAGCCCGGCCAGGCTCGTGAAGAGCACGATGTCGGTCTCGGTGACGGTCCGGCCGTAGCTGCGGAACACGTCGCCGGGGTTGAGGTCGTCGAGCGAGCGGTTGGACATGGCATCTCCTGGGTGTTCGGGCTCGGGTTCGGCCCGAGACAGCAAACTAACGATTGGTAGAATACTGTAGCCTGAAGGTGCTGACCAACCGGACCTGTCCTCATGCTGTTCTTCGAGCCCGCACTCCCGCTGCCCGCCGTTGGCGAACGCACGGCCACGTTGCGCGCGCAGGTGCGTCGGTTCATCGCCGACGAGTTGGCCAGCGGCGGCTTCGAGCCGCAGTGCAACTCGTGGACCGAGGGCCTGGGCGGTGCGTTCAGCCGCCGGCTCGGCGCTCGGGGCTGGATCGGCTACCACTGGCCGGTGGCCTACGGCGGGCGCGGCGGCAGCGCCTTCGACACGCTGACGATCAACGAGGAGCTGCTCGCCGCCGGCGCCCCCGTGGCCGCGCACTGGATCGCCGCGCGCCAGAGCGCGCCGCTGCTGATGCGCTTCGGCAGCGAGGCGCAGCGGCAGGCGTTCCTGCCGCGCATCGCCGCCGGCGACACCTACTTCGCCATCGGCATGAGCGAGCCCGACGTGGGCTCCGACCTCGCCTCCGTTCGCACGCGGGCCGAGCCTTCAGGCGCGCGCTGGCGGCTCGACGGCCGCAAGGTCTGGACCAGCGGCGCCCACATCGCGCATTACGCAATCGTGCTGTGCCGCACCGCCCCCGCCGACCCCACGGCCCGCCACGCCGGGCTGAGCCAGTTCATCGTCGATTTGAAGGCCCCGGGCGTGACGATCCGCCCGATCCTCATGCTCGATGGCAGCCACCACTTCAACGAGGTGACGTTCGACGGCGTCGAGCTGCCGGCCGAGTGCCTGGTCGGCCAGGCAGGCGACGGCTGGAAGCAGGTGACGAGCGAGCTCGCCTACGAGCGCAGCGGGCCCGAGCGATTCCTAAGCACGATGCCGATCGTCGAGCGCTGTCTGCGCCTCGTGCTGGAGGCGCCCGCCGCTGGGTCCGATGCAGCGGCCGGCCGGCTGCTCGCGCGGCTGATCACGCTGCGCAACATGAGCCTGGCGATCTGGGGCGCGCTCGAGGCCGGGCGCTCGCCGGCCATCGAAGCAGCGATGGTGAAGGACCTGGGCACGAACTTCGAGCGCGACACGCTGGAGATCGTGCGCGAGGCGATCGATGCCGACGAGCGCGTCGCGGGCGATGCCGTGCTGGCCGGCTTGCTCGCCAGCGCCTGGCCGCTGGCGCCCACCTACAACCTGCGCGGCGGCACCAACGAGGTCTTGCGCAACATGATCGCCAAGCAACTGCAGGCACGATGAGCGAACTCTCGCTGCCCCTCGCCGAAGCGGCCGATCGTCTGCTGTCGCAGCGCTGCGACAGCCGCCTCGTGGCCGCGGCCGACGCCGGCCAATGGCCGCAGGCGCTGTGGCAGGCGGTCGAGGAACTCGGTCCGGGCCAGCTGCTCGCCCCGGAAGCCGAAGGCGGTGCCGGCGGCGACTGGCTCGACGCCTGCGCCCTGCTCGAACGCGCGGCGGCGCGCTGCGCACCGCTGCCGATCGCGCAGACGCTGCTGGCCGGCTGGTTGCGCTCGCGCGTCGGGCTGGCACCCGCTGCCGGGCCGGCCGCCGTGGCCTTCACCACGGCGCCGCTGGACGCGCTGCGCGCGGCCGGCCGTGCCGACCTGACCGAAGCCGACGGCCCGGTCGTCGCCTGGGC
>NZ_CABFMN010000138.1 GCF_901875635.1 Xylophilus ampelinus | reverse complement strand
GCAAGGGCCTGCGGCCCAGCACCACGCTGGACAGCCAGGGATCGCGCCCGTGATCGAGGCGGTGATTCCCGGGGCCGACAAGGGGGTGGCCGGCAGCCGCCTGGAAGCGCGCGGCCTGCAGAAGACCTACGGCAGCCGCAAGGTGGTCAAGGACGTCTCGCTCGACGTGCAGAAGGGCGAAGTGGTCGGGCTGCTGGGCCCCAACGGCGCGGGCAAGACCACGTCGTTCTACATGATCGTGGGCCTCGTGCGCGCCGACGCCGGCGAGATCACCATCGACGGCGAACCCATCGCCCACATGCCCATCCACCGCCGCGCGCGCATGGGCCTGTCGTACCTGCCGCAGGAAGCCTCGATCTTCCGCAAGCTCAGCGTCGAGGAGAACGTGCGCGCCGTGCTGGAACTGCAGACCGAGACCGACGAGCGCGGCCGCCCGGTGCCGTTGGCCAAGGCACGGATCGAGGAGCGGCTGACCGAGCTGCTGTCCGACCTGCGCGTGGACCATCTGCGCGATTCGCCCGCGCTGGCGCTGTCGGGCGGCGAGCGCCGCCGCGTCGAGATCGCACGCGCCCTGGCCACGCAGCCGCGCTTCATCCTGCTGGACGAGCCCTTCGCCGGCATCGACCCGATCGCGGTGATCGAGATCCAGCGGATCATCAGCTTCCTGAAGGAGCGCGGCATCGGCGTGCTCATCACCGACCACAACGTGCGTGAGACGCTGGGCATCTGCGACCACGCCTTCATCATCAGCGACGGGCAAGTGCTGGCACAAGGCACGCCATCGGAGATCGTCGACAACGCCGAGGTCCGACGCGTGTACCTCGGCGAGCACTTCCGAATGTGACCGGGGTCGGCATGCCGATTTCGCTCGTGACCGACTGGCCATTGGACCCGGTGGGAGGCGTTGCTTCGTGAAGCAAGGCCTGTCGCTGCGCGTCTCGCAGCACCTCGCGCTCACACCGCAGCTGCAGCAGTCGATCCGGCTGCTGCAACTGTCCACGCTCGAACTCAGCCAGGAAGTCGAGCAGATGCTCGACGACAACCCCTTCCTCGAGCGCCTGAACGAGGAGGCGCCGCGCGAGGAGTTCGGCGTCGAAGCGGCCGACACGCCTGCGCCGCGCGAAGAGCGTGAGGATGGCGGCGAGTTTGCTATGAATTCCATAGCTGCTCCCGCAGACGGGGCGGGCGCTGCGGGCCAGAACGACACGGAATCCCCGGTGACCGACGCGGTCGAGGGTGAAGCGCCGGAGCCCGATTGGGACGGCGACGGCACGGTCGACCTTGCGCCCGACGATTCCGAGTGGGGCGGCGACGCGCCGGCCCGCAACAACAACAGCGGCGACGACGAGCGCGCCGATGCGACCGAGCTGGCGCGCAGCCAGGAATCGCTGCAGGCCTTCCTGCACCGGCAGGCGCTGTCGCTGCGCCTGTCGCCCGAAGACTCGGCCGCGCTGCGCTTCTTGATCGAATCGCTCAACGACGACGGCTACCTCGAGGACTCGCTGCCCGCGCTGGCTTCCGGCCTGGCCGGCGACGACAACGACCAGTTCGACGACCTGGTGCACCACTTCCAGGTCGCGCTCG
Organism: Xylophilus ampelinus; assembly: GCF_901875635.1. Lineage (GTDB taxonomy): Bacteria > Pseudomonadota > Gammaproteobacteria > Burkholderiales > Burkholderiaceae_C > Xenophilus. Next base: position 21,235 of record NZ_CABFMN010000138.1, on the reverse strand, counting down.
GCCTGCTGCAGAGCCTGGAACCGGTGGGCGTCGGCGCGCGCGACCTGGGCGAATGCCTGGCGATCCAGCTGCGCGCCGGTGCCGAAGAGGACGCGGGCGACCCCGAAGCCGCCGACGTGCGCAAGGTGGCGCTGGCCATCTGCAAGCAGCCGATGGAGCTGCTGGCCAAGCGCGACTTCCGGCGCCTGGCCACGCTGGCGCGCGGCACCGAGGATGAGGTGCGCCAGGCCATGCAGCTGATCGCACGGCTGGAGCCCAAGCCCGGCCGGCGCTTCGTCGACGTCGAGCGCAACATCGTCGTGCCCGACGTGATCGTCACCCGGACCGGCCGCGGCACGAACATCAAGTTCCGCGTGCAGCTCAACCCCGACGTGATGCCGCGCCTGCGCGTGCACGACATCTACGCCGGGGCGCTCAAGTCGCACAAGGGCGAGGGCAGCCAGGCGCTGAGCCAGCGGCTGCAGGAGGCGCGCTGGTTCATCAAGAACATCCAGCAGCGCTTCGACACCATCCTGCGCGTGTCCAACGCCATCGTGGAGCGGCAGAAGAACTTCTTCGTGCACGGCGAACTGGCGATGCGCCCGCTGGTGCTGCGCGAGATCGCCGACGAGCTGGGCCTGCACGAATCCACCATCAGCCGGGTGACCACCGCCAAGTACATGTCCACGCCCTTCGGCACCGTGGAGCTGAAGTACTTCTTCGGCTCCGCGCTGGGCACCGAGACCGGCGGCAACGCGTCGAGCACGGCGGTGCGGGCGCTCATCAAGCAGTTCGTCGGCTCCGAGAGCACGAAGAAGCCCCTGTCGGACAGCCAGATCTCCGAGATGCTCAAGGAGCAGGGCATCGAATGCGCGCGGCGCACCGTCGCCAAGTACCGCGAGGCGCTGCGCATCGCGCCGGCCAACCTGCGCAAGGCGCTGTAGGGGTCGGGTTCGGACTTCCCGACTCAACCGGCCAGTGCCAGCACCGCCCGCAACGCCGAAGGCTGCACCGGCTTGCGCAGCGCGTGCCAGCCTCGCGCGCCGGCGTGGGCCTGCGTCGCCTCGTCGATGTCGGCCGAGACCAGCGCGATGACCAAGCCCGGCCGGTGCGCCTGCAGCCGCTCGGCCAGCGCCACGCCGTCGAGCTCGCCCGGCAGCCGGATGTCGCACAGCGCGACCTGGATGCGGCGCAGGTCGGCCAGCGCCAGCGCCTCCGCCGCGCTGCCGTAGACCTGGGGCTGCGCCGACCACTGCCGCAGCAGCGCCACCAGGCTGGCTGCGACCACGGCGTTGTCCTCCACCACCAGCACCTCGATGCCGGGACGCAGTGCCTGCGGCGGCGCGGCCGGCGGCCGCTCCTGCAGTGCGGGGTGGTCGGCCACGGGCGCATCGGCCGGCGCCGCGGGCACGGTGAAACCGAACACCGCACCCCGCCCGGCCGCGGAGCGCAGCGTGATCCGCAGGTCCAGCCGGTCGGCCAGGCGGCGCACCACGCCCAGGCCCAGCCCATGGCCGCGCTGCAGGTTGCGCTCGACGTTGCCCACCTGCTCGAAATCGCCGAACACGCGCGCCTGCGCCTCGGGCGCGATGCCGATGCCGCCATCGCGCACCTCCACGCGCCATGCACCGGCGCGTCGCCGCGCCGCGAGCAGGATGCGCCCACGCGGCGCGAACTTGATGGCGTTGTCCACCAGGTTGGCCAGGATGCGGCGCAGCGCGACGGCGTCGCTCCAGGCCGTGGCGTCGGCCGGACAGCGCACGTGGATGCGCGTGCCGCCGGCCTGCCGCGCGACCTCGGCCAGCAGCGCAGCGAGCGGCACCGCGGCGCGCACCAGCGCCTCGACGCCGGCCTCGATGCGGCCGATCTCCAGCAACTGGTGGGTGAGCGTCTCCAGCGCAGCCTGGGCGTCGGCCAGCGCGGCCACCGTGCCCTGCACCGCCGCGGTGGGGGCGCCCTGGTCCAGCTGTTCGCGCAGCACCACCGTCTGCAGGCCGATCGCCATCACCGGCTGGCGCAGGTCGTGGTTGGCGGCGGAGAAGAAGCGCAGCCGCTCGGCCTGGGCCTGCTGCGAATCGCGCAGGCCGGCCAGGGCCTGCTCGCGCAGCGCATGGGCGTTCAGGCGCAGGCCGATGTTCTCCTCGAGCTGGCGGTTGTGGCTGCCCACCTGCTTGAGCATCAGCGCCAGCAGCAGCACGCCCAGCAGCGCCACCGCCACCATCGGCGGCGCGCCGAAAGCCAGGCCCATCGCGATCACCGGCGCCATCAGCAGCGTGATGGCCAGCCGCACCGCCGGCGTGTGGAAGGACACCGAGAAGGCCGACGACAGCGTCATGCCCATCACGATCAGGCCCAGCAGCAGCTGGTGCATGGGGTCGGCGGCGTTGAAGAGCAGCACGCCGGCCAGGCCGTGCGCCGCTTCCCAGATGCCGGTGCGCAGCGTGTGGGTGCGCTGTGCGTGGCGCAGGGTCTCGGGGGTCAAAGTGTCCGGCACCCGCTGCGGGAAGAAGCCCCGCATCACCGTCACCGCCGCGATGCCGGCCAGCCACAGCGCGGCTCGCACGGGCGAGTAGAGCCAGCCGAAGATCGCGGCCACGCCGGCGTTGAGCAGGAACTGCACCGCCAGGATCGGCCCCAGCGGCCGGGTGCTCAGCCGGAGCACCTCGCATTCGACCAGGAAGCGGTCCGCGGTGGCGTCGGTGGAGGAAGAGGAGGGCTCGGCGGTGCGCATGGCGGGGCTGTCGGACTATAGGGGAGCAGCCCGTGCGGCGCGTGCACGGCGACAATGGCGCCTGCTCCCCTTGGCCGCCGCCCGTGAACGATCTCTCCCTTTTCCTGCCCTGCGCCGCCGGCGTCGAAGACTTCCTCGCCCAGGAGGTCCACGCCATCACCGGCCGCGCCGGCGACGACCTGCGCGTGCTGCGTGCGGGTGTGCGCGTGCGGGCCGCCTGGCGCGACGTGCTCGCGCTCAACTTGAAGAGCCGCCTCGCGCAGCGCGTGCTGGTCGAGCTCGCGCACCGGCCCTACCGCGCCGAGCAGGACCTGTACGAGGCCGCCAGCGGCGTCGCGTGGGAGATCTGGTTCACCCCGCGCCAGACCTTCAAGATCGAGACGACCGCCACCGGCAGCCCGCTCAAGAGCCTGAACTTCGCCACGCTGCGCATCAAGGACGCCATTGCCGACCGCTTCCGCGCCAAGGCCGGCGGCGTGCGCCCCAGCATCGAGACGCAGCGCCCCGACGTGCGCGTGTTCGCCCACCTCACGGCCGAGCACGTCACGCTGTACATCGACACCAGCGGCGAGCCGCTGTTCAAGCGCGGCTGGCGGGTCGATAAGGGCGATGCGCCGCTCAAGGAAACGCTGGCCGCCGCCATGCTGGCCGCCAGCGGCTGGTGGGACCCGGAGACCGGCCAGGTGGCCGATGCGCCGCTGTACGACCCCTGCTGCGGCAGCGGCACCATCGCCATCGAGGCCGCGCAGATCGCAGCCGGCATGCCCGCCGGCGGCCAGCGCCGCTTCGGCTTCGAGCAGTTGCTGCCGCACCGGGCCGAACTCTGGTCTGCTATCAAAAACGAAGCGCCTCGCGCAGATGGGGCGGGCGCTGTGGCGGTTTTTGGCAGTGACGTGTCGCACCGCATGGTCGACTTCGCGCAGCGCAACGCCGAGCGTGCCGGCGTGGCCGAGCGCGTCAACCTGCGCGGCGGCGACGCGCTGCAGCGCATGCCGCCGGCCGAGTCGGGCGTCATCGTGCTCAACCCGCCGTACGGCGAGCGCATCGCCGTCGGCGGCTTCGCCGGCTCGCCCGGCCGCACCGGCGCGCGCGAGGTGGCGCAGGACGAGGGCGGCGACGACGCGGGCGATTTCTTCCCGCGCCTGGCCACGCACTGGAAGAAGCACTACGCCGGCTGGACCGCCTGGGTGCTCACGCCCGACCTGAAGCTGCCGCAGAAGATGCGCCTGAAGGAATCGCGCCGCGTGCCGATGTGGAACGGGCCGATCGAGTGCCGGCTGTTCAAGTTCGACATGGTGGCCGGGTCGGCGCGGGGCAAGCCGCCGGCTTGACGGGCGTCACGCTTTTGGGGCGGGTTCGACGGGCTGGGGCGGGATCACGCCGACGGCGCACTCTGCTCCGCGAATGTCCCCCGCCTTCGGCTCCTCCTTGATTTCGCTGCGCAGAGCACGCCATCGGCGTGATCAGTTCAACGGCAAGTGATCCGTCGACATGGCGTGCTCACGGATGTCGTCACGAAAGGATCATTTCGCCTGGGCGGGCACCGGCGTGTTGAGCAGTTGCTGCTCCCACAGATAGGCAATGCCGCTGCCGCCCGCATGCTGCGTGATGACCTTCGTCAGCGCTGCCGCTTGCTCGGCGCGGGCCCAGTCGCGCTGCCATTCGGCGGCGACGGCCAGCCAGGTCATCATGTTCGCGCCGGCCGCGATCATGCGCTGGATGGCGACCTGGTGGGCTTCGACCGACACGGCGCCCGACGCATCGGTGACCACCGTCACGTCCCAGCCTTCGCCGAGGGCCTGGATGGTCGGCATGGCAACGCACACCTCGGTCCACAGTCCCGCGATGATCAGTTGCTTGCGGCCCGTCGCCTTGACGGCGTCCACCACCTTCTGGTCTTCCCACGTGTTGATGAAGGTGCGGTCGATCACCTCCTGGCCTGGGAACACGTCGGTGATCTGGGGGAACAGAAGCCCGCCGCGCTCGGCGATCACGCTCGTCAGGATGGTGGGCACGGCGAAGGCCTTGGCGGCCTTGGCCAGACCCACGGTGTTGTTGACCACCATCTGCGGCTCGTGACTGTTCACGTTCGCCAGTTGGTAGGGCTGGTGGTCGATCAGCACGAGCACCGAGTCTTCGGGACGCAGGAGCGAAGCGAGGCCGTTTCGAAAAGTCATCAATGGGTCCTTGGTTGCCTTTTCAGGGGCATGGGTTGGGGGGCAATGTGCTGGCAGCGATGCCGGCTGGATGCAGTATTGCGTTGCAGGTATCGATGCGGTAGTAGCATCCGATGGACATCTGTGTCGCCATTTGAGGAACGCAAAGTGGACATCGAAGACCTCCGCACATTCGTCGAAGTCGCCCATGCCGGTGGGGTGTCGGCTGCCGCCACTCGCCTGGGGATATCGAAATCGATGGTGAGCCGCCGCCTCTTCCGGCTCGAGGCGGAACTCGGCGTGCAACTGCTTTCGCGGTCCACGCGCGGCGCGGCGCTCACGGAAGCTGGCGCCACGTTCCGGGACCATGCCGCCAGGATCTGCGCCGAGATCGACCTGGCCAGGGAAACCCTTCTGCCGGCCGGCGAGCTGCGGGGGCGCCTGCGGATCGCTGCGCCGCTCACGTTCGGCCCCTCGCACTTCGCGCCCTTGCTGGCCGAGATGGCACGGCGCCATCCGCAGCTGCACATCCAGACCTGCTACAGCGACCGTTTCGTCGACCTCATTGCCGATGGCTTCGACTGTGCGATACGGGTGGGCTATCTGGAGGACTCGAACCTGATCGCACGGCGTGTCGGCCCAGTCCACGGCAAGCTCGTGGCAAGCCCGGCGTACGTCATGGCCCACGGCGCACCGGAGACGCCGGCGCAGCTCGCCGATCACGAGGCCCTGATGCAGGGCACCGAGGCCTGGCAGCTCGTGGATGGCGACAAGGTCATCACGGTGCGGCCCCAGGGACGATTCAAGGCCGACAACGGCATCGCGCTGGTCGCCGCTGCGGTCGCCGGGCTCGGCATCGCGTACCTGCCGGACTGGCTTACCCACGAACATGTGGCCTCCGGGGCGCTGGTGCCGGTCATGACGCGCCATCCGCCTCCCCCGGCCGGCGCCTATGTCGTCCGACCGCCTGGCCAGCACCCGGCAAGGAAGATCCGCGTCCTGACCGAACTCCTGATCGAGTACTGCGACCAGCCTCTTCCCGGCGCCTGAGTCGCTGTCGAGGCCGGGCGATCCTTCAGCGGAAGACCGGCACGTTGCCGGTGCGCGTGCGGCGGTTGCCCGCCGCAACCAGGCGCTGACGCAGTTCTTCGATGCGACGCTCGCCGGCCTCCAGCGCCTGCTCACTCGTGTGCACCGAATAGTTGCCCAGATGCAGTTCGTGAGGATGCGGGACCGCCGAGCCCAGCACGAACACGACGTCGCCGTCCGGTCCTGCCTGCACGGTGATCGCGCCCTCGCCATCCTCGAAGATCACCAGGTCGCCCGCATGCACCGGCACGTCGGCCTGCAGCACACCCTTGGCCACGGCCAGCCAGCCGACCGTCTGCCCGGCGGGCGGTTGATAGGTCCACGGTTCTCCGGCCTTCAACGTGACCAGCAGGTAGTTGGTGCCGGCGGGAAATGCCGTCGAGCTGCGCACGCCGGCATGCTCCCCGAGAATGACGCGGGCAGGTCCTGCGGCCGGAACGTCCTTCGGCTCGAGGTAGCGACTTTCCGGCTCGCCGTTCTCGAGTTCCGGAGGCAGGGCGACCCAAAGCTGGAATCCCTGCACGAACGACACATCGCCAGGCGTCAGTTCCTTGCCGTGCCATACACCGTTGCCTGCGCGCATGAATTCGACACCGCCGTACGACAGCGTGCCCGTGCCGGACGACGGGTCGTCGAACTCCAACTGCCCTTCGGTGAGCACGGTCACGGTGGCGATTCCCGAGTGCGGGTGAATGGCCATGCCGGCACCGGCGCGCATCGCGTCGAGCATCGGACGCTCCATGTTGAAGATGTCCAGAAAGACGAAGGGCTTCAGGCTCTCGCCCAGACCGGAGGGACTCATGAGTCGCGTGATCGCGCCATGGCCGTGCCCGCGGGTGCGGTAGACGATGTTCCGGGTGCGGCTGGTGATGGCCTGCATAGGTTCGCTCCTTGCAAACAGCCAATGTAGGGATGTGGCCGGCGGACCGCTATCCGCAGAATGTCGGCAACTGAGTTGCAGCAAATGGAACGCCGGGCCTGCTTCGGCTCTTGCCAGCCGCGCCCATCCGCACTGTGCCAAGGGCGCCGGGTGCCTCCCGCAGCGAAATCAAGGAGGAGCCGAAGGCGGCGGACATTCGCAGAGGGGGGTGCCCGGTGGCCTTGGCACGAGTGCCGAATCTTCGGTTCCAATCCACGCGTTTGCCAAAAACAAGCCCCATGCGCCCTCGCCTCGTCATCGACACCAACATCGTCCTCGACCTCTTCGTCTTCGATGACGCTGCCGCAAAGCCTTTGCGCGCGGCGCTGGAAGCCGGCGAGGTCGAGTGGCTCGCCACCGCGGCCATGCGCATCGAACTGGCCCGCGTACTGGGCTACCCGCAGATCGCGCCCCGCCTGGCTTTCTATCGCCTCGCGGATGCCGACGTGCTGGCGCAGTTCGACCGCCACGCCCGGCTCGTCGATACCGCGCCCAAGGCCCCCGTGACCTGCGCCGATCCCGACGACCAGGGCTTCATCGACCTGGCTGTCGCACACCGCGCGCCGCTCCTGAGCAAGGACCGGGCGGTGCTCACCATGAAGCGGCGGCTGGAGCGCCTCGGCGTCGTGGCGGCTCCCCGCTTCGCGTCTGTGGCCCAGCCGGCCTGAAGGAGACCGCCCTGCGACGCCTTGCCACTCCCGCCGACCGCGATGCCGTCTTCGCGATCTACAGCCATCCCGAGGTCACGCCCTACCTCACCTACGAGCCGATGTCGCACGAGGCCTTTGTCCCGGTGTACGACGAGCTGCTCGCCAGCGGCAGCTTCCATGTGTGGACCGTCGAGGGCGGCGAGGTGGCGGGCTTCTACCGCGCCACGCGCTACCCCGGCCGCGTGAACCACGTCGTGCTGCTGGGCACCTTGGCCGTCGATCCGCGTCGCCACGGCCAGGGCATCGCCCGCCCCATGCTGGCCGACGCCATCGACCGCCTGCGTGCGGAGGGCGTGCGCCGCGTCGAACTCTACGCCGAGGCCGACAACTCGCGCGCACTGCGCTTCTACGCCAAGCTGGGCTTCGTGCACGAGGGCACGCTGCGGCAGTTCTACAAGCGGGCCGACCAGCCGCACTATGTGGACGAGTGGGTGATGGGCCTGCTGCTGGCCGATTGACCTACGCCAGGCGCGGCGCCGCACGCTGCACAATGGGTGCCCCGCCGCCCCCTTCCTTCGCTCGCACCGCCATGAAGAAGATTGCCGTTCTCGCCCTGCTGGGGCTTGTGCACGCCGCACCGGCGTTCGCGCAGCGCGACATGTACGAAGCCGATCGACGTTACTGTGCGAGCGGTCGTTCGGGCTACGACTTCAACACCTGCATGTACCGGCTGCAGAACGATCGGCGTCGCTACGTGCCGCCCCCGCCGCGCTACGAGCGCGATCCATATGCCGAAGGCTGGCGCCGCGAGCCGCCGCCTCCTCCTCCGGCTTACGGCTGGCAGCCCGAACCCGCGCAGCGGCCGCGCCTGTCGGACATGCAGGAGCGCGCCCTGGCCAACTGCGCCATGCTCGCGCCGCGAGACCAGCCGCGCTGCCGTGCGACCGTGATGTCGACGGTGCGCTGATCGCGCCTGCGGGAGGCGCTCAGCCCTGGGTCGCCCACATCGCGGTACGCCGACCCGTCCTGCGTTTTCCAGTTCGGCCAGGCGGCCCTGTCGCATCGGGCAAGTGTGAGCGATGGGGCTGCTGCCGGCCTCGGGTTTTCGGCACCCGCCGAGCGGCCGCATGCACATGCCGCCGACACTCGCCCCCCGGCCGCACCCGCCGGGCCATGGCGGTGGTCCTGGAAAAGGGCATGTCTGAAACGGATATCCGCTTGCTGTTGATTGCGCTGGCGAGCGTGCTACGGGCCGTAGTCCACCGCGTCGCAGTACGCCGTTTCGTCCCGCATCGCCCAGTACGCGGCATGCAGGCGCTCGGTGACGGGCCCGGGAAACTGCGGCAGCGGCACGCCGTCGAGCTTGGCGATGGGCAGGATGCCGCCACCGGTGGAGGTCAGGAACACTTCGTCGGCCGCGCGCACGTCCGCCACGGGCAGCGGCGCGACGCGGACCGGGATGCCGAGCCGTTCGCACAGCTCCAGGGCGGTGCGGCGCGAAACGCCTTCCAGCACGCCGCGATCGGCCGTGCGCACCTCGCCGTCCTTGACGATGAAGACGTTGAAGCCCGGCCCTTCAGCGAGGTTGCCTAGCGCATCGACCACGCAGCTGGTGTCGCGCCCGCGGTCGTAGGCGTCGAAGAGCGACTGCACCAGGTCCATCCAGTGGTAGTTCTTGACCGTCGGGTCGACCGACTCGGGCGCGATGCGCACGCGCTCGCTGATGTGCAGGTCGATGCCCTCGCGCTGCTTCTCGGGCGGTGCGATCCACACGTAGGGCAGGGCATAGGCGTAGAAGCGGTTGGTCGCCAGGCGCGGGTCGCGCGCCCCCTTGGGCGGCACGCCGCGCGTGCACACCATCGCCACGTAGGCGTCCTGCAGGCCCGCGCCACGCACGCAGCCGTGCAGGATGGCGCGCAACTCCTCGCGGCCGTAGGGGATCGACATGCGCATCTTCTCCAGGCTGGAGAAGAAGCGGTCCATGTGCGTGTCGAGCCGGAAGAACGCACCCTGCCAGGTGCTGGCCACGTCGTAGGTCGCGTCGGAACGGGTGAAGCCCCAGTCGAAGAGCGAGATCTTCGCCTCGGCCAGGGGCACGAAGGCGCCTTCGGCGAAGGCGCAGCCGCCGTCGAACTGGCCGGCGGCGGGGATGGGAGGCAGGGCCATGGCGATCATCTCCAGACAAAACGATGGGCGTGATCATGCCCATTAATTGATCGATGTTCAATAAATATTGAACGACGATCAACGATGCCTAGAATCGCGCATGGCTTCCTCGCGCCTCGCTACCCGCCGCTCCGCCCCCGTCCGCCCCGGCCCGGGCCGTCCGCGCAAGGGCGAGGCGCGCGCCGCGGCCGATGCCGCGCTGGGCCGTGAACGCATCCTGCAGGCCGCGCTGGCCCTCATCGACGAGCAGGGGCTGGCGGCCTTCAACATCCGCGCGCTGGCTGCAACGTTGCAGGTGGCGCCCGCCGCGCTGTACTGGCATGTGCCCAACCGCGACGCGCTGGTGTCGGGCGTCATCGCGCTGGCGCTCGAGGGCGTTGCCGCCGCCATCCCCTCGGAGGGGACGCTGAGCTGGCAGGCGCGCCTGCGCGCGCTGCTGGTGGCCTTTCGCGCGGCGCTGCGCGCCCACCCGCACCTCGCGCCGGTGGTCGCGAGCGAGCTGGCCTACAACGCGGCCTTCGACGCGCCCCTGCTCGAGCACATCGTGGTCGCGCTCGAGCAGGCGCGCTTCGAGGGCGATGCGCTGGTCGATGCCTTCAACGTGGTGGTGGCGGCGCTGTGCGGCTTCGCCACGCTGGAGCTGTCGACCGCGCCCGCCGGTGGGGGCGAGGCCTGGGCCGAAGCCTGCCGTGCGCAGATCGACGCGGTGGACGCAGGGCGGCACCCGCAGCTGGCGGGCCGTCTCGGTGCGCTGCGCAACCGGGCCTTCCTGCTGCGCTGGACCGACGGGCGGACGCAGCCACTCGACAGCGGCTTCGAGGCCTGGATCGACGTGCTGCTGCGCGGGCTGGAGGCGCGCAGCCGCGCCTTGCGGCGCGCGGCGTAGAGCTTCCGGCCACTTCGCCCGGCCCGAGGCGGTGGCTAGGATGCGTCGCGGAGGTGGTCGCATGCCCGCACGCTGCTTTCTTGGATTCATCGCCCTGACCCTGGCTGCCGCGCTCGCCGCCTGCGGCAAGCCGGTCCCGCCCGACAAGGCCGCCTATGTCGGCGAGTGGAAGCAGCCGACGATGTACCTGCTCATCACACAGGACGGCTCGGTGCGCTACGAGCGCATCAAGGCCGGCGTGACGACCTCGGTCAACGGGCCGCTGCAAGGCTTTGCCGGCGACAACTTCGATGTCGGCCTCGGGCCCATGAAGAGCACCTTCGTCGTCACGCGCCCACCCCGCGAAGCGAACGGACGCTGGACCATGGTGGTCGACGGCGTGGAACTGACGCGCATCTCCGACCTGCAGCCCGCGGTGCGCTGACCTCTGGCGCACTGGCGACAGAATCGGACACGGGATCGTTCGAATAAAAAGTGGCTTTTTCGCTTGCCAGACTTGCACAAGAAGCTCCTGAAAAAGGAGCAAATCGGACAATTCAGGACATCAGTTCGCCAGGTGCCACTGGGCCAGCAGCCGCGCCACCGCGCGCACCCGCTGCGTGTCGCGCCCCCACCGGCGGCCCTTGGGCAGATGGCGCAGCCAGCGCATGCGCTGGGCCGCATGCGCGATGCGCTCGCGCACCGACGCGTCGGCACCGGCGAGCACCGCATGCCAGTGCTCGGCGCCGGCGCGCGGCGCCGAGGCGTGCACCAGCAGCGCCGTCGAATGCAGGTAGCTCAGCCAGTCGCGCGTCTGGCATTCGGCCAGCGTCAGGGTGGCGCCCGGGTCGTCCTCGAAGTCGATGAAGCCGATCTCGCCGTCGGGGCAGTGCATCAGGTTGCGCGAGAAGGCCTGGCTCAGGTAGGCATCGCGCGCATGCACGGCGGCGATCGCGTCCAGCCCCTCGCGCCAGACGGCCAGCAGCGCGGCGGGGCCGCTCGCGGCGGCGTGGTCGAGCCGCTCGTTCAGCACGACCGCGGCGCGCCCGCCCTGGCCCATGTCGGAGATCAGCAGCCCATCGGCCTGCTGCGCCAGCACGCGCGGCACGCGCACGCCCGCCTCGGCCAGTGCGCGCAGGCGTTGCGCCTCGGTGGCGATGGCCGCCTCGCCGCCCAGGTTGGGCACGGGCGTGAGCACGTCGAGCCGGAAGGCGCGCGACAGCAAGGCCAACAGCCGGTAGCGGAACCGGCTGTGCCGTGGCCCGGCGCGCTTGAGCCACACGCGCTCGCCGCCCAGCCGGTGGCTGGCCACGCCGCGCGTCTGCTGCGGCAGCGCGCTGCGCAGGAAGGCGGCGTAGTCGCCCGGCGCAGGCGCGGCAGGAATCTCGCCGGTGGCGGCCAGCGGGCTGGGCGCGGAGGTGCCGCTGCGGCGCGCCTGCATGCGCGCCGACCGGTTCTTCAGCGGGTTCATGGTGCGCGTGCAGCGCCTTCGAGCGGCGGGCGCAAAGGAGGAGAAGCGTCGGTCGGCGTCATGCCACGGCGATGGGCTGGAAACTGTCGGCGCTGGCGATCGGCCAGTACATGCGGAACACATTGTGCTGCGCGTCCAGCGGCCCCAGCAATGCACCGGGCTGCACCTGCATGATGAGGTTGGACAGCTGCCGCACCTCGGTGTCGGAGATGCGCCGCACGATGTGGTGGGCCGTGATCTGCTGCGGATGGTCCAGGCCGGCGGCCTGCACCAGCTCGGCCAGCGCGTGCAGCGTGCTGCGGTGCAGGTTGTGCACGCGGTCGGCCTTGTTCGGCACCACCAGCGCCTGCTGGCGCTTCGGGTCCTGCGTGGTCACGCCGGTCGGGCAGTGGCCGGTGTGGCAGGTCTGGGCCTGGATGCAGCCCAGCGCCATCATGAAGCCGCGCGCCGCGTTGCACCAGTCGGCGCCCAGCGCCATCATGCGCGCGACGTCGAAGGCGGTGATCACCTTGCCCGCGCAGCCGAGCTTGATGCGCCCGCGCAGGCCGGTGCCGATGAGCGTGTTGTGCACCAGCAGCAGCCCGTCCTGCAGCGGCGCACCCACGTGGTCGGAGAACTCCACCGGCGCCGCGCCGGTGCCGCCCTCGGCGCCGTCGACCACGATGAAGTCCGGCGTGATGCCGGTCGCCAGCATCGCCTTGACGATGGCGAACCACTCCCACGGGTGCCCGATGCACAGCTTGAAGCCGGTGGGCTTGCCGCCCGAGAGCTCGCGCAGCCTGGCCACGAAGTGCATCATCTCGACGGGCGTGGAGAAGGCGCTGTGCGACGAGGGCGAGATGCAGTCCACCCCCACCGGCACGCCGCGCGCGGCAGCGATCTCGGGCGTGACCTTCGGACCCGGCAGCACGCCGCCATGGCCCGGCTTGGCGCCCTGGCTGAGCTTGATCTCGACCATCTTCACCTGCGGGTCGCGCGCGTTCTCGACGAAGCGCTCCTCGCTGAAGCGGCCGCGCTCGTCGCGGCAGCCGAAGTAGCCCGAGCCGATCTCCCAGATCAGGTCACCGCCGTGCACGCGGTGGTGGCGGCTGATCGAGCCTTCGCCCGTGTCGTGCGCGAAGTGGCCCAGCTTGGCGCCCAGGTTCAGCGCCATGATCGCGTTGGCCGACAGGGAGCCGAAGCTCATTGCCGAGATGTTGAACACGCTCGCGCTGTAGGGCTGCGCGCAGCCCTCGCCGATGGTGATGCGGAAGTCGTGGCTGCCGATCTGCGTCGGCTGCATCGAGTGGTTGATCCACTCGTAGCCGGCGAGGCTGACGTTCAGCTGCGTGCCGAAGGGCCGGTTGTCGGGGTCGCCCTTGGCGCGCTGGTACACCAGCGATCGCTGCGCGCGCGAGAAGGGCGAAGCCTCGGTGTCGCTCTCGATGAAGTACTGCCGCATCTCGGGGCGGATGTACTCCAGCAGGAAGCGCAGGTGCCCGATGACCGGGTAGTTGCGCAGGATGGCGTGGCGCTGCTGGCGCACGTCGTGCACACCGGTGGCCGTGAGCACGGCGAAGAGGCCCGTGGCGATCCACGCCGTCCACGCGTGCGGCATCAGCAGCGCGGCGGCCACGCTTGCCACCAGCCCGGCGATGCACAGGGCGAAGGCGGTGTAGCGCGCCGGAAAAAGGGTCGTCATGGGCTCGTCCTCTCGTGTCTCTCCCGCGGGTGGGGCATCATAGGGTGGTCCATCCTCCTGCCCATGACCGCACCTTCCGACACCCACCCCTTGGCCGCCGAGGCGGCCCTGCCCCCGCTCGAGCCCGAGGATTTCGACGCCCTCGACGACGCCCTCGACGCCATGCGCGAGCACGACGAGGACGTGCCGCAATGGGAGTTCTGCGACGGCTTCATGACGGCACTGGTCTGCACCCGCCGCCCGATCGAGCCGGCCGAGTACTGGCCGGCCCTCTTCGGTGCCGGCTTCTCGCCCGCGCAGCACATGGAATTCGTCTGGCGCTGGAAGCGGCGCTGGCACGAGATCCAGGCCGCGCTCGATGCGCCCAACATCGAGGCGCTGGACGACGAGCGCGCCTTCCAGCCCGAATGCCTGGACTTGCGCGGCGCCATCGCCGCCCTGCCGCCTGAGGAGCGCGCCGAGGCGCCCGAGGCCGAGATCCCGTCCTTCGGGCAGGTCTGGGCGCTGGGCTTCCTCGCGGCCGTCGAGCAATGGGCCGAGGACTGGGCGCCGCCGCGCGACAAGGAGGTCGCTGCCATGCTGGCCGACGCGCTCGAGGCCATCGAAGTGCTGGCCAGCGACGACACCGCGCCGCCGGCGCTGTCGATGTACAGCGAAGACGGCCCACCCACCGTCAGCCAGGAGCGGCTGGATGACTTCGGCGAAGCCATCTGGGCCGTGTACGACCTGCGCCAGCTGTGGCGCAGCCTGGGCCCGCGCGTCGAGGCCCTGCGCAAGGCCGATGAGCCGGGCCGCAACGACCCCTGCCCCTGCGGGAGCGGGAAGAAGTACAAAAAGTGCCACGGGGCCTGAAGCCCGCGAGCCACGGCAAGGAGCCGCGATGAAACACCTGCACCCCCTGCGCAAGACCCTCGCCGTGGCGACCGGCGCACGGGCCACCGGCGCGCAGGCCCTCGGCACCGTGGGACTGGGCAGCGTCGCGGCGGGCGCCATCGCCATCGGCGCACTGGCCATCGGCGCCCTGGCGATCGGCCGGCTGTTCGTCGGACGGGCGCGCATCCGGCGGCTCGAGATCGACGAGCTGGTGGTGCATCGGCTGCGGGTGGTCGAGGAACTGCGCGGCCCTGAACCCGAGCCCGCAGCGCCGGCGGACGACGCGCGGCCGTGACCTTGCGCGCGCCTGTCTTGAACACCTAGCGTCCGCCCCGCGCCCGCGGAGGGATTCGTCCCCGAGCCTGTTGGCACGCCCTCGCTAAAGGCCCAGTGCCACGCCGTCGCCTCGCGGATCGTGCGCCCCCGACAGCTGGCCGTTCCGGTCCAGGCGGATGACGCCGGGCAGGCCTGCCAGCGGGCTTTGCGCCGGGATCGCTGCCACTTCATGGCCGCGCGCGGCCAGCGATGCAAGCACCTCGGCGCCCGCGTCCTCTTCCAGTTTCAGGCTGTCGCGGCTGTCGGAGAAGGTCCGGCCGAGGAGGAAGCGGGGCCGCGCCAGCGCCTGCGCAGGGTCGAGGCCGTAGTCGATCAGGCGAGTCAACAGGGCGACCAGCGTTTGCGGCTGGCCGTCGGCCCCCTGCGTGCCCAGCAACAGCTCGGGCCGTCCCTCGCGAAGGTAGACGACGGGGTTGAGCGTGTGGAAGGGCCGTTTCCCTCCCCGGAGGCCATTGGGGTGGCCTGGATCGGGGTGGAAGGCCGCGCCGCGGTTGTGCCAGAGCACCCCCGTGTCGCCGGCGACGACGCCGCTGCCCCAGTCGTAGTAGATGCTCTGCAGCACGCTCGCGCCTCGCCCCGACGCATCGGCCGCGGCGAAGAACACGGTGTCGCCCTGGCGGAACGGGTGCGGCCAGGGCATGGCCCGCGCATCGGCCTGCGCCCGGGCCGCCTGTTGGCGGATGTGCGCCGCATCCAGCAGGCGTTCCACCGGCACCTCGGCGAAGTCCGGGTCGGCCAGGAAGCGGTCCCGGTCGATGAAGGCCAGCTTGATCGCCTCGACCATGCGGTGGAAGTGCTCGGCGCTGCCCTCGGCGATGCCTGAGAAGTCCTGCTCGCCCAGGATGCCCATCGCCTCCAGCGTGGCGAAGCCCTGCGTGGGCGGCGGCAGGCTCAGCAGCGTGCCGCCGCGGTAGGGCACGGCCAGCGGCGTCACCTCGCGGGCCTGCGTCCGGCGCATGTCGTCCAGCGTCAGCGGTGATCCCGCGGCCTGCAGGCCCGCGGCCAGGCGGTGCGCCAGCTCGCCTTCGTAGAACTCCCGCGGGCCGTGTGCCGCGAGCAGCGACAGCGTGCGCGCGAGCCCGGGCTGCCGCTGCTCCTGCGAGGCCTGGGTCGGAAACGCCGCATCGAAGCCGTGCCACAGCGCCGTCTCCGCCGCCCGCATCTCGCGCCAGAAGCGCTGCGAGGCCGACACGGCGGCACCTTCCTGTGCATGCTCGATCGCACGTGACAGCAGCGACGCCCATCGCTGGCTCCCGTGCCACTCGCGTGCGGAGATGTCGAAGGCTTGTGCCCAGCTGTCCACGGCAGCGGCGGTGGTCAGTGCCGACGCGCCACCGCGCAGTGCACTCGGCCCCGAGTGCGCAGGCACCGCTGCGGCGGCCTGCCCGATGCCCGAGATCCCGCGCACCGGCGCACCGGGCTGCGCCAGGAGCCAGAAGCCGTCGCCGCCGAGCCCCGTGAAGTGCGGGCACACGACGCACAGCACGGCCGCCATGGCGATGGCCGCTTCGATCGCGTTGCCCCCCTGGGCCAGCACCTCCAGCCCTGCCGCACTGGCCAAGGGATGGGGGCTGGTCACCATGCCTTGTCGGGAGGTGGCGTGGGCCGGATGCGCGCGTTCAGGAGAGCTTGGAGATGACATGCAAGGGATGGGTCGTTGCGGCGCGCAGGGATCGGGTCATTCGGGTGCGTGCGTCAGGAACGCCGCCACCATCTGGCGGGTCATCTTCTGGTGCGCCTTCTGCCAGGCCGCAGCCTGCAGGTCCTTGTTGAAGATGCGCGAAAGCGTGAATGCGTGGGCCCGACCGTAGTAAGACAGGCTCACCATCGCCACGTACAGGTGCAGCGCGTCGATGCCGGGCCGGATGACGCCCGCCGCGACCCCGCGCACCAGCAGTCGGCGGATCAGCGCGATCACCGGCGACGACATCTCGGGGATGCGGTTCGAGCGGGCCAGATGCCGGGCTTCGTTGAGGTTCTCGAAGGCCAGCAGCTTGCGCAGCCGCGGATGCGTCGCGAAGTGCCGGTCGACGAAATCGGCGATGTGCAGCAGGCCGGCCAGCGGCTCCTCGACCTCTGCGTCCAGCCGGAGCTCGTCGTGCCGCAGGTCGGCCATCACCGCCTCGAGGACGGCGACGTACAGGTCGTCCTTGCTCCCGAAGTAGTGGTACAGCATGCGGATGTTGGTGCCGGCCAGGCGTGCGATGCGTTCGGTGCGCGCACCGCTGTAGCCCTCGCTCGAGAACTCGTCGATCGCCGATTCCAGCAGCTTGGCGCGCGTGAGCGTGGCATCGCGTCGCGGGATCGTGTCGCGGGCCGGCGCCTGCCGCATAGAAGGTGTGCTCATGGTGTGGGTGGGAGTGCGGGCGCTAGTGTCGCGGCAAGACCGAGCAGCCGTTCGTCGTTGCCCCGGACCGAGACGAAGGACACGCAGATCGGCAGCCCCTCGCCGCCGGGCAGCGGCAACACCACCTGCGGCAGCCCCGCATGGCCGGCCACGGCGCCCAGTGCCAGCGCGCGCTCGTAGAAGGCGCCTCGCTCGCTCGCATCGGCCTGGCGCGACAGGGCCGCGGCAGGCGCTGCGGGGAGGAGCCACGCCTCGTCGGGTGCCATGCGCTGCGCCAGGCGTTCCATCGCCTGTGCGCGCCATTCGGCCCATGGCAGGCCCTGCCGGGGATCCAGCGCCAGCGCGGCCTCGAAGCGCGGGGCGATCGCGGGCCCGAAGCGGGGTCGCTGCCGTCGGATCCACGGACCGAGCTGGGCCCGGATCTCCAGGCCCTGCAGCACGGCGTAGGCCTCCAGCCAGTCGCGCCAGTCGCTATCGCCGAAGGCGCTGCGTTCGGCGTCGATGCCGATGTGGCGGGCCCATGCGGACAGGGGCTCGCGCACCGAGGGATCGGCCAGGGCCAGCGCGTCCGTGGCCACGCACAGGCGCAGCGGCGGCCGCGGCGGGCCGCTGCGGGTGCCGAGCAGCACCTGCCCGGCCCGCTGCAGCAGTGCGCCATCGCGCGCGAACCACCCCACCGTGTCGTAGCTCGGCGCGAAGGGCAGGACCCCTTCCAGCGGAATGCGCCCGTGCGTGGGCCGCATGGCCGCCACCCCGCAGAAGGCCGCCGGCACGCGGACCGAACCGCCCGTGTCCGTGCCCAGGGCCAGATCGGCTTCCCCCCAGGCCACCGCAGCGGCACTGCCGCTGGACGAGCCGCCCGGCAGGCGCTCGGGGTCCTGCGGATGGCGCGGCGTCCCGTGGTGGGCGTTCTCGCCCTCCAGGCTGAAGGCGAGTTCGTCGCTGATCGTCTTGCCCACCACCCGGGCGCCTGCGCGCCGCAGGGCGGCCACGCAGGGCGCATCGCGGGCCGCCGGGGCGTGGCTGGCCGCCCAGTCCGGATTGCCGCCGCCGGTGATCGCGCCTTCGATGTCGATCAGGTCCTTCACGCCCAGGCGGGTGCCGTCCAGCACGCCAGTGCCGGTGGGCGCCCGTTCGCACGTTGGGCCGGGCAACCAGCCGCCCGATCCGTCCGTGATCGGCTCGCGCATCAGGCGGGCAGCGACGCGAGCACGGCGGCCGAGTCGGTCACGAAGCCGAAGCACTTCTTGACGTTCCAGATCGTCGCCTCGGTGCAGAAGTCCGGCGAGCTCGTGGCGCAGCAGTCGCTCAGCATCACGCAGCCGTAGCCCAGGAAGTTGGCATCCGTGAGCGTGTGCAACACGCACTGGTCGGTATTGCAGCCGGCAAAAAGGATGCTGCGCACACCGAGGTTGCGCAGGATGCTGTCCAGCGGCGTGTCCCAGAAGCCGCTGATGCGGTGCTTGTCGACCAGGAAGTCGCCCTCGTGCGGCGCCAGCTCGTCCACGATGGCCGCGGCCCACGAGTCCTTCTGCAGCACGTGGCCCTTTCCGCCCGGCAGCGGGTCGCCCAGGCCGACGCCGGTGCCGCTGTTCTTGTAGAGATGGATCTGGTTGGGCGGCATGTTGGCCAGGTCCGGCCGGTTGCCCCAGTTGACCCACACGACCGGCACGCCGGCGCGGCGCAGCTCGGGCAGCAGCTTCTGCAATGGCGCGATCGGCGTGCGGTCCGCCGCATAGTTGCCGCCGATGTGGTCGACCCACCCGCCCTCGGTGCAGAAGTCGTTCTGCAGATCGATGATGACGATGGCCGTGCGCCGCAGGTCCAGGACCACGTTCTGCGGCTGCGCCTGCACCCGCGCGCGCAGCGGCGGGGGCGGCTCCACGGACATGTCGACCTCGCGTTCGCTGGCGACCCAGTAGTACTGCTGCCCCAGGCCCAGGGCGCCTTCGGGCCGGGCATCGGGAAGGTAAGGATGTCGTTTCATGAAGGGCTCCGGTGGTGTGCGGTCGAAGGTCGCGTCGCCACAGGCTGGTGCATCCGGCGCGGCCGCCGCACCGATATGCGGCAGAAGTGCGGCGAAATCACTGGCACTGTTATTGCGATGCTCTGTCGGTAAGTAATTGATTAGTTACTTAACCCTTCAACTAGCGAAAGGCATGCCATGAAGCTTCTGTCCCCCTCCCGCCGCGCCGCTGTCCTCGCAGGTGTCAGCGCTTTCACCGCCCTCGTGCTCAGCCTGCCGGCCGCGGCGGCCGATCCGCTGACCGTCGGCATCCTCATCCCAGGGTCCAAGTCGGACAAGGGATGGATGGAGTCCGGCTACGACGGCCTCGTGGCCGCACAGAAGGAGTACGGGCCCAAGATCAAGGTGCAGATGATCGAGAACATCAACTACGCCGACATGGAGCAGGCCCTGACCAACCTGGCCACCAAGAACGCGCTCGTCATCGGTGTCGGCGGCCAGACGCAGGCCGCCGTGCTCAAGGTGGCCAAGCGCTTCCCCAAGACGCGCTTCTCGATCGTCGGCGGCAACAAGGCCGAAGAGAGCGCCAACGTGGCCGGCTACGACGTCAAGCAGGCGGAGATCGCCTTCGTCGCAGGTGCCGCGGCCGCGATGCTGTCGAAGAACGGGGCCGTGAGCTACGTCGGCGGCATGGAGATTCCTTCTATCGTGAACGCCGGCAAGGAGTTCGGCAACGGCGCGAAGTACATCAAGCCCGGCATCAAGTACTTCGAGAACTACACCGGCGATTTCGACAACGTCGCCAAGGCCAAGGAAGCCACGCTGGCGGCGATCGCCCAGGGCGCCGACGTGCATTACCACATCCTGAACCTCGGCTTGCGCGGCATGGAGCAGGCGGCCAAGGAGAAGGGCACCAAGATCATCGGCAGCTACACCAACCGTTGCGGCACCGATCCGCTCTATCCGGCCTACAGCATCACGGGCGTCGGCTACCAGGTGCAGTACGCCATCAAGGAGGCCGTCGGCGGGACCTGGAAAGCGGGCTACAAGCCCTTCGGCCTGGCCATGGGCCCGAGCGCCTCGGACATGGTCATCTGCAATGCCACCGAGGAGCAGAAGGCCAAGCTCGAGCAGATCAAGAAGGACATCCTGTCCGGCAAGATCAAGGTGCTGGAGGGCTGATGCGCGAGCGCCACGCCGCCGGCCTCGGCGACGGCAGTCCGGGCGAGGCCCCGGCCGCGCCACCTCTTCTGAGGCTGGACGGCCTGTCCAAGCGCTTCGGCACGCTGCAGGCGCTGCAGGACGTGTCGCTCGAGCTCCATCCCGGCGAGATCCACTGCCTGCTGGGCGAGAACGGTGCCGGCAAGTCGACGCTGTGCAACCTCGTCTTCGGCGTGCATGCGCCGGACGCGGGCGGCATGACGCTGGCCGGCGCGGCGTTCAGTCCGCGCTCTCCGGCCGATGCCCTGTCGCACGGCATCGCGATGGTCCACCAGCATTTCAGCCTGGTGCCCGACATGACCGTGCTGGACAACCTGCTGCTCGGCCAGGCCCGTGGCGTGCTCGACCGCAAGGCCGGCACGGCGCGCATTGCCGCCATGCGCGAGCGCTACGGGCTCGCGCTCGATCCGCTGGCCCGGGTGCAGGAGCTCTCTGTGGGCGAGCGACAGCGCGTGGAGATCGTGAAGTGCCTGATGCGCGAGCCGCGCCTGCTGGTGCTCGACGAACCCACCGCCGTGCTCCTGCCGGAGGAGATCGAGGCGCTGCTCGCGGTGTGCACACGCGTGGCGCAACAGGGCTGCGGCGTGGTGCTGGTCACCCACAAGCTGGCCGAGATCCAGCGCGTGGCACGCCGTGCCACCGTGCTGCGCGGCGGCCGCGTGGTGGCCCGCTCGGACGCGCCGGCGCAGGACATCGAGGCGCTGGTGCGCGCGATGATCCAGCGCGACCTGCAGGCGCCCTCGGTGGCGCCGGCGCGGGCGCCGCGGCCGGCGCCGGCACCGGGC
>NZ_CABFMN010000137.1 GCF_901875635.1 Xylophilus ampelinus | reverse complement strand
CCCTGGACGGCTGCCTTCACCTCTCCCGCGGCGGGAAGGGTCATCTTGGATTGGGCAACAGCCTGGCGGCGGCACTGGCGGCCCCGATCTTCGACGGCGGCCAGCGGCGCGCCACGCATGCGCTCACCCAGGCGCAGCGCGAAGAGCTGCTGGCCGACTACCGCGGCGCGATCGTCGACGCCCTGGTCGACGCGCAGACCGCGCTGGATGCGATCGCCGCGCTCGATGCCCAGCGCAGTGCGCAGGCCGACGAACTCGCGCAGGCCGAGCGTGCGCTGCGCCTGGCGGAATCGCGCTACCGCGCCGGCGCCGAGACGCTGCTGACCCTGCTGGACGCGCAGCGCACGCACTTCGCCGCGCAGGACGCGCAGGCCGAACTCACCCGCGCACGGCTGTCGGCCGCGGTGGCGCTGCACCAGGCCATGGGCGGCGACGCTGCCGACCGCCGTGCCCGCACCGCCACGCCATGACTGCGCGGCCTTTTTCCGAAGTCTGGGCCGCGACGTCGTTCGCCCGGCCCGCCCGATCGCCAGCCAGCCGATCGAGGGCGCTCGTCGCCTTCGCGCAGCCACGGTCGCCAGCATGCGTCGCGCCGCGGCCGCACCGACGGGTGCCTGCGGCGCGTCGCATTCCGTCCCGCACGCACCGGCGCGCCGGGACCTCCATCCACACACGGAAGCGACATGCGCACAAGCAGATTGAAGGGTGCCCTGGCAGGCGGGGCACTGGCAGTTTCGACACGAGGGCCCCACGCGGCAACGCGGTGGCGTGAACGGGGCCGGCTGGCCACGGCGATGGCGGGCGCGCTGGCCGCGATGGCGATGCCCATCGCCGCGCAGGCGCAGTCACAGGCGCAGGACGCCCGCGTGCAGTTCGGCATTCCGGCGCAGCCGCTGGTCAGCGCGCTGCGTGCCTTCGCCGAGCAGAGCCGCCTGCAGCTGCGGTTCGATGCGGACCGGCTGGCGCGCTACCACGCCCCCGCGGTGCAAGGCAGCCACTCGCCGCGCCAGGCGCTGGACCTTCTGCTGGCAGGCACCGGCATCGCGGTCGGCACCGCCGGGCCTGGCATCTTCACGCTGCAGGCGCCCGCCGGCGACACGGCGGCGATGCTCAGCGCCGTCACCGTGACGGCGGAGGCCGAGCGCAGCGGCACGACGGAAGGCACCGACAGCTACACCACGCCCAGCACCAGCACGGCCACCAGGCTCGACCTGTCGCTGCGCGAAACGCCGCAGTCCGCCACCGTCATCACGCGCCAGCGCATGGACGACCAGGCCATGACCAGCATCGTCGACGTGGTCAGGAACACGCCGGGCCTGGTGCTGAGCAACGGCGACGGCGTCGGGCGACCGAACTTCACGTCGCGGGGCTTCAACGCCAACGTGATGTACGAGGGTTTCACCAGCCCCTGGAGCAGCTACATCCCGAGCTCGCAGGCCAACCTCGCGCTGTACGACCGCGTGGAGGTCGTGCGCGGCGCCACCGGGCTGGCGCAGGGTGCGGGCAGCCCCTCGGCGGCGATCAACCTCATCCACAAGCGGCCCACGCCCGGCTTCCAGGGCTCCGTCAGCCTGAGCGCCGGCAGCTGGGACGACTACGGCGTCATCGCCGACGTGGGGGGGCCGCTGAACAGCGGCGGCACCCTGCGTGGCCGCGTGGTCGCCGCGGGCCAGGACACGGGCACCTTCCGCGACGCACAGAAGCAGGACCACGGCCTGCTCTACGGCGTGATCGAGGCCGACCTCGGCCCCCGCACGACGCTGACCGTGGGCGCGCACCGGCAGACCGACGACGGCAACCACTGGTGGTACGACATGCCGATCTCGGGCCGGGGCTCGCACCTGCGCCTGCCGCGCTCGAGCATGATCGGCAACGACTGGGAGTACGCGAAGAACCGCGTGACCACGGCCTTCGCCGTCCTGGAGCACGGCTTCGGCGAGGACTGGAGGCTGCGCCTGTCCACCCTGCAGCGCTGGCGCGACCTGAACCTGCTGGGCACGGCCACGTACCGCAACTCGGCCAACGACACCAGCAACAACTTCTACCAGTCGGTGTGGGGCGGCAAATACGCCTACCGCGACGAGAACTACGACGCCTCGGTCGCGGGGCCCTTCAGCCTGCTGGGGCGCAAGCACCAGATGGTGGCCGGCGTGACGCACCAGTCGCTGGAATCGTCCATCTACAACAAATCGATCACGCCCTCGCGCATCAACAACGTGAACGTGTTCGCCTGGGACCCGTACGCGGTCGCCAAGCCGGTGGAGCGCTTCACCGGCAAGGGCAGCAGCAACGTCATCACGCAGGACAGCGTCTACGGCGCCGCGCACCTGACGCTTGCCGACCGGTGGAAGCTGCTGGTGGGGGCCCGCCTGGACTGGTACGACTACGACAGCCGCGCCACCACCGGCAGCTACAAGGTCACGCGCAACGTCACGCGCTATGCGGGCGTGACCTACGACGTGGACGACCACCACACGCTCTACGCCAGCTACACCGACATCTTCAACCCGCAGACGGCCAAGGGCATCGACGGCAACATCCTCAAGCCGATCGTGGGCGAGAACTACGAGGTCGGCGTCAAGGGCGAATACTTCGGCGGCGCGCTGAACGCGAGCCTGGCGTACTTCCAGATCAACCAGAAGAACCGCGCGCGGACCCTGGACGACCAGAGCAGTTGCCCGACCTACCCGGAGACCTCGTGCTCCGAGGCCTCGGGGCGCGTGCGCACCAAGGGCGTGGACCTGGAACTGCAGGGGGCGCTGACGCCGCACTGGCAGGTCGGCGTCGGCTACACCTACGCCGACACACGCTACCTGAGCGACGCCGACAGCACGCTCATCGGCACGCGCTTCTCCACGGACACGCCACAGAACACCTTCAAGCTGACGACGATGTACCGCTTCGGCGGCGACTGGAACAAGTGGCGCGTGGGGGGCGGCGTGTACTGGCAGAGCCGCATGTACAACGACGGCACCACGGCCGGCTACGCCTGGCGCAACCAGCAGGGCAGCTACGCGCTGGCCGACCTCACCATCGGCTACCGGCCCACGCCGAAGCTGGACATCCAGCTCAACATCAGCAACCTGTTCGACAAGACCTACTACTCGACGGTGGGCTATTCGACGCAGTGGGGCACCGACGTGTATGGCGAGCCGCGCAAGGTGAAGCTGACGGCGAAGCTCAGCTTCTGAGCCGGTTCACACCACGCGTTCGATCGCCTGCCCCAGCAGTTGCACGCCGAGGTCGATCTCCTCGTCGCTCACCGTCAGCGGCGGCGCGATGCGGAACACGCCGCCCATGCCGGGCAGGTTGACGATGTTCATCGACAGGCCCAGCTTCATGCATTCGCGCGTGATGGCGGCGCCCAGCTCGGGCGCGGCCTCCTTGCCGGCGCGGCTCTTGACGATCTCCACGCCCAGCAGCAGGCCGCGGCCGCGCACGTCGCCGATGCAGTCCACGCGTTCCTGCAGCGCGCGCAGGCCGTTCTCCAGCCGCTGGCCGGCGACGCGCGCGCGCTCCATCAGGCGATCGCGCCGCACCACCTCCAGCACCTTCAGGCCGACGGCCGCGGGCAGCGGGTCGGACACGTGCGTGGTGTAGAAGAGGAAGCCGCGCCGGTGGCACTCCTCCTCGATCGCTTCGGAGGTGAGCACCGCGGCCAGCGGCAGGCCGGCGCCCAGCGTCTTGGACAGGGTGAGGATGTCGGGCACCACACCGTCGCGCTCGCAGGCCAGCATGGTGCCGGTGCGGCCGATGCCGGTCTGCGCCTCGTCGAGGATGAGCAGCATGCCGCGCTCGACGCACTTCTTCTTCAGCGCGGCCAGGTAGCCCAGCGGCAGGTCGATCAGGCCGCCGGAGCTGAGGATGGGCTCGGCGATGAAGGCGGCGAGGTTGCCGCTGGATTGCCGGTCGATGAGGTCGAAGGCGTAGTCCAGTTCGGCCTGCCAGTCGAACTGCCCGTTGCGCTCGAAGCGCGGGCGGTACGGGTACGGCGCGGGAATGGCGAAGGAACCCACGGCCGCCGGCCCGTAGCCCTTGCGGCCCGCGCTGTAGGTGGCCGAGGCGGCGCCACCCGTCATGCCGTGCCAGGATTGCGCGAAGCTCACGACCTCGTACTTGCCGGTGTAGAGCTTGGCCATCTTGATGGCGGCTTCGTTGACCTCGGCGCCTGTCGTCAGCAGCAGCGCGCGGTCCAGGCCGGCGGGCGTGATCTCGGCCAGCTGCGTGGCCAGGTCGACCACAGGGCGGCTGAGCATGCCGCTGAAGAGGTGGTCCAGGCGCTGCGCATGCTCGGCCACCACGCTGGCGATCTCGGGGTGGCCGTGGCCCAGCAGCGCGCTCATCTGGCCCGAGGTGAAGTCGAGGATGGCGCGGCCGTCCGCGTCGTAGACGAAGCTGCCCTCGGCACGCTCGATGATCAGCGGCTCGAAGCTGCCGCCGTAGCGGATCAGGTGGCGGCGGGCGTTGTGCCAGAAGGCGGGGTCGTCGTTGCGGGACATGCGGGCTCCAGGAAGTCGATGCCCCACAGCGTAGGAGCGCGCGAGCCTCAAGCAAAGCTAATATTTCTGAACCCAGCCATCAAGCGCGTTGATTCCTTGAAACCCCTCCTCGACGTCGACCTGCTGCGCACCTTCGTCGCGATCGCCGAGACGCGCACGCTGGGCCGCGCCGCCGCGCGCATCGGCCGCACGCAGGCGGCGGTGAGCATGCAGGTCAAGAAGCTGGAAGACATGCTCGCCCAGCCGCTGCTCAACCGCACCGGCCGCGGCGTGACGCTCACGCTGCACGGCGAGCGGCTGCTGGGCCACGCGCGCACGCTGCTGCGCCAGCACGACGCGGCGGTGGCCGACCTGTCGGGCACGGGCCTGGCGGGCACGCTGCGCTTCGGCTGCCCCGACGACTACGCGGCGGCCTTCCTGCCGGCGATCCTGCGCAGCTTCGCGGGACAGCACCCCAACGTGCTGGTCGAGGTGGTGTGCGCGCCGACGCCGCGGCTGCTGGCGCAACTGCAGCAGCACGCGCTGGACCTGGCGCTGGTCTCCACCCCCGACTCGGAAGACCCCGTCCCGCCGCTGCGCCGCGAGCCGCTGGTGTGGGTGGGCCACCGCCACGACGCCGCTGCCCTGCGCGAGCCGCTGCAGATCGCGCTGTCGGACCCGGACACGCTGGACCACCGCGCGGCCTGCGAACAGCTCGACGCGGCGCAGCGGCCCTACCGCGTGGCCTACGCGAGCGGCAGCATGTCGGGGCTACTGGCGGTGGTGAGATCGGGCCAGGCGATCGCGGTGCTCACGCAGTCGGCCGTGCCGGCCGACCTGCAGGTGCTGGCGGCCGGCGAGGGCCTGCCGCCGCTGCCCACCGTGGGCCTGCGAGTGCGCTTCGGCCTGCCCCGGCCACCGGCGCTCGTCGCCGCATTCGCGGAGCACCTGCAGCGGCTGGTGCCCGATTTATGAACGAAATCGGCCTCCAGCGCCCGCGGGACGGGCGCGAGCAGCTATGAATTCAATAGCGCCGTGATCGCCAGACCGGGCTGGGCGTTGCGCAGCGTGAGGCCGCCGCCGTGCGCCTGAGCGACCAGCCGGCACAGGTGCATGCCCAGCCCCACGCCGCCGGCGCTGCGGGTGCGCGCGCTGTCGGGGCGGTAGAAGGGTTCGGCCAGGCGCGCGAGCTGTTCGTCGGGCACACCGGGGCCGAAGTCGCGCACCTCGATCTCGATGGCGCCACTGCCACTGCCACTGCCACTGCCACTGCCTCCGCTCGCGCTGGCGGGGCGCAGCGCCACCACCGGCGCCTGCGGGCCGCCGGCGCCGTGGCGCAGCGCGTTGTCGAGCAGGTTGCGCAGCAGCAGGCGCACGCGCGACCGGTCCAGCGCCGGTGTGGGCAGGCCGGGTGCCACGTCGAGCTGCACCGCCTGCGCCATCGGCACGCCGCGCGCGGCCAGCTCGTCCTGCACGTCCCGCACCAGCGCCGGCAGGTCGACCGGCTCGCGGTGCAGCGCGACGTGCGGACTGGCCAGGCGCTCGCTCTCGAGCAGGTCGCTGATCAGCTCGCGCATCTCGCCCAGGTCGCGCAGCAGCGCCTCGCGCTCGGCGGCGCCCTCGCCGGCTTCGGGCAGCAGTTCGGCATTGAGCCGCGCGCGGGTGAGCGGCGAGCGCAGTTCGTGGCTCATGGCCAGCAGCAGCGTGCGCTTGGCGTCGAGCATGGCGCGGATGTCGTACGCCATGGTATTGATGCGCTGCGCCAGGTCGCCCAGGTCGTCGCAGTGCCGGATGGGAATGGGCGTCCCGAACTCGCCGCGACCGAAGCGCTCGGCCCCTTCGCGGATGTCGATCAGCGGGCGCAGCAGGCGGCTGATGCCGGCGTACACGCCCACCACCAGCAGCAGCAGCGCGGCCAGGGTGCCCCAGCCCGCCGCGCTCGGTGCCTGTTCCCACACGCGCGGCGCCCAGCCGAAGACCACGCGGTGGCCGTCGGCGGTCTGGCGCACGTACCAGCGCTCTTCCTCGCCGCCGGCGGGCCGCGCGTCGCGCAGGAAGCCGTGCTCGGGCTGGCCGGGGTGCGAGTCCCAGTTCACGCGCGGGCCGCTGATGCGCAGCGTGATCGGCAGGCGCGCGACCAGGGCCCGTGCCTTCGCCACGTCGGGCGGCGTGCCGAGCTCGGCCACGATGCGGTCCTCGTAGTCCATCAGCAGCGGCTGCGCGACCGCGCCCCAGCCGTTGGAGAAGGAGCGCTTCATGCCGCCCAGGAAGATGCCCGCCATCACCAGCGCGAGCACCAGGAACCACATCACCAGCCGCACGCGCAGCGAGCGGCGCCAGCGGGGGCGGTGCCGCCCGTCGACCGGATGCGGGTGTGCGCGCCGCCTCACGACGCCGCTGCTTCGGAGGTGCCCGGCGCCACGGCCAGCGTGTAGCCGGCGTTGCGCAGGGTCTTGATGCAGTCCAGCGGCTCCAGCTTGCGGCGCAGCCGGCTCACGACGATGTCGACCGCACGCGTGTACAGGTCGGCCTCGTGCCCGCGCAGGCGGTTGAGGATGTCGTCGCGGCTGAAGACCTTGCCGGGCTCGGCCGCCAGCAGCGCGAGCAGCTCGAACTCGGTGCCGGTGAGCTCGACGCGCTCGCCGGCGCGCTGCACCTCGCGGCGGTCGAGGTCGATCGACAGGCCGTCGAACACCAGGCGCTGCGCCGATGCGGCCGGCGCGGAGGCACGCACGCGCTGGCGGCGCAGGATGGTCTGCACCCGCGCCACCAGCTCGCGCGGCTCGAAGGGCTTGGGCAGGTAGTCGTCGGCGCCCAGCTCGAGGCCGACCACGCGGTCCATCACCTCGCCGCGCGCGGTGAGCATGACGATGGGGATGTCGCTTTCCGCACGGATCAGCCGGCACAGCGCGAAGCCGTCCATCTCGGGCAGCATGACGTCGAGGATCGCCGCGTCGTAGTCGCCATTGCGCAGCTTGGCGAGCCCTTCGCTGGGCCGCTGCGCGCTGTCGAGCGTGCAGTCGAAGCGCGCGAAGTAGGTGGTGAGCGGCGGCGCGAGGTGCGCGTCGTCGTCGATCAGCAGGATGCGCGGCATGGCGGGATTGTGCCCATGAGCGAACAGGGCGGCGAGCATGAGGCCGGCGGGCATCCGTGCGTCACCAGGCGTCGCGCGGACCGAGCCGGCCCAGGTGGGTGAAGCCGAAGCCGCGCGTGTACTTGAGGCCATAGCCCAGCATCCGGTCGAAGCCGATGTGTGCGGCCCACACGAGCGCGAAGGCCATCGCCACCGGCGCGCCGAAGGCCAGGCCCGCGCCGCCCAGCAGCGCCGGGCCGACCAGGCTGTGCGTCGTGTTGTAGAGCGCCGCGCCGACACGCGGGCCGGCCAGGTAGCCGAAGAGCGCGATGTCCGGCACGAGGAAGAGCAGCGCGAAGCTGCCCCAGCCCGCGCCAAGTTGCGCATAGCCCGCAACGGCAAGCACGAGCAGCGCCAGACCTTCGAGGCGCAGCAGCATGCGCACGCCGCCCTGCGCCGCGCCGTCGCCGGAATCGACGGCCGCGGCGCGTCGCCACGGGGCGCGCGCCGGCCACGACACGGCGGCGGCTGCCGCAAGCGGCTCAGCCATGGCGCGACCAGCGGCGCCCGCCGCGGTCCATGAACTCGCGCACCTTCTGCTGCTGCGCGGGGTTCAGGTGATCGAAGAAGTCGGCCGCAGCGGCGATGACCTCGGGGCTGCCGTTGCGCACGGCGGCGGTCTTCTCCTCGACCAGCTTCGCGGCTGCGGCCTGGTCGAGCCGGTCGCCGGCGAACAGCGCCTTGAACTGCGCGCGCGGATCGCCCGTGCCGCGCATGGCCTGGCGCTGGGCCTGCAGCCTCTGCGCCAGCACGTCGAGCTTCTGCTTCTGCGTGGCGTCGAGGTCGAGCTTGCTGCCCACGCGCTCGACCATCCTGGCGCGGAACTCGGTGCTGTCGGCCGCGCCCCAGCCGTGGCGGTGGCCGGCACAGCCGGCGATGCTGCCGGCGACGAGGGCGCCGCCGAAGAGGCCGAAGAGGGCGCGTCGGATCCATGGTTTCATGATGAGGATGTCCTTGAGAGCTGAGGGAGTGGGAGGCCGAGACGGGTCATTGCGCCGCGGTGGCGCTGCGGGCCTGCGCCTCGGCGCGCACGTCGACGGGGTTGCGCATGGTCGAGACGACGCGGCTGTTCACGCGCGAGCCCGAGCTCACGTTCTGGTCGGGAGCGGCGGCGGTGCGCACGGCTTCGGCCTGGACGCCGGCGCGGGCCTGCGAGACGGCGACGGTCTCGGCGCCACGCGAGCCGCGCACCACGTTCTGGTCGCGTGCCGCGGCGGCGCGGGCGGCCTCGGCCTGCACGGTGCTGCGGCCGAGGGCGCCGGCGGGCGCATGCACCC
Source organism: Xylophilus ampelinus (assembly GCF_901875635.1). Lineage (GTDB taxonomy): Bacteria > Pseudomonadota > Gammaproteobacteria > Burkholderiales > Burkholderiaceae_C > Xenophilus. Next base: position 13,961 of record NZ_CABFMN010000137.1, on the reverse strand, counting down.
CCTCGTAGCTTTCGGCCTGCGCGGCGGTGGTGCCCAGCAGAGCCAGGGCGGAGACGGCGAGGAAGGTGGCGCGGATGCTGTTCATGTCGAGGCCTTTCAAGGTGAAAGTGATGAAGGAGCCTCGATGGTGCGCACGCCGGCCGGCGCGGTCTTTTCAGTGCCGTCGCGCTATGTTTCGTTTGATTTCAATGCTATGAAATTCATAGCGCTCTGCGCATGAGGGACGGGCGCTGCAGCCTTTTTTCATCCGGATCGAGCCGGTCTTCCCGAATCTCGATACCCGTTCGGGCTGAGCTTGCCGAAGCCGCGCGCGGCGCTTCGACGGGCTCAGCGTGAACGGTGTCAGGTCGGTCGATGCCGTGGCGATGACCAGGCGGTGCTGGCGCGGCGGGAGCGCCAGCGGGCCGGCTCACTCGGCCAGCATCTCGGCCGGGTCGTCGGACTCGAGCACGCGCTGCGCCCAGGGCGCGAGCTTGGTGGTGTCGGCGCGCAGCACTTCCTGCTTGACGGCCAGGATCTGCGAAGGGTGCATCGAGAAACTGCGCAGGCCCAGGCCCAGCAGCAGCCGCGTGAAGTGCACGTCGCCCGCCATCTCGCCGCACACGCTCACGCCCTTGCCCTGGCGCCGGCACTCGGTGATGGTGTCGGCCACCAGGCGCAGCACCGCCGGGTGCGCCGGGTCGTACAGGTGCGCCACGGCCTCGTCGGCGCGGTCGATGGCCAGCGTGTACTGGATGAGGTCGTTGGTGCCGATCGAAAGAAAGTCGAAGTACCGCAGGAAGAGCTTGACGGTGAGCGCCGCCGCGGGCACCTCGATCATGGCGCCGAGCTTGACGGCGCCATGCGCCTGGCCGCGCGCATCGAGCTCGGCGCGCGCCTGCTCGATGAGCGCCAGGGTCTGCCGGATCTCGGAGGCGTGCGCGAGCATCGGGATCAGCAGGTGCACCGAGCCGTGCGCCGCGGCGCGCAGGATGGCGCGCAGCTGCGTGAGGAACATCGCCGGTTCGGCCAGGCTCCAGCGGATCGCGCGCAGGCCCAGCGCAGGGTTGAGGTATTCCTGCTTGCCGCTCTTGCCATCGAGCGGCTTGTCCGCGCCGATGTCGATGGTGCGGATGGTGACGGGCATGCCCTGCATGCCGTCGATGGCGCGGCGGTAGGCCTCGTACTGCTCCTCTTCGTCGGGCAGCTTCTCGCCGCGTTCGGTGCGGCCCATGAAGAGGAACTCGCTGCGAAACAGCCCCACGCCCACGGCGCCCGCCTTCACTGCGCCGGCCGTGTCGTCGGGCAGCTCGATGTTGGCGAGCAGCTCGACGCGCTGGTTGTCGAGCGTGACGGCCGGCTTGTGGCGCAGGCGCCAGAGGCGTTCACGCTCGAGCTCGCCCTGGCGCTGCTTGAAGCCGTACTCGGCCAGGATGATGGGCGAAGGGTCGACGATGACCACGCCGGCATCGCCATCGATGATGACCCAGTCGTCCTGCCGCACGAGCTGGCTGGCGCCGCGCGCGCCGACCACGGCCGGGATGTCCATGCTGCGCGCCACGATGGCGGTGTGCGAGGTGCGCCCGCCGACGTCGGTGACGAAGCCGGCGAAGACGCTTTTCTTGAACTGCAGCATGTCGGCCGGCGCGAGGTCGTGCGCGATGAGCACCAACGGCACATCGAAGCCGTCGTCCGTGCCGTCGTCGCCCTCCTCGCCGGTGCGCGCCTTGCGCTTGGGCGGCGGCGGCGCGAGCACCGCGGCCGTGCCCTTCATCTGGTGCAGCAGGCGCTCGACGACCTGTTCGAGGTCGGACTTGCGCTCGCGCAGGTACTCGTCCTCCATCTCGTCGAACTGGCGCGCGACGATCTCCAGCTGCGTGGTCAGCGCCCATTCGGCGTTGTAGAGGCGCTCGGTGATCCAGTGCTTGACGCCGTCGGTCAGGGCCTCGTCCTGCAGCAGCATCTGGTGCACCTCGAGCAGCGCCGACAGCTCGTGCGGCGCCTCCTGCGGCGTCATCTGCGCCACGTTGGCCTGCAGGCGCTGCAGCTCCTCGGCCACCGCGTTGCGCGCCGTGCGCACCCGGCCGATCTCGGCCTCGACCTCGTGCGGCTGCACGAAGTAGTGCGCCACGTCGACCCGGCTGGACACGACCAGCACCGCGCGCCCGATCGCGATGCCGCGGGCGACGGGGAGGCCGTGGAGGGCGAAGGTCATGCTCGGCTGCGCACCGAAATGCGGACCTCCGGACGCGAAGGGCGCGAAAGCGCGCGAAGGTCGCGAAAAAAACCAATCAGATTGCTCTGGAGTTTCTTTCGCGACCTTCGCGAAATCTTCGCGTCCTTCGCGTATGGAAGTCCGCTTTCCATCACTCGCCCTCGCCGAACTTGTCGTTCATCAAGGCGACCAGTGCCTCCATGGCTTCCTGCTCCTTGTCGCCACTGGTCTCGAGCTCGACGGTGGCGCCCAGGCCCGCGGCCAGCATCATCACGCCCATGATGCTCTTGGCATTGACGCGCCGGTCGCCGCGCGCGATCCACACCTCGCAGGGGTAGCTGCCGGCCAGCTTGGTGAGCTTGGCCGACGCGCGGGCGTGCAGGCCCAGCTTATTGCTGATGGTCACGGATGTCTTGATCACTGTATTTTCTTCTCACCTGGTTCTGGGGGGCGGCCACGGCCACCTGCATGATGCCGGCCGTGCCACCGGCGATCGCGCGCTGCACCTGGGCCTCGAGCGGCTCGTGCCGGTAGGTGACGGCGCGCAGCAGCATCGGCAGGTTGACGCCCGCGACGAGGCGCGAGCGCGCACCGTCGACGAGCTGCTGCGCCACGTTGCAGGGCGTGGCACCGAACACGTCGGTCAGCACCAGCACCTGGGCGCGGGGCGCGCGCCCGAGCTGCTGCGCGAGGATGATGCGGGCGGCGCCCAGCGTCTCTTCGGGCGACACGTTGGGCAGCACGTCGAGGGCGCCGACGCAGTCCTCGGCCTCGGGAAAGACATGCAGCGCGCATTGCCGCAGGGCATGGGCCAGCGGCGAATGGGCGATGAGGAGGATGCTGTTCATGCGGGCGGCGTGGGCTCGCAAGCATTATGCGGGCGCGCCTGTGGCCGACCCGGCGCCCGGGAGCGCGCGTTCATCGCAGGCGCAGCCCGTCGAAGAAGGTTTCGGCCGCGTCCGTGGCCGAGGGACGGCCGAGCACCATGGCCTGGTACAGCGCGATGCCGCCCTGCCCGTCGGGGCCGGCGAACCAGCGCAGGTGCGCCTCGGCAGGACGGCCGTCCGCGGTGGCGTTCGTCACGTCCAGCGCCCACGGGGCGGGCGCGGTGGCGGCGCGTGGCAGCGTCCACGGCGCCTCGGTGAGCTGCGCGCCGGACCAGGGGACTTTGGCCGCCCGGCGCCAGGCGGCGAGACGCGCCTCGGCCTGCGACGCGTCGCCGCCCGGCAGGCGCGCGACGGCGAAGGTCGCACCGCCGGCCTCGCAGCCGGCCATGTCGACGGGCACGGTGGCGGTGTCCATCGGCAGGCTGCGCTCGGCGCGGTCGGGCTTGCAGGGCAGCATGGCAACCAGCGACTCGCCCACCGGCACCTCGCGCCAGTTGAAGACCGGGCTGCAGGCCAGGGCCAGCACTGCCGCGGCCAGCAGCGCGCCGGCCCGCCGCGCGGCCGCCGGCGCAAACGCCCATGCGGAACTAAAATTGCGCCGCTTCATCGATCCGCTCCATGCATCTCCGTCTTCATGCTCGCCCCGCCCCGCGCTCGGTGCCCCTTGCGGGAGCGCTCGGTCTTCACGCCCGGGGAATTCAGCCATGAAGAATGCCCTCTATGGTGCCGCAATCGCGGTCGCGCTGGCGGTGGGCGTCGGCGTGTACGTGAGCACCGGCAGTTCGCCGGCCCCCGCCTCGACCTTCGTGCTGCTGGACGGCAGCAAGAAGACCACCGACGACCTGAAGGGCAAGGTGACGCTGGTCAACTTCTGGGCCACCAGCTGCGTGACCTGCGTGGGCGAGATGCCCAAAGTCATTGCGACCTACGACAAGTACAAGGCGAAGGGCTACGACACGCTGGCGGTGGCCATGAGCTACGACCCGCCGAGCTACGTCATCAACTACGCCGAGACACGCAAGCTGCCGTTCAAGGTCGCCATCGACAACACCGGCGCCGTCGCCAAGGCCTGGGGCGACGTGCAGCTCACGCCGACCACCTACGTGGTCAACAAGAAGGGCGAGATCGTCAAGCGCTACGTCGGCGAGCCCGACTTCGACGAACTGCACCGCCTGATCGAGAAACTGCTCGCCGAAGCCTGAGCACCCGGGTTTCCAAAGCCTTTTCGGCCCGCAGCGCCCGCAGAATGGGCGCAGTCAGCTATTAAATTCATAGCAACCGGTCCGTCGGCGAGCGCAGTAAAGCCCCCGGGACACCCGAGGAACTGGCTTCGCCAGGCCTCAGGGAAGGCCTTGCAGGCCGCGCGAGGCCAGAGGCCTCGCCCTTCGCCAGTCACGAAATGTCCACTGGACATTTCGTGTACGGGCTCAGCCCCCTCCAAGCCAACGGCGCCAGGGAGGGGAGCCGCGAAGCGGCTTGGGGTGCTACTCCCGATACATGTCGTGGCACGCCTTGCAGGATGCGCCGGCGCCACCGATCGCGGCCTTGATGGCATTGAGATCGCCGGTCTTGGCGGCAGCCGCCACCTTGGCCACCTCTTCCTCGCCGCGCGTGGCGGCTGCCTTGAACTTGTCCTGCTCCTTCCAGATGGCCGGCTTGGCCTTGCCGCCCTCGGTGCCGGGGCCGAAGCCCACCCAGGGCATCTTGATCAGCTCGGCCGCACGCGCGGCGCTCGTCTCGGCCACCTTGGCATCGAAGTCCGCCCGACCGCTGGCCATGTCGGCCACGCGCTTGAAGTTCTGCTGCATTTCCTTGAGGGTCTGCTGGCGGTACTTGATCGCGTCCTGTGGGGTGGCGAAGGTGGGCTGCGCCGACGCAGGCACGGCGGCCAGGGCGGCGATGGCCGCGACAAGACCGAAGACAGTGGCGGCAGCGGTACGGGAACGAGGCATCGTGGGTTCTTCCTTCTCATTCATGAATGCGCCGGGGATGCGGCGCGCGGCAGTGTAGGGGCCGCGTGTCCACGCTCGCGCCAAAAGGCCCATGCGAGTGCCCGCTTACCGGCCCGCGGCGCAGTTTTGTTAATCTGGCGGGCCGCCCACAGCCGCCGGATGCCGCGCCGCACCTGCCCGCCGCCGATGCCCGCCCCTTCTTCCTCGTCCTTCCCTGCCACCGCATCCACGCGCACGGTGCGTGTCTGGGACCTGCCCACCCGCCTCTTCCACTGGGCCCTGGCAGCCGCAGTCATCGGGCTCGTGGTCACGGCCAAGACGGGAGCGATGGACTGGCACTTCCGGCTTGGCTACACGGTGATGGCGCTGCTGGTCTTCCGCCTGGCGTGGGGCTTCGTGGGCGGGCGCTGGTCGCGCTTCTCGAGCTTCGTGTATGCGCCGGGCAGCCTGCTGGCTTACCTCCGCGGGCGCCCTCACCCGGACCATCTCGTCGGCCACAACCCGCTGGGCGCCGCGTCGGTGTTCGCCCTGCTGGCCGTGCTGCTGCTGCAGGTGGCGACGGGGCTGGTGTCGGACGATGCGATCACCTTCACCGGCCCGCTGGCCGCCATGCTCCCCGGCAGCTGGTCCAGCGCCGCGACCGGCTGGCACAAGGGGCCGGGCCAGTGGCTGCTGATCGCGCTGGTGGCGCTGCACGTGCTGGCCGTGCTGTTCTACGTGGCGATCAAGCGCGTGCGGCTGGTGCGCCCGATGCTGTCGGGCGATCGCGCCGTGGCGCCCGGCCACGCGCCCGCACCGAGCCGGGACGACGGCCGTTCGCGGCTGCTCGCGCTGGTGCTGTTCGCGCTCAGCGCCGGGCTGGCGGCGTGGGTGTCGACGCTGCAGTCATGATGAAGAAGCAGGCATCCTCCATGCGGCCGCGCCGCGCCCGGCAGGCGCTGCGCCCATGAGCGTCCTCGGCTCCCGCCCGCTGCCCCTGGCCGACACGCCCGCGATCGTGCTCGCGGTGCCGGACGATGCCCATGAGCTGGCCGAGGCCCGGGCGATCTTTCGTGAGTACGCCGCGTCGCTGAAGGTCGACCTGTGCTTCCAGAATTTCGACGACGAGCTGGCAGGCTTGCCGGGCGACTACGCCGAGCCCCGCGGCACCCTGCTGCTGGCCCTGGTGGAGACCGCTTCGACGAGCGCGCCATCGGCCGCGCCGGCCCTGGCGCGTCCCGACGGGCGCACCCTGCAGGTGGCGGGCTGCTGCGCGCTGCGGCCGCTGGACACGGTGGACTACGCAAACGCCGCCGAGATGAAGCGCCTGTACGTGCGCCCCGGCTTCCGCGGCCTGGGGCTGGGACGCCAGCTCGTCGAAGCCGTGCTCGACGCCGCCCGTGGCGCGGGCTATGCCTGCGTGCTGCTCGACACGCTGGACGACATGGAATCAGCTCGCGCGCTGTACGAGGACCTGGGCTTCGTCGAGGTGCCGCCCTACTACCACAACCCCATCGCAGGCTCGCACTACCTGAAGGTCGAGCTTTGAGTTTGCGAGCCGAATAGGGCCGCAACGCCCGTCCAGTGGGCGTGAGCAGCTATCGTTTGAATAGCAGATCGGATGGAGTCAACCCGGCGGGTTCGACTTCAGATGCTCGCTGCCGTGCAGGGACAGCGGCGTGCCGGCCGGCCCGCCCACGGCATAGGGCAAGGCGTTGACCAGCGAGTTGGCGAAGTCGCCGCGGTACATCTTCGATCCCTGGTGGCTCAGGTTGGAGTTGGCATCGACGTAGACGTGTTCGCCCAGCCCGGTCCAGAGGCGGCAGAAGCCGTAGTCCTCCGACAGGTAGCGGCGCGACACGGGGTCGACCATCACGTCGAAGAAGCGGTAGTGCAGGCCCTGGTCGGGCACGCCGATGCTGTCGGGGACGTAGCGCAGGTCCGGGTAGGCCGCCATGATCCGCTCGAAGACGCGGCGCTTGATCACCATGAAGCCGGTCGGGGCCTCCTGCATGCGCAGGAAGCCGTCGGGCCGCACGTCGAGGTCGATGCGGCCCGTGTCGGGCGCCGGCGAGGCGTTGACGGTGTAGCGCGTGTACGTGGCGTCGAAGGCGGCTTGGGTCGTCCCGGCCGGCACGCCTTCGTCGGGCCAGCCTTCGCGCTTGAGCGGATACACGCCCGAGGCCACATCATGGTCCGACAGCAGCAGCCGGAAAGCGGCCTCGGCCGAGAAGCCGATGTCGGCATCGATCCAGAACAGGTGCGTCCACTGCGGGTTGGCGAGGAAGTTGGCCACGCAGTTGTTGCGGGCACGTGTGACCAGGCTCTCGCCCTGGTGGAAGTAGGCCTGGATCCGCATGCCGCGCCGCTCGCATTCCACCACCAGCGACAGCAACGAGCTGACGTAGTTCTGGAAGTACTTGCCGTCGTGGCTGGGCGTCATCACGACGGGGAAGAAGCCCTGGAGTGCGGAGGGATCGAGCATGGTGCGGTGACGGGGGCAGGCGGCGCGGTCGGAGACCACGCGCCCGGCCTGTGACGGTGAACGATCGGCGCAGGGTGCGCCGCTGGCTCAGCCCTTGGCCTGCGCCAGCAGCGTGTCGGCGTCGCTGACCTCGAACTTGCCGGGCGCCTCGACGTTGAGCGTCGCGACCTTGCCGTCCTTGACCAGCATCGAATAGCGGTTGCTGCGCAGGCCCATGCCGCGCGCCGCGAGGTCGAGCGTCAGGCCCGTGGCCTTGGCGAAGTCGGCGCTGCCGTCACCCAGCATGCGCACCTTGCCGTTGGTCTGCTGGTCGCGTGCCCAGGCACCCATCACGAAGGCATCGTTCACGCTCAGGCACCAGATCTCGTCCACGCCGGCGGCCTTGAAGTCCTCGAAATGCTGCACGTAGCCCGGCACATGCTTGGCCGAGCAGGTGGGGGTGAAGGCGCCGGGGAGCGCGAAGAGCGCGATGGTCTTGCCGGCCGAGGCCTTGGCCACGTCCACGGGGTTGGGGCCGATGCTGCAGCCTTCGCCTTCGACCTCCGAGTACTCCTGCAGGGTCACGGAAGGAAGGGTGTCGCCGATCTTGATCATGGGGAATGCTCCTGGAAGAAGGAAGGGAAAGCGAAAACAAAAACGGCCCACATTGTGGGCCGTTTTTGAAGGGGCGTCGCAGAGGATGCGCGCGCTGCAGATCAGACCGCGGCGGCCTTCTCGACCAGGCGCGTGGCAACCCAGTTCTTCGACTTCGAGATCGGGCGCGACTCGGTGATCTCGATGAGATCGCCCAGGTGGAATTCGCCCTGTTCGTCGTGCGCGTGGTACTTGCTCGAGCGAATCATGATCTTGTTGTAGATCGGGTGCTTGACGCGGCGCTCGACGAGCACGGTCACGGTCTTGGCGCGCTTGTCGCTGACGACCTTGCCGACCAGAGTGCGCTTGAGGGATTGCTTGGCTTCCGTCATGTTCACTCCTTACTTGGCGGCAGCAGCCGAAGCTTGCTTCTGCGCCAGGATGGTCTTCGCGCGGGCGATGTCGCGACGGGTCACGCTCAGCGTGCCGGTGTTGCTCAGCTGTTGCGTCGCCTTCTGCATGCGCAGGCCGAAATGGGCCTTTTGCAGGTCCTTGATTTCGGCCTGGAGGCCTGCGACGTCTTTTTCACGCAGCGCGGCGGCCTTGGAGACCTTCGCGGTTTGCTTTTTCTTCGTTGCCATGAGAGTTCTCCTCGATCAGGCGCCGAGCTGGCGTGCGACGAAAGTCGTGCGCAACGGCAGCTTGGCGGCAGCCAGGCGGAACGCTTCACGAGCGAGTTCTTCGGGCACGCCGACGATCTCGTAGATGACCTTGCCCGGCTGGATCTCGGCCACGTAGTACTCGGGGTTGCCCTTGCCGTTACCCATCCGGACTTCGGCGGGCTTGGTCGAGATCGGCTTGTCGGGGAACACGCGGATCCAGATGCGGCCACCGCGCTTCACATGGCGCGAGATGGCACGGCGGGCGGCTTCGATCTGGCGCGCCGTGAGGCGCCCGCGATCCACCGACTTCAGGCCGAAGTCACCGAAGGCGACCGAGTTGCCTCGGGTCGCGACGCCGGTGTTGCGGCCTTTCTGTTCCTTGCGGAACTTTCTGCGTGCAGGTTGCAGCATTTGATTTCTCCGTCTTTCTCAGACCGTGTTGTTCGAATTACTCGGTCTTCGGGGCGCCGTCCGCTGCTGCAGCGGGCGCGGCTTTGCGGACGCGCTTAACGGCGGGCTTGTCACCGGCTGCACCGGTGGCTTCTGCGGGCTTGTCGCTGCCGTCGGCCGGGGCGGCATTGCCGCCCAGCGGGCCACGGGCACCGGGACCGCCCGAGCGCGGACCGCCACGGCGGTCGTTGCCACCGGGACGGCCGTCACGGCGCGGACCGCGCGGACCACGGCGCTCCTCGCCTTCGGGACGCGGGGTGCTGCTGTCCAGCGAAGGGGCGTCGTTGCGGCCCAGCGTGTCGCCCTTGTAGACCCAGACCTTGACGCCGATGACGCCGTAGGTGGTCTTGGCTTCGGACGTGCCGTAGTCGATGTCGGCGCGCAGGGTATGCAGCGGCACGCGGCCTTCGCGGTACCACTCGGTGCGTGCGATCTCGATGCCGTTCAGGCGGCCGGCCGACATGATCTTGATGCCCTGGGCACCCAGACGCATGGCGTTCTGCATCGCACGCTTCATGGCACGGCGGAACATGATCCGCTTCTCGAGCTGCTGCGTGATGCTGTCGGCGATCAGCTGGGCATCGACTTCGGGCTTGCGCACTTCCTCGATGTTCACGGCGACGGGCACGCCGAGCTGCTTGCCGAGTTCCTTCTTCAGGTTCTCGATGTCCTCGCCCTTCTTGCCGATCACGACGCCCGGACGTGCCGAGTAGATCGTGATGCGGGCGTTCTTGGCGGGGCGCTCGATCAGCACGCGCGACACGGACGCGTTCTTGAGCTTCTTCTTCAGGTACTCGCGCACCTTGATGTCTTCGGCCAGCATGCCCGCGAAATCGCGGTTGTTGGCGTACCAGCGGCTGGCCCAGTTGCGGCTGACCGCGAGGCGGAAGCCGGTCGGGTGGATTTTCTGTCCCATGTTTCTTCCAGACCTTAGTTGCCGACCGTCACGTACACGTGGCACGTGGGCTTGCTGATGCGGTTGCCGCGGCCCTTGGCGCGCGCGGTGAAACGCTTGAGCGTGGCACCTTGCTCGACATAAATGGTCTTGACGCGGAGGTCGTCGATGTCGGCGCCGTCGTTGTGCTCGGCGTTGGCGATCGCCGACTCGAGCACCTTCTTGACGATGACGGCGGCCTTCTTCTGCGTGAACTGCAGGATGTTCAGCGCCTGGTCGACCTTCTTGCCGCGGATCAGATCGGCAACGAGGCGGCCCTTGTCCACCGACAGGCGGACGCCGCGGAGAACTGCACGTGTTTCAGACATGTTCTCTGCTCCTTACTTCTTCTGGACTTTCTTGTCCGCGGGGTGGCCCTTGAACGTGCGGGTGAGCGCAAATTCGCCGAGCTTGTGGCCGACCATCTGGTCGGTGACGTACACGGGCACGTGTTGCTTGCCGTTGTGCACGGCGATGGTCAGGCCGATGAACTCGGGCAGCACCATCGAACGGCGCGACCAGGTCTTGATCGGCTTCTTGTCCTTGTTCGTCACCGCCTTGTCGACCTTGGCGACGAGGTGGTGGTCGACGAAGGGACCTTTTTTGAGAGAGCGAGTCATGGCTGTCCCTTACTTCTTGCGACGCGACACGATGAAGACCTGCGTGCGCTTGTTGTTGCGGGTGCGATAACCCTTGGTCAGGTTGCCCCACGGATCGACAGGGTGGCGGCCTTCGCCGGTCTTGCCTTCGCCACCACCATGCGGGTGGTCCACCGGGTTCATTACCACGCCGCGAACGGTCGGGCGAATGCCGCGATGGCGCGTGGCGCCGGCCTTGCCGTACTGGCGCAGGCTGTGTTCTTCGTTGGCCACTTCACCGATGGTGGCGCGGCATTCGATGTGGATCTTGCGCACTTCGCCCGAGCGCATGCGCACCTGGGCGTAGACGCCTTCGCGGGCCAGCAGCGTCGCCGAGGCACCGGCCGAACGCGCGACCTGCGCACCCTTGCCGGGCTGCAGTTCGATCGCGTGGATGGTGGAACCCACGGGGATGTTGCGGATCGGCAGCGTGTTGCCGGCGCGGATCGGGGCTTCCGAACCGCTCAGCAGCGTTGCGCCTGCTTCCACACCGCGCGGGGCGATGATGTAGCGGCGCTCGCCATCGGCATAACACACCAGCGCGATGTGGGCGGAACGGTTGGGGTCGTACTCGATGCGTTCGACCTTGGCCGGGATGCCGTCCTTGTTGCGCTTGAAGTCCACCACGCGGTAGTGGTGCTTGTGGCCACCGCCCTTGTGACGGGTGGTGATGTGGCCGTTGTTGTTGCGGCCGGCCTTCTGGAACTGGGGTTCCAGCAGCGGCGCGTAACCTTCACCCTTGTGCAGGTGATCGCGCGAGATCTTGACGGTACCGCGCTGACCCGGGGTGGTCGGCTTGAGCTTGATGACGGCCATGATTACGCGGCCTCCGAAACGAGATTGAGCTCCTGACCGGGCTTGAGCGTCACGTAGGCCTTGCGAACGTTGTCGCGGCGGCCCACCGAGCGGCCGAAGCGCTTGGTCTTGCCCTTGATGTTGGCCACGGACACGCCCTTGACCTCGACCTTGAACATCAGTTCAACGGCCGCCTTGATCTCGGGCTTGGTGGCGTCCTGCAGCACCTTGAAAGTCACGGCATTCGACTTCTCGCCGACCATCGTGGCCTTCTCGGACACGATCGGGGCGACCAGCACGCTCATGAGGCGGCCTTCGTCGAATTCACGCTGAGCGGGGGTGGGGTTCACGCGGCTCATGCGAACATCTCCTTGAGCTTGTCGACGGCGCCCTTGGTCACCAGCACCTTCTTGTAGTGCACGAGCGAGACGGGGTCGGCGTAGCGCGGCTCGACAACCAGAACGTTGGCCAGGTTGCGCGAGGCGAGGTACAGGTTCTCGTCGACTTCTTCGGCGATCACGAGCACGGACTCGAGGTTCATCGCCTTGAACTTGGCAGCCAGCGCCTTGGTCTTGGGCGAGTCGACCTTGATCGAATCGACCACGGCCAGGCGGCCTTCGCGTGCGAGCTGCGAGAAGATGGACGCCATGCCGGCGCGGTACATCTTCTTGTTGATCTTCTGGGTGAAGTTCTCGTCCGGCATGTTCGGGAAGATCCGGCCGCCGCCACGCCACAGCGGCGAGGACGTCATACCGGCACGGGCGCGGCCCGTTCCCTTTTGCTTGAACGGCTTCTTGGTCGAGTGCTTGACCTGCTCGCGGTCCTTCTGGGCACGGGTGCCCTGGCGCGCGTTGGCCTGGTAGGCGACGACGATCTGGTGGACCAGGTCTTCGTTGTAGTCACGACCGAACACGGTCTCGGGCGCGTCGTACTTCGACGCGGCCTGGCCTTGCTCATTCAGGAGTTCGAGTTGCATTACTTCGCTCCTTCGGCCGCTTGCGGCTTGGCCTTGACGGCGGGACGCACGGTGACGAAGCCACCCTTGGAGCCCGGGATCGCGCCGCGGATCATCAACAGCTGGCGGGCCTCGTCGACGCGGATCACGTCGAGGTTCTGGGTGGTGACGGTTTCGTCGCCCATGTGGCCGGTCATCTTCTTGCCGGGGAAGATCCGGCCGGGGTCCTGCGCCATGCCGATCGAACCCGGCACATTGTGCGAACGGCTGTTGCCGTGCGACGCGCGCTGCGAGCTGAAGTTGTGGCGCTTGATGGTGCCCGCGAAGCCCTTGCCGATCGAGGTGCCCTGCACGTCGACCTTCTGGCCCACGGCGAACACACCCTGCGCAGCGATCACGGCGCCCGCCTTGTGCTGGGCAGCCGTTTCGGCGGTGACGCGGAATTCACGGATGATTTCGCCGGCTTCGACGCCGGCCTTGGCCAGGTGACCCGCCTGCGGCTTGGTCACGCGCGATGCCTTGCGCGCACCGAACGTCACCTGCAGGGCGACGTAGCCGTCGGTCTCTTGGGTCTTGACCTGGGTCACGCGGTTGTTGGACACGTCCACCACCGTGACGGGCACTGCGTCCCCATCGTCGGTGAAGAGGCGCATCATGCCCACCTTGCGACCCAGCAACCCGAGGGAGTTGCTTTGACTCATGTTGTTTCTCCAAAACTTTCGCCGCTGCCACTTCAATTGGCGACAGCGTTCGGGTTTCGCGGCCTGCGCCGTGAGAACCCAGCGAAAGAAGGTTGATAAGGACTCCGTCGACTGCACCCGGGCGCCATAGGCGTAGGGCCGCAAAAACGGCAGAGCCCACGATTCTACTGCGTTGCCGTCTTTTTGTGCAAGCGCTCCGCTCTGGAGCACGCAGTGTCCGCACGGAAACGCCACAAAAAAGCCCGGCCGCGTGAGCAGCCGGGCTTGAGGCTTGGGTTCGGCCCGAGGGCCGACTCGCAGCGATTTACTGGAGCTTGATCTCGACGTCCACGCCGGCCGGCAGGTCGAGCTTCATCAGCGCGTCCACGGTCTTGTCGGTGGGGTCGACGATGTCCATCAGGCGCTGGTGCGTGCGGATCTCGAACTGGTCGCGACTGGTCTTGTTGACGTGCGGCGAACGCAGGATGTCGAAACGCTTCATGCGCGTCGGCAGGGGCACCGGACCCTTGACGATGGCGCCGGTGCGCTTGGCGGTGTCCACGATCTCGGCGGCCGACTGGTCGATGAGCTTGTAGTCGAACGCCTTCAGGCGGATGCGGATCTTCTGCTTGGTGGCCATGGTGCCCGTCCTTATTCGATGATCTTGGCCACGACGCCGGCGCCGACGGTGCGGCCGCCTTCGCGGATGGCAAAGCGCAGGCCTTCTTCCATGGCGATCGGCGCGATCAGCTTGACGGTGATCGACACGTTGTCACC
>NZ_CABFMN010000136.1 GCF_901875635.1 Xylophilus ampelinus | reverse complement strand
CCGGTCGCCGCGTCACCGCGCCCCGTGGCGCCCGCCGCGCGCCCGGTGCAGCACGCGGCCCCGATGGGCGCGGCCGGCGCTTCCGACCTGCGCATCGCTGCGCCCCAGGCCCTCTATGCGGACGAGGGCCGCGCCGTCACTGGAGGCTGGCTCGTCGTGGCCGACATGCCGCCAGGCGCTGATGGCCGGCATGGCGCGCCGCTCGCCGGCGACGCTGGCCGTCTGCTCGACCAGATGCTGCGCGCGCTGCAACTGCACGTCGGCACGGCGCCGGTGCACCTGGTGCGTGCGCACCGCGCCGTGCCGGGCGCGCCGGTGGCCGAGGACGATGCCGACTACGAGACCGCCTTCGATGCCTGGGCCGCGCCGCTGGCGCCGCGCATCGTGCTGGCGATGGGGCCGCTGTCCGCCCAGCGCCTGCTCGGCCGCCAGGAGCCGCTGGGCCGTCTGCGCGGCCAGGCCTGCCGGCTGCCGGCCCTGGGCCCGGCAACGCATGTGGTCGCCACCTACCACCCCGCCTACCTGCTGCGCAACGGCGCCGACAAGGCGCGCGCCTGGGCCGATCTGTGCCTGGCGGCGGCGCACTTCGAACGCCACGCCCGCTGAGCGAGCCCGGGCCGCGGTCCTGCCGGGGGCGCCACCTAGAATCGCCGGATGGCTTTCATCGACCAGTTGCGCGCGGCAGAGCGCCAGAACCGTTCCCTTCTGTGCGTGGGCCTGGATCCGGAGCCATCGCGATTTCCGGCGACGTTGAAAGGTGATGCATCGAAGATCTACGACTTTTGCGCGCAGATCGTGGAAGCAACAGCCGACTGCACGATCGCCTTCAAGCCCCAAATCGCCTACTTCGCCGCGCACCGCGCCGAACTGCAACTCGAAAAACTCATCGCGCACATCCGTGCGGTGGCTCCGGCGGTGCCGGTCATCCTCGATGCCAAGCGGGGAGACATCGGCTCCACGGCGGAGCAGTACGCCATCGAGGCCTTCGAGCGCTATGGCGCCGATGCGGTCACGCTGTCGCCCTTCATGGGTTTCGATTCGGTCTCGCCCTACCTCCAGTACCGGGACAAGGGCGCCTTTCTCCTGTGCCGCACCAGCAATCCGGGTGGTGACGACCTGCAGTCGCAGCGCCTGGCCAGCGTCGCCGGAGAACCTTTGCTGTACGAGCATGTGGCGCGGCTCGCTCAGGGGCCGTGGAACCTCAACGGCCAGCTCGGGCTGGTGGTCGGCGCCACCTACCCGGAGGAGATCGAGCGCGTGCGCGCGCTGGCGCCCACGGCGCCACTGTTGATCCCGGGGGTCGGTGCCCAGGGCGGCGATGCCGTGGCGACGGTCCGCGCCGGCTGGCGGCCCGACGCGCCCATCGTGGTGAACTCCTCACGCGCGATCTGCTACGCCTCCTCGGGGGACGACTTCGCCGCCGCCGCGCGCCGTGAGGCGCTGCGCACCCGCGACCTGCTCGAAGCGGCAAAAGCCTGACCCATTCCGCGTGCCATCTGGCGCGTGCTGCTGTCACAGCGTGACGCGAAACTGACAGAAAAGTCACAAATTCGCGGCAAAAGCGCCGTTCGGCCCCTCCTACAGTCCGTTCGCCCTCGCCGGCCGCAGGCATGGGGATTGCCTGCGGCGGGATGGGGAAGAAGAAAAGTCAGCACGAACGAGGCGGCCGACGCCGCTGGAGCGAGGGGTTCCATGATCGAAGACATCGAGGCCGGCCACGCCATGGTCGGTGATGGAGCGCAGCCGCCTTCGGCGCCGCGCGACGAGGCGCGGGCGCCAGCCCGCGCGGAGGCGGCGCCGCGCCCCGGCATGCCATGGGGCGTCGCCTTGAGCGCGGTGGCCCTCGCCGCACTGTCCGCCTGTGGCGGCGGCGGTGGTGATGGGGGGGGCGGCGGCATCGGGCTGCTGGGGCTCGCCGGCAGCGGCAGCGCGACGGGCAGCGGCACCACGGCGCCATCGGCCGGGTCGCTGACGCCGCTGGCCGAAACACCGACCGCCGCGACCTACCTCTACCCCGAAGCCAAGAGCGATGCCGAGGCCGCGCGCTTCCTGCTGCAGGCGCAGTTCTCCGCTTCGCCGGAAGAGATCGCCGCCGTGCGGGCCAAGGGCTACCTGCCCTGGCTCGGCGAGCAGTTCGACGCGCCGGCCGGGCAACGCGCCTGGGCCTGGCTGGAGACGCTGCCCTACGCCACCACATCCAACACGCTCGACCTCGACGCGATGGTGTGGAAGCAGCTCATCACTGCGCCGGACGCCCTGCGCCAGCGCGTGGCCCTGGCCTTCTCCGAAATCTTCGTCGTCTCGGGCAACGACATCGGCTCCAACTGGCCGGTGCACATGATGGCCCAGTACTGGGACGTGCTGGTCGCCGGCGCCACGACCAACTTCCGCAAGCTGATCGAGGACATCACGCTCAACCCGGCGATGGGGTTCTACCTCAACACCAGGGGCAACCAGAAGGAGAACGCCTCCACCGGCCGCCAGCCCGACGAGAACTACGCACGCGAGGTCATGCAGCTCATGACCATCGGCCTGGTGCAGCTCAACGCCGACGGCAGCGTGAAGACCGACGGCGCCGGCAAGCCGCTGGACAGCTACACGCAGGACGACGTCACCAACCTGGCGCGCGCCTTCACCGGCTACGACCTCGACATCAAGACCGCCGAGCGCAACACCGTGACGCCGCCGGGCGCGAGCTACACCATCGAGAGCAATGCGTGGACGCAGCGGCCGATGGCGCTCACCGCCTCGCGACACTCGACCTTGGCCGCCACCTTCCTGGGCACCACGATCCCCGCCGGCACACCGGGCGACCAGGCCTTGAAGACCGCGCTCGACGCGCTGGTCGCGCATCCCAACACCGCGCCCTTCATCAGCCGCCAACTCATCCAACGCCTGGTGACGAGCAACCCCTCGCCCGCGTATGTGAAGCGCGTCGCCGACGTGTTCTCGAACAACGGCGCCGGCGTGCGCGGCGACATGAAGAGCGTGATCGCCGCCATCCTGCTCGACAACGAGGCGCGCAGCCCTGCAGGCCTGACCAGCGCCGACTTCGGCCATGTGCGCGAGCCGATGCTGCGCTTCGTGCAGTGGGCGCGCACCTGCGGCGTCGCGTCGGCGGCCGGCACCTGGCGCATCGGCAACCTTTCGGATCCTTCGAGCCGGCTGGGCCAGAGCCCGCTGCGCTCGCCCTCGGTCTTCAACTTCTACCGGCCCGGCTACGTGCCGCCCTCCACGGCGATCGCGTCCAAGGGCATGGTGGCGCCGGAGTTCCAGATCGTCACCGAGACCTCGGTCGGCGGCTACATCAACTTCCTCGGCGGCATCCTGCAGAACGGCTTCGCCAGCAAGGACGTGGTCGCGGCCTACGCGAACGAGAAGGCGCTGGTGCTCGATCCCGTCGCGCTGGTCGACCGCCTCGCGCTGCTGTTCACGGCGAACCAGCTGTCGGCGGCCACCAAGGCCCTGATCGTCGACGCCCTGAGCGACCCCGCGGTCACGCCCACGAGCACCGATGCCGTGAAGCTCAACCGCATCACCGCCGCAGTCATGCTGGTCATGGCCTGCCCCGAATACCTCGTCCAGAAGTGAAGGCCCGGAGACGACCATGCACCTGATCGAATCCGACGCCCGCCACAGCCGCCGCGCCTTCCTGCGCCGCCTGGGCCATCTCGGCATCGCCGGCAGCGCGGCGCCCTGGGCGCTGAGCCTGGCCGGCATGGGCGAGGCCGCGGCGCAGACCGCCACCGACTACAAGGCGCTGGTCTGCGTCTTCCTCTATGGCGGCAACGACTACGCCAACACCGTCGTCACCTACGACGACCCCAGCTACAACGCCTATTCGACGATCCGCGGCGGCGGCGCCAACCAGACGGCCGGCGGCATCGCCATCGCCAAGGCCGACCTCACGGCCACGCTGCTGAACCCGACCGTCGCACTGCCGGGCAGCCGGCAGTACGCCTTCCACCCGGCCATGACCGGGCTGGCCAGCCTCTTCGATGCCGGGCAGGCGGCGGTGCAGCTCAACGTCGGCCCGCTGGTGGTGCCGCTCACGCGCTCGCAGTACGCCAGCAGCAACCGCGCGCTGTACCCGATCCCGCCCAAGCTCTTCTCGCACAACGACCAGCAGTCGACCTGGCAGTCCTCCTCGCCCGAGGGCTCGACCATCGGCTGGGGTGGCAACATCGGCGACGAGGTGCTGAGCCAGAACGGCAATGCGCTGTTCACCTGCATCTCGGTGGCCGGCAACGCGGTCTTCCTCTCGGGCGACAACACCCTGTGCTACCAGGTGGGCACGGGCGGCGCGGTCGCGATCAACTCGGTGCGCAGCGGCGGCTCGACCTTCGGCTCGCGCAAGGTCAATGCGGCGATGAACGCGCTGGTGCAGCAAACCCGCACCCACACCCTCGAGAACGAATACAACCGCGTCACGGCGCGGGCCATCGGCGCGGCCGACACCGTCAACGGCGCCATCGGCAGCGGCTACCCCACCGGCACCTTCCCGGCCAACAACGGGCTGGCCAGCCAGCTCGCCATGGTCGCGCGGCTGATCCGCGGGCGCAGCACGCTGGGGGCCAAGCGGCAGGTGTTCTTCGTCTCGATGGGCGGCTTCGACCTGCACGACAACCTGATCGCCAACCAGGTCGGCCTGATGCGCAACCTCTCCGACGCGCTCAAGGCCTTCCAGGCCGAGATGGTGGTGCAGGGCCTGGACCAGAATGTCACCAGCTTCACCGCGTCGGATTTCGGCCGCACGCTCGCCAGCAACGGCGACGGCACCGACCACGGCTGGGGCAGCCACCACGTCGTCGTGGGCGGCGCGGTGAAGGGCAAGGCGATCTACGGCGTCGCGCCGCCGGTGAGCATCGGCAACACCAGCGGCGACATCGACCAGTGGCATGTCGGCCAGGGGCGGCTGATCCCGAGCACCTCGGTCGACCAGTACGCCGCCACGCTGGCCAAGTGGTTCGGCGTGTCCGACGCCGACCAGCTGCGCATCCTGCCCAACCTGAAGAACTTCGGCGGCAACGCCAACGGCATCGCCTACCCGCGCGACGTGGGGTTCATGAAGGCGTGACGGCGCGCCGCGGGGCAGGTATCTTGCGGCCCTGACCCCGTGGAGGAATTCGCATGCCCCGTGCTTTGAAGCCCGAATGCACCCGGGCGCTCGTCCGGCCGCCGCGAGCTGTGCGCGCGCCGCAGGCTGAAGCGTCGGTGCACCGATGAGCACGGACGCTTTGCCCTATCCCCTCGACGGCGGCTGCAGCTGCCGCCAGGTGCGCTACCGCCTGCACGCATCGCCGCTGTTCGTGCATGCCTGCCACTGCCGCTGGTGCCAGCGCGAGACGGGCAGCGCCTTCGCGCTCAACGCGATGGTGGAGGGGGACCGCGTCACCCTGCAGGCGGGCGAGCCGCTCATGGTCGACACGCCCAGCGAGAGCGGCCGCGGCCAGCGCATCGCACGCTGCCCGCAGTGCCACGTCGCGCTGTGGAGCCACTACGCGGGCGCCGGCCCGAGCGTGAAGTTCCTGCGGGTCGGCACGCTCGACACGCCCGAGCACCTGCCGCCGGACATCCACATCTTCACCGCTTCGAAGCAGCCCTGGGTGGTGCTGCCGCCGGGCGACGACGCCGTGCCCGCGTACTACGACCGGCGCGACCACTGGCCACCGGCCGCGCTGGCCCGCTGGCAGGCCTGGCGCGAAGCCCATCCACCAACTGCTTGACGAGGGGGCGACGATGTTTCTGCACGACTTTTCGCTGCCTCTGTTGTTGGCCTTTGCCGCGGCCAGCTTCGTGCTGGCCGTGACGCCCGGGCCGGGCGTGCTCTACGTGGTCACGCAGACGCTGGCGCAGGGCCGCGCGGCGGGGCTCGCGTCGGTCGCGGGGGTGGCGCTGGGCAACTTCGGCAATGCGCTGGGTGCGTCGCTGGGGCTTGCGGCGCTGTTCGCGGTGTCGGCGCTGGCCTTCACGGCGGTCAAGCTCGCGGGCGCGGCCTACCTGGTGTGGCTGGGCGTCAGGGCGCTGCTGCCGGCACGGACCGCAGAGGCCACGCTGGCCGTTCCGTCCCTGGCCGCGCCACCGCGGCGCCTGTTCCGCGACGGGCTGGTGGTGGCGCTGCTCAACCCGAAGACGGCGCTCTTCTTCGCCGCCTTCCTGCCGCAGTTCATGCAGCCGGGCCATTCGGCCGTCGCGCAGAGCGTGGGCTTCGGCGCCGCCTTCGTCGCCATCGCCGCCTGCACCGACAGTGCCTACGTGCTGGCGGCCAGCCGGCTGAAGCCGATGCTGGCGCAACTGGGTGGCGCGATCGGCTATGGGCGCTGGGCCACGGCGCTGGCCTTCATCGGGTTGGGCGTGTACACCGCGCTGTCGGGCGGGCGGCAGGGCGCCCGGTGAGGCGCATGCCGCCCGGATTGCTCCTGTTTTGATAGCTGCTCACGCCCGGCTGGCGGGCGCTGCAGGCACTTTTCGTTTGAAAATCCGGTTCAGCCGGTGCGGGCGCCCAGCCGCTGCGAGATATCACCCGCGCAGGCCTTGAGCGCCCGCGCGGTCGCGCCGTCCCAGCGGCTGTCGAAGATGCCGGCAGGGCCGATGGCTGTGACGGCCAGCACGATGGCCCCGGTGTGGTCGAAGACTGGCGCCGACATGGCGCTCACGCCCGGCACGATCTCGCCCTCGGAGCGGCTCACGCCGTGCCGGCGCACTTCCGCCAACTGCGCCTCGAAGGCCGTCCAGGTGGGCAGCGGCTGCGGCGGCGGCATGCCGGGCAGGGCACGCTCGGCCGCTTCCCTGGGCGCGCGGCGGCGCTCGGCTTCCAGCAGTGCGCGCACGGTGTCGGCCGGCAGGAACGCGCCGAAGAGCCGGCCTGAGGCCGTGTTGGTGAGCGAGAACACCGTGCCGTGCCGCATGTTCACGTGCACCGGCGAGGGCGCCTCCGCCAGCCGCACGATGGTCGCGCCCCTGTCGCCCCAGACGGCGATCGCCACCGTGTGGCCCACCTCGCGCGCCAGCGCGGCCAGCAGCGGCGTGGCCACGTGCACCGGGTCGGCCTGCTGCAGCCCGATCAGCCCCAGTTGCAGCGCCAGCGGCCCGAGCCGATAGTGGCCGCTGCTGCGGTCCTGCTCGACCAGCCCCAGGCGGCCGAAGCTCACCATGTAGGGGTGCGCCTTGGCCGGCGTCATGTCGGCATCGCGCGCCAGGTCCTTGAGGGCCATCGGCCGGCCGTGGTGGACCAGCGCCTTGAGCAGCTGGCCCCCGACCTCGATGCTCTGGATGCCGCGCTGCGTGCGGTCGCCTTCGGCCTCGTCGGGTCGGGCGGGCAGGGTGGCAGGGGATTCGTTCATGGTGAATGGATTAGACAACGGCGGCCTGCCCGCATTACACTGCCCGAAATTCGTCGAAAGCAAATTGATTTGTCTAAAACAAATCAACAACACCGCCCCACCGACCCCCAGGAGACAGCACGATGACCCAGACCAAAGCCTTCGCCAGCCAGGCCGACCTCGAAGAGAAGAAGGTCACCTTCAGCCAGATTTCCGAGCACGCCTGGGCCTACACGGCCGAGGGCGATCCCAACACCGGCATCGTGATCGGCGACGACGCCGTGCTGGTGGCCGACACGCAGGCCACGCCCGCGATGGCGGCCGACGTGATCCGCCGCATCCGCGAGGTGACCGACAAGCCGATCAAGTACGTGGTGCTCACCCACTACCACGCGGTGCGCGTGTTGGGCGCCAGCGCCTACGGCGCCCAGCAGATCCTGGCCAGCCAGGACACCTACGACCTCATCGTCGAGCGCGGCGAAGCCGACAAGGCCAGCGAGATCGGCCGCTTCCCGCGCCTGTTCGCCGGCGTGGAAACCGTGCCGCCCGGCATGACCTGGCCCACCATGACCTTCACCGGCAAGATGACCGTGTGGCTGGGCAAGCTGGAAGTGCAGCTGCTGCAGCTGGGCCGCGGCCACACCAAGGGCGACACGGTGGTGTGGCTGCCGGGCGAGAAGGCGCTGCTCTCGGGCGACCTGGTCGAGTTCGGTGCCACGCCGTACGCGGGCGACGCCTACTTCCAGGACTGGCCCAAGACCCTCGACAACCTCGCCGCCCTCCAGCCCAAGGCGCTGGTGCCCGGCCGAGGCGCCGCGCTCACCACGCCGGCCGACGTGGCCCGGGGCCTGGCCGAGACCCGCGCCTTCATCGCCGACGTGTGGACGAACGTGAGCGCCGGCGCGCGCGCCGGCAAGGACCTCAACACCGTCTACCGCGAGACCTACGAGAAGCTCAAGCCCACCTACGGCCAGTGGGTCATCTTCGACCACTGCATGCCTTTCGACGTGACGCGCTGCTACGACGAGGCGACGAAGTACGCCGACCCGCGCGTGTGGACCGCCGAGCGCGACATCGAGATGTGGAAGGCGCTGGAGAACCAGTAAGGCCCCTCGCTCCCGTCCCCGCAGCGGGAGGGGCAAGACAGAAGAACCGGCACGGAGACAACACGTGATCGACTACCAGAGCCTGCGCTTCGACTACCGCCGCCATCCCGACCAGGACGCAGCCAAGCCCGCGCGCCACCCCGTCGTCGTCGTGGGCGCCGGCCCCGTGGGCCTGGCGCTCGCCATCGACCTCGCGCAGCGCGGGGTGCCCGTGCTGCTGCTGGACAACGACTGCCAGCTCTCCACCGGCTCGCGCGCCATCTGCTTCGCCAAGCGCACGCTGGAGATCTTCGACCGCCTGGGCTGCGGCCAGCGCATGGTCGACACCGGCGTGTCGTGGAACATCGGCAAGGTGTATTTCGGCAGCGAGCAGGTGTATCGCTTCGACCTGCTGCCGGAGCCGGGCCCCGTCGCCGGCACCGAGCCGCCCCAAGGCGGCGACGGACCCCGTCGGGGGGTGGCCGCCGAGGGCGGCCGGAGGCGAACCAGTGAACGGCCCGCCTTCATCAACCTGCAGCAGTACTACGTCGAGGGCTACCTCAACGAGCGTGTCGCCGAGCTGCCGAACATCGCCGTGCGCTGGTGCAACAAGGTGGTCGGCATCGAGCAGCGCGACGACGGCGCGCTGCTCGCCATCGAGACGCCCGAAGGCCACTATCAGCTCGCCGCCGACTGGGTCGCCGCCTGCGACGGCTCGCGCTCGCCGATGCGGCAGATGCTGGGGCAGGAGGCGACCGGCCGCGTGTTCCGCGACCGTTTCCTCATCGCCGACATCCGGCTCGATGGCGGCGACGACGCGCTGCCGACCGAAAGAAGGTTCTGGTTCGACCCACCCTTCCACCCCGGCCAGAGCGTGCTCATGCACCGCCAGGCCGGCGGCGTGTGGCGGCTGGACTTCCAGCTCGGCTGGGACGCGGACCCGCAGGTCGAACGCCAGAGCGAGCGCATCGCGCCGCGCGTGCGCGCGGTGCTCGACAGCATCGGCCAGGCGGGGCAGGGCTTTCGCATCGAGTGGGCCAGCGTCTACACCTTCGCCTGCCAGCGCATGGCGAGCTTCCGCCATGGGCGCGTGCTCTTCGCCGGCGACTCGGCGCACGGCGTGTCGCCCTTCGGCGCGCGCGGCGCCAACTCGGGCGTGCAGGACGCCGACAACCTCGCCTGGAAACTGGCCGCCGTGGTGCATGGCGAGGTCCAAGGTGACGCCGCCGAGGCCCTGGTCGACAGCTACGCCCGCGAACGCGAGTACGCGGCCGACGAGAACATCCTCAACTCGACCCGCGCCACCGACTTCATCACGCCCAAGAGCGCCGTGAGCCGCGTGTTCCGCGACGCGGTGCTGGCGCTGTCGCGCGAGCACCCGTTCGCGCGCACGCTGGTCAACAGCGGGCGCCTGTCGGTGCCGGCGGTGCTGCGCGATTCGGCACTCAACACGCCCGACGCCGATGCGGACTTCGGCCCTGCCATGGCACCGGGCAGCGCGGCGGCCGATGCACCGGTGGTCGACGCGTCGGGCCAGCCGGGCTGGCTGCTGCGCCGCTGTAATGGCGCGCGCTTCACGGCGCTCGTCTTCGGCGACGGACCTGCGGCGCAGCGCAGCCTCCAGGCGCTGGCCGAGGCCGACGAGCCGGTCGAGGTCGTGCGCGTACCGGGCGGCGAAGGCGGCGCGCTGGCGGCTGCGCGCTATGGCGCGCGCGACGGAACGACCTACCTGCTGCGGCCCGACCAGCATGTGTGCGCGCGGTGGCGCGCTCCTAGCGCGGGCGCCCTGCGCGCCGCGCGTCGCCGCGCGCTGGGCGAATTCGCCGTGCAGGAGGTCGCCGCATGAGCGCCCTCGTCACCACACCCAACCTGCAGTCGCCCGACGACTTCTACGAGGCCCTGATCGACGCGCACCAGGGCCTGACCGACGACCAGAGCCACGCGCTCAACGCCCGCCTGGTGCTGCTCCTGGCCAACCACATCGGCGCGCTGCCGGTGCTGCGCGAAGCCCTCGCGGCGGCGCGCGCCAGCGGCGAAGTTCAAGCCAAAAGTGCCTGAAACGCCCGCCTGGCGGGCGCAAGCAGCTACAACATTCATAGCAAATCACCGCTTCACGAGGACACCATGAACGCCTCCATTCCCGCCGGCCTGCGCTACCAGAGCGGCTTCGGCAACGAGCACGCCACCGAGGCCGTGCCCGGCGCGCTGCCGCAGGGCCGCAACAGCCCGCAGCGCGCGCCCTTGCAGCTGTACCCCGAACTGGTCTCGGGCACCGCCTTCACCGCGCCGCGCCACGAGAACCGCCGCAGCTGGCTGTACCGCCGCCAGCCCTCGGTGGTGTCGGGCCGCTACCAGCCCTATGCGCAGGCGCACTGGACCACCGGCGGCGACCGCGCCACCGCGCTGCCGCCCGAGCCGATGCGCTGGGGTGCGATCCCCTTCGCGCCGGGCGTGGAAGCCGACTTCATCGACGGCATGCACACGCTGGCCGCCAACGGCGATGCCGACGCACAGACCGGCGTCGGCTCGCTCATGTACCTGGCGACGAAGTCGATGGACCAGCGCGCCTTCGTCAACGCCGACGGTGAACTGCTGGTCGTGCCGCAGCAGGGGCGCCTGGTCATCACCACCGAGCTGGGCGTGCTCGAGGTCGCACCGGGCGAGATCGCGGTGCTGCCGCGCGGCGTGCTGTTCAAGGTGGCCGTGCCCGACGGTCCCTCGCGCGGCTACGTGTGCGAGAACTACGGCGCGCAGTTCCGCCTGCCCGAGCTGGGACCCATCGGCTCCAACGGCCTGGCGAATGCACGCGACTTCCTCGCCCCTGTGGCGGCGTTCGAAGATGCAAGCGCGCCCTACGAGGTGGTCAAGAAGTTTGGTGGCCGCTTCTGGACCGCACCGATGAAGCACACGCCCTTCAACGTCGTCGCCTGGCACGGCAACCTCACGCCGGTGAAGTACGACACGAAGAACTTCATGACGATCGGCTCGATCAGCTTCGACCACCCCGACCCGTCGATCTTCACCGTGCTCACCTCGCCCAGCGACACGCCCGGCACGGCCAACTGCGACTTCGTCATCTTCCCGCCGCGCTGGCTGGTGATGGAAGACACCTTCCGTCCGCCCTGGTACCACCGCAACCTCATGAGCGAGTTCATGGGCCTCGTCTACGGCGAGTACGACGCCAAGCCCGGCGGCTTCAAGCCCGGTGGCGCCAGCCTGCACAACGCCATGGTGCCGCACGGCCCCGACGAAGAAGCCTTCGAGAAGGCATCGAGCATGGACCTGAAGCCCCAGAAGCTCGACCACACGCTGGCCTTCATGTTCGAGAGCCGTTACCGCTTCATCCCCACCGCGTTCGCGCTGCAGAGCCCGGCGCTGGACCAGAACTACGCCGACTGCTGGGCCGGCCTCAAGGACCGATTCCAGGCATGAAAACCTTTGCATCGCTGCACCGCGCGGCACTCGCCCTGGCGCTGGTTTCACCGCTGCTGGCCACTGCGGCCGACTTCCCGGCCAAGCCCATCCGCTTCATCGTTCCCTACACCGCGGGCGGCACCACCGACCTGGTGGCGCGCACCGTCGGGCAACGCGTGGGCGAGAAGCTCGGCCAGCCGGTCGTCATCGAGAACCGCGGCGGTGCCGGCGGCAACATCGGCATGGACGCGGTGGCCAAGGCACCCGCCGACGGCTACACCATCGGCTTCGGCGCCATCTCCACGAACGCGCTGAACCCGCACATCTACAAGTCGATGGCCTTCGACCCGCGCAAGGACTTCACCGCCATCGGGCTGCTGGGCACCTCGACCATCGTGCTCGAAGTGCCGGCCAGCTCGGCCATCAAGACCGTGCCCGATCTCATCGCCGCGGCGAAGAAGACGCCGGGCCTGCCCTACGCCACCGCGGGCGCCGGCACCTCGATGAACCTGGCCGGCGTGATGTTCGCGCAGATGACCGGCACGCAGCTCACGCATGTGGCCTACAAGGGCAGCGGCCCGGCGATCACCGACATGCTCGGCGGCACGGTCGGGGTCATGTTCGACAACCTGCCGGCTTCGCTGCCGCACATCCAGGCCGGCCGCCTGCGCGCACTGGCCGTCGCCGGCCCGTCGCGCTCGCCCGCGCTGCCCGACGTGCCGACCATCGCCGAAGCCGGCCTCAAGGGCTATGCGCTGGAGCCGTGGTTCGGCGTGTACGGCCCCGCCAACCTCCCGCCCGCCATCGTGAAGGCGCTCAACCAGGCCTTCAACGAGGCGCTGGCCGAGCCCGGCATCAAGGACAAGCTGCTGCAGGCCGGCTTCACGCCCCGTGGCAGCAGCGCGGAAGAACTCGCGAAGCTCACCCAATCCGAATACCAGCGCCTCGGCGACGTCGCACGCCAGGCCGGCATGACCGCCGACTGATCCCAGGAACCGAACATGACCGCCCTCGACATCACCCACGACCCGAAGCGCACGAGCTGGGTCGCCTCCGCCAACGTGGCGGGCTGCGACTTCCCGATCCAGAACCTGCCCTTCGGCACATACAGCCGCGCACCAAGACCTCATCCACGCATCGGCGTTGCGATAGGCGACAAGATTCTTGATCTGCGGATGGCAAAGCTGATCGACACGGATGACATGAATGTGTTGATGGCCGCTACGCCGGATGAGCGGCGCGAGCTGCGCTTGCGGATTTCGGAAGGCCTCGCTTCCGGCAGCGCCCTTCAAGCTGAATGGGAAAGCGCGCTGGTGGACCAGTCGGCCGTGACCATGCACGTACCCTGCCACGTCGGCGACTACACCGACTTCTACACCAGCGTGCACCACGCGACCAACATCGGCCGCCAGTTCCGCCCCGACAACCCGCTGCTGCCCAACTACAAGTGGGTGCCCATCGGCTACCACGGCCGGGCGAGCTCCATCATCGTGAGCGGCACGCCGGTCAAGCGGCCGCAGGGCCAGACCAAGGCGCCCGATGCGGCCGAGCCGAGCTTCGGCCCCTGCAAGCGCCTGGACTACGAGCTCGAGCTGGCCTGGTTCATCGGCCAGGGCAACGCGCTGGGCGCGCCGGTGGGCATCGATGCGGCGGAGCAGCACCTGTTCGGCGTCGCCCTCTTCAACGACTGGTCCGCGCGCGACATCCAGGCCTGGGAATACCAGCCGCTCGGGCCGTTTCTCTCGAAGAATTTCGGCTCCACCGTCTCGCCGTGGATCGTCACCATGGAGGCCCTGGCGCCCTTCCGCGCACCCTTCTCGCGGCCCGAGGGCGACCCGCAGCCTCTTCCCTACCTCGACGGCGCGGACAACCGGGTGCAGGGCCACATCGACATGACCCTGGAAGTGCTGATCCAGACCGCGAAGATGCGTGCCGACGGCCAGGCCCCGGCGCGTCTCACGCTCGGCAAGCTCAAGGACGCAGCCTACTGGACGCCGGCGCAGCTCGTGGCACACCACACGGTGAACGGCTGCAACCTGCAGGCTGGAGACCTGCTCGGCTCGGGCACGCTTTCCGGCCCCACGCCCGACGCCGCCGGCTCGTTCACCGAACTCAGCGTGGGCGGCAAGCAGCCCCTGACGCTGCCCAACGGCGAGCAGCGCACCTTCCTGCAGGACGGCGACACGCTGATCCTGCGCGGCTGGTGCGAGCGCGAGGGCGCGGTGCGCATCGGGCTGGGCGAGGCAAGCGGCACGGTCGTCGCCTGAGTCCGCGGCCTTCCTTGCCGGGTCGCTCCACGGGCGCGAAGCCGGCCCAAAACACCGTTGCGGCCCGGTCGTCCAGCACCTGGTGATGGTGAAACACCAGCCGGCCGTCCGGCTGGACACGAAAGCACTGCAGGCCGGCAGGCTGGTTGACGAAGCCCTCGCCCTCGGCCCGCACGCTGGACTCGCGGATGGCCGCGACCAGCCACCGTCCGTCCGGCGACAGGCCGATGCAGCGCGCGTGCAGGCCCGCCAGCGGCACGGCCTGCAGGCGGTGCGGTCGGCCCGTCACCGCATCCAGCGTAACGGCCACGATGCTGTTCTCGCCGCCAGCGTCGACCTTGCCGCCGTCCACCACCACAGCCGCATGCGAGCGGTTCACCACACAGGCTACCGTGCCCGGGCGGTCAGGCTCGACGGCGCCGGGGAGCTGCGGCCGCTGCCTGGCTTCGCTGCTGCCCTTCGCGCCAGCCGCCTTCAGGCTGCGCTCGAGGTGGCCACCGATTTGGCCGCATCGAGGTGGACGCGCGCCCGCTCCGCCAGTGCCATCTCGCCCGGCGTGCCCGGCGTGAAGGCATCCACCGGCAAAGGCCGCCCGTGCGAATCGACGGCCACGAAGACGATCAGGCATTCGGTCGTCTTGGTCATCTGCCCGCCCTTCATGTCGCCGCTGCGCACCTCGACCGAGATGTTCATGCTGGTGTTGCCGGTGTAGGCCAGCCGGGCCTCCACCTCGACCAAGTCGCCGATCATGATCGGGCGGTGGAAGCGGATGCTGCCGATGAAGACCGTGACGCAGTAGTTGTGCGACCAGCTCGTGGCGCAGGCGTAGCCGGCCTCGTCGATCCACTTCATGACGGTGCCGCCATGCACCTTGCCGCCGAAGTTGACGGTGCTGGGTTCTGCCAGGAAGCGGAGGGTGATCGACGACATGGGCGCCTTCGAGGGTGGGGGTGGGCGCGATTATGCGAGCGCGGTCGGCGCAACGGGAGCCGCCTGTCGGGGCGCGCGCGGCTTCCATCGCAACGCGTGCTTCTCGACCAGGTGCCAGGACGCGAAGGCCAGCACCAGCGTGGCGCCGATCGAGAGGGCCAGCACCATCGCCCAGGGCAGACGGTCCTTGAAGAGCCAGATCATCAGCTGCTGGGTCGGGAAGGCATAGATGTACAGCCCGTAGGACACATCGCCAAAGCGCCCGAGCCGCCGGACCACCGGCCAGGCCGATGTTCCGAAGGCGATGGCCGTGGGCGGCACCCACAGGACCAGGGCCAGTACCTGCTGGCCGGCCGCGAATGCCAGCGCGCCCGCCGCCCATGCCGCAACGAGCAGCGGCCATGCCGCGCGGCCCGTGGTGCGGGCTCGGTGGTGATGGCACACCACGCCCGCGAAGAAGCACAGCATGAACTCGAGCGGCATGTCGCGGCGCTCGCTCCAGCCGTAGCGCCAGGGTGCGGGCCACAGATAGCCGACGGCAGTCGCAAGAACGAGCAGGGCGACGAGCCAGCGCCAGCGCGGCCGCAGCAGGCCCAGCGTGCCGATGGCGGCCAGCAGCACATAGCACTTCATCTCGATCGGGATCGTCCAGAGCGAGCCGTTGATCACGCGTGCGAGCAGGTTGCCGTCGAAGCCGGTGGGAAGGAAGAGTTCGTTCTTGAAGCGCAGGATGCGGAAATAGCGCCGGAAGAACGGGTCGTTCACATACTCCTGCCAGCTCATCGTCCCGATCAGCGGACCGAGCACGCAGGCGCTCAGCACCACCGCCACGGCCAGTGCCGGCCACACGCGCAGCAGGCGGCGGGCCATGAACGTGTGGGGCCGCGGATCGTTGTCCCAGCTCTGCGCCACGAGAAAGCCGCTGATCGAAAAGAAGATGAGCACCGCCACACCGCCCCAGGAGTGGACCGCGAACAACCCGTGCTCGCTGCGGCCGGTGAGCGAGAACTGGTGCGACACCAGGACCAGCAGCGCGGCGCTCATGCGCAGCGCGTCGAAGTTGTTCCAGCGGTGGGTCAGCGGCATCGGGGCGGCGCCGGCCATGGAGGAGGTGTTGGACATGGAGGTGTGCCGGCTTCGCTGCCCTGGGTGGCCGCGCGGGCAAAGCGTCGATTATCCCGGCGCTGCGCCGCCGCCGAAAAGCTGCGCCAGGGTGCGCCGCAGCCAGGCGTTGCCGGCGTCGGCATGGAAGCGCGCATGCCAGTGCTGCTTGACCGCGTAGGCCGGCAGCGCGAAGGGCAGCGCCAACCGCTGAACCGGCTCCTGGGTGGCGAGGATCTCGCCCAGGATGGAGGGCACGATCACCAGCAGCTCGGTGTGGGCCACGATGCGGGCCACGCTCAGGAAGCCCGACAGGCGCACCACCACCTGCCGCTGCACTCCCAGCCGTGCGAGGGTCTTGTCGACGATGGCATGGCCGGTCCCCGAGGTGGCGACCACGGCATGCGCCTCGGCCTCGAAGCGCCGACGCGTCAGCCGCCCGTCGATGCGCGGGTGGCTCTGCGACGCCAGGCACACGAACTTCTGCATGAACAGCGTCTGCTGGTAGAAGCCGGCATCCAGCTGCGGCATGAAGCCCACGGCCAGGTCCACCGCGCCGTCCTCCAGGCGCCGCGGGCTGTCGCCGGAGATGATCTCGGTCTCGATCTGCACGCCCGGCGCGTGGTGGCGCAGATGGTCCAGCAGCGCCGGCAGCAGCACCACCTCGCTGATGTCGGTCATGCAGATGCGAAAGCTCCGCTCGGCCTGGGCGGGCACGAAGCCGGCGCGGCTGCCCTGCGCCAGTTCCAGCTGCGCCAACACCTCGCGCAGGTAGGGGTAGACGCGCTGCGCGTGCGGCGTGGGCAGCATGCCCTGCGCGGTTCGGATGAAGAGCCGGTCGCCGAAGTGCGCGCGCAGCTTGTTGAGCATGGTGCTGGCCGCCGCCTGCGCCATGCCCAGGCGGTCGGCCGCACGCGTCACGCTGGCGGTCTTGTAGACCT
The DNA here is from genome assembly GCF_901875635.1 of Xylophilus ampelinus. Classification (GTDB taxonomy): domain Bacteria; phylum Pseudomonadota; class Gammaproteobacteria; order Burkholderiales; family Burkholderiaceae_C; genus Xenophilus. The sequence continues at coordinate 6,035 of NZ_CABFMN010000136.1, read as the reverse complement.
CGTCGAAGACGGCAATCCATTCCAGGTCGAGCTTGGCCATGGCGGCCATTATCGAAAAACACGATGGGCAGTATCGGGCTGAGCGCTTGAAGCGATAGTGGGGTATGCGAACAATGCGTCCCCATGGCAGCGGCGCGAGTGGCCGCGGTCTTCAGGAGACACGCATGAATTCCCCCTCTTCCTCCGCGGCGGCTCGCCCCACCGTCCTGCTCGTCGGCGGCGGCATCGGCGGCATGGCCGCCGCGCTGGCCTTGGCGCGCCTGGGTGTGTCGGTCGACCTGCTCGAGCAGAGCAGCGCCATCGGCGAGATCGGCGCCGGGCTGCAACTCGGCCCCAACGCCTTCGCCGCACTCGATGCGCTGGGTGTGGGCGAGGCGGTGCGCAAGGGCTCGGTCTTCACCGAGCGCCTGGTCATGATGGATGCGGTCGACTGCAGCGAGGTCGCCTCGGTGCCGGTGGGCGAGGCTTTCCGGCGCCGCTTCGGCAACCCCTACGCCGTGAGCCACCGTGCCGACCTGCACGGCGCCATCCACCAGGCGGTGCTCGCCCATCCGCTCATCCGCCTGCACACCTCGGCCCATGTCGAGGCGCTGGAGATCGGCACGCCCGGCGTGCTGGCCGTCACCCGCGACGGCCGGCGCTTCAGGGCCGATGCGATCGTCGGCTGCGACGGCGTCAAGTCGGTGGTGCGCGGCCACCTGGTGGGCGATGCGCCGCGGGTGTCGGGCCACGTGGTCTACCGCGCCGTGGTGCCGGTGGCCGACATGCCGGCCGACCTGCGCTGGAACGCGCCCGTGGTGTGGGCCGGCCCGAACTGCCACCTGGTGCACTACCCGCTGCGCGACGGCCAGCAGTACAACCTGGTCGTCACCTTCCACAGCCGGGATCGGGAAGAGTGGGGCGTCACCGAAGGCAGCAAGGCCGAAGTGATGTCGTACTTCGAGGGCGTGCACGTGCAGCCGCGCCAGCTGCTGGATCGGCCGACCTCGTGGCGCCGCTGGAGCACCGCCGACCGCGACCCGATCGAGCGCTGGGGCGAGGGCCCCGCCACGCTGCTGGGCGATGCGGCGCATCCCATGATGCAGTACCTCGCGCAGGGCGCCTGCATGGCGATCGAGGATGCGGTGACGTTGGGCGAGGCGGTGAAGGCCTGCGGCTTCGACCTGCCCGCCGCCTTCCGACTCTACGAATCGGCCCGCGTGGCCCGCACCGCGCGCGTGGTCCTGTCGGTGCGCGAAATGGGGCGCCTGTACCACGCGAAGGGCGTGGAACGTCTCGTGCGCAACAGCCTCTGGGTGGGCCGCACGCCCGAACGCTTCTACGATGCGGTCGAGTGGCTGTATGCGTGGCGTCCGGAGCGTTGTCTGGACGATGCGCCGGCAGCGCTCCGCCCGGCAGCGCCGGCGCCGGTCGCCACCGCCGCGTGAGCCCGGCGCCGCACGGCGCCTCCGACCTTTCGCCGCCGTTCTCGAACAACCCCTGGAGACTTCTTCCCATGTCCTCTTCCCCTGCCCGCCGCCGCGCCCTCGTGGGCGGCGTTGCCCTGCTGGCTGCGGCCGGCGTGCCGCAGGCCTTCGCACAGGCCACGGACTTTCCGAGCAAGCCGGTCATCATCGTCACGCCCTTCGCCGCCGGCAGCGGCCCCGACGCCGTGCTGCGGCTGGTGAGCGACAAACTGGGCAAGCTGTGGAACCAGCGCGTGACGATCGAGAACAAGCCGGGTGGCGGCGGCTTCATCGCCATCGACGCGGCCCGCCGCGCGGCGCCCGACGGCTACACCCTGCTGCAGCTGGACAGCGAGCACCTGGGCGCGCTGCCGCACCTGTACAAGTCGCGCAACTTCGTGCCGCTGCAACACTTCGACCCGGTGGCCTCGCTCTTTCGCACGCCTTTCTTCGTGGCCGTGAGCAGCCAGTCGAAGTGGAACAGCATGAAGGACCTCATCGCCGACGCGAAGGCGCAGCCCGGGCAGATCACCTACGGCTCGTGGGGCGTGGGCAGCCCCGGCCATTTGGGCGGCCAGCAGCTCGACGCGCTGGCCGGCATCCAGGAGAACCACGCACCCTACCGCGAGGTGTCGCAGCTGTATTCGAACGTCGGTACCGGCGAGGTGCCGTGGGCCTTCGCCAGCATCCCGTCGAGCCAGGGCATCTACAAGGCCGGCAAGCTCAAGTACATCGCGGTCGCCGCCCTCAAGCGCGTGCCGCAGATGCCCGACGTGCCGACCATGGCCGAGTCCGGCGGTCCGGCCGGGCTGGAGGTGAACTCCTTCGTGTCGCTGGTCGCGCCCAAGGGCGTGCCCGCGGCGGTGAAGGCGAAGATCAACGCCGACGTGGCCAAGGTCATCGCCGACCCCGAAATCCGCGCCCGATTCGATACTTTCGCATTCGAACCGCTGGCCTGGTCGCCCGAAGAGATCGAACGGCAGGCCGAGATCAAGTCGAAGACCTACGGAGACCTGGTCAGGCGTGGCAACATCAGCCTCGAATAGCGCGCCGGCCCGGCGCCTTTCTTGCATCCCGCGAGCCCTCGGGCTCGCTTTTCGTTTTTTCCGCTTACCCATCCCTCCACCGACATCCATGCAGCATTCCAAGAGAGCGCTCCTCGCCGCCGCCTGCGGCCTTGCCGTCGCGTTGCCTTTCGCCGCTTCGGCGCAGTCCACGTGGCCCACCAAGCCCATCCGCCTCGTCGTCGGCTTTCCCGGCGGCTCGACGCCCGACATCGCCGCACGCACGATCGCCGAGCCGCTGGCCAAGCTGCTGGGCCAGCCCGTGGTGGTCGACAACAAGCCGGGTGCCTCCGGCAACATCGCGGCCGACACGGTGGCCAAGGCCACCGACGATCACACGCTGGGCATGGTCATCAACGGCAATCTCACCTCGTCGAAGATGCTGTACCCCACGCTGCCCTACGACCCGGCCAAGGACTTCAGCTACCTGTCGCTGATCGCCACCGCACCGCTGGTGCTGATCGCGACCAACGACCTGCCCTCGGGCAAAGCCTTCCTCGACGCCGCCAAGGCCTCGGGCGACAAGTGGAACTACGGCTCCGTCGGCGTGGGTTCGGTGGGCCACCTGGGCATGGAACTCATCAAGAGCCGCCTGCCGGGCCTGCAGGCCCAGCACGTGCCCTACGCCGGCAACCCGCAGGTGGTGACGGCCATGGTCGGTGGACAGATCCAGATGGCGCTGGTGCCGCCGGGCATCGCCATTCCCCAGGTCAAGTCCGGCAAGGTCAAGGCCATCGGCCTGACCAGCGGCCGCAGCACCCTGGCGCCCGACTACGTGCCGCTGGCCGACCTGGGTGTGAAGGACGCCAACCTCGAGGTGTGGACCGCGCTGCTCGGCCCGGCCAAGCTGTCGCCGGCCGCGCGCACCCGCATCACCGAGGCGGTGGCCCAGGTCATGAAGATGCCCGACGTGCGCCAGACCCTGTTCGACCGCGGCTGGCAGCCCGTGGGCACCTCGCCCGAAGGCATGCGCCTGCGCGTGCAGGACGAGGCGGCGATCATGACCAAGATCATCCAGTCGCGCGGCATCAAAATCCAGTAATCGGCGCGCGGCGCGGCTTGCCTGCAGCGTTCGTGCCGCACCCCCGTTCGGGCTGAGCCTGTCGTAGCCCTGCGCAGCGCTTCGACAGGCTCAGCGCGAACGGCCTGGGTGCTGTCAAAGGAACCCATGAAATCAGTTCTACAGGAACCGGCACGCGAACTGCCGGTGTTCGGCGACTACGACGTCGTCGTGGTCGGCGGTGGGCCGGCCGGCATCGCGGCGGCGGTCAGCGCGGCGAAGCACGGTGCGCGCACGCTGCTGGTCGAGCGCTACGGCTTCCTCGGCGGCATGGGCACGGCCGGCGGCGTCACCAACTTCGCGGGCCTGTATGGCAAGCGCCGCGGCGAGATGCAGCAGCTCGTGCGCGGCGTGGCCGACGACCTGCTCGCGCGCATCGATGCGCTGGGCGGCCTCAACAAGCCGCAGGACGGCATGGGCGGGCGCATCCGCGTGCGTTCGTACGACACCTCGGTCTACAAGATCGCGGCCGACCAGCTCATGGCGGCTACGGGCGTCGAGCTGCTCTTCCACGCCTGGGCCGCCGCCGTGCTGATGGACGGCACGCGCGTGCAGGCCGTGGTGGTCGAGACCAAGTCCGGCCGCCAGGCGATCCGCGCCAATGCCGTCATCGACGCCAGTGGCGACGCCGACGTGGCCGCCTTTGCCGGCGTGCCCTTCGCGGTCGGCGACGGGCACGGCAGCGGCCTGTTCCCCACCACCATGTTCCGCATCGGCCAGGTCGACGCGCAGCCGGCGCTTGCGTCGGTGGGCGAATTCAAGGCGATCAACGAGCGCATGGCCGAGGTCGAGGCCGCCAAGCCGGGCATGTACAGATTCCCGCGCGAGGGCGCGATCCTGCGGCCGAACATCGACCCGCGCGAATGGCGCGCCAACGTCACGCAGATCCGCAATGCGCAGGGCAAGGCGATGAACGGCGTCGATGCGCGCGAGCTGAGTGAGGGCGAGCTCGAGGGCCGGCGCCAGATCGCCGAGTATTTCCGCTTCCTGAAGGCCGAGGTGCCGGGTTTCGCGCAATCGGCCATCGTCGAGATCGCGCCGCAGGTGGGCATCCGCGAGACGCGCCGCATCGAAGGCGCCTACGCGCTGGCGGGCGAAGACATCCTCTCGAGCGCGCGCTTCGACGACGTCATCGGCCTGAACGCCTGGCCGATGGAGATGCACGCCGACGGCCGCATCGAATGGGCCTTCCCGCGCGATGCCGACAACGCCTACAACCACCTGCCCTGGCGCATGCTGGTGCCCCAGGCGGTCGACAACCTGCTGGTGGCCGGGCGCTGCGCATCGATGACGCACGAGGGGCAGTCGGCGGCGCGTGCCAGCGGCGGCTGCTTCGTGATGGGGCAGGCCGCGGGCACGGCGGCGGCGTCGCTGGGCAGCGGCCGTTTCGCGGAGGTCGACGTGTCGGCGCTGCAGGCCAAATTGCTGGCGGACGGCGCCGACCTCGACCGCTGAATCGCCCCGCGGCAGGTCGTAACGAATGTGACGATTTCGGCCACAGCGCCCATCTGGCGGGCGCTGGCGGCCGATTGCACTTTTCGGTCTGGGATACCTATGCAGGCGCAGCGCTGGCCCCTAAGCTCGGGCCATGCTGCTGTCCCATGTCTTCATCGGCGTCACCGACTTCGACCGCGCCTTCGCCTTCTACGAACCGCTGATGGCCCGGCTGGGCCATCGCCTGCGCTTCGTCGAGCGTGCCGGCGAGAGCCCGCCGCTGGTGCAGCACTGGTGCGGCTGGCAGGCCGCCGACGCCGACCGGCCGCTGCTGCTCGTGGGCACGGCCTTCGACGGCCAGCCCGCGACGCCGGGCCACGGCCAGATGGTGGCGCTGCTCGCGCCCGACCGCGCCACCGTCGATGCCGTGCATGCCCTGGCCCTGTCGCTCGGTGGCCGCTGCGACGGGCCACCCGGCCCGCGCCCGCACTACCACGCGAACTACTACGGCGCCTATGTGCACGACCCCGACGGCAACAAGCTGTGCGTGTGCTGCCACGCGGCCGAGGGTTCGGCCGCCTGAGCGCCCCGCGTCTTCAGCGCGTGCCCGGCTCGTTCGGGTTGTGGATGATCCAGATCAGGTAGCCGTTGCTGAAGTCGCCCACGCTGCCGCCAGCGAAGATCAGCCGGCCCTGGCCCTTGTAGACCATCTCGAAGCGGTGGCGGTCGGCGCCGAAGTAGAAGGGGATCCACGCCTTGCCGGTCATGTACGCGCCCTGGTCGGTCGGCGGGCCGATCTGGCTCGTCACCTGGAAGGCCGACATGCCGATCTGCAGCTGGCCGAACTTGCTGCCCGGGCCCGGGTTGCCGGTGATCTCGCCGTCGTAGCCGTTCAGGCCCTTCACGCTGCGGCCGCTGCCGGCCTCGACCTTGGACGAGTCGACCACGTTGCCGCGCGCGTCCAGGCCGGGCTTGCCGGCACCGACCGTGCCCGCGCCGGCGGCCGCCGCGGCGGGCCCAGCGGCAGTAGGC
>NZ_CABFMN010000135.1 GCF_901875635.1 Xylophilus ampelinus | reverse complement strand
GAGCGGCTTTTCCTGGTCACGCGCCGACTTGTTGCGCCGAGCGTATCCGCGAATCGGCCTTGTTCAGACCTTCCCTAGAAGGGAGTCGGGCCTATGCCATCTCGGCTAGCTCGGCTTCGCATCCGACATCCGATAAGCGTGCTGGAGTCCCCAATGGACCTGCTCACTCTTTCCTTCGTGTGGGCCGTTTCTCCGTTCGTCGCTTTCGGCGGCCTGGGAAGCAATGGATCGTTGGGCGTTTCACCGGTGCCGACGCCATACGGGACCTGAATGCCAGCAAGGCTTCGTCCCAGTTGACCGTCTCCACCGATGCCCACCACGAAAAGCTGGCGAGGTTGCGCGAACAGCTGAAAGGACGAAGAGCAACGGCAGCGCGAACAAGACACTTAGATGACTGTCGATGCCCCCAATCCGAACCAGGCCCGAAATGTGGACCGGCGCTACAGGACAAGAGAAGAGAATACGCGCGCCTGCTCAACTGCAGCACAGGACGCGGCGAGCCTCGCCGCTCGGTGCCCGCGCGACCCACCTAGCCGGTCCATCACCTCCGATTTCCGGCGAGAACGAGGTCCCGTTCGTCCAACTCGCCTCGGCCGGAACGGGATCTTCCAGAGAGGCGGCAGGTAGGAAGCAGTAGCCCGACAGGCTGCTGAAAAGCAGCACGCCGTGCTGTTCGGCGACAAGCTGCTCGGCCAGCGCGGGGACGACGCCAGAAAGCAACTGCGCGCGCAGACGGACGGTGGCGCGCGTGAATTCGCAAGTCGGCGAACAAGGGAAGTGCCAGCAAAGCCCCCTCCCCACGTACATGCCGGCGGCGTTGCATTCGGCGAAGCAGTCGCTGATCGGCGGCTGGGCCAGAAGTAACCGGGCGAACAGGTCGCCCCCTTGCGTCCGCGCGGCTTCCCAGTGGTTGCGAAACCACTCCTGGCAGCAGGCCGGAATCCCGAGGCAAGTTCCAGCGCCGTTCTCCGCATCCAGCCGGGCGGTCTGCTCGATGTCGTCCAGCTGCTGGCCGAAATACACGAAGACGTCCGTGCCAGGGCCAGCACCGTCCAGCGGCTGCGCGGACGCCACCACGTTCGAGAAGCCGGCGCACTGGTCGTCTGCTGCAGAGACCACAGCCTCCCGCCCGATGACGTAGCGACCGCCAGCGCGCGCGAAGTCGTCCAGGAATGCGAGCCGATCCACCGGCAGGACCGAACGAGTCTGCTTGTGGCCCATCACGGCCAGAATAATCTCAGCTTTGGAGATGGCACCCATATCCGAGGACGCGATGGCACGCATCTGCGCCTCGACATCGGGGGCGCCAAGATACCGGACAGGGACCGCGGCCAGGCACCAGAGCAAGCCCGCGGCTTCGGCGAGCGCCTGGAACTCGCCTTGCCTGCAGATGTTGCGCAGGGCCGCCAGTGACGTCCCTACACGCAGACGGAGGGTCTCAATTCGCTGATCGACCAGGCTCCTGGCTTCGAGCTCCGCGACACCAGTCGCGATCTCGCACAGCCCGGCCTGTCGCACCGCCAGCCAGAAGGAACAGACGGCGCCATAGCTGAGCGCACCATGGGCGATGCGCACCGCCGAGCGCGCGCGCTTCACGTAGTTCGAGTGGGCGCCGAAGAGCGCTCCAAAGGTGTCGGCAACGCCGGGATTGAGCTGCAGATAGCACCACAGGTGGGTATGCACGCTCTCGTGCACAAGCTGCTCCGCCACCACGCCGGGCGGGTTGCTAACGCCGATCGCCAGAAAACCAGGCAGCTTCGGGTCCGAGAACGCGCGGACGTGGCCGTACGCCCCCTTCAAGCCCAGCAGACTCAGAACACTGGCGGAAACGAGCGACGCGCCTGGGTGGTCGACGTCCACGAGCAACTGCCAGGCGTCGCGCCAGGCATCGCAGGAATCTGCGACCGCAGCTGTCTCCGCCCGACGCCCCAGCGCGACCGCAAGCGCACTATCCGGACCGAGCACCCGGGGCCTTCGCACCGCACCGACACGAGGGGATGGCTGCGCGGCGTCGGCAAGCACAGCATCCAGGGCGCGCTGCGCATCGTCAGGAGCCAGCGTGAACAGCGCCGTGAGGCAAAGATCGGCTTCACGCTGGCCCGCGGCCTGGAACCGGTCCACCGGCGTGCGCAGGGCTTCGGCGCCGCGTACGCCCTCGCAAACCTGCCGTTGCAGCAGACCCAGAAGCGCGACGACATAGCGTCGGCGGACCTGCTCAGGCGACGAGCTCGGGAAATTCATGCCTGCGCTGCTGCGCGATGCTTCGCGCGTTCGGGTCGTCGAAGGCGTCGGCCAAGTAGGCCTGGGAATGCGCCAGCTCGGCGTCGATGGCCCGCACGATCTTCTGCCCGACCGGCGTGAGCAGTGCATGGCGCTTCACCACGTCGAGTGCCACAAGGCTCTCCTCAACCCGGCGACTAGCGGTGGCCAGGTTTCCTTCGAAGCTGCCGGGCGAGCGATGCCACCGCACGTGCAGGTTGGCGACCCCCGAGAACACAAAGGCACCGTGCAGCACCATTCGAAGCGGCCGTCCATCCGTTCGCCACGGCGAATAGAAGTTCTCCGCCTTGCTGCTGTGTTCCGCGAAGAGATCGGTCGACTCCTCGACGTGGAACAGGTACTGATGGAGCGCCTCGTGCAGAAGGCATTCAGCCAGATTCTCGTCGTCGGTCCCCGCCGGCAGGAATACCAGCCCCAGTGCCTCCTCGCGACTCCCGCTGCCGACGCTCTCCGTGAGGCTGCACAGCCCGATGAGCGAGTCACACAGGCCCAGCACGGCGTCCAACCCCGGCGGCCCTTCGGCAATCAGTGCATCCCAGCAGCGACCGATCTGCCGGGAGAACTCGAGGTTCGCCCGACGGCCCAGCAACAAAGGAAATGGCTGGAAGTACTGGCGGCGCAACGCGTGGTCGTCAAACGCCAGGCAGCTGTTCGTGCCGATCCGCAGCGCCGGCACAAAGCCGGACGTCGGGCTGCCGCAAGCCGCCATGGCGTCCAGCGCTGCGACGACGCCCCCGGCGCTTGAGGACAACTGGAACCACCCCCGGTCGACTGACACGCGGTATCGGCCCGGCAGCGGCTCGTCGTTCAGGTCGAGCCGGCCTGTTCCGGGCAGGTAAAGCGATTTCGGCGGCGGATAGTCCACGCTCCATTCGAAGGACCGATCACCAGCCAGGGCCTGGCTCGCCAGAAGCACGAGTAGCTGCCAGAACAGCAGTTCGGGCAATCGACCGGAGCGCGTCGAATCGAGTTCAATGTGGTCCATGGCGTCCAGCGGAATGGCCGAGCCCCCGGAACGCAGGGCCCGGTCGAGCTTGCGCACGCTCCATTGCCACGCCCGCGCCGATGAGCTCTCTTCGATGAGCTTCGGGCCTCCCGACGCGACGAAGTTCCGGACGTCGGCGTCGGGCAGGCTGCCGCCTCCCACGCATGTGTCGAAGAAATGGCTCGTACGGATGCCGAACGCGCGCGCGCTCGCCTCACGCAGAAGGTGCGGCGGTACCAGCTGAAGCAGTCTTTCGGGCATTGGGCACCAGTGATTTGACGTGAGCGGTGATCTCGTCGAGCAGCCAGTAAAGGTCAGCGCAGTAGACGCTCGGGTTCATGAATCCCATATCGGCCGAGAACCGGTGCGGGTAGTAGCCGCCGGCGCAGGCAGCCTGATGCTTGCAGCTCACGCACTTGGGGGCAAGCTGCGCCACCCCTTGCTGGCGCACCTCGATGGCCGGATGGCGCAGCAGGGCCGAAACGGGGGTGTCCCGCGCCGAAAGGCCGAGGCGCTGCGCGCCCGATCCGGTGCTCTTCAGGCAGTCGACGGCCTCGTACTCGCCGGCGGTGTTAACCGTCACACCGTCACGAGCGAAACGGGTTCGAGCGTCATGGCCTCGTACAGGCCCTTCCGTCCCGATAGCTGCGACAGGATGTGTGTGAAAAACCGGATGTTCAGATGCGAGTGACGGCCTCCAACCCAGGCCTTGAAGATCTCAAGGTACCAGCTGCCGTAGTCGTGCCCCGTCCCATGCAGCCTCGGCGGTTCTCGCTCCCAGTTGTGGTGGGGAAGCAGAAACTCCACGGACGACACCCCGTAGGCGGCGAGCGCGTCGAACACCTCCAACGGATCGGTGTGGATGTCCACCACAGCCAGTATCCCGCACAGGCGTGACCCGACTTCGGCTCGAAGCTTAGCGATGCCTCGGGAGGTTCGATCGTGCGTGGAGCGCCCTCGATGGTCCAGCCGGTGACGGTCGTTGTGCTTCCTGTTGCCGTCTATGCTGACACTGACCTGGACGTTGTGGCGCCGAATTAGTGCACACAGTTCGTCCGTAACCAAGGTCGCGTTGGTCTGCATGGTGAACACGATATCGAAATCCTTGCCCGCCTCCGCCTTAAATATCTCGATGTAGTCATCGAGACGCGCAGCGCCTGCCATTGCGGGCTCACCGCCGTGGAACGTGATGAACACGTTCTCGAGCCTATGCTCGCGACAATGCTCTGCGATCCGCGACGCGAGATACTGGGCCGTATCGGGGGACATGAGCTTGGGCATGCTGCGCCAGCTCTCGTCGCCGGAGTGGTACTCGTAGCAATAGTCGCAGTCCAGGTTGCAGCGAGAGGCAACCTTGACGATGAACTCGTTGATGGCGTGCGTCGCGCCCACGACTATCGCCAAGCGAGCGCCATGGCGCCTTCGCCGGTAGAGGGACGCGCGCGCCCACCCGAGAGCAGCCAGCCGCGCGTCGCTTCATCCCTGATGCGCTGCGCCAAGCGGTGAAGCCCGAAGGACGCTAGCGCATGGTGCCCCTCATGACCGATGCGGATCGCATGGCTGCACGCCAGCGAGCATGGGAAGAGTTCGCCCACGGGCGGCACCGCGCCCCAGTCCGCGACGATGCGGTTGGCGGCGGCCGACCAGCCGTCCGGGCTCCCGCTGCGCTCGACCAGAGCCTGCGGCCAGGCGCCGGCCGCCGCACCGAGTTCGCCGACCGCCGCCACGCAGCACGCCGGATAGCCGAAAAGCTCGCCTGCGGCGCCCGAATCCTCTGCATCGGCGGACGCGACTGCGCGGGAGGTCGCCGCGTCGCGAGCCAGATACAGCCCTACGAGCCCGGAGTCCGGTCTCGGCGCGGCGGGCGGCGAAGCCTCACCTCCGATCGTGCTCCAGCTACCGTCCGAGGCCTCGATGGCAAGTTCGCGTGCCGTAGCGAAGACCCCCACTGCCGTCATCTCGCCGATGTACTCGTCACGCGCGCCGGTCGGAATCACGATCCGCAGGACGTGCTTCCTCCCAGAGGCGAAACGAGCAGCCTCGGGAATCACGGCAATGTTGCCGTCGCGCGCGCAGAGTTTTACGACGGTCGCGAGGAAGCTGGCCGGCGAAAAGCCGGCCTTATGCTGTAGCACAGGATCACTTCAGCACGTTCTCGCCGATCGCGGATGTGTGGGATGTGTGCGTACCGGACGAGTTGTGACCGTTCGTGGTCGAGTTGTGCGATGCCATCGCGTTACCCTCGTCCTGCTGGAATTCTTCGTTGATGCGACGCAGCACTGCGGATTCGCTCTGCATCAGATCTTCGAGAGTGAGGGCGGCTTCGGACTTGGCGCCATCGCCATGCTGAGTGGTCATTCCTTGCTCCGGTGTTTTTCAGAGAAATGTAGCAGGAAAGCGTATCGATCGAGGGTGGGCTAGTTCTCCGATTCCACGCGCTGCCGATACGCCGGACAGTTGATCGCGGGCATGCACCGATGCGGCATGTCCGCACGACTCAACGACCGAATGTTTGGCCATCCACTTCGGCATGCCGGGGCCGGGCGATATGCTCGCGTAAGCATCTGCGTGAGATGCTCGTGACGTGGATCTGAGGCGTATTGGCGGACGGCTCAATAGCAGCCGCCGTGCTGTCCATCGCCCGCTTTCTCGGCAGGAAGGAGCTGACGCATTGGCTGAATGCGGACATCGAGGCCATCAAGGCAAGGCATCACCATGACTTGGCCACGCAGCTCGCGTACGCTCAGCGCGCGCTCTCGACACGTCTGTCCAAGGGTAACCACGCTGGTCGTGTCAGGTCTTGAGCTCTTCGAACCAGCCTGCGGCAGGGCTCGACTGGCCACTCTTTCAGGCAGCAGTCGTTCATCTTCGGAGAAACGACCGGCTGCTCACAGTCTTAAGCGGTCATGGATCGCTACCGGAAATCCCGGCTTGTCGCGCGCAGCCGACCGAGCAGCTTGTCGTGGTTGACCAGCTTCTGCGCGATCAGCGAGTACATGCCTTTTTCGGCCTGCCACGTGCCCTGGACGCTCAGCAGCATTGAGCCGCGAAGCGCTTGGCGCTGCGCTGCCGCCACGCTCGGCCAGACGATGATGTTCACCGTGCCAGTCTCGTCTTCCAGGGTTGCGAAGATAACGCCGCTTGCGGTACTCGGCTGCTGTCGGTGCGTGACGATGCCGCTCGCGCGCACTTGGTCCCGATCCTTTGCGGTCTGGCGCAACTCCTCGGCGGTGCGGATGCCCATCCGCGACAGCTGCGGGCGGAGGAGGGCGAGCGGGTGGCGGCGCAGCGTGAGGCCCGTCGAGGCATAGTCGTCTGCGATGTCCGCGCCTTCGGTCGGGACGTCGAAGGCGGTGTGCTCCTCGATCGTGGGGGCGTCTTTCAAGAGCTCAGTCGGGCGCGTTTCGACCCCTACCGCTTCCCAGACCGCGTTGGGCCGATGGCCAGCCAGCGAGCGCAGCGCGTCTGCGCCGGAAAGGCAGCGCAGATCGTGTGCGTCGAGCTGCGCGCGGCGCGCGAGGTCCTCGACGCCCGTGAAGGGGCCGGCCTTGCGCGCCTGGACAATGCGCATCGCGGCGCCCTCCCGCATCCCGATGACCTGGGCCATGCCCAGGCGTACCGCGCGAATCGGCTCCTCAAAGGTGGCATCCCAGCGCGGGTTCGCCTCTCCTTGCGCCGGCTCCTCCAAGGTCGATTTCCAGTCGCTGACCGTGACGTCCACCGGGCGCACGACGACGCCGTGCTCCTTGGCATCCCGCACGAGCTGCGCCGGCGCGTAGAAGCCCATCGGTTGGCTGTTGAGCAGGCCGGCCAGCATGGCATCAGGATGGTGGCGCTTGATCCAGCAGCTCACGTACACCAGCAGGCCGAAGCTGGCCGCGTGGCTTTCCGGGAATCCGTAGCTGCCGAATCCTTCCACCTGCTTTGAGATGCGGTCCGCGAAGTCCTGCGTGTAGCCCTTGGCCAGCATGCGCTTGACCAGCTTCTGCTGGTGCGGGGCGAGTCCACCCTTGCGCCGCCAGGCCCCCATCGCCCGGCGCAACTGGTCGGCTTCGCCCGCCGTGAAATCCGCCGCCAGCATGGCGATCTGCATGACCTGTTCCTGGAAGAGCGGAATGCCGAGCGTGCGCTCGGTCGCGACTTTGATGTCGTCACTGGGGTATTCGATGGCTTCCTCGCCTGCGCGGCGGCGCAGGTAGGGGTGCACCATGCCGCCCTGAATGGGCCCAGGCCGGACGATGGCCACCTGGACCACCAGGTCGTAGAAGCGCTCGGGCTTCAACCGCGGCAGCATCGTCATCTGGGCCCGGCTCTCGATCTGGAAGACGCCCACGGTGTCCGCCTTCTGGATCATGGCGTAGGTGACCGGGCACTCGGCCGGCACGTCCTGCATGCCGACAGGGTGGCCGCGCTTGCCGGCGATGAAGTCCAGTGCCCGATGGATCGCGCTGAGCATGCCCAGCGCCAAGACGTCGACTTTGATGAGGCCCAGGGCATCGAGGTCGTCCTTGTCCCACTGGATGACGGTGCGGTCTTCCATGGCAGCGTTCTCCACCGGCACCAGGCGGCTGAGCTTGTCCCGGGCGATGACGAAGCCGCCGGTGTGCTGACTCAGGTGCCGAGGAAAGCCTCGGATGGCGTTGGCGATCGCCAGCCACTGGCGCACCTTCCTGGCCCGGGGGTCCAGCCCGTTCTCGACCAGGCAGGCATCGCAGATCCAGCTCTGGCCCTCGATGCCATAGGCGGTCTTGGCCAGACGCTCGACCACGTCGAGCGGGAAACCCAACGCCTTGCCCACATCCCGGAGCGCGGACTTCGTGCGGTAGGACGTAATCACGCCAGTGAGGGCAGCGCGATGGCGGCCGTACTTGCGGTAGATGTACTGCATCACCTCCTCGCGCCGCTGGTGCTCGAAGTCGATGTCGATGTCCGGCGGCTCTCGCCGCTCCACGCTGATGAAGCGCTCGAACAGCACGTTCATGCGGCCCGGGTCCACCTCGGTCACGAAGAGGCAGTAGCAGACCGCCGAGTTGGCGGCCGAGCCGCGGCCCTGGCACAGGATCCCTTCGCCGCGCGCGAAACGCACGATGTCCTCGACCGTCAGGAAGTAGGCCTCGTACTTCAGCTGCGCGATGGTGCCGAGTTCGTGCTCGATCTGGGCACGCACCTTGGCTGGCAGACCGCCGGGGAACCGGCGCTCGGCGCCTGCGTAGGTGAGCTTGCGCAGGTGCGAGGCGGGCGTCTCGCCTGCCGGCACGATTTCCTCCGGGTATTCGTAGCGCAATTCCTCGAGCGAAAAGGTGCAGCGCGCGGCGATGGCCACTGTCTCGCGGAGCCATTCTTCCGGAAATTCCCGCATCAGCATGGCACGACCGCGCAGGTAGTTGTGGTCGTTGGGAAAGCGCCGCACCCCCGCCTCCTCGACGGTGCAGCCATGCCTCACGGCAGTCAGGGTGTCCAGGATCGGCTTGGCCAGGCGCGTGTGCATGAGCGGGCTGCACGTTGCTGCCACCCGGACGCCGGAGCGCTGGGCGGCCTGTTCGATGGTCCACAGATACAGGTCTTCGCCCAAGGCCAGAGTCCTCGGGGCGAGCACCCAGGCGCGGTCCGGAAACCAGGTGCGAGCCCACATGCATTGCGCAAACAGCGATTCCACGCTGGCTGTTCGCTCCGGCAGGATCAGTGCCAGGCAGCCCGGCATGCCCGCCAGGTGCGCCGCTTTCGTGGTCTTGCCCTCGACATCAGCGACCTGGGCGAGGTAGCTGCCCTTGGCCGCGCGGGTGCGCGCGAGGGTGATGAGCTCGCAGAGGTTCCCGTAACCCGCCCGGTTCTCAGCTAGGAAGACGACCCGTGCAAATGCGGCGCCACCGGCTGTGGTGAGCAGAAGTTCGGAGCCGACGATGAAGTGCAGGCCGTTTTCCCGGGCCGCGAGATGACCGCGGACCACGCCCGAGACTGTGCATTCATCGGTCAGCGCCAGGGCGCTGTACATCTTGGCCGCCGCGCGCTCCACCAAGTCCTCTGGCTGCGAGGCGCCGGTCAGGAAAGTGAAGTTGGAGCGGCAGTACAGCTCCGCATAGGGTGGAGGCTCCTGGAGATCGCCGGCTAGAATGCTGTACATCCATACAGTATTCCCAACTCGGCCTTAAAAGCGTCGACCGTTACACAAAATCGTTCGCTGCAGTGCGACATGCTCTGTTGCGCCCCAGCGCCAAGCGTCAGCTGAGCGATGGTCGGCACGACTTCATGTCCCCTCGCTCAGGTTCAGGCAAGTCGCCCCGGCATTTGCTTCGCTTATCCGCGCGTACGCAATCTCTTGCGCATGAACAGGTAGCCGGCTACCCAAGCCTCGTCCCCGGTGTCGAATCGTTCCTTGTCCGGCAGAGAAGTCATGTAGCTCAAAGGGCTCTGCGCCGGCGTCACTACAGCCCAAAAAAAACTGCCATACGAAGACTGCCGCACCACGACGCCACAAGACTGTCAGCCGGTCGCTTCCCAATCAGCAGAGTCATGGTGCTGGTTGTGCAGGTGACCTAGCTGCGTATTGCATGGCAGGCTGATGCGTCGGGTCTTTGGCAGCGAGTTGGAGTTTGTGCGCAGCTGTTGCAGGTATTGGCTTTGGCTTCTGTTCTGCCTGCGCCAGCAGGCGCCATGACATCTGTGGACATTCACGCGGGTGGCGTGGCAGTCCGGGATCGCCTCGCGACTGCAGAAGCCTGGTGGCCACGCGGACGATCTCGAAGCCGCAACCGACGCACTGGTAGATACCGGTCACCGGCGCGGCCTGACCCAGACGGAAACGCGCTTCGAACTGCGGGGCCTTGGACAGCTTCAGGCCGGGGCCGAATGTGAGTAGAGCCATCTTTGAGCGGCCGGCCCTTAGTGGGCCACGCCCGGCTTGTGGTTCCACGTGGCGGCCGACCGGGCCAGTTCGCGCAGGTGCCGGGCCAGGCTGGCAAGCCCGTTGCGATCAGGCATCTCCTCGGGCGAGGCATGCGCCAGACGCGCCTCGTAGTCATCCGTCAGTTCCACCCATCGGGCAAAATCGTCTCCAAGCGGATGCGAATGTTCCATGACACCTCCGTCTCATCGTGGTGCCAATAAGTTGAGGTACCGACGAGCTAATGCTTTGTAGGACAAGTCCATATGCGGTAGCATTTTGTGAATCGAACGTGAATCACTTCATGCTCTATGAAGCACACGGCGCGCTCGCAGCGCGCTGCTGATTTCGTGAGGAATGTCTTTTCGGCGGGGAGCATTGAGCAGCAAACTTCGCCATGCCTGAAGCGCGGACCACCCACTCATCTCCCTCGGAGGAGGGATCGCCCTCGTACGTGGTCACCGGCATCGCCGTCCATGCGGTGGGCGAAGACGAGTTCTGCTGGGTCTACATTGCCAGCAGCGCCGGGTCCAATCGCTACGTGGAACTGCCTGCAGACGACGAAAGCTATCCCTCTAAGGACGCCGCCCTGATCGCTGCCTACCTGGCGTTCCGCAAGCGCCTGCGTTCCGGGTCGCGCTGAAATAAAAAGGCCAACCGCATGGGGAGCCAAGCAAGCCGAAGCGGACTAGGGATCCACGCTGCTTGAGCGGCTTGCAAATGACAGCCTAGAAAGCAGATCGCAGGACTTCTGTAGAACAGAAGTCCTACGCATGTCATTCCACGAAGAGGCCTGCAATTTCTGCGGTGCGTGCACTCTCCAGTCGCGCGGACCCTGGCCGAAGGGAGCGAGGCGCAAACGGTCTACCAAAGCTTGCTGGAGCAGAGCCTGATCCCGCGCCGCCTCTTGAGGGATGGCAAGCCGCCATGGACCGCTGGGCGAGGGCACAGGATCATGACTGCGGACACAGGGTCGATATTTGCGGGCTCGGATCTGGTCGGGTCAAAGCCGAAGCGTTGTCGAGGGGCCGAGGAGGCCAAGGAGCAGGAATGGCAAGATGACCCTTGGCCGCTGAGTTTGGGGGAGGCGCCTCTATTCCGGAATGCCGTTCGCGACGCGGCTCGGATCGGCGCACCGCCCCACCAGGACCGTGCTGCGCAATTCTTCTTACAAAGCTTGCGCAGTCAAGCGCCCCCACTCCGTGAGCCTGTACTGCGCCGGCTCGGCGCGCTCGATCAATCGTCGTCGCTCAAGTGACTTCACAGTGTGAACGGAGCAGGCCAGCACCCGCTGGGTGAGCTCGGCGGGAATCCCCTTGAGTCCAAACTTTGCCAACGTGCCGCCGTTTATGCAGTGCTTGAGCGCTGTGCGCTGAAGAACCGTGAGCAATCCGGGATCGGCGTCCTTGGCGTTCGCGGGGCCGCACTCCCTTGGACCGGCTGGCGTCAATGGCCGACAACCGTGACGGAGCATGGCAGCACCGCCGCTTTGGAGCCGCGCGCGTTGCAGTTGAAGCTCTTGCCAGGTGGCACGAGCACGCGCGAGTTCATGCTCTACTCGCTTGATAACAGCTCGGCACCCCCGCGCTGCTTGGCGCGACACAGCGGTGATCCGTCCGGACTCGGCGAGCAGGTGGTCGTGCTCTGTCAAACGCTCTGGATGCACACGCATCGCTCGACTCCGTCAGAGTAGCCAGGAGCCTCAGCGGTGCGACAGCCGTTCAGGGCCTGGAAGTCTTCATCTTTTGGCCAGTCCCAGTCGAATCTTGCTGCGCGCCTGCAAAGACGCGCACCCAGTCGCGGTCGAGCCCTTCCATCTTCCATCGTAGGGCAGGCCAGGCGTGTAGGCCATGGGGGCAAACGTGTGGCCAGGCCATCGCCCATGCTCATGGAAGGTGGCGTGCAAGCGAGATCGGCTTTTTTTTAGCAGCCTGGGAGTTCGGGGAGTTCGTTGCCGGAGTCGCAGCTCGCTGCGCGCAGGATTGAGTTGCAGTGCGGCCCGCATCGCACAATGCGACGATGCAACGCTTCACCATTTCGCTGGACGACGCACTCGCCGATCAATTCGACCGCCTGATCGCCGACAAGGGTTACGTGAACCGATCGGAGGCCGTGCGCGACCTCATCCGTTCGAGATTGGGAAGCGATACCCTGGGGCAGGCCGACCCCGGCGCCGGTCGAGGAGGAAAGAAGGCGCCCCTGGTGACCTGGTGCGTGGCAAGCGTGAGCTACGTCTACGACCACCACGAACAGACGGTGACCTCGCGCGTGCTGGGCCTGCAGCACGACCACCACGACCTGGTCATCACCAGCCTGCACACGCACCTGGACCACGACCACTGCCTCGAAACCGTGGTTCTGCGAGGCCCCACCGCGGCAGTGCAGGCCTGTGCGCAGCAACTGGTCGCGCTGCGCGGCGTGCGCCACGGCAACATCCACCTCGTGCCGCTGGATGCGCACGGCCATCGACACACGCACGGCGGCGCGCCGCACACGCATTACAGGCCTCTGAACTAGGGACCGGGAGGAGCGCCCCGGCGGCCCACCTCGCCTCACCGGGGCCAAATGGCGTATCCCACTTCGTCGAAATGTATGAACAATTCACAAATATTCATACACAGGCAACGAGAAGATGAAGAGATGGAAACGTGCGTCCGGCGTGGCCTGCTGCGCGACCCTGGCGGGCTTCGCCGGGCTGGCGCCGGCACAGGCACCGGCAAGCGCGACGCCACAGACGCACCTGCCGCAGGTGCAGGTCCAGGGACCGCGCGACGCGACGATCGGCTCCGCCGACAGCGCCAGCGAAGGCGCGGCCGAGAAAGCATCCTTCCAGTCCCGCCCGAAGCTCCGGCCCGGTGACATCGTCGAGGCCGTCCCGGGCGTCGTCGCCACGCAGCACTCGGGCGACGGCAAGGCCAACCAGTATTTCCTGCGAGGGTTCAACCTCGACCACGGCACCGACTTCGCCGTCACCGTCGACGGCATGCCGGTCAACATGCCGACGCACGGCCACGGACAGGGCTTCGCCGACCTCAACTTCCTCATTCCGGAGCTGGTCTCGGGGGTGCGCTATCGCAAGGGGCCGTACTTCGCCGACAGCGGCGACTTCTCGCTCGCGGGCAGCGCGTCGCTCGACTATGTGAGCGCGCTCGACAACCCATTCGCCGAGGTGACGCTCGGTTCGCACAACTTCCGCCGCATGTTGGCGGCCGGCTCGCGCACGGTGCAGGACCAGACCTGGCTCGGCGCCATCGAGCTCGAAGGCAACAACGGCCCTTGGGACGTGCCCGAGCGGTTGCGCAAGGCCAATGCAGTGCTGCGCTATTCGCAAGGCACGCCCTCTCGTGGCTTCAGCCTGACCGGCATGGCCTACCAGAGCCGCTGGAACTCGACCGATCAGGTGCCAGAGCGGCTGATCGACAGCGGCGAGCTCTCGCGCTTCGGCAGCTTGAACCCCACCGATGGTGGCCGCACGCGCAGGCTTTCGCTGTCGGGCCAGTGGTTCGACAAGGGACCGGAGGGCGAGACGAAGTTCAGCGCCTATGCGATCGACTACCGCTTCGACCTGTTCTCGGACTTCACCTATTTCCTCAACAACCCCGAGCAGGGCGACCAGTTCGAGCAGACCGACCGGCGCCGCGTGTTCGGCGCGCAGGCTTCGCACATGCGACCCGTGAAGCTCGGCGGCCTGGACGGCATCCTGAGCTTCGGCGCCCAGTGGCGTGGCGACCGCATCGGCGAGGTGGGCCTGTACCCGACCGTGGCCCGCGGGCGCATCGGCACGGTGCGTGACGACCAGGTGTCGCAGGATCTCGTTTCGGTCTACGGCCAGCAACTCGTCAACTTCACCGACACCGTCCGTGGCTATGTGGGACTGCGCGGCGACTGGCTGCGCTACGAGGTGCAGGGTCGTGAGCCGGTGTTCGGCGCCGCCAACAGCGGACGCGGCCACGATTCGCAGCTCAGCCCCAAGGCCGGTCTGGCTTGGACCGTGGCGCGCGCGCACGAGCTGTACCTCAACGCCGGCGTCGGCTTCCACAGCAACGACGTGCGCGGCGCGACCATCACGGTTGATCCGCAGAGCGGCGACGCCGCGCAGCGCGTGCCTGCGCTGGTCAAGGGGAGGGGCGCTGAAGTCGGCTGGCGCTACCAGCCGAGGGAAAGTCTCACCATGACTGCCGCCCTGTGGCAACTGCAGCTCGACTCCGAACTGGTGTACGTCGGCGATGCCGGCACGACGGAGCCCGGGCGCGGGAGCAAGCGACGGGGCATCGAGGCCACGTTGCGCTGGCAGGTCGATCCGCACTGGCGCCTCGAAGCCGATGCGGCCCTGTCGCGCGCCCGGTTCCGCGGGCTGGCACCCGACGGCGAAGGCAACTACATCGACAACGCGGTGGAGCGCGTGATCGCGGCCGGTGTGGTGTGGCAGCACGGGCCGTGGACCAGTTCCTTGCGGCTGCGCTACATGGGCCCGCGCGCACTGGACACGCTGGACACCGTGCGCTCACGCTCGCTGACGGTGTTGAACTTCGGCGCGACCTACGCGGTCAACCGGCGACTGACGCTCGGGCTGCAGGTGTTCAATCTGACCGGCAAGAAGGGCAACGACATCGAGTACTGGTATGCCTCGTGCTCGGCACGCGAGGTGGTCAGCGGTGCCTGCGGATCGGGTATCGACGACCGCCATGTGCATCCGATGGAGCCGCGCAGCGTGCGAGCGTTGGCCCGTTGGAACTTCTGACAATCGGAACTAGGCGACGCGAAAAGAGCTGCCCGTGGGGCTAAATCGAGCAGCGATTCGAGCTCGGAACCACTTCTCACACGCACGGCTTAGGGTGTTAGTGCACACTTTCTGCCCCGCCTTAGTCTCGTGCCCCTACAGCGCAGCTTCGCCGCGGGGTGAATACTCGAGCCCGAAAAGAAGGGGTGAGTGATGAACTACCACCACCCTCTCGGCCCAGAATTCGCCCGGTGGGCTGAGATGACCGACAAATACCGGTCCCGTCTCGAAAAAGCCACGCCCGACGACATCCCGAATCGTAGCCAACTCGCGCGGATGGCAAACCTGTTGCGAGCGTTGGCCAGGACGGTTACGGGGTCAGACGCGGCCGCATAGCTTAGATATGCTTTTTGCGCCTGTACCGCTGCGGCGGGGTGCTCTGATCGCGCTTGATCTTCCGTTGGAGTGGTCGTACGGCCTCGTCGAACAACTGCTTCCCGTCCTTGAAGTGATCGAGAGCAACCACGCCAAGAGGATCGGGATTCAGGACATTCGCAAGACGCAGCTTTCGGCCCTCGAGCGGCACCGCAGTGAGCTCCTTTCCATTTTCGACCAGCAGATCGAACGCCATGTAGGCGACGGCGGGCGCGCCTCTGTACCACCGGCGTATGCGAGCCCGCTCCTGGAGGACGTCGAAGTCGCTGCGGCCGAGCGAGTCCAACACGCAGATCTCACCGTCCAGCACGTGCGAGCCGCCGGCCAAGCTGGCGAGCGCGGCGCGAGTTTCGGGGAAGCAGTCTGTCGCATCGGCTCCGCCTCGTGTGCGCAGCTCAATCTGGCCGCGGTCAACAAGTGCCATCAGACGGTAGCCGTCGAACTTGATTTCATAGATCCAGCCCGTAGCGGCGAAGTCGAATGGACTCTCCTGAAGCAGCATGGGTGGGTAGTCCAACAGGCGCATCGAATCACCGTAGCCTAGGGGCGGATTGGCGCTGTCGGCCTACTTTCCTATGTGAGGGCAGACGTCATACCCGACGGCCATGCCCATTCGACGCATGCCCGTATTGACGCCCTACGAAATGGCCGCCGAATTGCTGCGAGCAGGGTGGCAGATTCCTCCCTACCCGGGCCCTATACCGTGCGCTGAGACAACAGACAGCGCCGCCGCCTCACCGTTGTGTTGGGCGCTCTTCTTCCATCTCTGCGACGCATGGGAATGGCAGATTCAATGCCTCCACGCGGCGCGCGCGGCATACCATCTCCAAGCTTAGTATCGAACGGTCGTGGCGTGCCTCAAGTCTGGCGCTGGGCAGCTCGCAGCCCTGCGGCCGCTTGAGAAAGTTCAGCGCTTGAACCCCAGCATCTTCATCGCCCCGCCGAGAGTTTGACGACACTTCCAGTAGTCCGACCAGGGGTCGTTGGTTTGGAATGACAAGTACTCCCGGGCCGTGGCAACGGTCCATTCGGCCCCGCCCTTGATCGTCGCGAGCTGGTCCCATGCAATCGGCATGGACACGCCGAGCCCGGGTCGGGCGCGGGCAGAGAAGGCCGCCGCCGTGGTCGCCCCATGCCCATTGCGCAAATAGTCCACAAACAGCTTCCCGACCCGGTTGGACGGTCCGCTCTTGGCGACGAAACGTGAAGGGATGGTGCGCGCGAGGTGAACGACGATCGCCTTGGAAAAGCCTTTCACCGTCTCGTAGCCCAATCGCGGCGCGATGGGTACGACGACGTGCAGCCCCTTGCCTCCGCTGGTCTTGAGCCAGGAACGCAGGCCCAGCTCGGTGAGGAGCGTCCGCACGAGGACGGCGGCCTCCTGCACATGCTGCCAGGTCGTTCCGTCTCCGGGGTCGAGGTCGAAAATGATGCGATCTGGCTGGTCGATCTTGGTCTTGCGCGAGTTCCAGGTGTGGAACTCGATGACATTCATCTGCGCGGCGCCGACCAGGGCCTTCGGACTCGCGACCTCGAGCAGGCCGGCATGGCCCGGCCAGAGGCTGGCCTCCAGCTCGGTGATGCCCGGGATGCCGATCTTCTCGCCGTGCTTCTGGAAAAAGAGCTGCCCGCCAACGCCCTCGGGACCGCGCACCAGCGAAACGGGGCGTGCCTTTAAATGCGGAAGGATGAAGTCCGCCATGGACTCGTAGTAGCGCACCAGATCGAGCTTCGTGAGGCCGGTGGACGGGTCGATCACCCGCTCCGGATTGCTCACCTTCACGCTGCCCACTGCGTTCGACTGCTCGCGCGAACGGCCCTTTGACGCAGGCGCCGAGCCTCGGCTGGCACTGTCACCGGCGAAGGCCTTTGCCTCCTCCCGCACGATGGCACGCGCTGGCTTGTCGCTTCGCAGCGCGAGGAATGAGGCGTGGCGCACCTGGCCCTCGGGTGTCCATTCAGCGAAGGTGACTTCGACGACCAACCTGGGCTCGACCCACACCTCGGCCGCGCTCGAGCGCCTCGACCATCGTCCGGGCTTGCCGGGGGCCGAGTCGAAGGGCGGCTTGTCGCGCCGCAAGGGTTCGAGCCGCTTGAGCAAGTCTGCGGCCTCTAGCGAGTCCCATCCCGTGCCGACGCTGCCGGCGGGGAGAAGCTTGCCGCCCTCGCCGTGAATGCCCAGCAACAAGCTGCCCACCTGAGCCGCCCCGTCGCTGCGCTGCGTGTACCCGCACACGACGAACTCCTGCCGCAGCTTGCACTTGAGCTTGAGCCAGGACTCCGTGCGCTGCGACGAGTAGGGCGCGTCCGCGCGTTTGGCCATGACCCCTTCCAGGTTCATCCGGCATGCAGAGGTCAGGATCGACGCCGCGTCGGCCTCGAAGTCCTCGCTGAACCGGACATGCTCGCCCTTGTGGTTCGCCATCAGCCCGCGCAGCACGGCACGACGATCGCGCAGCGGCACCTGGCGCAGGTCGTAGCCGCCCAGGAAGGGCACGTCGAAGACGAAGTAGGCGATGCGCTCCGCGCCGCGGCCCTTGTCGAAGGCGTTCTGCAGCGCGTTGAAGTCCGGCAGGCCGTTCGCGCCCATCACCACGATCTCACCGTCGAGGAAGCCCGACGCCAGGCCCAGCGCCTGCAGCTCGCGCACGAGCGTTGGCATCTTGTCTGACCAGTCGTGACCGCCCCGGGTGAGCAGCCGCACGCGGCCGTTCTCGAAGCGCGCCATGATCCGATAGCCATCGAACTTGATCTCGAAGATCCACTCGCCGGCAGGCAGCGAGCCGGCCAATGTGGCCAACTGCGGGGCGAGCTTTGCCGGCAAGGCTGACCGAGCGGCGGCCAGTGGCATGCTGCCCGCCTCTTCCCGTGGGGGAACACGCGTCGACTTCGTCCGCCGCGGCGCCTTGTGCGGCGGCGTCGGCTTCGGCGGGGCGTGCCTCGTGGGTTTCGCGCCCACGGTGTCGCGCATCACGCTGTCCGGAAGGGCGCTGACCACGTCGTATTCGGTCTTGGGGCGCGCGAACTCGTCCCGCTTCTTGAACAAGATCCAGGGTTCCTGCTTTTCGCCCCCCTTGGCGATCTTCACCAGCTCCCACAAGCCCTGCAGCTTCTCGCCGTGCATGTGAAACAGCAGCTTGCCGGCGGCCAGGCCCTTGCGGGGATCGCCGACCGGCTCCCAGGTGCCGCGATCCCAGACGATGACCTTGCCGGCGCCGTATTGGCCCGGCGGAATGGTCCCCTCGAAGGTAGCGTACGACAGCGGGTGGTCTTCGACGTGGATGGCCATCCGCTTGTCCAGCGGGTCGTAGCTGGGGCCCTTGGGAACGGCCCAGGACACCAGCACCCCATCGAGTTCGAGCCTGAAGTCGTAGTGCAGGCGGCTCGCGGCGTGCTTCTGGACGACGAAGCTCAGATCACCCGCTGCCGACTTGTCGGACCGGAGACGCGCGCGAGCCGGAGTGCGGGCGGGCGTGTCCCCCTTTGGTTCGGCCGTGACGGCGAAGTCGCGCTTGGCCCAGTACCGCGCGAGCGGAGTTGCCTCTGCCGGATCTTTGGCCGCCGTGGAGGCCTTGGCTGAACGCGCAGACCGTGCCATGGGTTTGCCTCATGCGTCGCAGCGCGCCTCCGCGGTCTGGCGAGCGATGTAAGCGCGCGAGAAATGGTCCCAGGTCGCGAGGTCGAATGCAACGACATGCCTAACGTTCGTCGTCTTCGGCGTCCGAAGGCTGCGGCGGCGGTCTCCGGTGCCTTCTTCGCGTCGGTTCCTGCTGGATGTACGTATGACCATGGCAGCACCCTAATTGGTGGCCAGAATCGCTGCGGCGCGCTGACTTGCGGTCGCCTTGTGGTCCTACGTCGGCCCCTGCGGTAGGACGCAAGCATTGCCTGCAAGACGGCCTTGGGCGGAGAGCGGCGCGCGCCGCCGCTTTGCACTGAGGCCGCGTCCTCGCACGAACAATCTCTTGGAGTCAACTCGATGGCAAGCGGAACACGAACCCTCTGGAAAGGCGCGATCACCTTTGGTCTGGTCCACATCCCGGTGGGTCTGCACACCGCGGCAACGGAGAGCGGCGTGGACTTCGACTGGCTGGACAAGCGCTCAATGGACCCGGTCGGCTACAAACGAATCAACAAGCGCACCGGCAAGGAGATCGACCGCGACAACATCGTCAAGGGTGTGGAGTACGAGGACGGCAAGTACGTGATCGTCTCGCCCGAGGAGATCGAGAAGGTCTATCCGCGCACGACGCAGACGATCGAGATCGTGCAGTTCGTGGACGCCGGAGAGATTCCTTTTGTTTACCTGGAGCGGCCGTACTACCTCGAACCGATCAACAAGGGCCAGAAGGTGTATGCGCTGCTGCGTGACGTGCTGCAGAAGACTGGCAAGATCGGCGTCGCCAAGGTGGTGATCGCCACCAAGCAGCACCTTGCGGCTGTCGTTCCCGCAGGCCGTGCCCTTGTGCTCAACCTGATGCGCTGGGGCGATGAAGTCAGACCGCTGGATGGACTTGACCTGCCGCCCGAGAGCACCAAGGCAAGTGCGGCGGAGACGAAGATGGCGGCTCAGCTGGTCAAGGAGATGACCGCGCCTTGGGACCCAAGCGACTTCGAAGACGAGTTCAAGCACAAGGTGATGGAACTGGTGCAGAAGAAGGTGAAGGCCGGCGAGACCGAAACCGTCATCGAGCCGGAAGAAGAGGCGCCGGGCGAAGGCGCCGAGGTCATCGACCTGTCAGAGCTGCTCAAGCGCAGCCTCAAGGGTGGCGGCAGCAGCCGAAAGACGACCGCCGGGAAGAAAGCCAGCGCCTCCAGGGCCACGAAGAAGAGCCCGACGGCCAGGAAGACGGCGCCAAAGAAGCGAGCGGCTACAGAGCGGAAGGCCGCCTAGCGTGGCTCCCAAGGGGGGCGACCTGCGGACCGGGTCCGTACTGAACGCATCCTCTTGGTGCAATGTGCTGGGCCGTAGGCGACGCAGGATCTCCATGCGTCCTCGCCTCGTACCGGCCTGGAGTGTCGCGGCGGCCGCCGCTACCCGGCCGCCCCGGAATCTGGCATGTTGAGCATCCCGCGTAAAGGATCCAGGACCTGACCATGGCTGCCCGCTCCATCGCCTCCCTGTCGCTGAGCTTCGGGCTCGTGTCGATCCCCGTGAGAGTCTTCGCTGCGACGGAGTCCTCGTCCGCGGTGCGCTTCAACCTTCTGACCCCCGGTGGCTCCCGCGTGCGCCAGCAATACGTCTCCGAAAAGACGCAGAAGGTGGTGCCGCGAAGCGAAATGGTCAAGGGCTACGAGTTCGAGAAGGACCGCTACGTGATCTTCGAGCCGCAGGAGCTCAAGGCACTGGAGGAGGGCGCCAGCCACCTGATCGAGATCGTGTCCTTTCTCCCCGAGCACGCGATCGATCCGATCTACTACGACAAGGCGTATTTCCTCGCCCCGGATAAGCGCGGCGGCAAGCCCTACAACCTGCTGCGGGCGGCAATGCAGAAATCCGGACGGTGCGCGCTCGCTCGGTGGGCCTGGAAGTCCAAGCAGTATGTGGTCCAGGTGCGCGCACGAGACGAAGGTCTGGTGCTGCAGCAGCTCCTTTACGCCGACGAGGTGCGGTCCATGGCCGAACTGGACATCGAGCATTCGACGCCCAGCGCCGCCGAGCTCAAGCTGGCGCTCCAGCTCATCGAACAGATCTCGGAGCAGCATTACCAGGCCGATTTGTTCGAGGACGAGGAGAAGCAGCGGATCCTGGCCGCCATCGACGCCAAGATCGAGGGCCGTGAGATCGTGGCCGTGGACCACCCGGAAGACCGCCCGGCCGGGGAAGTGATTGACCTGACGGAAATGCTCAAGGCGTCGCTGAGCCGTGGCAAAGGCAGGGTGCCCAAGCCGAAGTCCACGGATGACGATGCTGCCGTCGTGACCCCGCTGCGAGGCGCAGTGAAGGCAGGGGCGAAGCGGGCGCCCAAGTCTTCGCCCAAGACGGCCCCGGCCACCCGGGCGCGCGCCAGGGGATAGCCGTGGCCGCCTCGGTGGAGACCCACCCGTACACGATGGCGGCAGTCCGCCGCATATCGGGCCTGAGCCGCCACGCCATTGCTCGGCTGGTCGACCTGGGTTTCGTGTCTCCCGTGGTGCATGAGCGCAGGTACCGGTACTCATTCCAGGACGCCGTGCTGCTGCGTTCAGCGTTCGAGTTGCGCGCTGCCAACATCCCGACGCGGCGCATCCTGGCCGCTCTGCGGCATTTTCGCCACCGACTTCCGCCGGACGCGTCGACGGCCGGACTGCGCCTTGGCTCGGACGACGGTCGGCGGATTGCGGTGCGCAGCGGGTCTGTCCGGTGGGAACCCACCAGCGGCCAGATAATGTTGGAGCTCGCGGTCGCCGATAGCACGGGCGCCATCCACCGCTTGGAGGACGCCGGTGGTTCGGGCACCACGACCGATTTCGCGGTAGACGCCCGTTTTGCAGAGGCGGAGGGCCTGGAGGACGTCGATTCGTCGGCAGCCGAGCGCTGCTACAGAGCCTTGTTGCGCGATGACCCGGCACACGCCCACACCTACTTGAATCTCGGCTTCATGCTGTGCGAAGCGCAGCGCTTCGAGGAGGCCGAATCTCTGTATAGCGTTGCACGGCGTCATTGCGAGGACGATCCGCTCATTCTGTTCAACCACGCTGTGGCGCTCGAAGCCATTGGTCGGAAGGGTGAGGCGCTGGCTGCGTACGAGCAGAGTCTTATCCTGGATCCACTGCTGCTGGATGCGCATCAAAACGCGGCGCTGCTCTACTCGGAAATAGGCCAGCCGCTGTTAGCCATCCGCCATTTCAGCGCGTACAGGCGCCTTCGCTAAAGACTGCGCATCTTCAATGCCTGAGCCACTGGCCGTGAGCGCGGTCGCGGGCGGGAGCCTTTGCGCCGCCGCGGTGATGCACGGCACCCTAGCAGCGAGATGTGTCCGACATGTAGTGCGTTGTCGGATCGCGATTGACGGTTTGGCGCGCCCGCCCAGCGGGTTGCCGGCGGCGGATCAATGCCTCCCTCGCCCAGCGGTCACTTGCTCCACTGGACGACGGCATCAAGAGCGATGACGCCTCGGCCAACTTCTCGAACCACAAGTGGGTTCAGGTCGACGGACTGAAGCGCCCTCGCGTACTCTTCGCCAAACCGGCTTAGCGCAAGAATCGCGGCCTCAAGCGCGGCAACATCCAGAGGCGGCGATCCTCGATAGCCCGAGAACACCACGGAGGACTTCAGACCGGTCACCATTTCTCGGGCCTGCGTTGGGCATAGCGGCAATCTGCGGACCGTCACGTCCGCAAGGAGCTCGGCATGGATTCCTCCCATTCCAAAGACAGCGACCAGTCCGAACTGAGGGTCGCGGTGCAGACCCAGTATGCACTCAAGGCCCCCAGGAATCATGGACGCCACCACCACGCCTTCGAACTCCTGCTCTGGCATGTGCATCTCCCAGCGTTCGCGCAACGAGCTGAACGCGGCATGGACAGCGGCCTCGTCCGTGACGCCGAGGATGACGCCGCCGATTTCCGTTTTGTGCTGCACCTCTGCGGACAACACCTTCAGTACGACCGGAAAGCCGAAGTGCCGCGCGGCTTCAACAGCCTCGATGGCGCTTGCAGCATGGGCGGCTGGCGGGGTTGAAATCCCATAGCGGCGCAGCAGGGTCATGGCCTCAAGCTCGTTCAATGCATCTCGAACCGCGGGCGAGCCTGCGCTTAAGACGGGCGCGGCCATGAGGGGGTGTTTCGCCGCGAAGTGACTCAGTGCAGCGATGGCGTGCATGGCCGAAGATGGATCTTCAAAGGAAGCACATCCCAACGCGTCCAATGTTCGAGTGCGCTCGGACGAGCTCAGCGCGGAGAACACGACTGCTCGATCCGGAAATTCTCGGCGAAGCGTTGCGGCAAGATCCTGCTGCAGCTGCCACCCCGCGTCGGTGCGCACGCCGTTGGCCAGGAAGACCAGTAGGCTGCCATAGCCCCCTTGGTCCAGCATGAGCCGAGCCGTCGAGCCGAGCAGTTCGGGTCTGTGCATGACCTGGGCGGTAATGTCGACAGGGTTTGCCGCCGAAGCAAAGGGCACTTGATCTAGCACCAGCTCTTGGGCTTCTTGTGGCATGGGTGGCATCGCGAGACCCATCCGAGCCGCCTCGTCGGTCACGAGGGCGCCAACGCCGCCGGAGACGGTCAGTACTCCAACGGTCTGGTTGGACGGCCTCGGGAGTGTCGAGAGCGCATAGCCGGCGTTGAAGAGTTGCTCAATGGAGCCAACCCGCCAGGCGCCGTACTGCTTCAGGACGGCATCGAACACCCGGTCATCTCCCGCCAGCGCCGCGCTGTGCGAGCTGGCTGCTCTGGCGCCTCGTGCAGTGGCGCCGACCTTGAT
>NZ_CABFMN010000134.1 GCF_901875635.1 Xylophilus ampelinus | reverse complement strand
GGTCGGCGCCATCCGCCGGCGCGACCAGGTCGGCCGGTGCCGGTGCGGGTGCTGCGCTGCCCGCATCGGCCGTGCCTTCGTCGCTGAGCTGCGCACTCTCCGAGAACTCGGCCGCGGCCTGGCCGGGCGCTACAACTTCCGTAGCGCCTTGCGCAGGCCCGTCGGGCGCTGCAGCCGGATTCGCCTCGGAAACCGGGGCCGACTGGGCGGCGCGCTGACCGCGCAGCGCAGCCTCGAGTCCAGACATGGCGGCGCGGATCTTCTGCGCGTCGCCGGTGCTGTTGGCCGCTTCGAGCGCCTTGGAAGCCTCGAGCACGGCGCGGTCGTGTTCGCCCAGCGCCGCGGCGGCACGCTCGCGATCGGCCGTCTTGCGCTGGAAGGCGTCGTCGATCGGCTTGCGGAACGCGTCCCAGAGCTTCTGCTCGTGGCGGCGCTCCAGCGGCACCGCCTGGGCTTCGGCCTGCCAGCGCTGCTGGAGCGCCTTGACGGCGTCGATGCGCAACTGCGGCGCAGCGCCCAGCTCGCTGGCCTCGGCGATCATCTGCTGGCGACGCTCGACGCTGGCCTTCTGCGCGGCCTCGAGCGGGCCGCGGGCGGCGGCCATGGCCTCGTTCCACTGCGGCTGCAGTTCGGCGAAAACCTTCTCGCTCACGTGGCCCGCATCGCGCCAGCGGTCGGCGAACTGGTGCAGGCTGCGGTTGCGCGACTTCAGGTCGTCGTCGGCATGGGCGGCAGCCCAGGCCTTGAGCTCCTCGATCAGCGCCAGGCGCTGCGCGCGGTGCTCGGCGGCGTCGGCGCGCACCTTCTCCAGCCAGGCCTCGACCACCTTGTGGGCCTGGTTGCAGGCCTCGTCGAAGCGCTTCCACAGCGCGTGGTTGGGGGCGCCGCCCTGGTCGGCCTGCTTCCACTGCTCGCGCAGGGCGCGCAGCTGTTCCTGCATCTTGCGACCGCCCAGTGCCTGACCGTCGGGGCGGTGGAGCAGGCCCTCGGCCTTGGCGACGAGTTCCTCGCGCACCTTGTCGGCGCTCCAGCGCTGCCAGCCTTCGAGCTCGCCGGCGGCCACCAGCGCGGCATGCACGCGTGCCTCGAGCTCGTTGCCGACCAGGCGGCCGTGTTCCTTGAGCACCGCGCGCAGCGCGGCGGCAGCACCCTGGCTTGCCTTGCCGTGGCCCTCGGCGGTTTCCTGCTCGAGCTTGGCCAGCGCCGCCTGCACGGCCTGCTCGGCCGCGGCACGGGCCGCCGGGTCGACCTTGGGCGCAGCGGGCTTGGCCGGTGCCGGCGGCACCGATTCGAGCGGCACCCCGCGCGCGGCGCGGATCTCGTCGGCCCAGACAGGCACTGGCGGCAGCGGCGCGGCGGCGTCCGCGGCCGCGGCCACGGTCTGCGCCAGCGCGCTGTGGAAGGCGTCAGACACCACCTGCAGCTGCGCCTTCGAGGCGTCGAGCTGCGGGGCGAAGCGGGCGTCGAGGCTGCCCCAGTTGGCGTCCTGCGTGATCTCCTGCGCCTGGGCCAGCCAGTGCTGCACGTCGCCGCGCAGGCCCTCCTCGGCCGCCTGCGCGTCCTGCCAGCCCTTGGTCGACAGCACCTCGAAGCGCTGCGCGAGCAGCACCGCCGCCTCGCGGTGGACCTGCGCGCGGTGCTGCAGGTCCTCGATCCCCTTGACCCGCTCGGCCAGTTGCGACTTGAAGCCGGCCAGCGGCTCGCGCGAGAGCGGGGCGCCGGCCTTGGCGGCGTCGCGCTGCCAGGCCATGGCGTCGGCGATGTTCAGGCGCGGCTGCTCGAGCAGCGCGCGCGCCTTGTCGGACCACTCGGCGGCGATCGCCTCCTGGCCCTTGGCGCGCTTGATCTCGTCGAGCCGCTCGCGCAGCGCACGGGCGGCGCCCTTGTCGCGCCCGCTGAGCTCCTTGAAGACCTCCTGCATCAGCTCCGCCGCCGGATCGGTGGCGAGCCAGTCGCGGATGCGCTGCGCTCGCTCGCCCGAGGTGGGCGCGGTGAAGGCGCCGCCCGTGAGCTGGTCGAGGGACGAAAGGTCGTGTTTGGGGGTAGCTTGGGTCACTGCGCGTGAGAAGGTGTCGTGTGGCTGAAGGCCCGGCGCCGGTGCGTCCGGCGCGCAAGCGAAGGCGCCGGCAAGGCCGGCGCGAACTGCGTATTGTCTCCGAGCTTGCGGGCCGCGTCAGCCCGGGGGGTGACGCGGCCGCCCGCGCTCAGCGGGTGTCGAGCTTGAGCTCGGCGCCGGGCTTCCAGTCGGCGCCGCCGCCATCGGTGCGCACGGCCCCGAGGAAGAGCCGTTCGGAGGCCAGCTTGTGCTCCAGCAGGTAGTCGCGCACGGCGGCGCCGCGCGCCACGGCCAGTTCGCGGATCGCCTGCTCGTCGACCGGGATGCTGGCCAGCAGCAGCTTCTCCATCTCCTCGGTGGGCAGGTCCTTGGCCAGGCCGATCATGTTTCGCGGCTTGGTGATGTCGGCGCGCTTGTAGACCGCCTCCAGCAGCTTCGGGTATTCGGCGTCGGTCACGGGCGCGACCTGGGCCGGGTCCTGGCCGGATCGCACGGCGGCGCGGCGCTTTTCCGCCTGAGCGAGCTGGCGCAGACGCTGGCGCTTGTAGGCCTCGCGCTCCTTCTCGAAGCTCGAGACGCCCACCACGGTCATGCGCAGCGCCGGGCGGTCGTTCAGGGCCTTGACGACCTTGTCCAGACTCTGGGCGGCGGCCGGCGTCAGGGTCGAGCTGCCCAGGTCGAAGGGCACGATGCTGGAATCCCCTCCCCCGCCGCCGCCGAGCCCGCCCGTCAGCAGGCTGAAGGGCGCCGTGATCGCCTTGGTGATGAGGTTGAGCACCGCCTTCCAGATCAGCGGGCCGACGCTGAACTGCGGGTCGTTGAGCGAGCCGGACAGCGGCAGGTCGACGTCGATCACCCCGTTGCGGTCGGCCAGCAAGGCCACCGCCAGGCGCACCGGCAGGCTGTTGGGTGCGCCCTTCACTTCCTCGCCGAACTGCAGCTGGTTGAGGACGAGGTTGTTGGTGGCCGTGAGGCGGCCGTCGGGCGCCACCTTGTAGTTCACGTCCAGGCTGAGCTTGCCGCGCTCGATGCCGTGGCCGGCATAGCGCACCGAATACGGCGACAGCGGCGGCAGGTCGAGGTCGCGCATCTTGGCAGTGATGTCCAGCTCCAGCGGCTTGGCCAGCGGGTTGAGCTTGCCGGTGATCTCCAGCGCCGCGGTCTGCTGCGCCTTGCCGCGCAGTTCGAGGTCGGCCAGCGTGGGCTGGCCCTCCTTGGGCCGTGACGAGAAGGCGCTGAGCTTGCCGGTGAGCTCGCTCAGGTCGGCCGAATAGTTGGGCTTGATGAAGAGGTCGGTGAAGTCGACCTTGCCGTTGACGACGCTGACCGGGCCGAAATTGATGACCGGCGCCATCGGGTCGGGCGCCACCTCGGGCCGAGCGGCCTGAGCCGTGGGCGCCGCCGGCGTCGCGCCGCCGACCATCTCCTCGGCCGACACAGGGCGTGCAGGCGCTGCCGCCGGCTCGTTGGTGGTGACCGTGCCGCCGCCCCGCTGGCGCCGTGTCGCGGGGTCCTGCCTGGACGCGTCGGTCGCGGCAGCCGCCGACTCTACGGCGCCCTTCTTGGTCAGGCCCTGCAGGTTCAGCCGGCCGCTCTCCTCGACGATGATCCGCGCGAACACGTCGGTGAGCGTGGTCTCGCGCACGTCGACCTTGAGGGGCGCGCCGGGCGACAGGTCGACCTGCAGCCCGCGCAGGCTCAACGCCTTCCAGCTCAGCAGTTGCTGGTTGCCGTCGCCGAAGCTGCCCTTCTGCGTGAGCGTGGCGCTGTTGGCGCGGAAGTCCTCGATGGCCGTGTCCCCGGCCAGCTTGAGGCTGATGCCGGCCGGCAACTGGGCGAAACGCACGGTGCCGCGGTAGTTGGTGTACGAGCGGCGGATGTCGACGTTGAGCGTGTCGGCGTAGTAGGCCTTGAAGGCGTGGGAGGGGATGGCCGCGGTTTCCAGCCGGCCCTCGGCCGACAGCGGCTTGAGCACCACCTGGCCCTTGAAGTCGAAGCGGCCGGGGTCGGCCCGGCGGCCCGCGCCGATGCGGCCCGACAGTTCGACGGGCGACACCGTCGCCGTGTCCGGCGCCAGATTGTTCACCTTGAGCCTGAGCGCGGTGATCTCGACCTCGACGGGCGTGCTGGCGTTGGCCTTGTCGGCGTAGCTGACGGCGCCGTTGTCCACCGCCAGGCTGGCGATGCTGAGCTGCCAGGGCTTGGCGCTGCCGGGCGCGGCTTCGGCGGCCGGCGCCTTGGGGGCGGCCACGGGTGCATCGCCGCCGCCCGCGGGCGTGCGCATCCAGCGTTCGAACATCCATCGCTTTTCGCCGTCGCGCTCGACCCGCACCTTGGGGTTGGTCGCGGTGAAGCTGCCGATGGCCAGCGTGTGGGCCGTCAGGTCGGCCTTGGCGTCGGCGATCTCGAAACGACCGGCACTGGCGAGCGCCGTCTTGCCCTGCGTCAGCGCCAGGTTGTCGACCGAGACCTTGCGGGCGTGGAGCTGCAGGTTCGGCGCCGCCCAGGCGATGTCCACCTGGCCGCCCAGCTTGCCGTCGAGCGTCGGTTCCAGGCTCTTGGCCAGGTAGGGTGCGGCCAGCGACAGCGGCAATGACTCGACCTCGGTCTGGACCTGGGCCGCCTTGTCGGTGCCCTCCCCCTGGAACTTGAAAGGCGCGCCCGCCAGGTTGAGCGAGCCGCCGAAGCGTGCTGGCTTCGCCATGGGCCAGACAATGTCGCTCGCCTCGACCTGCATGTCCTTGATCTGCACGGCTGCAGCGGGCTGCGTGGTCTCGTCGCGCCAGGTCACACTGCCGCCCTGGAGCGCCACCTTGTCGACCTGCAATGCCCAGCCCGCTGGTTGTGGGGCATTCGGGGCCGGAGCGCTCGCCGCTGCTGCGGGAGGCGCTACCTTTTCTGTAGCACCGGTGGCCGGATTGGTGGCCAGCAGGTTGAGCTTGCCGGCCGCATCACGGGCCACGGCCAGTTGCGGGTCGGCCAGCGCCACGCTGCCCAGGTGGACCTTGCGCTCCAGCGGCCGGACGTCGGCCAGCCCGATCTTGAGCGAGCCGAAGCCCAGCAGGTCGCGGCCCTGCGCGTCGGCCACCTTGATGTTGCGGGCCTCGACGGTGCCGCTGATGCTCAGGGCCGCCGCGTTGGCGCGCTCGAAGTCCACCTTCAGGTCGGCACCGAGGGTGCCGGCCAGCACCTTCACCGGCAAGCTGCTCGGGACGTAGCCCAGGTAGGGGGCGAGGTCCAGGTCGGCGAAGCGCAGCTGCGCGTCGGTCTTGCGGTTGTCGGCGAAAGGCGTGCTGAAGGCCGAAGAGTCGAAGTGCGAGCCGTTCAACACGAAAGCCAGCTTGGGCTCGACCTTGACCTCGCGCTTGGAGGCCAGGCTGCTGACGAATGGGACCTTGAGCTCGAAGTCGCGCAATTCGTGCTTGCGCCTGACGGGCTGGTCGTCGAAATCGACCGTGCCGCCGGTGATGGCGATGTTGTAGACGGCGAAGCGCTGCGGCTCGCCCGGCGGTGGATCGTCAGGCTTGGAGGCGAAGCGCGCCAGGATGTCGTCGATGTCGTATTTGCCGTCGGCCAGGTGGGCGAGCCGGACGGTCGGGCCTTCGATGCTGACTGCGTCGATCACCGGCGCTAGGCGCAGCACCGACTGGAGTTCGGCATCGGCATAGAGGCGCCGCACCTCGACCTGCGGCGGCGCGCCGGCCTGGGCCGAGGCGATGCGCAGGTCGTCGATGGTGAGCTCGAGGCTCCAGGGCTTGAAATCGACCTTGCCGACCGTGACGGTTCGCCCGAGCTTCTCGCTGGCGATCTTCTGCAACTGGCTCTTGGCGATCGGCGGCACGGCCAGCCAGAGCACCAGCCACAGCACCAGGAGCGACGCCACGGCGACGATCCCGCGCCGCACCCATTTGTTCTGTTTCAGCCAAGCAGCGTTCTTCATCATCACGGCTGAGTGTGCCCCAAGTGCGTGGCCGTTCCCCAAATGAAAAAGCCCGGTGGCTCGACCGTGAAGTCTTGCCACCGGGCTTGATGGCCGGCTCAAGTCCGCTGCCATCTCTTTGCTCGGACGGAAGGTCAATGGTTCCGTCCTCGCAGGTGGCAAGAGATTGCCACCGTTGGGGGCCTCGGCTGGCGAATCGGTTGGGCGGAACGCCACGTCGATCCTGGGCCTCGGCAAGCGCCTGATGAACAGGCAGGGCCAGATTAGGCTTCCGCGCGGCCTCGCGCAAGTCGATTTCTTTATGGGGCTGGGCAGGTCCATCGGCAACCTTGAACATGCCTCATTAGCATAAAGATCGGAAACTTAAGTATTGACCAGGTATTAAGCGGTTTTTAAAATGCGCGGTGCCCCAGGACTTCGCTTGTGTCCTTTCCGGGCCCCACCGCCGCCGGACTCCCCGGCGAGACCGGCACAGCGTGCAAACCTCCACAGCACGCGCCGG
The DNA here is from genome assembly GCF_901875635.1 of Xylophilus ampelinus. Classification (GTDB taxonomy): domain Bacteria; phylum Pseudomonadota; class Gammaproteobacteria; order Burkholderiales; family Burkholderiaceae_C; genus Xenophilus. The sequence continues at coordinate 17,587 of NZ_CABFMN010000134.1, read as the reverse complement.
TTCCTACCAATCCAAGCGACGCATCGATGCCCGGCCGGGCGCCACCTCAGGGTGCCTGCCTCCGCTCGAAACCCGCACCGAAAGGAAGAGCGAAGAATGAAACAGGCCCTGCAAGCCGGCGCCCGAAGTCTGCGGACCGTGGCCGGCGATGTTGCCGACGGCTTTTTCGAGATCACGCACAACGGCTTCGCCCTCATCGGCCTGGCCCTTGTGTTCGCCGTGGTCGCACTGATGGCCCGCCCCGACCTCCAGCATGCCGGCGAGCAACGGCTCGTGGCCTGGCTGGAGTCGCGCAAGCCCGCGCCGGAGCCGACCGACCTGCAGCCGAACGCGATCGAGCGCACGACGGCGGCCAGCCCGGCGGAGCTGCCGAAGCAGCAGGCTGCGGTGGCCTACTGGCTCAGCAGGAAGTACCGCGTCGCGGTGGAACCGCTGAGCGTGCTGGTCGCCGAGGCGTACGAGATCGGCGGCAAGACCAAGCTCGACCCGACGCTCATTCTGGCCATCATGGCTGTGGAGTCGAGCTTCAACCCTTTCGCACAGAGCCACGTCGGCGCACAGGGCCTGATGCAGGTCATGACCCGCGTCCACGGCGACAAGTACGAAAGCGCGGGCGGGATCCTGACGGCGTTCGACCCCGTCACGAACATGCGCGTCGGTGTGAAGGTTCTGCAGGAGTGCATCGCCCGCGCGGGATCGCTGGAAGGCGGCCTTCGCTATTACGTCGGCGCGGCCAACCTTGAGGACGACGGCGGCTATGCCGGCAAGGTGCTCGCGGAGCACGCCCGCCTCCAGCAGGTGGCCGGTGGCCGCGCGGTGCCGACGCTGCCGCCCAATGTCCGGCCGCAGCCGCTGCCCGTAGTGGCACCTGCCAAGCCGGAGACCTCCGAGCAGAAGGTCGCCCTGCTGTCCGCCTCCTGAGCCGGCGTTGCGCCTGTGAAATACAGGCTCTCGGCTACACTCAGCGCGTGCGCGACTGGCGATAGGCGCAGCGTCCTCACCCACGGTGACGGACGCCTGCGCTGACGTGGAATGACCACTGGGAAGCGCACCGCCTGCTCCGCAGGCGTTCAGCCGTTCGCCTGGGCAGCCCTTGTCTGGTTTGAACCCGCAAGGACCATCTTCATCGAAGGACTGCCATGTACCACCGCGACATCCTGGTCAAACAGACCGACCCCGAGATCTGGGCCGCCATCCAGCAGGAAAACGCCCGCCAGGAACATCACATCGAGCTGATCGCCAGCGAGAACTACGCCTCGCCGGCCGTCATGGCGGCCCAGGGCTCGCAGCTCACCAACAAGTACGCCGAGGGCTACCCTGGCAAGCGCTACTACGGCGGCTGCGAATTCGTCGACATCGCCGAGCAACTGGCCATCGACCGCGTCAAGCAGCTCTTCGGCGCCGACGCCGCCAACGTGCAGGCCCACTGTGGCGCATCGGCCAACGAAGCCGTGATGCTCGCTTTCCTCAAGCCCGGCGACACCATCATGGGCATGAGCCTGGCCGAAGGCGGCCACCTGACCCACGGCATGCCGCTGAACATGAGCGGCAAGTGGTTCAACGTGGTGAGCTATGGCCTCGACGCCAACGAAGTGCTGGACTACGAAGAGATGGAGCGCAAGGCGCATGAGCACCATCCCAAGCTCATCATCGCCGGCGCTTCCGCCTACTCGCTGCACATCGATTTCGAACGCTTCGCCAAGGTCGCGAAGGACGTGGGCGCGATCTTCATGGTCGACATGGCGCACTATGCCGGCCTGATCGCCGCGGGCGTGTATCCCAACCCGGTGCCGCATGCAGACGTCGTCACGTCGACGACCCACAAGAGTCTGCGCGGCCCGCGCGGCGGCATCATCCTGATGAAGTCGCAGCACGAGAAGGCCATCAACAGCGCCATCTTCCCCGGCCTGCAGGGCGGCCCGCTGATGCACGTGATCGCGGCGAAGGCGGTGGCCTTCAAGGAAGCGCTGACGCCCGAGTTCAAGACCTACCAGCAACAGGTAGTCAAGAACGCCGAGATCGTTGCCAAGACGCTGACCGAGCGTGGCCTGCGCATCGTGAGCGGCGGCACGCAGAGCCACGTGATGCTGGTCGACCTGCGCGCCAAGGGCATCACCGGCAAGGAAGCCGAGGCCGTGCTGGGCAGCGCCCACATGACCATCAACAAGAACGCGATCCCCAAGGATCCGGAGAAGCCCATGGTGACCAGCGGCGTGCGCGTCGGCACGCCGGCCATGACCACGCGCGGCTTCAAGGACGAAGAGGCCCGCATCACCGCGAACCTCATCGCGGACGTGCTGGACAACCCGCGCGACGCCGCCAACATCGACGCGGTGCGCGCCAAGGTCCACGCCTTGACCAGCCGCTTCCCGGTCTACCGTTGAGCACGAGAGTGGCCGCAGCGGTATGAAGTGCCCCTTCTGCGGCCACCCCGAGACGCAGGTCGTCGAGACCCGCGTCTCGGAAGACGGCGACTTCGTGCGCCGCCGCCGCCAGTGCAGCGCCTGCGACAAGCGCTTCACGACCTACGAGCGGCCTGACGTCAACTACCCCGTCGTCGTCAAGAAGGACGGCAGCCGCGCCGACTTCGACGCCGGCAAGGTGCGTGCATCGATGATGCTGGCCTTGCGCAAGCGGCCTGTGAGCATCGAGCAGATCGATGATGCGCTGCTGCGCATCGAACAGAAACTTCTCGCTAGCGCGCAGCGGGAGATTCCGTCTCACAAGCTGGGCGAACTGGTGATGCGGGAGCTGAAGAAGCTGGACAAAGTCGCTTACGTCCGGTTTGCCTCGGTATATCGCAGCTTCGAGGACGTCGAAGAATTCAGGCAGTTGCTGCGAGACATCTAGGAAACCTTTGCAGCACGCCACTGACATTTGAGCGGCGTCTAGGCCGCTCAACGGCGCGCCTTTCCGGTTAAGCGGCGCACGCGCTCACCTTCACGCTTCGAAAATCTTCCTGCCGGCCAAGACCGGAAGGGAGATTCAGATGCATGTGGCTGCAGGCGCTCGGGAGGGCGTTGCGGCAGGGTTCACTCTGCTCGAGGTCCTTGTCGCCATCGTGGTGCTTTCGTTCGGCGTGTTGGGAATGGTGGGCTTGCAGACCGCCGCCTTGAATGCGCATCGAGAAGCTCGCCTGCAATCGGTGGGCGTCCGGCTTGCCAGCGAACTTGCCGAGCTCATGCGCGGCAACAAGCAGGTTGCGACGCAAGTCAGCGCAACCGCCAACCCCTATCTTCAAGCCGATTTCCGTGGCCCCGCGCCGGCACGGGAGGTGGATTGCATCCAGGGCTGTGCAGCCCCGCTGGATGCCGCCCGCTACGACATGCAGCAGTGGCTCACGCAGGTGCTGGCACAGCTGCCGGGCGCTCGCGTGGTGGTCTGCTTCGATGCCAGCCCGTATGACGCCGAAGGCCTGCCCCAATGGCCGTGCACGTCGAACGGCAACACCGGCTTGGTCCAGGTGAAGTTGGGGTGGACACGCGGCAAGACCCGGCGGTCCGCCTCTGCATCGGACGCTTTCGAGCAGGTGAGCGACGCGAGTTCACGGCCGCATGTGATCTTGCCCATCACGCCTGGGAATACGCAATGAAGGGCCTTCGTCGTCTGCGGCAACGAGGCTTCACCCTTGTCGAACTTCTCGTGGCTCTCGCCCTGACGCTGGTGATCATGACCGCCGCCGTGGCCGCGCTGGCCGTAGCCCGCCGCGGCTTTTCGACCGTCGACGCGGTCAGTCAGCTGGACGAGAACACGCGCTTCACGACCGAGATTCTGCGCAGGACGATCGCACAGACCGGCTTCCTCGACGTCGCGTTTGCCACGGGCACCACCACCGGCCAGTTCAAGGTGGCCAAGGCTGCAGCCGCTCTTCCCATGGTGCAAGGCTACAACGATGCTCAGATCCCGGACTCACCCGTCGTCGATCCCTTTTCGGTCAACGGCAGCCGCAGCAGTTGTCCGGGCGCCTCCGGCACTGCCTGCAAGAACGGAAGCGATGTCCTGATCGTCCGCGCTCAGGCTGCAGCCAGGAACGCTAAAGAGGCCGATGGCGTGACGACAAATTGCCGAGGTAGCGCCGAGCCGACGGTGCCGGCAGATGCTTCCGATGTCATCACCAGCATATTTTTCGTTCGGGTCGACACGAACACCGGAGAACCCACCCTCATGTGCCATGCGAATGGCACCAACAGCAAGGGAGAAAACCGCTTCGCAATGGTGCCGCTCGTCTCCGGCGTTGAAAGCTTCCAGGTGCTCTACGGCGTGGACGGGGTCGATCCCGGCAAGCCGATGGCGGCGGCCGACAGCGTCGTGGATCGCTACCTGCGCGCCGATCAGTTGGATGTGCCAGGCAATGCGGAAGCCACCAAGGCCAATTGGGAGCGCGTACGCGCCATCAAGATCGGCCTGGTCCTGCGCGGCCCCGCGAACTCGGCACAGGACTCCGTCGCCACCACCAAGTACCCCTTCGGCGTCGGCGGCTACAGCAGCGCCGCCGATCCCGGCACGGCGTTGGCCGTGCCCGCCGACGGGCGGCTGCGACAGGCAGTGAGCTTCACCGTCCACCTTCACAACCCGCAGGTCCACTGATGCGACGGCCCCTGGATCTCGAGGCTCGATACAGGCCACGGCCACAGCGTGGCGTCTCGCTGATCGCAGTGATGGTGATCATGCTTGTGGCCTCACTGCTCGGACTGCTCGCCGTGCAAATCTCCACGCTCGGCGAACGCGGCGCCCGCAACGAACGCGACATCCAGATCGCGCTCCAGTCGGCCGACGCGGCGTTGGCCGATGCCGAATACGACATGCGAGGCCCCGGCACTGCGACGCGGATGAGCATTTTCACTGCCGCCAACCGGATGGACTTCCTGCCCGGCTGCGGCAGCGCCGGCGACGGTCACCGCAAAGGCCTGTGTCTGCCGTCGGACACCGGCAAGCCTGTCTGGCTTGCCGTCGATTTCACGGACAGCAGCAGTTCAGCCCGTTCCGCCGCGTTCGGTGATTTCACCCAGCGCACCTTCGAAGCGGCGCTCTCCGGCGACGGTCTTGGCTTGATGCCAGCCAGGAAGCCTCGCTACCTCATTGAAGTGCTGCCCGATGCCGATGCGGGCCAGTTCCTGGATGCCCAAGCCGCCGCCCCCAAGCCTGTCTATCGCGTCACGGCGATGGGCTTTGGCCCGCGGCCCGATATCCAGGCGGTGGTTCAGATGATCTATCGAAAGGAATAGGAACAATGCAGACAACAGAGGGCAAGTGGCTGCCCGTGCGGCGCACGATTGCTGGCCTGCGCGTCCGAACCATCGCATTTGCCGCGGGCCTGTGCACCGCCGCTGTTGCAACGGCCCTGGTCGCGACCGGACAGAACATCTCGACATTCAAGTTGACCGCGCTGTCGTCGGAGCCGCTCTACGCGGCTGGCGCTGGGGAGAAGCCAACGCTGACGTTGGCGCTGTCTGTCGAGTTTCCGACGGTAGGGGCCATGTACACGGGAGGCACCGACTACACCATCACGAAGGAGTACCTGGGGTACTTCGACGCGAACAGCTGCTACAGCTACGTCAACGATGCAAACGCCAGCCGGCGCCGGTTCGATCGGACCGGCATGGCCACGAACCACGGGTGTGGCGGCTCGGGATTCAGCGGCAATTTCATGAACTGGGCAACCGGCTCCGCCATCGACGCGCTTCGCCTTGGTCTGTCGGGCGGCGACCGGATCGTGGACGAGCCCGACCTCACCGTGCTGCAGCGTGCAGTCCTGCCCGCTGGGTTCTGGAACAGCAATTTCGTCTCAAAGAGGCTCCCGGCCGCAGAGGCAGCCGATGCCGTGCCGTCGAGCCTGAGGGGCAATTGGACCAGCACCATCTACGTCGCCAACTGCCTGGATCGCGTGCACTTTGGCACGTCGGCCACTGGATCCTGCGTTGCTCCTGGCAACAACTCCAACCTGGGGGTGAGCTCTCCCCGGCAGGGGAGCACTGCTCTGACCAGCGACAACTTCTTCTATGCGCGTGTCAGGGTCTGCGATTCCGACAGGTCCGGCGTTCTGCTGGATCCGCGCAGCAAGCTGTGCCAGCGCTACCCGAACGGCAAGTACAAGCCCGTGGGCAACATCCAGAAGTACAGCGACCGCATCCGCGTGGCGGCGTTCGGCTACTTGATGGATCAGAACATCTATCGGTACGGAGGCGTGCTTCGTGCGCCGATGAAATACGTCGGGCCCAAGGGCTTCGACGCCAACGGCGCCCCATTGGCCACCACCAACCCCGTGGCGGAATGGAACGCCGACACCGGAGTACTGGTCGACAACCCCGAAGGTGCGACCGAAGGCATCAGCGGCGTCATCAACTACCTCAATCGCTTCGGCCGCACCGGCGCCGTTGCCGGCACCTACAAGACATACGATCCCATCAACGAGCTGTACTACGAGAGCCTGCGCTACCTGCAGGGGCTGCCGCCCACGCCAGAAGCGACCGCCGGAATGACCGATGCGATGAAGGACGGCTTCCCGGTTTACACCAATTGGACCGACCCCCATGCCAACGGCTCACCCAGCAGGAACTACGCTTGCCTGAAGAACAACATCATCGCCATCGGAGATGTCAACACGCACTATGACAAGTACATCCCCGGCAACACCATTGCGGATGGCGCCGATACGGCAAGGCCGGCCAACCCTGCGGGCAATGAACCGGACTTCAGATTCTGGACCAATGTCGTTGGCAGTCTCGCAAGCAACGCGAGCCTCTCCTACCCCGACGCCGACGGCACCTCACGCATCGCCATGAATCCCAACGCGTCCACATCCCCGGAGCGGGCATTCGACTTTCTGGCCGGGTTGGGCGATCAGGTCTACGGCAATCGGACCAACTATTACCTCGCCGGCATGGCGTACTGGGCGAACACGCACGATATCCGGGGCGCGCAATGGACCGCTGGCGCCGGGCCAAGCAAGCAGCGCCCGGGCATGCGTGTGAAGACCTATGCGCTGGACGTGGACGAGAACCGCAACGAACTGGGCGGAAGCGACAACACCAACCGCATGCGCAGCAAGTATTTCCTCGCGGCCAAGTACGGCGGCTTCAAGGACAGTTCTGGTTTCGGCAATCCTTTCCTGGCCAGCGATGGCACGACGATCGACAACGGCGGATGGGAACGCCCCGGCACGCCTCGCGGCGACGCGCAAACCTTCTATCTGGCCAGTAGCCCGCAGCTGATACTCGATGGCCTGGACGAGATGTTTGCCAACATCGCGAGCAGCGGCAACAGCATTGCAGGCGGCTCGGTATCGGCGCAGGAAGTCGGCCCCGGTGGCGCGACGATCTACCAAGCCAGCTTCAAGCCGGACCGATGGAGCGGCGACGTGGTTGCCAAACCCCTCTCAGTGAACAGCGACAGCACCATCGACGTGGGCAGCACGCCGCTGTGGTCGGCTGCGTCGCGCATGGACTCGGCGAACCCGGATCTCCGCAAGATCTTCGTCGGAAAGTTGGACCGCAGCGCAGGCGCCGCGACCGAACTGCGTTGGAACCAGATCGAAAGCGATGCTGCCAACACTGAAGCGTTCCTGAAAGGCCAACTGGATCGGCCTGCCCCCGGCAGCCCCGCCGACGGCCTGGGCAAGAAGCGGCTGGATTTCATCCGCGGCGTACGAAGCGACGAAGGCATCTTGTTCCGCCAACGCGCCAGCCGCCTGGGCGACGTGATCAATTCCGGCGTGGTCTATGCGGGCGCGCCGTCGCCGAGCCACAGCACCGAGGCCTACCGCAGCTTCTACGACAACTACAAGGGCCGGCCAGCCGCGGTGTATGCCGGAGCCAACGACGGCATGCTCCACGCATTCGATGCCGCTACGGGCGCGGAATTCTTCGCATACATCCCGAGCTGGATGGGCGCGCGCCTGTCGCTCTTGAGCTCACCCACTTACGGCACCAGCGCGCACCAGAGCTTCGTCGACGCCACCCCTCGGGTGGCCGAGGCCGAAATCATCAGTGGCAGCACCTCCACCTGGAAGACCGTGCTCGTGGGCGGCACGGGTGCTGGCGGCCAGGGCGTCTATGCGCTGGACGTCAGCAACCCCGCGGCCTTCGACGCCAGCAAGGTGCTGTGGGAATTCACCGACCGCGACGATGCTGACCTCGGCAACGTGGTCGGGCGGCCCCAGGTCCTGCGCTTCCGAACCAGCGCCCCGAACGCCACCACGCCGGCCTACCGCTCGTTCGCTGTGGTGGCGAGCGGTGTCAACAACACGGCGCCGGACGGGCATGCCAGCACGAGCGGCAGGCCTGCCCTGTTCTTGCTGGACATGTCCAAGCCGACCGGCGCGAACTGGGCTCTCGGCACGAACTACTTCAAGTTGTCGCTGCCGGTGAACGCCACGGTGGCGACCAGCATCGCGCCCGGCTTGGTTCAATTCCGTGCCACCTCCGGAGCCGCGGGCGAGGTACAGCGCATCTACATGGGGGACTTGCACGGCAACCTGTGGAAGTTCGATTTCTCGCTGCCCACCTCGCAGGCGCAATGGACAAGCAAGTACCTCTCGCCCTTCGTCGGTGGCGATGAACCGCTGCCCCTGTACGTGGCCAAGGACGCACTGGGCGTGCGCCAACCGATCTCCATGCAGCCCAGCCTCATCTCCGGTCCCGCTGGCAGCGTGATCGTGTCCTTTGGCACCGGGAAGTACCTCGAAGCCGCCGACAACGAAGTCAGCGCCGGTACCCAGGCGCAGTCGGTCTATGCCCTCTACGACGACGACCGTTCGACCACCGAAAGCGGCGCAGGCATTGCCGGCCGGGGCCGACTGGCGCGCGGGACAGTCGCCGCCAATGGGTCGGTCAGCGTGCCCGACTTCCTCTGGGGCCATGCGACCAGCGACGCCGACAACACGCAGCGCTCGGGATGGCATTTCGACTTCCTCGCACGCGGCGAGCGCCAGGTCAGCAGCGCTGCGGGGCTGGGGACGACACTGGTGTTCGGCAGCATGATCCCGCCCGATGCGACCGATCCGTGCGGACTGGGCAGCGGGAACCAGTACGTGCTCAGCATCGCCACGGGCAAAGGCAACAGCCAGGCCTCGACGATCGGGCAGATGGGAGAGCCGCTGGTCCTGAACGCAGGCGCGGTCTACTCGAACTCCGACAGCACAGGCCGGCGCAGCAAGACGTTGACGGGCACCATCATCGGCCAGGGCTCAGGAGGCACCGGAAGAGTCCGCATCGACTCCGATCACCTCAAGCAGACCAGCGTGGTCGGTCGCCTGTCCTGGCGGCGCATCACCAACTATGACGAACTGCACAGCCGGCCATGACCCTGCATTCTCTTCGCCGCTCGCAGCACATCTACAGGCACATGACTGGTTTCGCGCTGATCGAGCTCATGATCGTGGTGGTAGTCATCGGCATCCTGGCGGCCGTCGCCTACCCCACTTACCAGGATTCGATCCTGAAAGGGCGGAGAGCCGAAGCTCGCGCAGCGCTCGCGGAGTTCATGCAGCAACAAGAGCGACACATGACGCAGAACGGCGCGTACAAGTCCGTGTCCTTGGGTGAAGCAGGCGCACCATTCAAGACCTGGTCAGGCGATTCGGGCCCGACGGGTGCCAGCTACCTGATGAAAGCCGAAGCCTGCCAGGCCGGCATGCTCCTCAATCTCTGCGTCAGACTCACGGCGGTGCCTCAGCGCCCCGATCCCATTGGAGATCTGTGGATGACCAGCACCGGCGAAAAAGGGTGCACCGACAGCAGCAAGGGGGTTTGCTGGAAATGACCGCAACCCGATCTCGCGCACGCGCTTTCACATTGATCGAGATGATGGTCGCGCTGGCGATCCTGGCCATCCTCGCCATGATGGCCGCGCCCAATCTCATCGACTTCGTCCGGAACTCCAACCTCACCTCGGCTGCCAATAGCCTGAGCAGCGCTTTGGCTGCTGCGCGCTCCGAGGCGATGAAACGCAATCGGCCCGCAATGGTGATCTCCCAGCAGGGCGGCTGGAAGAACGGATTCATCGTCTTTGTCGACATGGACCGCGACGGCGCCTTCGACCCGGCAAAAGATGTGGTGCTTGTGCAGGAAACGACGCCCTGGCCTGCCTACCTCGAGGCTTCCGGCACTCGCACCGCCGACGGTGCACGCCCATACCTGCGCTATGACGGCAGCGGCTTCGCTGCACAGACCAACGGCTCTGCAGGCAACTTGACGCTGAGCCTCGTGCGCAACGACGTGCCAGCGGCCACCGCATACAGGCAGACCCGCCGTCTCATCCTCGCATCCACCGGCCGCGTCCGCATCTGCACGCCGACGAGCGCCACGGATGGCACCTGTTCGGCGACCAGCACGAGTTGATCCTGGCGCATCTGGCGCCCACTATGATCGCGCCATCGTGTCGTCAGCCCCGGTTTCTTCCCATATGGTCGCGGCCCTGGCCGCCGCTCGCAGCAGCCGGGGTCGCACGACTCCCAATCCGAGCGTTGGCTGCGTGCTGGTGGATGGGAACGACCATGTGATCGGCCTCGGCGCGACGCAGCCCGCCGGTGGGGCCCACGCCGAAGTCATGGCCCTGCGCGACGCCGCGTCGCGCGGCCACACGACCGAAGGCGCCACGGCGTACGTGACCCTCGAGCCCTGCTCCCACCATGGCCGCACGGGCCCATGCTGCGATGCGCTGGTCGCGGCCGGCATCCGCAAGGTCATCGCCTCGATCGCCGACCCCAACCCCCTTGTCGCCGGCCAGGGCTTCGAGCGGCTTCGGGCCGCCGGGATCGGCGTGGAGATCGGCCAGGGCGCCACCGAGTCGCGCGAGCTGAACATCGGCTTCTTCAGCCGCATGGTGCGCAAGACCCCCTGGGTGAGGCTCAAGGCCGCGGCCTCGCTCGACGGCAAGACCGCGCTGTCCAATGGCGCCAGCCAGTGGATCACCGGCGAGGCCGCACGCGCCGATGGCCATGCCTGGCGCGCCCGCGCCGGCGCGATCCTTACGGGCGTGGGCACGGTGCTCGACGACAACCCCCGCCTGGACGTCCGGCACGCGGATACGTCACGGCAGCCTCAGCTCGTGGTGGTCGACAGTCATCTGCAGACGCCGCCGGACGCTCACATTTTCATAGCGCCTCGCCCAGTCTGGCTCTACGCTGCAGCCCGAAACGATGCCAAGGCGGAGGCGCTGGAAGCCCGGGGCGCGACGGTCACCTACCTGCCCAACGCACAGGGCAAGGTCGACTTGGCGGCCCTGATGGCCGACCTGGCACGCCGGGAAGTCAACGAACTGCACGTCGAGGCCGGCCACAAGCTCAACGGCTCGCTGATGCGCGAGGGACTGATCGACGAACTGCTGCTGTACCTCGCCCCCAAGCTGCTCGGCGACGGCCTGGGCATCGCCTCCAACGCGTTCGCCGGCGGTCCGCTGGATGCGCTCTCGGGCGCGGTGCCATTGGAATTTCGCTCGGTGGATCGCCTGGGCGACGACCTGCGCATCGTCGCGCGAGTGACCGGCCGAGACGCCTTCTAGGGTTTGCCCGAGGCTGCGTCCCGCTTCTCTGCGAAAATGCCGAGTTATGTTCACCGGCATCATCACCGGCGTGGGGCGCATCGCCGCCGTCCACGGCCTCGGCTCCTCCTCCGCCCACGGCAAGCGCCTGTCCATCTCGGCACCGCCGGGCTACCTGGACGACGTGGGGCTCGGTGACAGCATCGCGCTCAACGGCGCCTGCATGACGGTCACCAGCTTCGACCCGGCCGCCAGCCAGTTCACCATCGACATCTCCGCCGAATCGCTGGACAAGACCGCCGGCCTGGCGGATGCCGGCACCGCCGTCAACCTCGAGAAGGCGCTGCGCGCCCACGACCGGCTCGGCGGCCACATCGTCTCGGGGCATGTCGACGGCATCGGTATCGTCAGCCACTTCGCGCCCCAGGGAGAGAGTTGGGAATTGCGCGTGGCGGCCCCGCCCCCCCTCGCCCGCTTCCTGGCCTACAAGGGCTCCATCACCGTCAACGGCGTCAGCCTCACGGTCAACAGCGTCAAGGACGCCGCCGACGGCACCGAGATCAGCATCAACCTCATTCCGCACACCGTGGAAAACACCGGCCTGGGGCAGTTGCGCGCCGGCAGCCGCGTGAACCTCGAGATCGACACCGTTGCCCGCTACTTGGAGCGCATGCTCCAGGCGGGCGTCCTGCCCAACACCGGCCTGCAGCCATGAATGCCTCCGTCACCTCCCTGAACCTCGCCGCCGGCCGCAAGGCGCCCGTCGAAGCCGCCCCCATCTCCTCGGTCGAGGAGATCGTGGCCGACATGCGGGCCGGCCGCATGGTCATCCTCGTCGACGAGGAAGACCGCGAGAACGAGGGCGACATCGTCCTGGCGGCCGACCACGTGACGCCGCAGGCGATCAACTTCATGGCCCGCCACGCCCGCGGCCTGATTTGCCTGACGCTCTCGCGCGAGATGTGCGAGCGCCTGAACCTGCCGCCCATGGTGACGCGCAACGGGGCCAAGCACTCGACCGCCTTCACTGTGTCGATCGAAGCCGCCGAAGGCGTGACGACGGGCATTTCCGCCGCCGACCGTGCCCGCACCGTGCAGGCTGCGGTCGCGCCGAACGCCGTCGCGGCCGACCTGGTTCAGCCGGGCCACATCTTCCCGCTGCAGGCGGTGGACGGCGGCGTGCTCATGCGCGCCGGCCACACCGAAGCCGGCTGCGACCTGGCGGCCATGGCCGGCTGCTCGCCCGCCGCGGTCATCTGCGAAGTGATGAACGAGGACGGGACCATGGCCCGCCTGCCCGACCTGCAGCTGTTCGCGGCGGAGCACGGCCTGAAGATCGGCACCATTGCCGCCCTCATCGAATACCGCAGCCGCACCGAAACGCTCGTGGAACGTGTCGGCAGCCGCGAGATCCGCACCACGCACGGCTGGTTCACGCTGCATGCCTTCAAGGACAAGCCCAGCCACGGCGTGCATCTCGCGCTGGTCCGCGGCCAATGGGGCCCCGACGAGGTGATCCCGGTGCGCGTGCACGAGCCGCTCTCGGTGCTCGACGCGCTCGAACTGGAACGCCCGATGCACTCCTGGAGCCTCGACGCCAGCCTGGCCCACATCGCGGCCGAGGGCAAGGGCGTGGCGGTGCTGCTCAACTGCGGCGAAAGCGCCGCCGAACTGCTGGCCCAGTTCGAGGGCACGGCCCGACCGGCGCAAGCCCCCGAGCGCGGCCGCATGGACCTGCGCAGCTACGGCGTCGGCGCCCAGGTGCTGCGCGAGTGCGGTGTGCAGAAGATGCAACTCATGGGCACGCCGCGGCGCATGCCCAGCATGGCGGCAGGCTACGGCCTCGAGATCGCCGGCTACATCACCAAAGAATAGACCTCCAGAAAATGCTCAACGCCAACAAGGGAGCGGCCGGCCCGCTCGACGGCAGCAGCCTGCGCATCGGCATCGTGCAGGCTCGTTTCAACGAAGACATCACGAACGCGCTGGCCTCGGCCTGCCTGGCCGAGCTGGACAAGCTCGGCGTGAAGGCCGATCGCATCGACCACCAACTGGTGCCCGGTGCGCTCGAAGTGCCGCTGGCGCTGCAGGCGATGGCCCGGCGCGGCGGCTACGACGCGCTGGTGGCATTGGGCTGCATCATCCGCGGCGAGACCTACCACTTCGAGCTGGTGGCCAACGAATCCGGCGCGGGCGTGACCCGCATCGGGCTCGACCACCACATCCCGATCGCCAACGCCGTCCTGACGACGGAGAACCTCGAGCAGGCCGTGGCCCGCCAGACCGACAAGGGCCGTGATGCCGCACAGGTCGCCGTCGAGATGGCCCTGCTCGTGAAGAGCCTGGCGGCTGCGGCATGAGCGAGGCCACGCCCCCGCGCGCCGGCGCACCGCGCAAGGCCTCGTCCCGCTCGGCCCGCACGCGGGCGCGCGAATTCGCCGTCCAGGCGCTGTACCAGCACCTCGTCGGGCGCAACGAGCCCGAGTCCATCGACGCCTTCACGCGCGACCTCTCCGGCTTCCACAAGGCCGACTCGGCCCACTACGACGCGCTGCTGCACGGCTCGATCCGCGAGTCGGCTGAACTCGACGGCCTCATCGCGCCGCTGCTCGACCGCAAGCTCGAGGAGATCTCGCCGATCGAGCATGCCGTGATGTGGATCGGCGTCTACGAATTTCGCCACTGTGCCGACGTGCCGTGGCGCGTGGTCATCAACGAGTGCGTGGAGCTGGCCAAGGAGTTCGGCGGCACCGACGGCCACAAGTACGTCAACGGCGTGCTCAACGGCCTGGCGCCCACGCTGCGCGCGCCCGAGGTGGACGCCGACCGCGCCGCCGGCAAGCTGCGCAGCTGAAGGGCGGACGCATCATGCGGATCGCGTCCCGCGCCCAGCGCATCGAACCCTTCTACGTGATGGAGGTCGCCAAGGCCGCCGGCGTGCTGGCGCGCGAGGTGGCCCACACCGAGCGGCCGATGATCTTCCTGAACATCGGCGAGCCGGACTTCACCGCGCCGCCGCTGGTGCAGGAAGCCGCGGCCCGCGCCGTGCGCGCCGGCGCCACCCAATACACGCAGGCGACCGGCCTGGAGGCGCTTCGTGAGCGCATCAGCGCCTGGTATGCCCAGCGCTTCGGCCTGCAAGTGCCCGCGCGCCGCATCGTGGTCACGGCCGGCGCGTCGGCCGCGTTGCAGCTCGCCTGCCTGGCCCTGATCGAGGCCGGCGACGAGATCCTGATGCCGGACCCGAGCTACCCCTGCAACCGGCACTTCGTGAGCGCCGCCGAAGGCACGGCCGTGCTGGTGCCGACCACCGCCGCCGAGCGCTACCAGCTCAGCGCCGAGAAGGTCGAGGCGGCCTGGACCGAGAAGACGCGAGGCGTGCTGCTCGCCTCGCCGTCCAACCCGACCGGCACCTCGATCGCACCGGATGAACTGCGCCGCATCCACGACGTGGTGCGCCGCCGCGGCGGCATCACGCTGATCGACGAGATCTACCTGGGGCTCTCTTACGGCGCCGCGGTGGGCCGCCCCGAGCAAGCCGGCGCCCCCTCGGGGGGCAGCGAGGACACGCCAGTGCCGAGCATGGGGGCACTAGGACTCGACGACGCGTTCGGCCAAAGCGCGCTGGCCATCGACGACCAGGTCATCAGCATCAACAGCTTCAGCAAGTACTTCAACATGACCGGCTGGCGCCTGGGCTGGCTGGTGGTGCCCGAGGCACTCGTGCCGGTGGTCGAGCGGCTGGCGCAGAACCTGTTCATCTGCGCGAGCACCGTCTCGCAGTACGCCGCCCTCGCCTGCTTCGAGCCCGAGAGCATCGCCGAGTACGAACGCCGCCGCGCCGAGTTCAAGGCACGGCGCGACTGGTTCATCCCGCAACTGCAGGCGGCCGGACTCGACGTGCCCGTCATGCCCGATGGCGCCTTCTACGCCTGGGCCGACTGCAGCTCGCTCGCCGAGCGGCTTGGCATCGAAGGCGCGGACACGAGCTGGGACTTCGTTTTCGAACTCATGAAGCGCGCCCACGTCGCGATCACGCCGGGGCGCGACTTCGGCACGGCCGAGACGCGGCGCTTCGTGCGCTTCTCCACCGCCAGCTCGATGGCGCATCTGCAAGAGGCCGCGGCGCGACTGAAGGCATTGACGGCATGAGCACCGACACTTTCGCGCTGCCGCTGCGCGTGTACTGGGAAGACACCGACGCCGGGGGCATCGTCTTCTACGCCAACTACCTGAAATTCATGGAACGCGCCCGCACCGAGTGGCTGCGCGCCATGGGCATCGAGCAGCGCGCGCTGCGCGAGCGCAGCGGCGGCATGTTCGTCGTCAGCGAAACCCAGCTCAAGTACCACCGCCCTGCCCGCCTGGACGACGAGCTGCTGGTTACGGCCGCGCTGCAGCAGATCGGCCCGGCATCGATGATCATCGGGCAGCGTGTGCTATCAAAAACAGAGCACAATACCGTCCTTTGCGAGGGGTCCATCCGCATCGGCTGGGTGGATGCAGGCCGCATGCGGCCTGCGCGCATGCCCACCGAACTGGTGGGAACCCTTGAACGTTTTCTCGGCTCCATGTCTCCCACGGATGCGCAGCGCCCGGCCCGCGTGAGTCTGCTGTCCTGAGCGCCACCGTGCCGGCCCGCTTCGCGTCCGACCCTTTTATGCCATGAATCAAGACCTGTCGATCACCACCCTCCTCCTGCATGCCAGCCTCGCGGTGCAGCTCGTCGTGCTGCTGCTGGTCGTGATCTCGGTGGCCAGCTGGGCCGCGATCATCCGCAAGTTCTTCGCGCTCAAGCGCATGCGCGCGCTCAATGAAGACTTCGAGCGCGAGTTCTGGTCGGGCACCAGCCTGAACGAACTGTTCGCCTCGGCGGCGCAGAACGCCAAGTTCGCCGGCCCGATGGAACGCATCTTCGCCTCCGGCATGCGTGAGTACCAGAAGCTGCGCGAACGCCACATCAGCGATGCCGCCACGCTGCTCGACGGCGCCCGCCGCGCCATGCGCGCGAGCTTCCAGCGCGAGATGGACGCCGCCGAATCGAACCTGTCCTTCCTCGCCACGGTCGGCTCGGTGTCGCCTTACGTGGGCCTCTTCGGCACGGTGTGGGGGATCATGCATGCCTTCACGGGCCTGGCCGCGCTGGCACAGGTGACGCTGTCCACCGTCGCGCCCGGCATCGCCGAAGCGCTGGTCGCCACCGCCATCGGCCTGTTCGCCGCCATCCCGGCCGTGGTGGGCTACAACCGCTTCGCGCGCGAGATCGACAAGATCGCCATCGCCCTGGAGACCTTCATCGAGGAGTTCTCCAACATCCTGCAGCGCAACCTGTCGGCTTCCAGCGCCCACGCGACGCAGAGCAGCGCGGCCTCGGGCCACTGACCCCGGGAGATTCCAGCCATGCCCGCCGTCTCCTCCCGCGGCCGCGGCCGCCGCACGATCAACGAGATCAACATGGTCCCGTTCATCGACGTGATGCTGGTGCTGCTGATCATCTTCATGGTCACGGCGCCGCTCATCACGCCCAGCGTGATCAACCTGCCCAGCGTCGACCGGGCCAACAAGCAGCCCGACAAGCCGCTGGAAATCGTGGTCAAGAACGACGACGTGATCGAGTTCAAGAAGGACTCGACCGGCGCCATGCCCGCGCAACAGATCCCGATGAACCAGATCGGCCAGGCCGTGAAGGCCGCCCAGGGCGGCGACGACCAGCGCCCGGTGGTCATCAGCGCCGACAAGTCCGTCAAGTACGAGACCGTCGTCGCCACCATGAACCAGCTCAAGCGCGCCGGCATCGAGCGCGTGGGCCTGTCGGTGCAGACCACCGGCGGGCGCCGCTGAGCCCGGGAGTCGCACGCACGCATGTCGCTCGTCGCCGACCGCCCCGAATTCGCCCCGCCGCCCCAGCGCGGCACGATGCGCGCCCTGGTGCTGGCGCTGATCGCGCACGCACTGCTCATCGCGGCCCTGACCTGGGGCGTGCGCTGGAAGCGCGAGGGCGACGACGACGCGATCGAGGCGGAGATCTGGTCGTCCACGACGCAGCAGGCCGCGCAGCGCACGGCCGTGGCACCGCCGCCGCCCCCGGCGCCCGCGCCCCAGCCCGCAC
>NZ_CABFMN010000133.1 GCF_901875635.1 Xylophilus ampelinus | reverse complement strand
CGCCCCCGCCGCCCCCGCCGCCGCCCGAGGCGGTGAAGCCGCCGCCAGCCCCGCCGCCGCCCAAGGACCCGGACATCGCCCTGGAACGCGAACGCCGCCTGCGCGAGCAGCAGCAACAGCGCGAACGCGAGCAGGAGCAGCAGCGCCAGCAGGAACTCAAGCGCCAGCAGGCCGAGAACGCGGCGCAGGAGAAGAAGGAACGCGAGGCCCGCGAGCGCGAGCAGGAGCGCAAGGAGCAACTCGAGGCCCAGCGCAAACAGGAACAGCAGCAGAAGCTGGCCGAGCAGCGCAAGCGCGAGTCGGCCGAGAAGGCGGCGCAGGACAAGGCGGCCCAGGAAAAGGAAAAGGCGGCGCAACAGAAGGCGGCCCAGCAGAAGGCCGCCGCAGCGGCGGCCGAGAAGGAGCGCCAGGCCAACATCGCACGCATGATGGGCCAGGCCGCCGGTTCTGCCAGCGGCACGGCCGACCAGAACAGCGGGCCGCGCTCGGGACGCGGCAACGGCAGCGGCGGCGTCTCGGCCGGCTACTTCGGCCGAGTGGCCGCGCTCATCAAGCGCAACGTGGTGTTCGACCCGACCTCGGTCCCGGGCAACCCGGAGGTCATCGTGAAAATCGAGACCTCGCCCGACGGCACCATCGTCGGCACCCCGCGCATCGTCAAGTCCAGCGGCAACCCGGCCTGGGACGACGCGGCCATCCGCGCCATCCAGCGCACCGAGGTGATGCCGCGCGACACCGACGGCCGCGTGCCGTCGCCCTTCCCCGAAATCTCGCTGCGGCCCAAGTCCTGACGCGGCGGCAAGCCCGCGCTGGAGCAGAGAACGATAAAGTGCAATCGGGCTGCAGCGCCCGCCAGCCGGGCGTTGCGGCCGAATTCGTCACGAACGTGACGATCTCCCCTGCGGCATTTCAGCCCGCGCCAGCGAAACGGTCGGTGCTGCGGATCAGCGCATCCAGGATGCCCGGCTCCGAGTAGGCGTGGCCGGCGCCCTCGACCAGGTGAAAGTCGGCTTCGGGCCAGGCCTGGTGCAGCTCCCAGGCATAGCGCAGCGGGCACGGCATGTCGTAGCGGCCATGCACGATGGCGCCGGGAATCCCGCGCAGCCGGTGCGCGTCGCGCAGCAGCTGGCCCTCCTCGAGCCAGGCGCCATGGGTGAAGAAGTGGTTCTCGATGCGCGCGAAGGCCAGTGCGAAGTGCGGATCGCGGAACGGCGCCGAGAAGGCAGCATCGGGCAGCAGGGTGATCGTCTCGCCCTCCCAGATCGTCCAGGCCTGCGCACACTGCAGGCGCGCCGCTTCGTCATCGCCCGTCAGGCGGCGGCGGTAGGCCGCGATCATGTCGTGCCGCTCCTCCGGCGGGATGGGCGCCTGAAAGCCGGCCCACTTGTCCGGGAACATCTCCGACACGCCGAACTGGTAGTACCACTGCAACTCGGCCCGCGTCACGGTGTAGACGCCTCGCAGCACCAGCGCGCTCACACGGTCGGGATGGGCCTGTGCATAGGCCAGTGCCAGCGTCGAGCCCCAGGAGCCGCCGAACACCAGCCAGCGTTCGACGCCGGCCCATATCCGCAGGCGCTCGATGTCGGCCACCAGGTGCCAGGTCGTGTTGGCCTCCAGGCTCGCGTGCGGTGTGGAGCGGCCGCAACCACGCTGGTCGAACAGCAGCACGTCATAGCGTTCGGGATCGAACAGGCCGCGCTGCGCGGGCGAGATGCCGCCGCCGGGGCCGCCATGCAGGAACACGGCCGGCGTCCCGCCGGGCGTGCCGCAGCGCTCGTAGTACAGGACGTGGCCATCGCCGACCTCCAGCCTGCCGCATGCGTAGGGTTCGACCGTGGGATAGAGCGTACGCAACGTCATGGACTTTCCGCCATCGATTTCACGGCTGCCTGCGCCCGCCTCACGGGGGCGCCGGAGCCCGCCTCGACCCCGACCGGGGTCAGTGCGCCGGCACCAGGAAGTCCTGGCTGATGCGGCCACCCAGTTCGTTCACCCGGTCGAGGAACTGCGTGAGATAGGCATGCAGGCCGGTGGCGAGGATTTCGTCGACGCGGCCGTACTGCAGCTCGGCCAAAAGCTTGCCGGCACGGCGCTGGGTTTCGGCGCTCTGGTCGTTGGCGACCTTCGCCAGGTTGGCGACCACCTCGCCGAGGCTGTGATGCAGCGAGCGCGGCATGTCGGCACGCAGCACCAGCAGTTCGGCCACGCGCTCGGGCTTGATCACGTCGCGGTACACCTTGCGGTAGACCTCGAAGGCCGAGACGCTGCGCAGGATCGCGCTCCAGTGATAGAAGTCGTACTCCTGGTCGCCCTCGGTGGCGGCGCCGAAGAACTCGCTGCCCATGGCGTGGAACTTCACATCGACCAGGCGCGCGGTGTTGTCCGCCCGCTCGAGGAAGGTGCCCAGGCGCGAGAAGTAGAAGGCCTCGTCCTGCAGCATGGTGCCCAGCGTCACGCCGCGCGACAGGTGCGAGCGGAACTTCACCCATTCGAAGAACGCGCCGGGGTCGCGCTCGAAGCTGCCGGAGCGCAGCATGCGGTTGACGTCGAGCCAGGTGGTGTTCTGGGTTTCCCACGACTCGGTGGTGAGCGCGCCGCGCACGGCCCGCGCGTTCTCTCGCGCAGCCCGCAGGCACGAGATGATCGACGACGGGTTGTCCTCGTCCTTGATCATGAACTCCATGACGCCTTCGGGCGTCACGGTGTCGTACTTGGCGAAGTAGGCGGGACGCAGTTCGCTGATGGACAGCACGCCCTGCCAGCCCGATTGCGCCATCTCCGCCGATTGCGGCAGCAGCGAGGTCTGGTAGTTGATGTCCAGCATGCGGGCGGTGTTTTCGGCCCGCTCCGTGTAGCGCGACATCCAGTAGAGGTGATCGGCGGTGCGTGAAAGCATGTGTGTGTCCTCCTCTTCTTCAGGACGCCTGCGTCTGTGTCTGCGACTGCCCGCCCTGGCTTTGCGACTGCGAGCCGAAGCGCTTGTCGGATTCGAGGATCCAGGTGTCCTTGGTGCCGCCGCCCTGCGAGGAGTTGACCACCAGCGAACCTTCCTTGAGCGCCACGCGCGTGAGGCCACCCGGCACCATCTGCACCTCCTTGGCCGACAGCACGAAAGGCCGCAGGTCGATGTGGCGCGGCGCGACGCCGGACTCGACGAAGGTCGGCGAGGTCGACAGGCTCAGCGTGGGCTGGGCGATGTAGCCGTCGGGCTTGGCGATCACGGCCTGGCGGAACTCCTCGATCTCGGCCTGCGTCGCGGCCGGGCCGATGAGCATGCCGTAGCCGCCGGCGCCATGCACTTCCTTGACTACCAGGTCCTTGAGGTTGGCCAGCACGTAGCCCAGGTCGTCCTTGTTGCGGCACATCCAGGTGGGCACGTTGTGCAGGATGGGTTTCTCGCCGAGGTAGAACTCGATCATCTTGGGCACGTAGGGATAGATCGACTTGTCGTCCGCCACGCCGGTGCCGACCGCATTCGAGATCACCACGTTGCCCGCCTTGTAGGCGCGCATCAGGCCGGCGCAGCCCAGCGTGGAGTTGGGGCGGAACACCTCGGGATCGAGGAAGTCGTCGTCCACGCGGCGGTAGATCACGTCGACCCGCTTCGGGCCGCGTGTGGTGCGCATGTAGACGAAGTCGTCCTTGACGAACAGGTCCTGGCCCTCGACCAGTTCAACGCCCATCTGCTGGGCCAGGAAGGCGTGCTCGAAGTACGCGCTGTTGTACATGCCGGGCGTGAGCACCACCACCGTGGGCTCGGCCGTGGCCGGCGGCGCGCTGGCGCGCAGCGTTTCGAGCAGCAGGTCGGGGTAATGGGCCACCGGCGCCACGCGGTTCTGCGCGAAGAGTTCGGGGAAGAGCCGCATCATCATCTTGCGGTTCTCGAGCATGTAGCTCACGCCGCTGGGCACGCGCAGGTTGTCTTCCAGCACGTAGTACTCGCCCTTGCCCTCGGCGTCGGGGGCACGGACGATGTCGATGCCCGAGATGTTGGAGTACACGTCGTTCGGCACGTTGACGCCGATCATCTCGGGCCGGAACTGCGCGTTGTTGTTGATCTGCTCCGAGGGGATGATCCCCGCCTTGACGATCTCCTGGTCGTGATAGACGTCGTGGATGAAGCGGTTGAGGGCGTTGACGCGCTGCGCCAGGCCCTTCTGCATGCTCTCCCACTCGTGCGCCGGGATGATGCGCGGCAGCAGGTCGAAGGGGATGAGGCGCTCGGTGCCCGAGCCGTCCTCGTCCTTGGCGCCGTACACCGCGAAGGTGATGCCGACGCGGCGGAAGATCATCTCCGCCTCTTCGCGCCGCGAATTCATCACCTCTTGAGGTTGCTTCGCGAGCCACTGGTCGTAACGTTGGTAGTGCTGACGGATCGCGGCCCCTGCGTAGGGCAGCCGCTCATACATTTCGTCGAATTTGTGCATGGACGACCAATCTCCTTCGGCCATAGCTTAGCAAGTTCAGGACCACCTTCTCTGCGCCCGAGCTGACTTCGGTCACGGCAACGGGGCTGGCCGATGCTGCCAATAGTGCGCCGCCACCTGGCGCTCGCAGGCCAGGATGGAGGGTGTCTGGCTGCGCCAGCGCAGGGCGCCGCAGCGGGGCGAGTCAACGATCTCCACGCCGCGCTCCCGGTAGCGGGCCACCACCTCCGGGGCCGGATGGCCGAAGCGGTTACGCCAGCCGCTCTGCACGACCACCAGGCGGGGCATGACGGCGTCGAGGAAGGCCGGGGTGGAGGAAGTCTTGCTCCCGTGGTGCGGCGCCAGCAGCAGGTCGGCGTGCAACGCCTCGCCCGCCCGCGCGACCAGCGCCGCCTCCTGCGCCTTCTCGATGTCGCCGGCCAGCAGTGCCCATGCCCTGGCGTGGCCGACGCGCAGCACGCAGGACACGGCGTTGGGTTTTGTCGCGGTGGTGTAGTCGGCCGGCAGCGGGTGCAACACCTCGAAGCGCACGCCGTCCCAGTCCCAGTGCTGGCCGGCCTCGCAGCGCACGGCGGGCCGCAGTGCCTGCAACGGGTGCCCGCCCTCGATCGAGCTCAGCAGCGCCGCCTGCGGCTGCATGGCCAGCACGGCTGCCGCGCCGCCGGTGTGGTCGATGTCGCGGTGGCTCAGCACCACGGTGTCGAGCGACACGCCCTCGGCGCGCAGCAGCGGCACCAGCACGCGGTGACCGGCATCGCTCTCGAGGCTGTAGCGCGGCCCGGCGTCGTACAGCAGGCTGTGCGTGGCGGTGCGCACGATGACGGCATTTCCTTGCCCCACGTCGGCGGCCAGCAACTCGAACTCGCCCACCGGCGGCCGGGCCGCCGGCCACAACAGCACCGGCGCGATGAGCGGCAGGCCCAGCAGCCGCATCGGCAGCGGCAGGCGCATCGCGATCAGCAGGCCGCCCGCGACACCGGCGATGGCGGCCCACGGGGCCGGTGCGGGCGTCGACACCGTGGCGCCCGGCAGCGCCGCCAGCGCCTGCAGCGCCCAGCCCAGCCCCTGCACCGCCCAGGCCGCGGCCTGCCACAGCGGCGGGCAGAGGATGCCCAGCATGGCCAGCGGCGTGACCACCAGGGTCACCCACGGGATCGCCACCGCATTGGCCAACAGCCCGACCACCGACACCTGCTGGAACAGCAGCAGCGACAGCGGCGCCAGCGCCAGCGTGACGATCAGCTGCTCGCGCAGCAGATGCCAGAGTTTCGAGCCAAAACGGGCTGCAGCGCCCGTCCCGCCTGCGCGGGGCGCTCCTGAATCCGTAGCAAACAGTACCCCCACGGCGACGAAGCTGAGCCAGAAGCCGGCCTGCATGAGCGCCCACGGGTCGAGCGCCACCACGCCTGCGCACACGGCCAACCAGGCGAAGGGCCAGGGCCAGCGCCGTGCCGACAGGCGCAGCAGCGCGGCCAGCGCCAGCATCCACACCGTGCGCTGCGAGGGCACGCCCCAGCCACTGAAGAGCGCATACAGCGCGGCCAGCCCGACACCGCCCACGAGCGCAGCATGGGGCGCCGGCCAGCGCAGCAGCAGGCGAGGGCTGCGTCGCCACGACCAGCCGACGACCGCCGCGGCCAGCCAGGCGAACATCGTGACGTGCAGGCCCGAGATGCTCATCAGGTGGGCCACGCCGGTGGCGCGGAAGATGTCCCAGTCGGCCCGGTCGATGGCCGCCTGGTCGCCCGTGACCAGCGCCGCGATCACGCCGGCCAGGCGCCGGTCGGCCACCTGCGCGTCGATGCCGTCGCGCACCGCCTCGCGCGCCCGCTCCACCGGGTGTGACCAGCCGCGGCCCAGCAGTTCGGGCGCCGCGTCGCGCGCGCCGGTGCGCACGTAGCCCGTCGCCTGCAGCCCCTGTTCCCACAGCCACAGCTCGTAGTCGAAGCCGTGGGGGTTGCGGTTGCCATGCGGCGCCTTGAGCCGCACCGTGAATGCCCAGCGCTGGCCGGCGTGGACCTGCGGCAGCTCGACCGTGCGTGGGGCGGCGCTTTCGTCGGCACCGCGCGACCAGGCCCCGGTGTCCGCCGCATACCAGCCCAGTGCCAGACGGGGCGGCACCTGCGGCGGCGGCAGGCCCGATGGGCCGGCGGCCCATCGGACTTCGTCGACGTCGAAGCGGAGGCGCACACCGGTCTCGTTGCGCTGGGGCATCTGCGCCACCACGCCGACCACGCGAATGTCCTGGCCCTCGAGCGCCGGGTCGAGGGCATCGGCCAGGTAGGCGAGCGCCCGTCCGCCCGTGGCGCCGAAGCCCAATGCCAGGCCGGCCAAGAGGCCCAGCATCGCGAGGTCGATGCGGCTGCGCCGCGGCAGGGGCACCGTGGCCGCCAGCACGCCCACTCCCACGGCCACGGCGTAGACCGGCCAGCCCCACAACGCCGGCTGCCGCAGTTGCAGCGCCGCGCCCACCACGCTGCCGGCCAGCAGGGCGAAGCCACGCCAGGCTGTTCGCCGGCCTTCCATGGCCAGGCCCTCGGCCTCGTCGATCTGCGGCGCCGCTGGCGCGCCCTCCCCTTGCCCTCGATCCATCCCTTGAACCTTCCGCGCCAGGCACAGCGCCGGACGCTGTCGTGGCGCATTCCTTGCTTGGCTTGTCGGCTAGTATGGCGCCGGTCGGCCGCGCCACAGCGCGGACCGTACCCATAACAAGCACCCGAGCCTCAACCCATGTCGATCCACGCCGCCCTTCATCACGTCACTCACTACAAGTACGACCGGCCGGTGCAGCTCGGCCCGCAGGTGGTCCGCCTGCGACCCGCGCCCCATTGCCGCAGCAACGTCATCTCGTATTCGCTGCGCGTCGAGCCGGCCGAGCACTTCGTCAACTGGCAGCAGGATCCCTTCGCCAACTATTTGGCGCGGCTGGTCTTCCCCAAGAAAACGACCGAATTCAAGGTCACCGTCGACCTCGTGGTCGAGATGGCGGTCTACAACCCCTTCGACTTCTTCCTTGAGCCGCAGGCCGAGAACTTCCCCTTCAAGTACTCGAAGGAACTGGCCGAGGAGCTCGCGCCCTACCTGGTG
Source organism: Xylophilus ampelinus (assembly GCF_901875635.1). Classification (GTDB taxonomy): domain Bacteria; phylum Pseudomonadota; class Gammaproteobacteria; order Burkholderiales; family Burkholderiaceae_C; genus Xenophilus. The sequence continues at coordinate 18,509 of NZ_CABFMN010000133.1, read as the reverse complement.
GCCGAGCCCGCGACGCCGCTGGTGCAGGCCTACCTCGACAAGATCGACCGCACCGAGAAGCGCACCATCGACTTCCTCGTGCAGATCAACCAGCAGGTGCAGCAGGACGTCAAGTACCTGATCCGCATGGAGCCCGGCGTGCAGACGCCCGAGCAGACGCTGGAGAACGCCTCCGGCTCCTGCCGCGACTCGGGCTGGCTGCTGGTGCAGCTGCTGCGCCACATGGGCCTGGCCGCGCGCTTCGTCTCGGGCTACCTGATCCAGCTCACACCCGACGTGAAGGCGCTCGACGGCCCGAGCGGCACCACCGTCGACTTCACCGACCTGCATGCGTGGTGCGAGGTCTACCTGCCCGGCGCGGGCTGGATCGGCCTCGACGCCACCTCGGGCCTGATGGCCGGTGAAGGCCACATCCCGCTGGCGTGCACGCCCACGCCCTCGAGCGCCGCCCCCATCGAGGGCCTGATGGACGAGGCCGAGGTCGAGTTCGGCCACGAGATGAACGTCACGCGCGTGTACGAATCGCCGCGCGTGACCAAGCCCTACACCGACGACCAGTGGGCCGACGTGCTGGCGCTCGGTGACGTGGTCGATGCGCGCCTGGCCGCCGGCGACGTGCGGCTGACCATGGGCGGCGAGCCCACCTATGTCGCGACGTCCGACCGCGACGCCGCCGAATGGAACACCGACGCGCTCGGCCCCACCAAGCGCGGCTACGCCACCGAGCTGGTCGACCGCCTGCGCAGCGAATACGGTCTCGGCGGCTTCCTGCACTTCGGCCAGGGCAAGTGGTACCCGGGCGAGCAGCTGCCGCGCTGGGCCCTGTCGATCTTCTGGCGCGCCGACGGCCAGCCGATCTGGCACAACCCGGCGCTCTTCGCCGACGAGCGCCAGCCCGCGCACTACACCAGCGAGGACGCGCGGCGCTTCACCTACAAGCTGGCCGAGAAGCTCGGCCTGGCCGAACGCTTCATCCAGCCCGGCTACGAGGACGTGTACTACTACCTCTGGCGCGAGCGCCGCCTGCCCGTGAACGTCGACCCCTTCGAGTCCAAGCTCGACGACGAGCTCGAGCGCGCGCGCCTGCGCCGCGTGTTCACGCAGAAGCTCGACGCGGTGATCGGCTACGTGCTGCCGCTGGAGCCGGCCTCGGCCGGCGGCAGTCCCGCGCTGGCCGGCGGCGGCTGGAAGACCGGCCCCTGGTTCCTGCGCGACGACCGCATGTACCTCATCCCCGGCGACTCGCCGATGGGCTACCGCCTGCCGCTCGATTCGCAGCCCTGGGCCAGCAAGGGCGACTACCCCTACCTGGTCGACCGCGACCCGAACGCGCCGAGCGTGCCCCTGCCCTCGCCCGGCGACTTCCGCAGCCGCTACACGGGCATCGCCGGCCTGGCCGCCGCCGACCGCGGCACCGTACCCTACGCCCACGGCACGCCGCAGCAGGCACCCAGCACCTACCGCATGCAGTTCGGCACCGGCCCGCACGGCCAGGGCCCGGGCGACCCGGGCCCGGCATCGGACCGTACGCACACGGCCGAGGGTGCGAACGTGCGCTTCCCGCTGCGCAACGAATCCGCGCACTGGATCACCCGCACGGCGCTGTGCGTCGAGGCACGCGACCCGCGCCGTGCCAATGGCCCGGCCGCCGAGAAGGTGGGCAACGCCTCGGGCATCCTGTACGTGTTCATGCCGCCGCTCGCCTGGCTGGAGGACTACCTCGATCTGCTCGCCGCCGTGGAGGCGACGGCCGAGGAACTGGGCGTGAAGATCGTGCTCGAGGGCTACCCCCCGCCGCGCGACCCGCGCCTGAAGTTGCTGCAGGTCACGCCCGACCCGGGCGTGATCGAGGTCAACATCCACCCGGCCCACAGCTGGGGCGAGCTGGTGCAGCACACCGAGTTCCTCTACGAGGCGGCCTTCCAGACGCGCCTGTCGGCCGAGAAGTTCATGACCGACGGCCGCCACACCGGCACCGGCGGCGGCAACCACTTCGTGCTCGGCGGCGCCACGCCCTCCGACAGCCCATTCCTGCGCAAGCCCGAGCTGCTGGCCAGCCTGCTGCTGTACTGGCACAACCACCCATCGCTGTCGTACCTTTTCTCGGGCATGTTCATCGGCCCGACCAGCCAGGCGCCGCGCGTGGACGAGGCACGCAACGACCAGGTCTACGAACTGGAGATCGCCATCAAGGAGATCGCCAGGAACCGCGAGATCTACGGCCAGAGCATGCCGCCCTGGCTGGTCGACCGCACGCTGCGCAACATCCTCATCGACGTCACCGGCAACACGCACCGCAGCGAGTTCTGCATCGACAAGCTCTATTCGCCCGACGGCCCCACCGGCCGACTGGGCCTGCTGGAACTGCGCGCCTTCGAGATGCCGCCGCATGCACGCATGAGCATCGTGCAGCAGCTGCTGCTGCGCGCGCTGGTCGCCCGCTTCTGGGACGCGCCCTACGCCGCGCCCGCCACACGCTGGGGCACCGAGCTGCACGATCGCTTCCTGCTGCCCACCTTCGTCAAGATGGACTTCGACGACGTCATCGCCGAGATGCGCCAGGCCGGCTTCGCCTTCGAGGCCGAATGGTTTGCGCCGCACTTCGAGTTCCGCTTCCCGCTGGTCGGCGAGGTGCAGGCGATGGGCGTGGAACTGTCGCTGCGCAATGCGCTCGAGCCCTGGCACGTGATGGGCGAGGAAGGCGCGCCCGGGGGCACGGTGCGCTATGTCGATTCGTCGCTCGAGCGCATCGAGGTGCGCGTGACGGGCCTGAACCAGAGCCGCTACGTGGTCACCGTCAACGGCAAGGTGCTGCCGCTGCAGCCCACCGGCGTCGCGGGCGAGTACGTGGCCGGCGTGCGCTACAAGGCGTGGAACCCGCCCTCTTCGCTGCACCCGACCATCCAGCCGCATGCGCCGCTGACCATCGACCTGGTCGACACCTGGATGAAGCGCTCGATCGGCGGCTGCCAGTACCACGTCGCGCACCCGGGCGGACGCAACTACACGACCTTCCCGGTCAACGCCTACGAAGCCGAGAGCCGGCGCCTCGCGCGCTTCTCGCGCATGGGCCACACGCCGGGCATGCTGCGCACGCCGCCGGCCAACATCGAGGTCACGGGCAGCCGCGAGTTCCCGTTCACCCTCGACTTGCGGCGATGAGAAGCGCGCGACGGCCGCGTGCTTTTGTCACGCTGCCGCCGCGCGCGGCGTTCGCGCCTTGCCGCGTGCACCTGCCGTCGGTGACGAGGGTGTGACAATGGCCCGGCTGTGGATTCGCTGAACGACTCTCTCTTCGACGCGCAGGCGCTGGAATCGCCGGCCGCCTTCGCGTCCGCGCTCGCCCCGCCGGCACAGCCCGGCCATTTCGACGAACTGCGTGGCGCGGTGACGCCGGCCTCGCCGGCACCCGCCGCGCGCACCATCGCACCGGTGGCGCCGCTGCACGATGCACTCGAACCGCCGCCCACCGAACCGGCCGCCGAGGCGGCCGGGCCGGCCACCACGCCGAAGCCGCCCCTGACACCTGCCTGGAGCGAATTCTTCGAGGCGCTCGGCCCCGCCGGCTTCGCCGACCTGCCGCGCCGCGCCGTGAGCCTGGAGCGCCAGATCCGCGACAACGGCGTGACCTACAACGTGTATGCCGACCGCGACGGGCCGCAGCGCCCCTGGTCGCTCGACCTCTTCCCGTTCATCGTGCCGCCGCAAAGCTGGGCGCAGATCGAGGCCGGCGTGCTCCAGCGCACCCGCGTGCTCGACCGCGTGCTGGCCGATGTCTACGGCCCGCAGAAGCTGCTGTCCGAAGGCCTGCTGCCCGCCGCGCTGGTGCGCGGCCACCCGGGCTATTTGCGCGCCATGCACGGCGTGCAGCCGCCGGGCGACACCTGGCTGCGCATCGCCGCCTTCGACCTCGCCCGCGGCCCCGACGGCAACTGGTGGGTGGTGTCGCAGCGCACGCAGGCGCCCTCGGGCCTGGGCTACCTGCTGGAGAACCGCCTCGCCATCTCGCGCCAGTTCCCGCAGGCCTTCGAGTCGCTGCAGGTGCAGCGCCTCGCCGCCACCTACAGCGCCATGATGGAAGGCCTGCAGACGATGTGTCCGGCCGGCGCGCCGCCGCACATCGCGCTGCTCACGCCCGGCCCCTACAACGAGACCTACTTCGAGCATGCGTACCTGGCCCGCTACCTGGGCGTGACGCTGGTCGAGGGCAGCGATCTCACGGTGCGCGACGAGCGCCTCTACCTCAAGACGCTGCAGGGCCTGCGCCCCGTGCACGGGCTCATCAAGCGGCTCGACGACCAGTACCTCGACCCGCTGGAGCTGCGCCCGGACTCCACTCTCGGCGTCCCCGGGCTGCTGCAGGCCATCCGCGCCGGCAACGTGCTGGTGGCCAACACGCCGGGCTCGGCCTTCCTCGAATCGCCGGCCATGCTGGGTTTCCTGCCTGCGCTGGCGCAGCACCTGATCGGCGAGAAGCTGAGCCTGCCGGCCCTGCCCACCTGGTGGTGCGGCGAGCGCGCCGCCATGGAATCGGTGCTGCCCCAGTTGGCCGACTGCGCCATCAAGCCGACCTACCCGGGCTCCGACGCGCATCCGGGCTTCGACGCGGTGCTGGGCACGCAGCTCGGCCGGCGCGAGCTGGACGAGTGGGCCGGCCGCATCATGCGCCAGGGCGATGCCCACACGGTGCAGAGCTTCATGCCCCTGTCGCAGATGCCGACCTGGGCGCAGGACCTCGGCCCGGGCCACATCTCGCCCAAGGCGGTGCTGCTGCGCGTGTTCGCGGTCAACGACGGGCCGCAGTCCTGGCGCGTGCTGCCAGGCGGGCTGGCGCGCCTCGCCGGGCCCGATGCGCAGATCGCGTCCATGCAGCGCGGCGGCAGCAGTGCCGACGTGTGGGTGCAGACCGATGGCGAGGTGGACCGCACCACCCTGCTGACGCCCCATGCCACGCCGGCCTCGCTGGCGCGCCACCGCGCCCCGGTCACCAGCCGCGCGGCCGAGAACATGTTCTGGCTGGGCCGCTACACCGAGCGCGCCGAGAACACGCTGCGCCTGGCCCGCCTGAGCCTGGACCTGCTCAGCGGCGAGGACCAGTCCTCGCGCTCGCTGGTCGGCTGGCTGCACGAGCTGTGCCGGCGCAACGCCCTGGTGCCACGCGAGCTGCCCGACGTGCAGCACCTGCAGGACGGGCCGCGCGCCGCGCAGTCGCGTCGCGTGTTCGAGCGCGCGCTCATCGCCGAACTGGGCGACGTGCGGCGGGGCCGCAGCCTGGGCTTCAACCTGCGCTGCCTGCGCGACGCGGCGGCCGCCGTGCGCGAGCGGCTGTCGCAGGAGCACTGGAACCACATCGTGCGCGCCGAGGCGGAGTTCCTGCGCCGCATGGCCGAGCAGGCCGGCGAATCGGGCGAAGGCCGCTATGCCATCGGCGCCACGCAGCGTTCGCTCGAGGCGGCCAGCGCCATGCTGTCGGCCATCACCGGCGCCCAGACCGACCGCATGACGCGCGACGACGCCTGGCGGCTGCTGTCCATCGGCCGCCACATCGAGCGCCTGGGCTTTTTGTCCAGCGCGCTGGCGGCCGGCTTCGCGCAGGGCACGGTGCACGAGGTCGCGGGCTTCGAGGCCATGGTCGCGCTGTTCGACAGCACCATCACCTTCCACGCGCGCTACCAGCAGCGGCGCGACGTCGCCACGCTGGTCGACCTGCTGGTGCTCGATGGCGACAACCCGCGGTCGCTGGCCTGGGTGGCGCAGACCCTGCGCGGGCGCATCGCGCGCCTGGCCGGCAGCGCGCCTGGCAAGCTCACCGCGCTGTCGCACGAACTGCCCGACCCCGCGGCCTGGACGCTGGAGCGCCTGTGCCATGCCGGGCCCGACGCGCGCTACGGCGCGCTGATGGAAGTGCTCGAGGACTGCGAGAACGCCGCGTACCACGTGTCCGACGCCATCGGCGTGCGCTACTTCACCCTCACCTCCGACACCGTGCGTTCCGTCGGAATGTGACCATGCTGCTCCACGTCACCCACGAAACGCGCTACGACTATTCGCCTGCCGTCGAGACCGCCCAGCACATGGCGCACCTCAAGCCGCTCACGCGGGCCTGCCAGCGCCTGGTGAACCACCGCCTGTCGGTCAGCCCCGAGCCGGTGCAGCGCAGCGAATCGGTCGACGTCTACGGCAACACGCGCGCCTTCTTCGCGCTCGAATCGACGCACGACCAGCTCGTGGTGACGGCCGAGAGCCTGGTCGAGACGACTCCGCCGCAGTTGGCCCCCGAGGCCGCGCCCGAACTGCCCTGGGAAACCGTGCGCGAGCGCTTCCGCTACCGCAAGGGCGTGCACGACGACCCGGCCTCGGAGTTCGTCTTCCCGTCGCGCTACGTGCCGCTGCATGACAACTTCCTCGCCTACGCGCGCCAGAGCTTCACGCCCGGCCGGCCGATTTTCGAGGCGGCGATGGACCTCACCCTGCGCATGTACCGCGACTTCGACTACGACAGCGGCAGCACCGAGATCAACACGCCGGCCGTGGAGGCCCTGGCGCAGCGCCGCGGCGTATGCCAGGACTTCGCGCACATCATGATCGCCTGCTGCCGCGGCCTGGGCCTGCCCGCCCGCTACGTCAGCGGCTACCTGCTCACGCAGCCGCCACCGGGCCAGCCGCGCCTGGTCGGCGCGGACGCCTCGCACGCCTGGGTCGAGGTCTACCTGCCCGGCCGCGCGGCCGAAGGCGACGAGGACGACGAAGCCCCGTTCGTCACCGAGGGCGACTGGGCCGGCTTCGACCCCACCAACGGCCGCCAGCCCGGCGAGGACTACGTCGTGCTGGCCATCGGCCGCGACTACGCCGACGTCTCGCCCATGCGCGGCGTGCTGCACGGCGGCGCGCGCCACGTGCTGGACGTGGGCGTCACGGTGCGGCCTTACGATGAGCTGGCCGAAGCCGGGCCGCCCGCTGCCGGCTGACTCGCCTTTGCTATCGAAAAGATAGCTGCTCGCGCAATACTGGCGGGCGCCGCCGGCCGAATTCATTCACAACCCCTTCAGGAGAACTTTCCATGAGCGTTCAAGACAAGCTCGCCCAGCTCGGCATCGAGCTGCCGCCCGTTTCGGTCCCCGCGGCGGCGTACGTGCCCTTCGTGCGCACCGGCAACCTCGTCTTCCTCTCCGGCCACATCGCGCGCAAGGATGGCAAGCCCTGGGTCGGCCAGCTCGGCGTGAACATGGGCACCGACGAGGGCAAGGCCGCCGCGCGCGCCATCGCCATCGACCTGCTCGGCACGCTGAAGGCGGCCGTGGGCGACCTCGACAAGATCACGCGCATCGTCAAGGTGATGAGCCTGGTGAACTCGGCCCCGACATTCACCGAGCAGCACCTGGTCACCAACGGCGCCAGCGAACTCTTCGCCGAGGTCTTCGGCGACAAGGGCGCACATGCGCGCAGTGCCTTCGGCGTGGCGCAGATCCCGATGGGCGCCTGCGTCGAGATCGAGCTGATCGCCGAAGTCGCATGAGCGTGGACGCGACACGGGTCGCCCTCGTCACCGCCGGCGGCAGCGGCATGGGCGCGGCGGCGGCGCGCGCGCTGCACGGCGCGGGCTTCCAGGTCGCGGTGCTCTCCTCGTCGGGCAAGGGCGAGGCGCTGGCCGAGGAACTGGGCGGCGTCGGCATCACCGGCTCGAACCGCGAAGACGCCGACCTGCAGCGCCTGGTCGATGCCGCGATGGACCGCTGGGGCCGCATCGACGCGGTGGTCAACAGCGCCGGCCACGGCCCCAAGGGCGAGCTGCTCGCCATCAGCGATGCCGACTGGCATCTGGGCATGGAGTTCTACCTGATGAACGTGGTGCGCATCGCGCGCCTGGTCACGCCGATCATGCAGGCGCAGAAGTCGGGGGCCATCGTCAACATCTCCACCTACGCCACCTTCGAGCCCGAGGCGGCCTTCCCAACGTCCGGCGTGTTCCGTGCGGGCCTGGCGTCCTTCGCCAAGCTGTACGCCGACCGCTACGCGGCCGACAACCTCCGCATGAACAACGTGCTGCCGGGCTTCATCGACAGCCTGCCCGAGAAGGACGAACGCCGCGCGCGCATCCCGTTGGGCCGCTACGGCACATCGGCCGAGGTGGGCGAGCTGATCGCCTTCCTCGCCTCGGACAAGGCCGGCTACATCACGGGCCAGAACATCCGGATCGACGGCGGCATCACGCGTTCGGTCTGAGAGCCCATGGAACTGCGCCAACTGCGCTACTTCGTGAAGGTGTGCGAGCTGCGCAGCATGGGGCGCGCCGCGCTCGAACTGGGCGTGGTCACCTCGGCACTGAGCCAGCAGATCAGCCGGCTCGAAAGTGAACTGAGCACCCGGTTGCTCCGGCGCGGCAGCACCGGCGTCGCGCCGACGGACGCCGGCCTCGCGTTCCTGCAGCAGGCCCAGCTCACCCTGCGCCACGCCGACGAGGCGATGCGCGCGGCGCAGCAGGCGCGGCTGTCCGGCCACGTGAGCGTGGGCCTGGCGCCCACCACGGCCGCCGTGCTCGGCATTCCGCTGATGCAGGCGATGCAGGCGCGCTATCCCGACGTCCGGCTGCATCTGGTGGAGTCGCTGTCGGGCAACCTGTCGGCCATGCTGCAGGCGCGCCAGCTCGACCTTGCCGTGCTGTTCAAGACCGACACCCCGCGCCGCTGGAGCATCGAGCCGCTGCTGGACGAAAGCCTGTTCGTTCTCGCCGCGCGTCACCTGTCCCTGCGGCCGGTGACGGCGAAGGTCCGGCTGGCACAGCTGGCCGAGCTGCCCCTGATCATGCCCAGCGCTGGCCACGGCCTGCGCGCCACGCTCACGGCGGCCTTCGAGCGCGTGCGCATCGTGCCGAAGGTGGTGGCCGAGATCGACGGCCTCGCGCTGCTGATGGACGCGGTGCGTGCGGGCTTCGGCGCGACCATCCAGCCCGGTGCCGCCCTCGCGCGGCAGCCGCAGGACGAGGTGAGCAGCAGCCGCATCGCGGACGCCCACGTCGGCCGCCGCAACCTCCTGGTGAGCCTGTCGGACGACGAGCTCTCGCCCGCCGCGCTCGCGGCCCGCGTGGTGCTGGCCGACACGGCGCGCATGCTCGTGAGTGAAGGCCGCTGGGCCGGCGCCACCCTTCTCGAAAACTGAAGACCCATTGCCGGATCCGGCCTGTCGCCTCGGCGGCGGCCTGCCTACAGTCTCCCGCACCCCACAAGGAGACAGGAAGTGAGCGATCCACAGGCCGACGTGCTCGTCGTCGGCGGCGGCAATGCCGCCCTCTGCGCCGCCCTCATGGCACGCGAAGCCGGGGCCAGCGTGCTGCTGCTCGAGGCAGCCCCCAAGGCATGGCGCGGCGGCAATTCCCAGCACACGCGCAACCTGCGCTGCATGCACGACGCGCCGCAGGACGTGCTGGTCGACGCGTATCCCGAAGAGGAGTACTGGCAGGACCTGCTCAAGGTCACCGGCGGCCTCACGGACGAGCACCTGGCGCGCCTGGTGATCCGGGCCTCGTCGAACTGCCGCGACTGGATGCGCCGCCACGGTGTGCATTTCCAGCCGCCGCTGTCCGGCGCGCTGCACGTGGCGCGCACCAACGCCTTCTTCATGGGCGGCGGCAAGGCGCTGGTCAACGCCTACTACCGCAGCGCCGAACGCCTGGGCGTGCGCATCCGCTACGACGTGCCGGTGGCCTCGGTCGAGCTCGATGGCGGCCGCTTCGTGGCGGTGCACACCGAGGCCGGCGAGCGCATCGCCGCCAGGAGCTGCGTGCTCGCCGCCGGCGGCTTCGAGTCCAACCGCGAATGGCTGCGGGAAGCCTGGGGCCGCAACGAACGTGGCGAGTGGCCGGCCGACAACTTCCTCATCCGCGGCACGCGCTTCAACCAGGGCGTGCTGCTTCGGCACATGATCGACGCGGGCGCCGACGCCATCGGCGATCCGTCGCAAGGGCACATGGTGGCCATCGACGCCCGCGCGCCGCTGTACGACGGCGGCATCTGCACCCGCATCGACTGCGTGTCGCTGGGCGTGGTGGTCAACCGCGAGGCCCGGCGCTTCTACGACGAGGGCGAGGACTTCTGGCCCAAGCGCTACGCCATCTGGGGTCGTCTGGTCGCGCAGCAGCCGGGCCAGCTGGCCTATTCGATCATCGACCAGAAGGCGGTCGGCCGCTTCATGCCGCCGGTCTTCCCCGGCACGGTGGCCGACACGCTGCCCGAACTGGCACGCCAACTCGGCCTGGACGAGGCGACCTTCCAGCGCACCATCGACGCGTACAACGCCGCCTGCCGGGTCGGCCATTTCGACCACACCGCGCTGGACGACTGCCACACCGAGGGCCTCTCGCCGGCCAAGACGCACTGGGCGCGCCCCATCGACACCGCACCCTTCCACGCCTACCCGCTGCGCCCCGGCATCACCTTCACCTACCTGGGCCTGAAGGTGGACGACACCGCCGCGGTGCGCTTCGGCGGCCGCCCCAGCCCCAACCTCTTCGTGGCCGGAGAAATGATGGCCGGCAACGTGCTCGGCAAGGGCTACACCGCCGGGGTGGGCATGAGCATCGGCACGGCCTTCGGCCGCATCGCCGGCACGCGCGCCGCGGCCGCCGCGCTGAAGAACCGGGAGGCTGCCCATGTCCACGCTTGAAGCGCTGACGCGCGAAGCCGTTGCGCTGGCCGATGCGCCGCAGCGCGTCATCCCCATCCTGTCCGCCAGCGAGGCGGAGGTGGACCGGCAGATGCACATCTGCAACGCGTGCCGCTACTGCGAGGGCTTCTGCGCCGTCTTCCCGGCCATGACGCGCCGGCTGGAGTTCGGCCAGGCCGACATCCACTACCTGGCGAACCTGTGCCACAACTGCGGGGCCTGCCTGCACGCGTGCCAGTACGCGCCGCCGCACGAGTTCGCGGTGAACGTGCCCAAGGCGATGGCCGAGGTGCGCGGCCAGACCTACGCCGACTACGCCTGGCCGCCGGCGCTGGGCGCGCTGTACCGCCGCAACGGGCTCACGCTCTCGCTGGCGCTGGTGGCCGCGCTGACGCTGTTCCTCGTGCTGGGCGCCGCCACGACGGGCAGCCTCTGGGGCAACGCGGCGGGCGGCAACTTCTACCGCATCTTTCCGCACAACCTGCTGGTGGGCCTGTTCGCGCCGGTGTTCCTGTTCGCGGCGCTGGCGCTTGCCATGGGCGTGCGGCGCTTCTGGCGCGACATCACGCCCGTTACGGGCAGCACACCGGCCAATGCACCGGCCACCGCCGAGGCTGTCGACGCGGTGCTGCGCCTGAAGTACCTCGACGGCGGCCACGGCGAGGGCTGCCCCAACGAAGACGATGCCTACACGCTGGCGCGCCGGCGCTTCCACCACTTCACCTTCTACGGTTTCATGCTGTGCTTCGCCGCCACCAGCGTGGCCACGCTGTACCACTACGCCTTCGGCTGGCCTGCGCCCTATGCGCTGCCGAGCCTGCCCAAGCTGCTCGGCGTCGTCGGCGGCGTGAGCCTGATGATCGGCACGGCGGGACTGTGGCGGCTGAACCTGCGGCGCCACCCGCTGCACGGCGACGCCAGGCAGAAACCGATGGACCGGGGCTTCATCGCCCTGCTGTTCCTCACCAGCGCCAGCGGCCTGGCGCTGTGGCTCGGCCGCGGCACGCCGGCCCTCGCGCTGCTGCTGTGCCTGCACCTGGGCGCCGTGATGGCCCTGTTCGCCACGCTGCCCTACGGCAAGTTCGCCCATGGCGTGTTCCGCAGCGCGGCCTTGCTGCGGCACGCCGTCGAGAAGCGCCTGCCCAACCCGGTCGGCCTTGGCGCCGACTGACGGATCGACCACCCCACTCACTCCAGGAGACTCACGATGAACAAGCGCCGATTCCTGCACGCCACCGCCTTCGCCTGCGCCCTTGGCCTGGCCGGCGCCGGCCATGCGCAGGACTTTCCCCCGAAGAAGCCCGTCACCCTGGTCGTCGGCTTCGCGCCCGGCGGCGCGGCCGACGCCGCGGCGCGCCTGATCGCCAAGAAGCTCGGCGATGACATCGGCCAGACGGTGATCGTCGACAACCGCGCAGGGGCCGGCGGCAACATCGCGCACCAGTACGTGGCCAACGGGCCGGCGGACGGATCGATGCTGCTCTTCGGCTCGATCGGCCCGCTCACCATCGCACCGCACGTCATGAAGGTGCACTACGACCCCTTCAAGGACCTGGCACCGGTCTCCGGCGGCGTCAACTTTCCCAACGTCCTCGTCGTGCACAAGGGCGTGGGCGTGAAAACGCTGGCCGAGTTCGTCGCGCTGGCGAAGAAGAAGCCGGGCAGCATCGACTTCGCCTCGACCGGCGCGGGCTCCGCATCGCACCTGGCCGGCGAGCTCTTCAACCAGCGCGCGGGGATCGACATGGTCCACGTGCCCTACAAGGGCGGCGCGCCTGCGCTGCAGGACCTGCTGGGCCAGCGTATCGCCTCCTATTTCTCGGCGCCACCGACGGCATTGCCCCAGATCGAGGCTGGCCACCTGGTGCCCCTGGCCACGACCGGCCTCACGCGCCCCGCCTACATGCCGAACATCCCGACGGTGGCGGAATCGGGCTACCCCGGCTTCGAAGCGCTCAACTGGTATGCCTTCGTGGCGCCGGGCAAGACGCCGGCGCCCCTCCTGGACCGCTGGAACCAGGCCATCGTGAAGGTGCTGGCCGACCCGGGCGTGAAGGACGCGCTGAACAAGCACGGACTGACGCCGCAGCCGACGACCCGCGCCGAACTGGCCGCCTTCATGAAGCAGGAGGACGCCAAGTGGAGCGCCATCGTGCGCGAGCGGAAGATCACGGCCAACTGATCGCCAGTTGCCCCGTCCAGAAACCGGAAGTGCAATCGGCCCGCAGCGCCCGCCAGCCGGTCCTTGCGGGCAAATTCGTCACAAACGTGACGATCTGGCACGAGCTCTCTTTCGCTGCTCAGCACCTAAGGCTCGATGCGCCAGAACATGTCCTGCTCCCGCATCGGGAACATGCGCGGGTACCAGGTCGCCAGGTGGCCTGCGTCCGCCGCACGGTCGTACAGCGGATCGCACACCACCGCCTGGTAGCTCCAGCTCGCGAAGTCCTTCACCGGGATGGAGGCGTCGCGGTTGAGCACCACGAAGGCATGGTCCCAGCGGCCGCGCATGACGGTGAAGTACTCGATCGGGAAGATCTCGCGGGACTCGAGGTAGCGGAAGGCGATGGCGGAGAGCTCGCTGCAATTGCCCGTGTTGCTCAGTTCCCCGGCGCGCGCCATCTCGTCGATGTACAGGTCCCGGTCCAGCCCGCCTTCCGTGCGCGCGGCCGAGCGCGAGCGGGACTCGTACACGTTGAAGATCCGCGCCACGATCTTCTGGTTGCTTTCGAAGGGGTGGCGGATCCACCCGCCGCCCGTGTTGAGCCCCCGGTACCGTACCGTCGACTGGACGTGGGCGATGGCACGCTGGGCGGCCTTCACGTATTCGGAATGGACCATGTTTTTCCTGGACGGGGCGTGTGCCCGTTGCACCACGCACAGTCCGGATCTTGTGGCCCACCCCGCGCCCCGGCAAGCCGCCGGATTGCATAGGCCGCTCGGCGATGCGGCCCTGTGGATCAGCGTCGCGCGAGGACTTCGACCAGTTCCGGCACGTAGCGCTGCGCGCCGCCGGCCTGCACGGCATGCGCGAAGGTGCCGAGCACCGCATCGGCGATGCCCTGCGCGGCGCCGATGTCGTGCGCCATCTCGGTGTAGTAGCCCAGGTCCTTCTGCGCGTTGCCCATGGCGAAGCGCAGCGTGTTCGGGTCGCGCTCGGTGATGAAGGGCTTCAGGCGCTCCAGCGCCACGCCGCCACCGCCGCCCTTGGCCAGCACGTCGACGAAGACCTGCGGGTCGACGCCCGAGCGCTGCGCGCAGGCAGCAGCCTCGGCGATCAGTGCCACGGTGCCCAGCGACACGTAGTTGTGCAGCAGCTTCATGCTGTGGCCCGTGCCCACGCCGCCGGTGTGCGTGATGTTCTCGGCGAAGCAGGCCAGCAGCGGGCGGCATTCGTCGAACAGCGCCGCGTCGCCGCCCACCAGCAGGTTGAGCCGGCCTTCGGCGGCCTCCTTGGGCGTGCGCGTCATCGGCGCATCGAGGAAGCGCACGCCGGCCGCCTGCACGGCCTCAGCCACGCGCAGCGTCGACGACGGGATGGCCGTCGAGCAGTCGATGACCACCGCACCGGGCTTGAGCGACCTCAGCAGCCCGCCCTCGCCCAGCAGCACCGCCTCGACCTGCGGCGAGCCGGTCACGCACAGGATGACGATGTCGGCCACGGCGCCCAGCTCGGCGGTGCTGGCGACGCTTTTCGCCCCCGCGGCCTTGAGCGCATCGAGCGGCTGGTTGCCCGGGTGCTCGAGCACGGTGAGCGCATGGCCGTGCTTGACGATGTTGGTGGCGATGCCGTGGCCCATCAGGCCGATGCCGACCATGCCGATGGAAGGTTTGTCGTTGCTGCTGCTCATGCGTCTGGCTCCTGGTTCAGGTTCTGGATGTCGGGCGCGATTGTCGTGCTGCGGCACGCGGCGTGCTGGCGCCGGGGCGTCGCACGGCCGTGCGCGCGGGCGCTGCCGCCTCGGGAGACGGCAGCGCCGCCACCATCGCCTCGCACCGCTGGCGCAGCAGCGCGTGCAATTGCTGCACGGCCGCCGAATACTGGCCGCGGTGCGGACACACCAGGTGCAGCGGTGCGGCCTCGCCGCGCAGCTGGGGCAGCAGCTGCACGAGCCGCCCCGCCCGCACGTCCTCGCCCACATCGAGCCAGGACTTGTAGGCGATGCCCTCGCCGTCCAGCGCGAGACGGTGGATCAGCTCGCCGTCGTCGCTCTGGATCGGGCCGCGCACGTTCGCCACCAGGCGCTGCTCGCCATCGAAGAAGGTCCAGCGGTCGTGGATGCGGCTGCTCAGCGCGTAGGTGAGGCAGGCGTGGCCGGCCAGCTCGTCGACCGACGCCGGCCGGCCGCAGCGCTGCACGTAGCCCGGTGAGGCCACCAGCACCCGCCGGTTCCCGGTCGCCAGCGGCAGCGCGACGAAGCTCGCGTCGGGCGGCGGGCCGTAGCGCACCGCAATGTCGACCGGCTCCTTGAAGACATCGGTCACGCGGTCGGACATGAACAGCCGCAGCACCAGCTTCGGGTGCTGCCGCCGGAAGGCCGCGAGCCAGGGCAGCAGGACGTTGCGGCCGAGGTCGGAGGGCGTGGCCACCTGCAGCACGCCGCGCAGCTCCGGGTCTTCGGCGCGCAGTTCGTCCTGCCCGGCGCGCAGGCTGCCCAGGGCGGCCCGCGCGTGCGGCAGGTAGCGCTCGCCCTCGGCCGTCAGGCGCAGGCTGCGGGTGGAGCGGGCGAAAAGCCGGATGCCCAGTTCGCGCTCGAGCCGCTGGATGGCAGCGCTCACCTGGCCGGGCAGCAGGCCGGCCTCGCGCGCCGCGTCGGAAAAGCTGCCCAGCGCCGCGGCGCGGTCGAACAGGGCCAGGTCGTCGAAGCGGACCATTTTCACTCCAGCAATGAAAGTGTTGTCCGATTTTGCCGCTTCCAGAACAAGCGACAAAACCGCACCATTCGCCCATTCCCTTCGACTTCTTCTTCGGAGTTCTCATGAAAGCCATCGCCTACACCCAGCACGGCCTGCCGATCGACGACCCGGCCGCGCTCGTCGACATCGACCTGCCCATGCCGTTGCCCGGGTCGCGCGACCTGCTGGTGCAGGTGCACGCGGTGTCGGTCAACCCGGTCGACACCAAGGTGCGCATGAACTCGCCCGTGACGGCGCCGCGCGTGCTGGGCTGGGACGCGGTCGGCACGGTGCACGCCGTCGGCGCCGACGTGACGCTGTTCAAGCCGGGCGACGAGGTGTTCTACGCCGGCGCCATCGACCGACCCGGCAGCAACAGCGAGTACCAGCTGGTGGACGAGCGCATCGTCGGCCACAAGCCGCGCAGCCTGGGCGCCGCCGAGGCCGCCGCCCTGCCGCTCACCGCCATCACGGCCTGGGAGTTGCTCTTCGAGCGCCTCGGCGTGCCCGAGGGCGGTGGCACGGGCCAGAGCCTGCTCGTCGTCGGTGCAGCCGGTGGCGTGGGTTCGATGCTGGTGCAACTGGCGCGGCAGCTCACGCAGCTCACCGTGATCGGCACCGCGTCGCGCGCCGACACCGCGCACTGGGTGAAGTCGCTCGGCGCGCACCATGTCCTGAACCACAGCCGGCCGCTCGCCGCCGAACTCGAGAGCGCGGCCTTGCCGAAGGTGTCGATGGTGGCCAGCCTCACGCACACCGACCAGCACTACCTGCAACTCGTCGCCGCGCTGCAGCCGCAGGGCCGCCTGGCGCTCATCGACGACCCGGCCACGCTGGACGCCATGCCGCTGAAGTCCAAGAGCATCTCGCTGCACTGGGAGCTGATGTTCACCCGCTCGCTCTACCAGACGCCCGACATGCAGCGCCAGCATGAGCTGCTGGAGCGCGTCGCCTCGCTGGTCGACGCCGGCACGCTGCGCAGCACCGCGAACGAGCACTTCGGCGCCATCAACGCCGCCAACCTGCGCCGCGCCCACGCGCTGGTGCAGAGCAACCGCTCGCGCGGCAAGGCTGTGCTGGCCGGCTTCTGACCCCCTTTTTGCTTGCCACCCACATCGCCATGAACTTCCTCGCCGCCACCCGCTACCGCTACACCACCAAGGCCTACGACGCCACGCGCCGCATCCCCGAAGCGCAGATCGACGAACTGCTCGAGGGCCTGCGCCACAGCCCTTCGTCGGTCAATTCGCAACCCTGGCACTTCGTCGTGGCCAGCGACACCGCCGGCAAGGCACGCATCGCCAAGGCCACCGAGGCCGGCTTCGCCTACAACACGCCGAAGGTGACGAACGCCTCGCACGTGATCGTGTTCGCGGCGCGCACCGAGCTGCCGGCCACGCACACCAGCGCGCTGCTCGACCAGGAAGAAGCCGACGGGCGCTTCCGCATCGATGGCGCGCGCGCCGGCCAGCACAAGAGCCGGCAGGGCTACATC
The DNA here is from genome assembly GCF_901875635.1 of Xylophilus ampelinus. Taxonomy (GTDB): domain Bacteria; phylum Pseudomonadota; class Gammaproteobacteria; order Burkholderiales; family Burkholderiaceae_C; genus Xenophilus. The sequence continues at coordinate 1,459 of NZ_CABFMN010000133.1, read as the reverse complement.
GACCTGCACCGCTTCGACCAGAAGGACGTCCAGCACTGGATGGAGAAGCAGGTCTACCTTGCGCTGGGCACGCTGCTGGTCGGCGCCGCCTCGCTGGAGATCGATGCCACGCCGATGGAGGGCTTCGATGCGCGCCTGCTCGATGCCGAGCTGGGCCTGCGCGAGCGCGGCTACACCGCTGTCGTGCTGTGCGCCCTGGGCTACCGCGCGGCGGAGGACTTCAACGCCGGGCTGCCCAAGTCGCGGCTGCCGGCGTCGACGGTCATCACGCGACTTTGACCGGCGCGGCCGACGAGCCGCGCACCTGCAACTGTCCCGGCAGCAGCATCTCGCGCGCCGGCCCTTCCAGGCCATGCAGGCGCTCGATCAGGCAGGCCGCGGCCGCGCGGCCGATCTCGTCGGTGGGCTGCGCGACCGTCGACAGGCCGGGCCCGATCAGCGAAGCCCATTCGGGATCGTCGAAGCCGAGGAAGCCCAGGTCCTGCCCGAACTGCCAGCCCAGCCGGCTCATGGCCTGTGCCACGCGCAGCGTGATCACCGCGTTGCCCGCCACCACTGCCGCGCGCCGGCTGCGGCCGGCCCGGCGCCGAAGCGCGCGCAGGGCCTGCACCAGGGCCTCGTCCTCGCCTTCGGCGCCCTCGAAGATCTCGCCGCGCAGCGCCGTCGGGTGCGCGGCCACGCAGGCGCCGAAGGCGGCCGCTCGCTCGCGCCGCGTGCTCACGCCCTGCTGCGGCTCGGTCACGTAGAGCAGCTCGCGCCAGCCGTTGTCCCGCAGGTGCCCGCAGGCCTGGGCCATCGCGCCCGCGTTGTCGAGCGAAACGAAGTCGGCCGTCATGCCGGCATGACGGCGGTCGACCAGCACCGCCGGCTTGCCGTGCGTGGCGACGGCATCGACCACGCCCGCGCCACGGCCCAGCGTGTTGAGAATGAAGCCGTCGACCTGGTAGCCCGCGAGGGCATCGATGGCCTCGCGCTCGCGGCCGGTCTCGTTGCCCATGTTGAAAAGCATGACGAGGTAGCCGGCATCCTGGCAGGCCTTCTCGGCGCCGCGCAGCACGGCCACCGAGTACGGGTTGGTGATGTCGGCCACGATCAGGCCGATCAGCCGCGAGCGGCCGCGGCTGAGCGCCTGCGCCATCGGGCTGGGCGTGTAGCCCAGCTGCGCGATGGCGGCCTGGACCCGTGCCGCGATGTCGTCGGACAGGAGGCGCTCGCGGTGGTTGAAGAAGCGCGAGACGGTGGCTTTGGAGACGCCTGCGGCGTGGGCGACGTCGGCGATGGTGGCGCGGCGGGAGGGGGTCATGGGATCGCGTGCTCTGGCCGCGGGGCCATGAGGTTTGATGAAGCTCGCACTGCGCCTCTTCCGAGGCAGGAGCCGGGAATGCCGCCCGGCGGCGGCCTGACTTTCTTTTGCTTCGCCAAAAGAAAGTCAGCAAAGAAAAGGCGACCCCACTGTCTG
>NZ_CABFMN010000132.1 GCF_901875635.1 Xylophilus ampelinus | reverse complement strand
CGCTGGTGCATGTTGCCCAGCATGGCCAGGTTGGACTGGCGCAACTGCTCGGGCAAGGCGGCGTACAGGGGGACGTCCGCGCGGTAGGTGGGCACGTTCACGGCAGGAGCGGAGGGCGTGGAGGGCGTGCCGCCGCCGTTGCCGCCACCGCCACTGGCGGGCGGGGTGACGGCGGTGGTGGAGCGCAGGAACCAGTTCTCGCCCGCCCCGCTGGCATCGGCCGCATAGAGCCGGTACTCGTAGGCGCCGGCATCCACATGGCCGCCCACGAGGCTGAAGGCGCTCTTCGTGGTCTGCGCGGTGGTGGTGGCGCCGTTGGTGGCGCTGACGACCTCGATGCCGTTGCCCGTGGTCAGCGCACCGAGTCCGCCCAGGTTGGTGACCTGGAGGTTGGTTGTACCGCTGGCGACGGCGCCGGGGCCGTTGAGGACGAGCCGGTCGCTCACGCTGGCGCTGTCGCCCAGGGCGGTGCCGATCGACAGCAGGCCGCCGCTGCCGACCCAGGGGCCGTTCACGGTGAGCATGGTGCCCGGCGCGCTGCCCAGCAGAGACACCGTGCCGCTGTTCGCCATCGAGGCAATGGTCTGACTGTGACCGGCCAAGTCCAGGGTTGCGCCGCTCGCCACCGTGTAGGCGCTCGTCGGCGCGAAGGTGTTGGCGGCGCCCGCCCGCAGCGTGCCTCCGCCGACGGTGGTGGCGCCGGTATAGCTGTTGGCGCCGCTGAGGATCAGGGTGCCGGGGCCGTATTTCTCGAGCTTGCCGCCGATGGTGTTCGGCCCGCTCAGCGCAGCGGCCGAGGTGCCGTCGGAGATCGCTCCGGAGAAGTCGCCCGCGCCGACGCGCAGCGTGCCCGCCCCGAGCCCGACCGAGCCGCTGCCCTGCAGCGCGCCGATGGTTTCGGTGACGGGTGCCGCGCTGCTGTACAGCGCGAACCCTTCGAGCGGCAGCGTCGTCCCGGCGAGCGGCGTCGCATGGCCGGTGCTGTTGACGGTGACGGTGGCGCCGTCGGCGATCTGCTCGCTGCCCGCGACCAGGGTCGACGCCGTGCCGTTGACGGCGAGGTCGCCGGGGATGGCCGTCGCGCCGTTGCTCTTGGACAGCATCAGCGTGGCATTGCCCTGGACAGTCGTCGGGCCGCCGTAGCCGTTGCTGATGGCGCCGAAGAGGTTGAAGGTGTTGGCGCCGCTGCCGGTCGCATCGAAGGTCAGGCCCTGGCCGCCGCTGATCGCGCCGCCGAAGCCGAAGGTGCTTTCGCCGGCGGACGCGCCGTTGATGCGCACCGGGCCGTTCAGTGCCACGTTGCCGTTGAGCGTGAGGCTGGCGTTGCCTGCGGCGGTGGTGAGCATGTCGAACCCGCCGGTCGCCGTGACGGCGTTGGCCAGCGTCGTGGCCGCAAGGCCCGTCCCCAGCGCCCCGCCGTTGATGGCGAGCACGCCGGTGCCCAGCGCACTGTCGTTGTTGGCCAGCAGCGTGCCCGCATTCAGTGTCGTGCCGCCCGAATAGGTGTTGGCACCGCTCAGCGTCAGCACGCCGGGGCCGTACTTGACGAGCTTGCCGCCGGTGCCCGAGGCGACCCCGGTGCCGGGATGGGTCACCGACGGGTCGCCGATCGCGCCGCTGAAGTCGCCGGCGCCCACTGCCAGCGTGCTCGACCCCAGGCCGACCGTGCCGTTGCCGTTGAGCGTGCCGATGGTCTCGGTGAGGTTGGGCGCGTAGAACACCAGCCCCGGCAGCGGTACGGCGAAGCCCTGCTTGGCACCGCCCTGGCTGTTGACGGTGACGGTGGCGTTGTCGGCGATCTGCTCGCTCTGTTCGACACCGACCGTGGACGTGCCATCGACCAGCAGGTCGCCCGCGATCGAGGTGGCGCCGCCAGTGCGGCGCAGCGCCAGCACCGCGTTGCCGCGGACCGTGGTGAGGCCGGTGTAGGTGTTGGAAGCGGTGCCGATGAAATCGACGTCGCCCCATTCCGGAGCGGCCGCGTTCGACTCGATGGTCAGGCCCGAATTGCCCGAGAGGGTGCCGCGAAAACTCAGAAGGTACGACAGCGAGTTGGGGGGCGTGATGAAACTGATCGTCGGCGTGCCGTTGAGCGCCACGTCGCCCCCGAGCAGCAAGCCGCCATTCGCTGACGCCGAACTCCCGCCGCCATCGCGCGGATCGATGACGAAACTCCCGTTGATCGTCACGGGGTTGGGAATGTCGACGTTGCCGCCCAGGGTGCCGCCATTGATGGTCAGTGTTCCGGTCACCTGTGCCGACGGATTCGTCACGAACAGGTTGTCGCCGGGGTTGATGGTCGTCTGCGCAAGGCCGAGCGCAGGCAGGGCGAGCGCAAGGACTGCCAGCGGCAGGACCGCCCGGCCGGAACGCCCGTGGCGACGGCTGGTTTCAGGGGCCGCGACCCAAGTGCCCAGCGCCGCGTTCCACCGACTTCTATAACATTTGTTCACGTGTAGACCCTTTGAAGGCCGAAACCGTCGGCGCATCAGTGCCGATGCGCGCGACGGTTCCGAAAAAAGAAAACTGAAGTATTACTTTAACGAGTTTAACTCGTCAGCCCATGCGCTCGGAGAAAGCGGGCGACCACAGAAAAAAGTCACAGTCCCGCCGCACGGCAAGGCGTCTCGCGTGCGACTGGGGCGCCCCCGAAGGGTCGCCGCCGGGACAAAGCCGGCGGGAGCGCTCGCGAGAATCGGGCGCATGGGAACGCTCTACCTCGTGCGCCACGGCCAGGCCTCCTTCGGCGCAGACGATTACGACAAACTCAGCGAACTGGGCCACCGTCAGGCCGTGCGGCTGGGCGAGTACTGGCGCGAGCGCGGCATGCGCTTCGATGCCGTCATCACCGGCACGCTGCGCCGCCACCGCGAGACCTGGGAAGGCATCGCGAAAGGCCTGGGCCTGACGGACCACGACGTGCTGCCGTGGCCGGGCCTGAACGAGTACGACAGCGAAGCCATCGTCGCGACCATCCACCCCGGCAAGCTCGAGAAGCCCGACACGCCGGAGCTGTACCGCAAGCACTTCCGGCTGCTGCGCGACGGCCTCTCGGCCTGGATGCAGGGCCGCACCGAGCCTGTCGGCATGCCCAGCTACATCGACTTCCTGGCCGGCGTGACCACGGCGCTGGACCACGTGCGCGACCGCCACCACGGCGCCAAGGTGCTGGTGGTGAGCAGCGGCGGGCCGATCTCGACGGCGGTCGGCCACGTGCTGGGCACCAGCGCCGAGACCACGATCGAGCTGAACCTGCGCATCCGCAACACCTCGGTGACCGAGTTCGCCTTCACGCCCAAGCGGCACATGCTGGTGACCTACAACACGCTGCCGCATCTGGACGGCCCGGCCTACGAGGACTGGGTCACCTACTCCTGAGCGCGCGAGTCCTCAGGTCGTCGCCTCGCCCACCCAGCGCAGGTACGCCGCCGAGCCCGCAGTGATGGGCAGCTGCACGACCTCGGGCAGTTCGTAGCTGTGGCGTTCGCGGATAAAGGCCTCGAGCTCGGCGAAGCGGCCGGTGCGCGTCTTGGCCATGAGCAGCCATTCGGGCTCGCGCTTGGTCTCGCCCTGCCAGGCGTAGACGCTTCGCACCCGCTGGATCTGCACGCAGGCCGCGAGGCGGGCCTCGACGATGGCGTCGGCGAGCTGGTCGGCCTCGTCCTCGGTGCCGGCGGTGGTCATGACGATGCAGGCGGTGTCGGTCATCGGAGGCTCCTGGTCTTGAAGGAAAAAGGGCTGCAGCGCCCGCCGGACGGGCGCGAGCAGCTATGAAAAACATAGCAATTCAGCCTTGCCACACGCCGTAGCCGAGTGCGCGCAGGCGGATGCCCAATTCCACCTCCATCGACTGCGCCTCCTTGTAGGTCATCGGGTTGTATCGCTCGTACAGCGCCGGCAGCAGCCGCAGGCCGTGCTGCTGCACGAAGGCGTTGGCCTGGAGGCCGGCCTTGTGCTTGTCGAAGCGCACGTCCGGGTCCAGCCCGGTCATGCCGACGTAGACGAAGGGTTTGCCCAGCTGCCAGCCGGGATTGGCGCGCCTAAAGCGCGCGCTGTTCCAGACGCGGTCGTCGAGCTCGACCACGTAGACGTGGTGACGCGGCCGGCCCATCAGCCCTCGCGCGGCGCCGGCGTGCCGATGTCCGCCACGATCTGCCGCAGCAGCGTGGCCGCGGCCGGCGACAGCACGCGGCCGTGGCGCGACACCACATGCACCCGGCCCTGCGACAGCAGCGGGTTCTTCATGGGCAGGGCCACCACACGCGAGGTGTCCAGGTGCGGCGGCAGCGACATGCGCGTGGACAGCGCGTAGCCCAGCCCCGCCACCACGAAGTGCCCCACGGCGCTGAAGGAGGTGGTGGTCAGCAGCGTCTGCAGGCGCACGCCCTCGCTCACTTCGGCCGCCTCGATGTGCTGGCGCACGCCGAAGCTGCGGTGCAGCGTGGCGCCGGCGTGCGGTGCGAGGTCGGCCAGGCGCAGGGGGCGATCGATGCGCGCCAGCGGATGGGTGTCGAGCACCAGCGTCTGGATCGGCTGCGAGTGCGAGTGGTGCGAGCGCAGCCGCTCGTCCTTGGGCGGCTGGAAGAGCATGCCGATGTGGGCGCGCTCGTCGACGATGTGCTGCACGATGCCGTCGGTGCTGCCGACCGACAGGTCCACCGTGATGCCCGGGTGGGAGGCCATGAAGTCGCGCAGGCTGTGGCGCATCAGCCATTCGACGAAGCCCTCGCCGGCCACGATGTCGATGTGCCCGCGCTCCACCTTCTGGATGCTGTCGAGCTGCGCCAGCAGGTGCTGCTTCTGGCTGTGCTGGCGGCGCACGTAGCCGGCGAGCAACTCGCCGGCGTCGGTGGGCACCACGCCGCGCCCGCGGCGCTCCAGCAGGCGCGTGCCGCAGTCGTCCTCCAGCACGCCGATGGCGCGGCTGACGGCCGAGGGGTCCATGCCGAGCACCTCGGCGGCGCCGCGCACCGAACCGCTGTCGAGCACCTGCATGAAGTAGCGCACCCGGCGGGTGTCGAGCCGGTCGTCCATCGGGTTCAGCATGGCGGATCACTGGGGCGAGCGTTGCATTGCATGCAACAAATATCCCAACTTCCGGTCATTGATGCAACAGCCGCCGGTGGCGAGACTTTCGGTCTGCCGCGGCGCAGCTGCCGGCGAAGCCCCCTTCAACAGACGCCACCGCCCCATGAACCCCGCCGTGTCCCCCTCGGCCGCCCTGTCGGCCCCTCCTGTGTTCTCCGTCACCGCCGGCGGCAAGCTGAAGCTGCTGCTCGTCACCCTGGCCGTCGTCGCGCTCGCCGAGTCGATCGGCGCCGCCCAGTTCAAGCTCGGCCCCGGCAAGGTGGTGCTGCTGCCCATGCTGTGGGCACTCCTGATCGCCGCGGCCTGGGGCATCGCGCAGCCGCGCGTACCGGCCGCGTTGCGCATCGACACCGGCCTGCAGACGCTGGCCGGCGGCCTGCTCAACGCCGGGCTGCTGCTCTTCGTGGTGAAGCTCGGGCTCACCGTCGGCGCGGCGCTGCCGATGGTCCGGCAGGCCGGCTGGGCGCTGTTCTTCCAGGAATTCGGCCATGCCTTCGGCACGCTGGCGCTGGGCCTGCCGCTGGCGCTGCTGCTGGGCATCAAGCGCGAGGCCGTGGGCGCCACTTTCTCGGTGGGGCGCGAAGGCAACCTGGTCATCATCGGCGAGAAGTACGGCATGGCCTCGCCCGAGGGCCGCGGCGTGCTGGCCGAATACATCACCGGCACGGTGCTGGGCGCCCTGTTCATCGCGGTGCTGGCGGGCTTCGTCGCCAGCCTGCACATCTTCGACCCGCGCTCGCTCGCCATGGGCGCGGGCGTGGGTTCGGGCAGCCTGATGGCGGCCGCGCTGGGCGCCATCACGGCGCAGCAGCCGGCCGAGATGGTGCCGCAGCTCACCGCCATCGCCGCCGCCTCGAACCTGCTGACCTCGGTGGTGGGCTTCTACTTCACGCTCTTCCTGTCGCTGCCGGCCTGCTCGTGGCTGTACGGCCGGCTGGAGCCCGTGCTGGGCCGCCTGACGCAGCGCGGCCGCACTCCGGTCGCCGAGGCGGCGCCCGCGGCGGCGTTGGGCCGGCCGGCCACCGCGCACGCGACCTCCCTGGCCGACACGGTGCTGGCCTGGCTGGTGATGACGGGCGGCGTGGTGATCGCCAACGCGCTCTCGTACAAGGTGCCCGCGCTGGTGTCGCTCGAAGGCATGGGGGTGGTGGTGGCCATCGTCGCCGTGGTCGAGGCGCTCAAGCGGCTGCTGCCGAAGCTGCCGCTGGTGCTGGTGCTCTCGGTGGTGGCCACCGTGGTCGGCATCCCGGGCCTGTTCCCCTTCACCGACGCCGTGCTCGCCCTCACGGGCAAGCTCAACTTCCTGGCCTTCACCACGCCGGTGCTGGCGCTGGCGGGCTTCTCGGTCGCCAAGGACCTGCCGCTCTTTCGCCAGCTGGGTTGGCGCATCGTGGTGGTTTCCCTGACGGCCACCGCGGGCACCTTCCTCGGCGCTACCCTGATCGCCGAGTTCTTCCATTGACCCCACAAGAAAGACACACGATGTACCGCGACCCCGAAATCTCCGAAGACATCCGCCAGAGCATGGTCGCCTGGCGCCGCGACATCCACGCCAACCCCGAGACCGCCTTCGAGGAACACCGCACCGCCAACGTGGTGGCGCAGGCCCTGATGCTGATGGGCCTGCCGGTGCACCGTGGCCTGGCGGTGACGGGCGTGGTGGCGACGCTGAAGAACGGCGACGGCCCGAGCATCGCGCTGCGCGCCGACCTGGACGCGCTGAACATGCAGGAACTCGGTTCGCAATCCCACGCATCGAAGTGCGTCGGCAAGATGCACGCCTGCGGCCACGACGGCCACACCGCCATGCTGCTGGGCGCCGCGGCGCACCTGGCGCGCCACAAGCCCTTCAAGGGCACGGTGCACTTCGTCTTCCAGCCCGGCGAGGAGAACGAGGGCGGCGGCCGCGTGATGGTGGACGAGGGCCTGTTCGACCAGTTCCCGGCCGATGCGGTGTACGGCATGCACAACTTCCCGCAGTTGCCGCGCGGCCATTTCGCCATCCGCACCGGCACCATGACCGCCTTCCTCGACACCTTCGAGATTACCGTCACCGGCAAGGGCAGCCACGGCGCCATGCCCGAGACGGGCATCGACTCGATCGTGGTCGCCTCGCAGCTGGTCAACGCGCTGCAGACCATCGTGAGCCGTCGCACCGGCGCCACCGAATCGGCCGTGGTGAGCGTGACGCAGATCCACGGCGGCGACACCTGGAACGTGATCCCCGAAACCACCATGCTGCGTGGCACCGTGCGCACGCTGGACCCGGCCGTGCAGGACCGCACCGAAGCCGCGATGCGGCAGGTGTGCGAGGGCGTGGCGCAGACGCACGGCGCGCAGGTCGGCCTGAACTACATGCGCGGCTACCCCGGCGTGGTGAACACGCCCGAGGAAACTGCCGCCGCGGTGGCGGCGGCCGCGAGCCTGGTGGGCGATGCGCAGGTGCACACCGACATCCCACCGGCAATGGGCTCGGAGGATTTCGCCTTCATGCTGCAGAAGCGCCCCGGCGCCTACATCGGCATCGGCGCCGGCGAAGGCCAGAACGACCCGCCGATCCATAACCCCTACTACGACTTCAACGACAACATCCTGCCGCTGGGCGCGGCCTACTGGGTGGCGCTGGTCAAGCAGCAACTTCCGGCCGCATGATGGGCGGTGTCGCGCTCCGGCCCGGGAGCGCACGTCCACACGGAGTCCACCGCTGATGCTGTCCGCCTTCGACATCTTCAAGATCGGCATCGGCCCCTCCAGCTCGCACACCGTGGGCCCGATGCGGGCCGCGCTGATGTTCGCGCGCTCGCTGGCGGCAGCGGACCTGATGGCGCGCGTGGCACGCGTCGAGGTGCAGCTCTTCGGCTCGCTGGGCGCCACGGGCCGCGGCCACGCGACCGACCTGGGCGTGCTGCTGGGTTTGATGGGCGAAGCGCCCGACACGATCGAGCCCGAGGGCATTGCCACCCGCGTGGCCGTCGTGCGCCGCGAGCACACGCTGGCGCTGCTGGGCACGCACCCGGTCGCCTTCGACCCGCGGCGCGACATCGCCTTCCTCGGCGAACGCTCGATGCCCGAGCACCCCAATGCGATGCGCGTGGCGGCCTTCGACGCCGGGGGCGCGGCACTGCGCGAGGCGCACTACTTCTCGGTGGGCGGCGGCTTCGTGGTCGAGGGTGGCGCCGAGGCGCCTGCGTCCAGCACGCATGCGGTGGCGCTGCCCTTCCCTTTCCGCACCGGCGACGAACTGATGGCCCACGCCGCCGCGCAGCAGCGCTCGATCGCCTCGCTGGTGATGGCGAACGAATGCGCCTGGCGGCCCGAGGCCGAGGTGCGCGCCGGGCTGCTGCGCATCTGGCAGGTGATGCAGGCCTGCGTGCAGCGCGGCTTCGGCGTCGGCAACCCCCAGGCCGCCGAGCCCCTGCCCGGCGCACTGCACATGCGGCGGCGCGCGCCGGAGCTGTACCGCAGCCTCTCGACCGGCGAGGCGAGCGCCGACCCCCTGGCCGCCATGGACTGGGTCAACGCCTTCGCCATGGCGGTGAACGAGGAGAACGCCGCGGGCGGGCGCGTGGTCACCGCGCCCACCAACGGCGCCGCCGGCGTGGTGCCCGCGGTGCTGCACTACTACGTGAAGTTCGTGCCCGGCGCCAGCGAGGCCGGCGTGGTCGACTTCCTGCTCACGGCCGCGGCCATCGGCATGCTCTACAAGACCAACGCCTCCATCTCGGGCGCGGAGGTGGGCTGCCAGGGCGAAGTGGGCGTGGCCTGCTCGATGGCGGCCGGCGCGCTGGCCGCGGCCCAGGGCGGCACGGCCAGACAGGTCGAGAACGCCGCCGAGATCGGCATGGAACACAACCTGGGCCTGACCTGCGACCCGGTGGGCGGCATGGTGCAGATCCCCTGCGTGGAGCGCAACGCGATGGGGGCCATGAAGGCCATCAATGCCGCGAGGATGGCGCTGCGCGGCGACGGCAGCCACTATGTGTCGCTGGACACCGTGATCCGCACCATGAAGCAGACCGGCGAGGACATGAAGTCCACGTACAAGGAGACCTCGCTGGGCGGCCTGGCCGTCAACGTGGTCGAGTGCTGATCCCCGCGGGGCGATCGCCCGCCGACGTGGCAGCGCCGGCGACGCCCTGCACGACCCGCAGCGGCCAGTGGTCCTCCATCTGCCACGGTTTGGCGCTCGCGTTGGCGCCCAATACCGTCTGCGCGTAGGCGCCGCCGCCGCTCCGAGCCGCAAGCGCAGCAAGAAGGGAACGCTGGGGGCGCGGGCAGCTGTTAGATCACCAGCACTACGTGTGCACCACCGCCATGGTGCCGTTGAACTTGGCGACCAGGACGCGCTCGGCGCCGCGCCGCCCGAACACCTCGGCCTCGACGACATGCAGCGCACGGCCGGCCTTGAGCACCTGGGCCCGGCAATCGAGGCGGTCGCCCGTGCCGGGGCGCAGAAGGTTGATCTTGAATTCGGCCGTCACGACCATTTCGCCCTCGCCGCAATGGGTCTGGGCCGCAGCGCCTGCAGTGTGGTCGGCCAGCGTGCTGATGACACCCGCATGGGCCACGCCGCCGTGCTGGAGGTGGCGGGGCGCAACGGCCAAAGCCGTTTCGCACCACCCCGCGCCGGCATCGATGAACTCGATGCCCAGGTCGCCGACGAAGGGCGCGAGCGTGAAGATGCGGCCGATGCGCTCGCGCAGCAGGGCCGCTTCGTTCACGTCTTGCTCTTGATGAAGCCCCAGATGACCAGCAGGATGATCGCGCCCACCACGGACGCGATGAAGCCGGCCGCCTGGCCCGCGGCGTACCAGCCCATGGCTTGGCCGAGGTAGGTGGCGACCAGCGAGCCGACGATGCCGATGACCGTGGTGACGATGAAGCCGGCCGAGTCGTTGCCGGGCTTGATGGCGCGCGCGATGAGGCCGACGACGAAACCGATCAGGATGGTCCAGATGATGCTCATGAGATTCCCTTGAAGTGGCAGCGGTGGTTGGAATAGCTTGTTGTCATGCGGAAGGCTGCCGTTTTCATGATACCGGCGCGCCATTCACCAAGGCCTGACGCACGGTGGTCGCCAGCGTGGAGATGTCGAAGGGCTTGATGAGGATGCGCTGCGTGCCCAGCACGCGCCCCACCTCGGCCATGTCGGCGTAGCCGGTGGCCAGCACCACGGGGATGCGGCCGACGGCCTCGCGGGCCCGGCCGATGAATTCGGCGCCGTTCATGCCGGGCATGGCGTAGTCGACCACCATCAGGTCCGGTGTGGCCCGGGCCAGCGCGGCCAGACCGGAGTCGCCGTCTGCCGCCTCGGTGACGGCGTAGCCCAGCAGCCCCAGGCTCTCGACGATGGCGCGGCGCACCTCGGCGTCGTCCTCCACCACCAGCACGCGGTGGTGGCCCTGCTCGGCGGCCGCGGCCTCGGCGGTGGCGGGCATCGGTTCGGCCACGGCGCGCTCGGCCGATGCGGGGAAGAGCATCTCGACGCGGGTGCCCTGTCCCTCCTGGCTGCGCACGAAGGCCAGCCCGCCGGACTGCTTGGCGAAGCCGTACACCTGGCTCAGGCCCAGCCCCGTGCCGCTGCCGACCGGCTTGGTGGTGAAGAAGGGATCGAAGACCTTCGCCAGCACATGCGGCGCGATGCCGGTGCCGGTGTCGTTGACCGACACGCTCACGTACTCGCCCGGCGGCAGTTCGCTGCCCGGGTCGCGGCGCAGCGCGGTCTCGATGCGCAGCGTGCCGCCCGAAGGCATGGCGTCGCGCGCATTCACGGCCATGTTGAGCACCGCCATCTCGAGCTGGTTGGCGTCGAGCACCGCCCAGCAGGGCGTGTCGGCCAGCACCAGCAGCACCTGGATCTGCGGCCCGACGGACACGCTGACCAGGTCGCGCACGCCCTCGATCAGCGCATTGACGTCGGTCAGCCTGGGCAGCAGCGACTGGTTGCGCGCGAAGCTCAGCAGTTGCCCGGTGAGACGCGAGCCCTTGCCCACCGCACCCTTGGCACGCCCCACGATCTCGCCCACCTTCGCCTCTTTCGACACGCGGCCGAGCAGGTCCAGGTTCATGTTGACGACGTGCAGCAGGTTGTTGAAGTCGTGTGCGATGCCGCCCGTGAGGCGGCCGATGGCTTCCATCTTCTGCACCTGCAGCAGGGCCGCCTGCGCGCGCTCGCGCTCGGCGATCTCGGCCATCAGCCGGTCGTTGGCGCTGGCCAGCTCTCGGGTGCGCGCGGTGATGCGCTCCTCCAGCTGGGCATTGAGCCGCTCGACCTCGGCCCGCGCGTCCTCCAGCTGCTGCAGGTGCATGCGCGTGGCGTACTGGCGGCGGCGCTGGCGCACGGCGGCGTCGGTGGCGCGCGACAGGGTCTGGGTATGCACCGGCCGCTCGAGCACGACGACGTTGCCCAGCGTCTGCATCATGCCCAGCGCCCGCATCGAACGGGCCTCGCGCGTGGCCAGCACGATGAAGGGAAAGTCGGACCAGCTCGGCTGCGCCGTCAGCCACGCATGCAGCGGCTCCTCCGGCAGGCCCAGCAGGGCCTCCTCGGTCAGGAGCGCGGCGGCCGCGCCTTCACCCATGCGGGCGAGCAGTTCCTCGTGCGAGCCGCACACCAGCACGGTGAGCCCCATCTGCTCGACCACGCGCTGCACCACCAGCGCATCGCGCCCGCGCGGGGCGTGGACCAGGACGCGACGCTCCATGCCTCAGGCTTTCGCGCCGCCGGCCTGGCGACTGTCGGCCTCGCCCATCAGCTCGACCTTGCCATCGTACGAAGGCACGCCGCTGAGCACGCCGCGGAAGTCGGTCAACGCGGCGCCGACCTCGACCCCGTGCTCCTCGGTCAGCCGGAACTCGCGGATGGTGAGCTCATGGCGGCTGGTGCGGCTCTTGACCACCGACACCGCCTTGAGCAGTTGCCCGCGCGCCTCGAAAAAGCGGAACAGCACGATGGCGTCCGAGAGGTAGCTCAGGTCCAGATCGCTGCGGCCCTCGCCGATGAGCCCGTGCTGGCCCATGATGAGCACCGTCACGACGCCCTTCTGGTTGAGGTAGCTCAGCAACTCGTGCATCTGCAGCAGCAGGAACTTGGCGCCCGGCATGGCCTGCATGTAGGCATTGAGGCTGTCGATGACCACCATGCCGACGCCGGCATCCTCGACCGCGTCGCGCACCATGTTCGAGAACTGCCCGGGCGACATCTCGCCCGGGTCCAGGGGCAGCAGCTCCAGCTGGCCCGATGTGACGTAACGCTCCAGCGGCAGGTTGAGCGCACGGCAGCGCAGCAGCAACGTGCCCAGCCCCTCGTCGAAGATGTAGTACACGACGCGCTCGCCACGACGCAGCGCCGCCGTGACGGCGGAGGCGGCGGTGGTCGTCTTGCCCACGCCCGAAGGGCCGATGAACAGCGTGTTGCTGCCGCGGGAGAGACCGCCGCCGAGCAGCGCATCCAGCTCCGGCGTGCCGGTCGAGACGACGTAGGACTCGAAATCGGTGCGATGCTCTGCCGCGATCAGGCGCGGATACACATCCAGGCCGCCGGTGTCCAGGCTGAGGTCATGCTCGCCGCCGCGGTAGCGCACACCGCGCATCTTGACCACACGCAGGTGCCGCCGCACCGGGCCATAGTCGGCCATGGACTGGTCCAAAGCAATGACGCCGTGCGCAATGCTGTGCAGCTGCAGATCACCCTCGCCCTGGCCACCGCTCATGTCGTCGAGCATCAACACGGTGCAGCCCTGCGTGGCGAAGAAGTGCTTGAGTGCGAGGATCTGGCGCCGGTAACGCAGCGGGTCCTGCGCCAGCAGCCGCATCTCCGACAGGCTGTCGAAGACCACGCGGTCGGGCTTCTGGCGCTGCACCGTCTCCATGACGGCGCGCGTGGTTTCTCCGAGTTCGACTTCGGAGGGATAGAGGATCGACTGCTCGGCATCGGGCGACAGGCCTTCCTCGCTGACGAGCTCGAAGATCTCCAGGCCGTCCAGCGTCCAGCCATGCGAATCGGCCACCATCGCGAGTTCCTTGCGCGTCTCGGAGAGCGTGATGTACAGACCCGCCTCGCCCCTGGAGCGCCCCTCGAGCAGAAACTGCATGCCCAGCGTCGTCTTGCCGGCGCCGGGCGACCCCTCGATGAGATACAGGTGCCCGCGCGGCAAACCGCCCCCCAACACGTTGTCGAGCCCGGCGATGCCGGTGGTCGCACGCGACTGGGGCCGTCGCGGCGCGGAAGAGGGGGGCATGGCTTCTCCTGACATCTTCTGAGGTCGGGAATTCTGGAGGTCGCGCGCGGCACGGCGTGTCGCCGAACGTCCTACAAACGCGTGGGCGGCGAGCGGCTAATGTCCTGTCCATGCTCGAAAAACTCCCCGAGGTGGTGGGCCATGTGCTGTCCGGCGTGCGCGCCGGGCTGGACGAGATTGCCTTCAACACGCTGGGCCTGCGCGCCGGCCATGGCACGCTGCAGTTGGCCAGCCTGGCCTTCGCCGACCACGCGCCGATCCCGGCGCGCTACACGGCCGATGGCGACGGGCTGTCGCCGCCGCTGTCGTGGACCGGCGTGCCGGCGCAGGCGCGCTCGCTGGTGCTGATCGTGGAAGACGCCGACTCGCCGACGCCCAGCCCGCTGGTGCACGCGATCGCCGTCGACCTGCCGCCCGGCGACGGTGCCTTGGCCGAGGGCGCGTTGGCGGAAGACGGCGACGGGGGTCCCGACGCGATGCACGTGGGCCGCAACTCCTACCTGCAGACCGCTTGGCTGCCGCCGGACCCGCCGCCGGGCCATGGCGTGCATCGCTATGCGTTCCAGCTCTACGCGCTGGCAGAGGGGCCGTCGTTTTCCGACACCCCCGGCCGCGACGAAGTGCTGGACGCCGTGCGCGAGCGGGCGCTGGCCAGTGGCCTGCTGATCGGCACCTACGAGCGGCCCGACGGAAAGATTCCGCTCACGGGCGGATCGCCGGTGGTGGCCGGATAGGGCGTTTTCGAAGAGAAAGTGGCTGCAGCGCCCGCCCATCGGGCGCGAGCAGCTATCAAAAACATAGCAAAGAAGCGAACTCAGCGCGGTGGATCGTCCGCCAGTGTCGACAGCGGCAGGCGCGAGACCTCGGCCAGCAGCGCCGCGAAGGCGCGCGCTGCGGCATCGAGCCACACCTGGCCCTGCGCGGCCGTGGCGGCGGCGGCATTGCCGGCGGCGCCGGCCGGGTGGTAGTCCTGCATCGCCCAACCCAGCTTGGCGCTGCGGCCATTGCCGAGGATGGGGTACTCGCGTGCACGCTGCTCCGAGCTCGGCCGGAAGTCCTCCGCGGCATCGCCGCGTACCAGTTCCGGCGCCAGGGCCAGCATGAGCGCCGTCTCGGACTCGCCGGCGTGCACGTCGAAGCGCTCCGTCGCCAGCGGCTGCCCACCGGCGTCGACCAGAGGCAGGTGGAACCAGCTCACGCTGTAGACCAGCAGGTCGTGCGATTCGCGCAGTTCGCGCGCCACGATGTCCATGGCGCCGACATGCCCGCCATGGGCGTTGAACAGCACCAGCTTGCGCAGGCCGGCGCGCGCGACGCCGGCGCCGATCTCCTTCCACAGCCGCATCACCGTCTCGGACGAGAGCGTCAACGTGCCGGCAAAGCGGGCGTGCTCCGGACTCAGCCCCACCGGCTGCGTGGGCAGGAAGAGGACCGGCAGTTCGGCCGGCAGCCGCGGCAGCGTGGCGCGCACGATGCCGTCGGCCAGCAGGGTGTCGACGCCCAAGGGCAAGTGCGGGCCGTGCTGCTCCGTCGCACCCAGCGGCAGCACTGCCACGGTGGCCGCCGCATCGAGCGCGGCGAAATCGCGCGTGCCGAGCTCGGCCCAGAAGCGGCGGACGGGAGTGGAATGAGCGGCAGCGGCCATGGCGCGATCTTAGGCCGCCGTGCCGGACACGAAGGCCGCGCTCATGAAGAAAGCCCCCGCACCGTCGCCAGTACGGGGGCTCGCGGGAGACCGTCGATCAGGACTGCGTCTGGGCTGCAGCGGACTCGCGCTCGCGGGCCAGTTGGCGCTCGGCACGCGCGATCGCGGCTTCGAGCACGGGAATGCTGCTGCTGGCGTCGCGCTGGCGTCGTGCTTCGAGGCGGGCGAGTTCGCTGCCGTTGTCGCCGGCCAGCTCCTGCAGCCGCTCGGTGAGCTCGCGGCGGCGCCTGACCAAGGCCACGGTTTTCGTACGGCCGGCGTCCTGCAGGCGTTCGCGGTAGTGAAGGTAGACGGCGCCGACCAGCGCCATGACGGCAGCGCCGATGGCAAGGACGCTCCAGAAAGAGGCAAACATTCGAAAACTCCCTGGGCGCGTACGAAAAGATCCGTCCATCACCCTGTAGCGCCAAAGTTTACATTTGTCTTGCAGTTCGGCACGCCGGAGCGCTGGGTGCTGCGCACTGCAATAGCGGCAATCCTTCACGGTCGCAGAGGGCGATGACCCTGGGGCGCCTGCGCCGCAGGCGCAACCATCCCGCCAGTCCCACGGCGTCCGGCCGGCGCCGCTCAGCGCGCCCGCGCCACCCGCCAGACCGTGTTGCCCACGTCGTCCGCCACCAGCAGCGCGCCCGCCTTGTCCAGCGCGACGCCCACCGGCCGCCCCTGCGCCTGCCCGTCGGCGTTCAGGAAGCCGGTGAGGAAATCCACCGGCGCGCCGCTGGGCCGGCCGCCGATGAAGGGCACGAACACCACCTTGTAGCCCGAGGCCGGCTTGCGGTTCCACGACCCGTGCTCGCCGACGAAGGCACCGTTGGCGAATTCCGGCGGCATGCCGCGCGCGTTCGAGAACGCCAGGCCCAGCGGCGCGACGTGCGTGCCCAGCGCGTAGTCGGGCGCGATGGCCTTGGCGACCAGGTCCGGACGCTGCGGCTGCACGCGCACGTCGACCACGCCGCCCCAGTAGCTCCACGGCCAGCCGTAGAAGGCGCCGTCCTTGACCGAGGTGAGGTAGTCGGGCACCAGGTCGCTGCCGATCTCGTCGCGCTCGTTCACCACGGTCCACAGCACCTGGGTGTCGGGCTCCCAGCCCAGGCCGTTGGGGTTGCGCAGGCCGCTGGCGAAAAGGCGCTTGGCGCCGGTCTTCGGGTCGACCTCCCAGAGGGCCGCGCGGCCCTCTTCGGCGGCCAGGCCGTTCTCGCCCACGTTGCTGTTCGATCCCACCGTGACGTACAGCTTGCTGCCATCGGCGTTGGCGATGACGTTCTTGGTCCAGTGGTGATTGATGCCGGCGGGCAGGTCGGTCACCTTGGCCGGCGCGCCACCGGCCTGGGTCTGGCCCTCGGTGTAGGGCAGCTTGACCAGCGCATCGGCGTTGGCGACGAAGAGCTCGTTGCCCACCAGCGCCATGCCGTAGGGCGAGGTCAGGCCACTGGCGAACACGGTGCGCACGTCGGCCACGCCGTCGCCGTTGGTGTCGCGCAGCAGGGTGATGCGGTCGGCGCTGGGCACGCCGGCGCCGGCGCGCTTCATCACCGCGTTCATGGCCTTGCGGCGGATGCGGTCCCACAGGCCCGGCGGGGTCTCGGCCTGGGCGGCGGGCTTGTTGCTCTCGGCCACCAGCACGTCGCCGTTGGGCAGGGTGTAGACCCAGCGCGGGTGGTCCAGCCCGCGGGCCAGGGCCGTGACCTTGAAGCCCGGGGGCGCCGTGGGGCCGGCGGTGTCGGTCCAGCCCACCGCCTTGGCGATGTGGACGGTGGGGATCAGCGTCTTGTTGGGGGGCGGCAGCTGCGGATGGGGACCGGTGCCGGCCTCGAACGGCAGCCGCGCGGTCTCGCCGCAGCCGGCGAGGACGAGGCCCGCGCCGAGCGCGAGGGCGGGCAGCCAGGATCGGGGGCGGGCAGCGGCAAGAGGCATCGGGGGTCTCCGGGGGAGTTCGCGGGGAAGTGCGATCAAGCGCACCATCATCCTGCGACGCGGCGGGTTGTCCTGTCGTCCTCCGGCCCGTCCGGCCGTGCGCGACTACCATGCCGGCTGGCTTCCTCTCTTCAGCCCCGATGACGCTCGACCTCTTCCGCACCGATGCCTACCTGCGCGATTGCGAAGCGCGCGTGCTGCGCGCCGACGCCGAGGGCGTGGTGCTGGACCGCACGGTCTTCTACCCGCTCGGTGGCGGACAGGCGGGCGACGCGGGCGTGCTGCGGTTGGCCGACGGCACCGAACTCGCGATCGCCGATACCCGCAAGGGCAAGGACGCCGAGGGCCGTCCTACCGCCGAGATCGTCCATGTGCCGGCGCCGGGGCAGGAGGCGCTGCTGGCGCGCCTGACCGCCGGCGACACGGTCACCGCCCGCATCGACTGGGAGCGCCGCCACCGGCTGATGCGCTTCCACACCGCCACCCACCTGCTGTGCCACCTGGTCGCGCAGCCTGTGAACGGCTGCTCGATCACGCCCGACTACGCGCGGCTCGATTTCCACATGACCGACCCGCTGGACAAGGACGTGCTGACGCAGGGCCTGGCACGCCTGGTCGGCGAGGCGCACACGCTGACCGTGGGCGCCATCACGGATGCCGAACTCGACGCCAACCCGGCGCTGGTCAAGAGCATGAGCGTGCAGCCACCCCGCGGCAGCGGCACCGTGCGCACCATCTGCATCGGCGGCGGCGAGACGCCCATCGACCTGCAGCCCTGCGGCGGCACGCACGTGGCCAACACGCAGGAGATCGGCGCCGTGATGGTGACCAAGATCGAGAAGAAAAGCGCGACCACCCGCAGGGTGGTGCTGGGGTGGGGCGGGTGACACGCTTGCCGCCCCCGACCGCTCACGCTGAGCCTGTCGAAGCGCGCTCCCCGGCTTCGACAGGCTCGGCCCGACCGGCCGGAATGCGCGAGCGGCCCCGTCAGGCCGAAAGCAGCCTGCCCGCCATCGGAACTTTGCGCCCCGCCCCTGCTCCGACCCGCCGCATGCGCCCCCGCTCCTCGTCCCTGACCGCCTGGCTGGCCGCTCCTTTTTTGATAGCTGCCGCCGCAGCATCCATGCCGGCTGCAGCCCAATTGGGCTCACAAAACGCGGCGGGCAGCGCGGCCGTCACGACCCCGCACGTGCGGGCCGAACTGCTGGCCCAGGCGCCGCAGGGCCTGACGCCCGGCGCCACCGTGTGGCTGGGCCTGCAGATCGCCCACCAGCCCGAGTGGCACACCTACTGGAAGAACGCCGGCGACTCCGGCCTGCCGACCGAACTGCGCTGGACGCTGCCGGCCGGCCTGGTGGCCGGCGACATCGACTGGCCGACGCCGCACAAGATCCCGATCGGCAACCTGGCCAACTACGGCTACGAGAACACGGTGCTGCTGCCCGTGCCGGTGCAGGTGGCCGAGAACTTCAAGCCGCCGGTGCCGCTGGCTGGCGCCGCCACCGTGCCGGTCAAACTGTCGGCGTCCTGGCTGGTCTGCCGCAAGGAGTGCATCCCCGAAGAGGGCGAGTTCACGCTGCAGCTGCCGGCGCAGGGCTCCACGGCGATGCATGCCGGCGAGTTCGACCGCGCCCTCGCCGCCCGTCCTGCGGCGCTGGGCCCCGACGGCACGGCCTCGGTCACGGTCGAAGGCCAGCAGTTGCAGGTGCGCGTGACCGGCCTGCCCGCGGCCGCGGTCGGCAAGACGCTGGCCTTCTTCCCCGAGACCGGCGAGGTGATCCGCAACGGCGCCGTGTCGGGCCAGGACTGGACGCAGCGCTGGGCCGACGGCGTGTGGACCGCCACGCTGCCGCTGGCCGAGCAGCGTGCCGCAAGCCCGACAGCGATGCCGATCGTGCTGGCGCTGGACGGCGACGACCGCCGCGCGGCCGAAGCCGAAGGCCGTTCGGTGGGCTGGCGTGCCGAGGCGCCGGTCTCGGGCACCTGGCCGAATACGGCCCCGCGCGCGACCGTGTCGCCCGAACTGCAGGCCGCGCTGGACAGCAACGCCGCCGCGGCCGCGGCACCGGCGCAGGTGACGAGCGCCACCTTCTGGGCCGCCCTGCTGGGTGCGCTGGTGGGCGGCCTGCTGCTCAACCTCATGCCCTGCGTGTTCCCGGTGCTGGCGATCAAGGTGCTGGGTTTCGCGCGCCAGGGCGACGACTGCCAGGGCCACCGCAGCGCGGCGCTGGCGTACACGGCCGGCGTGCTGGCCTCCTTCCTCGCGCTCGGCGGCGCCATGCTGGCGCTGCGGGCGATGGGCGCCCAGCTGGGCTGGGGCTTTCAGCTGCAGTCGCCGGTCGTGGTGGCGGTGCTGGCGGCGCTGTTCACCGCCATCGGGCTGAACCTTGCGGGCATGTTCGAGGTCCGCATGCTCGCGCCGACCTCGGTGTGTTCGGCGCAGGTGAAGCACCCGATCGCCAACGACTTCCTCTCGGGCGTGCTGGCGGTGGTCGTCGCGTCGCCCTGCACCGCGCCTTTCATGGGCGCCTCGATGGGCCTGGCGATCGGCCTGCCCGCCGCGCAGGCCCTGCTGCTCTTCGCGGCGCTGGGTTTCGGGCTGGCGCTGCCCTACCTGGTGGCCGGCTTCGTGCCCGCCGTGGCGCGCCTGCTGCCGAAACCCGGACCGTGGATGGACACGCTGCGCCGGGTCATGGCTTTCCCGATGTTTGCCGTCGTGGCCTGGCTGGTGTGGGTGCTGGGGCAGCAGAGCGGCATCGACGGCGCGGCCGCGCTGCTGGGCCTGCTGGTGGCGGGCGCAGCCGTCGTGTGGGCCTTCACGCTGCGCGGGCGCACACGCGTCGTGCTGGCAGCGCTGTCCTTGGCCGGCTTTGCCGCGCTGATCGCCATCCTCGGGCCGAACGTGGTGCAGATGCCCACGACGTCGCCGGTGGCGGTGCAGGCCGGCGAGCGCTGGCAGCCCTGGTCGACCGAACGCGTGGCGCAGCTGCACGGCGAGGGCCGGCCGGTGTTCATCGACTTCACCGCCGCCTGGTGCGTGACCTGCCAGGTCAACAAGCGCACCACGCTCACCGACAGCGCCGTGCTGGCCGACTTCGACCGCCGCGGCGTCGCGCTGCTGCGCGCCGACTGGACGCGGCGCGACCCGGCCATCACCGCCGCGCTCGGCGCGCTGGGCCGCAGCGGCGTGCCGCTGTACGTGCTGGTGGCGCCCGGCAAGCCGCCAGTGGTGCTGAGCGAGCTGCTGTCGCCCGGCGACGTGAAGGCAGCGCTCGGCGGGCTCTGAGCGCCGCGGGCGCGGGCTCGCGCCCGCGAAGACCCCCGTCGGATACGGGTTGTCGCATGGGCTTCAACAAAGCGTTCTAAGCTGTGGCCGTTGCTCGCATTTCAACGGAGCCGACGCCCAGCGCCCCGCCCTCCCGGCCGGTGCCGGACGCGCTCCTCCAGCCACAGGAGCTCCAGCCAACATGTCGACCGAAACGTCGTCGTCCAACGCCGGTGCGCGATCGCTGCGCGCCGCCCAGAACAACGTGCGGGCCGCGCGCGCCGCACTGTCCCGCGCCTCGCGCCGCGCCGTCATGGCCACCGCCATGGCGCTGGGGGCCAGCCTGCTGATGAGCGCGCCCACCCATGCGGCCCCGTCGGTCGGCCAGCCCGCGCCCGACTTCGTCGCCGTCGACACCGGCGGCGCACGCCACAAGCTGTCCGACTTCGCCGGCAAGTACGTGGTGCTCGAGTGGACCAATCCTGGCTGCCCCTTCGTGCGCAAGCACTACGGCAGCGGCAACCTGCCCGCGACCCAGAAGGCCGCCACCGCCAGGGGCGTGGTCTGGCTGGCGGTGAATTCGACCGAGCGTGCCGCGAGCGACTACCTGGCGCCCGACAAGCTTTCGGCCTGGATGAAGGACCATTCGGCCGCCGCCACGGCCGTGCTGATGGACGAGGACGGCGTCATCGGCCAGGCCTACGGCGCACGCACCACGCCGCACATCTTCATCATCGATCCCAAGGGCATGCTGGTGTATGCCGGCGGTATCGACAGCATCGCCTCCGCGCGGCCCGACGACATCAAGCAGGCGACCAACTACGTGAACCAGGCGCTGGGCGAGGCCTTCGGCGGCAAGCCGATCTCGGCGGCGAGCACGCGGGCCTACGGGTGCTCGATCAAGTACAAGACCTGACGCAAGACCCTTCGCATCGAAGGACCTGACTTCTCGGTCAGGTCGGGGGCAGGTCCCGTCCCTACCATCCGCCACTCTTGTGTGAACCGGATGAGGAGACAGGTCGATGCACGCCCCCGCCAACCATTCATCTTCGAAGTTCGCCACCGTGCTGCGCGTCACGGGGGGCAACTTCATGGAGATGTTCGATTTCTTTCTGTTCGGCTTCTACGCCACGCAGATTTCCAAGGCCTTCTTCCCGGCCGGCAACGAGTTCGCCTCGCTCATGCTGACCTTCATGACCTTCGGCGCCGGCTTCCTGATGCGCCCGCTGGGGGCCATCTTCCTGGGGGCGTACGTCGACCGCGTCGGCCGTCGCAAGGGATTGATCGCCACGCTGGCGCTGATGGCCGCGGGCACGCTGCTGATCGCCTGCGTACCCTCGTACGCGACCATCGGTGCGCTGGCGCCCTTCCTGGTGCTCGTCGGGCGGCTGCTGCAGGGCTTCTCGGCCGGCGTCGAACTCGGCGGGGTGTCGGTCTACCTGTCCGAAATGGCGACGCCGGGGCGCAAGGGCTTCTATGTGAGCTGGCAGTCCGCAAGCCAGCAGGTGGCGATCATCGCCGCCGCGGCGCTCGGCTACTGGCTCAACGTGAGTTTCACACCGCAGGAGATCGGCGACTTCTACTGGCGGGTGCCTTTCTTCGTGGGCTGCCTGATCGTGCCGGTGCTGTTCGTGATCCGCCGCTCGCTGCAGGAGACCGAAGAATTCATGGCGCGCAAGCACCGGCCGGATGCGCGCGAGATCTTTCAGTCGATGCTGAGCAACTGGGGCCTGGTCATCGCCGGCATGCTGCTGGTGTCGATGACCACCGTGTCCTTCTACCTGATCACGGTCTACACGCCCACCTTCGGCAAGGCGGTGCTGCACCTGAGCACAACGGACGCACTGATCGTCACCCTGTGCGTGGCCATCTCCAACTTCATCTGGCTGCCGATCATGGGGTCCCTGTCGGACCGCGTCGGGCGCAAGCCGCTGCTCGTCGTGTTCACGGTGCTGACGATCTTCACGGCCTACCCGGCCATGAAGTGGCTGGTGGCGGCGCCGAGCTTCGCGCACATGCTCGAGGTGGAACTGTGGCTGTCCTTCCTCTATGCCAGCTACAACGGCGCGATGGTCGTCGCACTGACCGAGGTGATGCCCGTGAGCGTGCGCACCGCCGGCTTCTCGCTGGCCTACAGCCTGGCAACGGCCCTGTTCGGCGGCTTCACGCCCGCGGTCGCCACCGGACTCATCGAGATGACGGGCGACAAGGCCGCCCCCGGCCTGTGGATGACCCTGGCGGCGGTGTTCGGGCTCATCGCGACACTGATGCTGTACCGGCGGCAGCGGCAAGTGGCCGCGCCCGAGGCCGTGCGCGTGCCGGCTGTCTGAGACCAGCGCGCGCGGCGTGCGGCGCGGGCCCACGCGCCGATGCCGGTGGCGGCACGGGCCCCGATCAAGATGGAGGACCGGATCGACTTCAGAGGCTTATCCGCCTGGGGCGTGATGAAGGGCTCTTCTTGGAGCTGGCACGCGGGAAGTCGATCGGTGGATGCAGTGCAGTTGAAAGGGATAGCGGCCTGCCGGCAAGCAGTGAGGCGTACGCTGCGCGTCAGGCCTCCTGCGCCGAGCCGATCTCGGCCGCGAGCACGCGGGCGCACGGGTGCTCAAGTCAGTACAAGAGTTGAAGCGGATGGCTAAGCGCAGGCCGATCAAGGAGACACCACGAGTTCGCCGTAGAGCTGGAATGGGGTCTGCAACCCTGTGGCTGATTGATGCATGTACCTCAATTGAAACGGGTAGCGCCCAACGGGCAAGCAATGAAGCGCGCGCTGCGCGTCGTATCCGCAACTGCTCCATTGGGCACGCTGCTGCAAGTAGTAGGGGTGAATCGGTGTCTGTGGAGCGTCCTGCGGCACTCGTATCAGATCGGCTCGGGCCTCTTGTGGGAGGGCTGTCTGCAGGGCTGCGGATGGGAAGAACTCAACACCCAGGAAGGTGAGTCGTTCGTTGCTCAGTCCTGCCTGCACCACAAAGGAAGTGTCTCGGAATTGTTCAGGCCTCGTCTGCGCAGGCACCATCAAAGTTCGAACCGGTTCGGGCGGCGTTGCCAAGTAGAGCAAGTCCGTGTTCGGTTCGACGATTCGCTGCACCTGGATGGATGCGCCAGGGGCGGCGTAGTCGCTCACACTTCTTGCCCCGACCGGAACGTTCACGGACACGGCGGTGGTCCCCACGGGGGTGTCCGCCTGCGCGGCGATTCGAACCTTCGCGGTTCCGTTGCCTATGTCTTGAATGGTCGCGGATACGCCGTTCCATGGTCCGGACACACTGGCACTGAGCATGTAGGCCGCCGGCCAACCCTCAGGCGGCGTGACAACCACTTCGACCGGCGACGGAGGCTCGCCGAATCGGGATCGCAAGACAACTGCGTCCTGGCTCACCTGCGTGCCCCGCAGCACCTTGATTCGATAAGGGATTGGGTACGGCGCGCCGATGGCACAGCCACTTGGCAAACAGACCGACAGGCGCAAGTGCCCGCTGTAAACACCCGGCGCCGCTCGCACAACGACGGAGTTCGACATGAGCACAGACATCCGGGGATTGGGCGGCGCGGTTGTCCATCCGACGGCAGGCAGTCCACTATAAAACTCTGCGGGTGCTTCGACGATTGCCTTCAACCCGAACGGGTCTGCCTGGAGCAGGCCGAAGTCTCCACCGAGCGAAGCCACGACATTGAGAGAGGGCATCATGTTGCCCTGGAACAATTCAACGTCTACCCCCGTCGCCTTGATGTCGTTGAGCAATAGATTCACAGTCCGAAACTGCTTCTGCAGCGGCTTGGTCTGGACCTGCTCAATGACCACGTCTTTTTCGAAGGTCATCTCTTCACTGACGGCGTCGCTCTTCACCGCCACAGCAGCGCCAGCCGCGTCGCCGCCTTGCCCCGAAATCGCCGCCTTTCCAGTCCCGACCGCCTCTATGCCGTTCGATGAATCGCCGCCCCCGCCGCAACCCTGAAGCAGGGCGCCCACCACAACGATCAGCCATCCCCATCCCTTCATCGCCCGCCTCCTCTTAGCCATCGAAGTGTAAGCAGACATTGCCGCTACAGCGACGACAATCGCGAGATGCCTTTTGCTCCCACCGTGAAGAACGACACCTTCCTGCGCGCGTGCTGGCGCGAAGCCACCGACCACACCCCCGTCTGGCTGATGCGCCAGGCCGGGCGCTACCTCCCGGAATACGTGGCCACGCGCGCGAAGGCGGGCAGCTTCATGGGCCTGGCGACGAACGTGGACTACGCGACCGAGGTCACGCTGCAGCCGCTGGCGCGCTACCCGCTCGACGCGGCGATCCTGTTTTCCGACATCCTCACCGTGCCCGACGCGATGGGCCTGGGCCTGTCCTTCGAAGCCGGCGAGGGCCCGCGTTTCGCCCGCCCGGTGCGCGACGAGGCGGCGGTCGGCGCGCTCGAGGTGCCCGACATGGACCGGCTGCGCTACGTGTTCGATGCCGTGGCCTCGATCCGCCGTGCGCTCGACGGCCGCGTGCCGCTGATCGGCTTCTCGGGCAGCCCCTGGACGCTGGCCTGCTACATGGTGGAGGGCGCGGGGTCGAGCGACTACCGCCTCGTCAAATCGATGCTCTACGGCCGGCCCGACCTGATGCACCGGCTGCTGGCCGTCAACGCCGACGCGGTGGCGGCGTACCTCAACGCACAGATCGACGCCGGCGCGCAGGCCGTGATGATCTTCGACAGCTGGGGCGGCGTGCTGGCCGACGGCGCCTTCCAGGAATTCAGCCTGGCCTACACCGCCCGCGTGCTGCGCCAGCTCAAGCGGGACGGGGCCGACGACCAGCCGGTGCCGCGCATCGTCTTCACCAAGGGCGGCGCGCTCTGGCTGGACGCCATGCGCACGCTCGAGTGCGAGGTGCTGGGCCTGGACTGGACGGCCAACCTCGGCGCGGCGCGCGCGCGGGTGGGCGAAGGCCCGGCCGGCAAGGCGCTGCAGGGCAACATCGACCCCAACGTGCTGTTCGCGCCGCCGGCGCGCATCGAGGCGGAGGTGGCGAAGGTGCTCGACAGCTTCGGCCGTCCGCACAGCGACCCGGCCACGCGCGGCGCGACGCACATCTTCAACCTCGGCCACGGCATCAGCCAGTTCACGCCGCCCGAGCATGTGGCGGTGCTGGTCGATGCCGTCCACCGTCACTCCCGCGCGCAGCGGCTCGCCGCCTGAGTGCCCGCTCACCTGCGTGACGGTTTGTAAGACCGATTGGCCTGCAAGCGTATTTGTCAAGAGCGGCAGGCAGGCCCGGCTTGACTTATGCACAAAACGCGTGCTGCGGTGCGGAAAAAGATCTGAAGTCCAAGCTTTGTTGCTACGAAAGCGATAGCGACTGCAAGTAGTTGATTTCAAAGGCTTTTGAGTTTTGCCATTTTTGCGGGCAAATCAGTGGAAGCCTTGATTTGCGGGCCTTCCGCGCGCTTCGAAGGGCGATATCAACAAAGTTATCCACAGTATCTCTGGATGGCTCCCAAAGCACTGTGAAATCAACGACTTAGGCCTTCTTGCTCCAGGGCACTTCAAGAATGAATCGCAACCGTCGCCTGCATGAGCACTGAGGCCTTTCGTATTGATGTGGCAGTTCAGACGCCGGCCCACAGCCAGGTGGGCGACGTGCTCAGCTACGTCTCGCCCGTGGCGCTTGCCCCCGGCACGCTGGTGCGGGTGCCGCTGGGCCGGCGCGAGGTGCTGGGCGTGGCCTGGGCGTGCGCGCCGGCCGTCGCGGGCGCCGACGAGGACGGCGTGGTCCTCAAGCTGGTCGCGGCCGCGCTGGACGCGCTGGCGCCGCTGCCCGAGGCCTGGCGCGACCTGGTGGCCTTCGCGGCACGCTACTACCAGCGTTCGCTGGGCGAGGTGGCGCTGGCCGCCCTGCCGCCGCAGCTGCGCGGGCTCAACGTCGACCAGCTGGCGCGGCGGCTCAAGCGCCAGGCGCGCGGGACGTCCGGCCCGGCGCCGGCCGACGGGGCCGATGCGCCGCCGCCCCCCACCGCCGAGCAGCAGGCCGCGCTGGACGCGCT
>NZ_CABFMN010000131.1 GCF_901875635.1 Xylophilus ampelinus | reverse complement strand
GCCGCCGCCCGCACGGGGCTTGCGGCGCCGGCGGCGCTTGCGCGGCGCGCCGGGTGTCGCCTCGCCCGCCGCCTCCGTCTCGGCCACCATGTCGTCCGCGGCATCGACTGCGGCCTCCTGCGCATCCCGCGGGGCGCGCGGTGCCGGCGCACGCACATGCACACGCGGGCCCGGCTGGCGCTGGCCCTTGCGCTGCTCGGCCCGCACCTGGTCCATCAGGTCCTGGCGGCGCAGGTCGTCGGCGGTGCTGAACTCCTGCCACCACTCGGCGATGGCCTCGTCGACCTCGCCCACGTCGGCGCGCAGGCGCATGAAGTCGAAGGCGGCACGGAAACGCGCCTGCTCGACCAGGCTGTAGGGCGTGGATCCGCTGCGCTTGTCGAAGCGCGGCTGCATCATCCAGATCTCGCGCATGTCGGCTGCGAGCTTGCCGCGGCCGGACACGTCGCCGATGCGGGCGTTGAACACGTCGTCGATGGCGTCCTGCAGCGCAGGGAACGGGGCCTGGCCGCGCTGGTTGCCATGGTCCTGCATGCGCGATTGCCAGCCTTCGCGCACGTCGTTCCACAGCACGCAGGCCAGCAGAAAGCTGGCCGCCACCGGCTTGCCCTCGCCCACCCGGCGGTCGGTGTCGGCCAGGGCCGCCTTCACGAAGGGCTGGTCGGCGCGCTCGACCACCACGTTCAGCAGCGGGTAGATGCCGCTGGCCAGCCCCAGCTTGCGCAGCTGCGCGATGGTGGCGATGGCATGCCCCGTCTGCAGCAGCTTGAGCATCTCGTCGAAGAGCCGGCTTTGCGGCACGTCGGCCAGCAGCTTGGCCGAGTCCACCAGGGGGGCCGCGGTCTTGGCCTCCATCTTGAAACCCAGCGCCGCCAGCTTCGCCGAGAAGCGGATCGCGCGGATCACGCGCACCGGGTCTTCGCGGTAGCGCGTGGCCGGGTCGCCGATCATGCGCAGCGTCAGCTTCTTGGCGTCGCGGATGCCGTGGTGGTAGTCGACCACGATCTGCCGCGCCGGGTCGTAGTACATGGCATTGACGCTGAAGTCGCGCCGCGCGGCGTCTTCGTCCTGCGGACCCCAGACGTTGTCGCGCAGCACGCGGCCGCTGGCGTCCACCGCGTGCTTCATGGCCGCCAGTTCGCTCTTGCTGGTGCGCTCGTTGCCGGCGACCTGCTCGGCGGCCGCGTTGTCCATGTAGGCGCGGAAGGTCGAAACCTCGATCACCTCGTGCTCGCGCCCGCGTCCGTACACCACGTGCACGATGCGAAAGCGCCGCCCGATGATGAAGGCGCGGCGGAACAGCCCCTTGACCTCCTCCGGCGTGGCATTGGTCGCGACGTCGAAATCCTTGGGCCGCAGGCCCAGCAGCAGGTCGCGCACCGCGCCGCCCACGATGTAGGCCTCGAAGCCGGCCTGCTGCAGCGTGGTGACGACGTTCTTCGCCCGCTCGTCGACCAGGTCGGGATTGATGCCGTGCACGCTGGCGTCGACCTCCTCGCGCTTGCCGAAGCGCGACTTGGCGCCGCCGGCCTTGGACTTGCCCAGGAGTTTGTCGATGAAGGTCTTGATCATGAATTCAGTGGTTGGGCGCCTCGCGGCACCTCATTCGTTTTCCAGCATGGAGCGGATCAGCGGGATGGTCACCGCCCGCTGGGTGCGCAGCGCGTAGCCGTCCAGGTGCTCCAGCAGTTCCATCAGGCTGCCCAGGTCGCGGCTGAAGCGGTGCAGCACGTAGTCGATCACGTCGTCCGACAGCATCACGCCGCGCGCATCGGCCGCCTGGCGAAGCACGGCGCGGCGCTCGGCCTCGCTCAGCAGCTGCAGCTGGAACACGTGGCCCCAGCCCAGGCGCGTGCGCAGATCCTCGCGCAGCGGCAGGTCGGCCGGGGGCAGGCTGCCGGCCGCCACCACGCCGCGCTGCAGCGTCTGCGCGTTGACGAACCAGTTGAAGGCCGCATGCTGCTGCACGGCGGTGTACAGGTGCACGTCGTCCATCACCACCGCACTCCAGCGCTCGTCGAAGGCCGGTGGATCGAACAGGCCCGGATGCAGCCAGCCCACCGTGCTGCCCTGCTCGCGCAGCGCGGTGCGCACCGATTCGAGCAGGTGCGTCTTGCCGCTGCCGCCCTCGCCCCACAGGTAGGTGGGCACCGGCGAATGCACCGCCGCCGGGCCGGCGCCCACCCACAGCTGCAGATGGCGCAGGGCGGCCTCGTTGGGGCCGGCGAAGAAGCTGGCGAGGGTCGGCCCGGCCTGCAGACCGATGTCGAGCGCGAGCTGCTTCATGCCATGGATGGGAACGGAGAAAGGGAGGGGGATCGGCCGGGAACGCCAGGGGACGGCCCTTAAAATCACCCGAAATTCTATCGGCCCGCCCGCATCGAGCGGCGGCGCCTCTTCCACCCCTCCCGCCTGCCGACCATGACTTCGCCCTCCTCCACCCCGCTCAGCTACAAGGACGCCGGCGTCGACATCGATGCCGGCGACGCGCTGGTCGACCGCATCAAGCCGCTGGCGAAGAAGACGATGCGCGAGGGCGTGCTGGCCGGCATCGGCGGCTTCGGCGCCCTGTTCGAGGTGCCCAAGCGCTACAACGAGCCGGTGCTGGTCTCCGGCACCGACGGCGTGGGCACCAAGCTCAAGCTGGCCTTCGAGTGGCAGATGCACGACACCGTGGGCATCGACCTGGTGGCCATGAGCGTGAACGACGTGCTGGTGCAGGGCGCCGAGCCGCTCTTCTTCCTCGACTACTTCGCCTGCGGCAAGCTCGACGTCGACACCGCCGCCCGCGTGGTGGGCGGCATCGCCCGGGGTTGCGAGTTGTCGGGCTGCGCCCTGATCGGCGGCGAGACGGCCGAGATGCCCGGCATGTACCCGGCCGGCGAATACGACCTGGCCGGCTTCGCCGTCGGTGCCGTGGAAAAGTCGAAGATCCTCACCGGCCAGGACGTCAAGCCCGGCGACGTGGTGCTGGGCCTGGCCTCGCACGGCGTGCACTCCAACGGCTTCTCGCTGGTGCGCAAGGTGATCGAGCGCGCGGGCGCCGAGCTGCCCGCCACCCTCGACGGCAAGCCCTTCCGCGAGGCCGTGATGGCCCCGACGCGCCTGTACGTCAAGCCCGTGCTGGCCGCGCTGGCCAAGCACCCGCACTCGAAGGATGCCGCCTCGCCCGGCGGCATCAAGGCCCTGGCCCACATCACCGGCGGCGGCCTGCTCGAGAACATCCCGCGCGTGCTGCCCGAAGGCACCGCCGCACACCTGAAGAAGGGCAGCTGGCCGCAGACCGAGCTCTTCGCCTGGCTGCAGAAGGTGGCGGGCATCGACGACATCGAGATGAACCGCACCTTCAACAACGGCATCGGCATGGTGGTCGTGATCGACGCCGCCGAAGCCGCCGCCTGCGCCGCCACGCTGCGCGCCGAGGGCGAAACGGTGTACGAGATCGGCGCCATCGCCGAGCGCGGCGACGGTGCCGCGGTGGTCGTGGGCTGACGCGAGTGGAATACGGGCAGCCGAACGCAGAGGGCGCAGAGGGTTCGCAGAGGGCGCAGAAGTATTTCGGGATGAACCCCGCTGGCCTTTGCGCCGTATTCGTCCACGCCGCCCTCCTCCGTCCAGCTTCGATGCCACGCTCGTCATGAGCACCACCGACCCCGCCGCAGCCGCCGCCACCCACGAGGCTCCGGCCTCGCGCTGGGTCGTCGGTGCCAGCTACGTGCTCATGGGCGCGGCCCTGCTGGGCATGCTCCTCAACCACCTGCTGGTGGGCCTGCTGGCGGTGTGCGTGGGTTTCCTGGCCACGCGCACCTTCGTGCGCGGTGTGATCCGGCTGGCCGAGCGCATGATCGCGCGCTCCCGCCCCGACGCCGCCGGCCGCAGCCTGCCAGCACGCATCCAGAGCCTGATCCAGGCGCTCACCATCGTCGTCGTGGTGGCCGGCCCGCTGGCGCTGCTGGGCGTGGGCCTGTCGCAGGCGCGCGAGTTCGTGGTCGATGCGCCCCAGCAGTACCGCGAGCTGCTCGACTACGTGGCCCGCACCATCCTCGACCTGCGCGAGAAGCTGCCGCCCGACCTGGCCGCCTCGCTGCCCGCCGCGGCCGGCGACGTGCAGCACATGGTCGCGAACTACCTGCGCACCCAGGCCGGTTCGCTCGCCCTGGCGGGCCGGGCCTGGCTCACCGCCCTGCTCTTCGCCTACGTGGGCCTGATCGTCGGCGGGCTGGCGGCCGTGGCACGCCCGCCCGCATTGCGCCAGCCCCTGGCCGCCCAGATGCACCGGCGCATCAGCGTCTTCGGCCAGGCCTTCCGGCAGATCGTGGCGGCGCAGTTCTGGATCGCGACCTTCAACACCGCCCTGACGGCGGTGTTCCTGCTCTTCATCCTGCCGGTGTGGGACCTGAGCCTGCCCTACACGCCGGCCCTCATCACCCTCACCTTCCTGGCCGGGCTGATCCCGATCGTCGGCAACCTGCTGTGCAACGTCGTGATCACGCTGGTGGGCCTGTCGGTGTCGCCCCTCACGGCCGCGGCCTGCCTGATCTTCCTGATCCTGATCCACAAGGCCGAGTACGTCATCAACGCCAAGGTGGTGGGCAGCCGCACGCACATCGCCGTGTGGGAGCTGCTGGCCGTGATGTTCGCGGCCGAGGCGGTGTTCGGGCCGGCGGGGCTAGTAGCGGCGCCACTCTTCTACGCGTACCTCAAGAAAGAGCTGCAGGCCGCGCGGCTGGTGTGATCCGGCCGGCTTCGACGATGTCCTAAACTGACCGGAACTCGTCCTTCCACCAAGGGACACCGGGCCGCCGACGCAGAAGAATCGGGCGCATCCCATCAACGATGCACCGAGAGTCCGCTATGAAAACCTGTCTGATTGTGATCGACGCTCAGGAGTCGTTCCGCCACCGCCCCTACTTCCGCGCCGAGGACGTGCCCGCCTGGCTGGCTGCGCAGAACGCGCTGATCGACGGCTGCATCGCCAACGACGTGCCGGTGGTGCGCGTGTTCCACGTCGACGCGCCGGCCGAGGCGGCCAACCCCTTCGCGCAGGAGTCGGGATTCGTGCGTCCGATCGCCGGGCTGGTCGACTTCGAAGCCGCCGCCACCTTCGTCAAGCACCGCCACAGCGCGCTGGTGGGCAGCGGGCTGGACGTCTGGCTCACGCGCCACGGCATCGCACGGCTGATCGTGAGCGGCATCCGCACCGAGCAGTGCTGCGAGACGACCACGCGCCACGCCTCCGACCTGGGCTGGGAGGTGGACTACGTGCTGGACGCCACGCTCACCTTCGACATGACGCAGCCCGACGGCCGGCCGCTCGCGGCCGCCGACATCAAGGCCCGCACCGCCACCGTGCTGCAGGGCCGCTTCGCCACCGTGTGCACCGTGGACGAGGCGCTGGCCCGCGCCGGCGCGCTCGCCACGGCCTGAGCGGAGCACCGCGATGCTCGAACCGGCACGCTCCCTGCCCGCCATGGCCACCCGCCGCGTCGCGATCCTCGCTTTCGACGGCATGGAGGTGCTGGATTTCGCCGGCCCCTTCGAGGTTTTCACCACGGCCAGCCGCGTGCACGGGCGGCAGCGCCCCGGCGAGGTACCGCCCTTCTCGGTCCACAGCGTGGCGCTGCGGCCGGGCTCCGTGCGCGCCCGCGCCGGCCTCGCGATGCTGCCCGACCACACGCTGGACGACGCCCCGGCCGCCGAGCTGCTGCTGGTCCCCGGCGGCGTGGTCGACGCCTGCATGGACGATGCGCGGCTGCTGCACTGGGTCGCGCAGGCGCATGCCGGTGCCCAGGTCACGGCCTCGGTCTGCACGGGCGCCTTCGTGCTGGCGCAGGCCGGCGTGCTGGCCTCCGGGCCCTGCACCACGCATTGGGAAGACGTGGCGGACCTGCAGGCGGCATTTCCGGCATTGCAGGTGGATGGCACTCGGCGCTGGGTGGACCAGGGGCGCATCGTCACTTCCGCCGGAATCAGCGCCGGCATCGACATGAGCCTGCACCTCGTGGCGCGGCTGGCCGGCCGTGCACTGGCCGAGGCCACCGCACGGCAGATGGACTACCGCTGGGTCGACGCATGAGCGCTCCAGCGGTCGCTACGACCTCGACGCGCCGCACCGCGCGAGGGGCGAAGGTACTGCGGTGAACGAGTCGCCCATCCGCGTCGTTTTCGTCCTGCTGCCCGACAGCCTGGTGCTGGACTGGGCCGGCCCCGCGGAGGCGCTGCGCATCGCCAACCAGCTGCTGGTGGCCGCCGGGCGGCCGGAACGATTCCGCGTCGAGTTCGCGGGGCCGGCACCCAGCGCGCGCAGCTCGGTCGGCGTGCAGATCGCCGACTTGGCGCCGCTGCCGACGCGCTGGGGCCCGGAGCCGGCCTGGATCGTCCTCGTCGGGCAGCCGGGCCGGCGCATCGATGTCGGGACGCCCGAAGCGCGCGCGCTGCTGCACTGGCTGCGCGGCCAGCGCTTCGCCG
Organism: Xylophilus ampelinus; assembly: GCF_901875635.1. Taxonomy (GTDB): domain Bacteria; phylum Pseudomonadota; class Gammaproteobacteria; order Burkholderiales; family Burkholderiaceae_C; genus Xenophilus. The sequence goes on along the minus strand of NZ_CABFMN010000131.1, from coordinate 21,540 downwards.
CCGGGCGGCTGGAACTGGTCACCGTCTGCGCCGGCGCGGTACTGGCCGCGCATGCGGGCGTGCTGGCCGGGCGCCGGGCCACCACGCACCACCACCACCTGCAGGAACTGGGCGAGGTGGAGGCGCAGTGCGATGTGGTGGCCAACCGCGTGTTCGTGCTCGACCCGCCGCTCTACAGCAGCGCCGGCGTCACGACCGGCATCGACCTGGTGCTGCACCGCATCGCGGCCCTGTGCGGCGAGGCGCTGGCGGCCCAGGTGGCGCAGAGCATGGTGGTGGCGCTGCGCCGCGGCCCGCACGACCCGGAGCTGTCGCCTTTTCTCGCGCACCGCAACCACCTGCACGCCGCGCTGCACCGCGTGCAGGACGCGGTGAGCGAACAGCCCCAGGCCGACTGGAACGTGCCGCGCATGGCCGAGGTGGCGCACACCTCGCCGCGGCACCTGACGCGCCTGTTCGTCGAGCACGCCGGCATCGCGCCGCTGGCCTGGCTGCGGCAGCTGCGGCTGGCGACGGCGCAGGCGGCGCTGGCATCGGGCGCCAGCGTCACGCGGGCGGCGGAGCAGTCGGGCTTCGGGTCGGACACGCAACTGCGCCGCGCGTGGCGGCAGTTCGGGTTGCCGGGCTCGCCGTCGGATGCGATGCCGGTGCACTGAGTGACGCTCGAAATGCTATCGAAACCATAGCTGCTCGCGCAGATGGGGCGGGCGTTGCAGCCACTTTTTTTCGCAAAGACCCGTTCGGGCCGAGCCTGTCGAAGCCCCTGCGCAGCGCTTCGGCAAGCTCAGCACAGGCCAAGCTCAGCATGAACGGACCGGGGAGAGCGAAGCCAGGCCGGGAGATCGGTCAGAAAGCCAGCCGCGGCACTGCCGCGCACGACGACATCGCCGGCTACGGCGCTTGCACGAGCCCCTCGCCCTGCGCCGGCCCCGCCTCCGGCGCCAGCCAGGCCTGCGCGTGTTCCCGCAGCGCATCGAGCTGCAGCCACATCAGCGACAGCTGCGTGCGCACCAGGCGCAGCGCGGCCTCGGCCTCGTCGTCGGGCGCGCCATCGGCCTCGCCCAGGGCCGACAGCGCCCGGCGTGCCTGCAGCGCTTCGGCACTGTCTTGCGCGTCGACGGCACCCGCCTCCAGCCCCTGCGCGAGGCGCTCCAGCGCCTGCACCAGTTGCTCCACGGCGTTGTCCAGCACCGCGCGGCGCGGGCCCTCGGGCACCTGCATGCGGTGGGCGCCCAGCGCCGACAGGTAGCTCAGCAGGGTGTGCGCCTGGATCAGGAAGCGCAGCGCCACGCCGGCGCGCGGTCGCACGAAGCCCGGTTCGCGGAACATCTCCGACACCGCGGTGGTCAGCGCCGCGTCGGCGTTGTGGGCGTTGCGGCGCGCCAGGCGGTAGGCCAGCGTGTCGCTCGCGCCGTCGCGGTACTGCACGGCGATGGCGCGCAGGTAGCTGGCCGCGTTGCGCAGCGCGGCCGCCGCCACCTCGTGGATGCGGCGCGACTGCCAGTGCGGCAGCACCAGCAGCACCGCGAGCCCGGCGATCACGCTGCCGATCGCCGTGTCGACCAGGCGCGGCACGATGAGCACGCCGCTGTCGATCACCTGGTTGAAGCACAGCAGCACCAGCAGCGTCATGCAGGCGGTGGCCATCAGGTAGCGGCTGCTGCGCGTGGCGAAGAACACCACGCCCGCCGCCACCGCCAGCGCCGACTGCACCCAGGGCTGCGGGAACAGCTCGATCAGCGCCCAGCCCGCCACCACGCCCACCGCCGTGCCCGCGATGCGCTGGCCCATGCGCGCGATGGTGTCGCCATAGCCCTGCTGGCAGACGAAGAGCGTGGTCAGCAGGATCCAGTAGCCCTGCTTCGCATGGATGCTGCGCATCACCGCGTAGCCCACCGCCAGCGCCACCGCCAGCCGCACCGCGTGCCGGAACAGCGGCGAGCGCGGCGTGAGCTGGCGCCGCACGCGCGCGGCCGCGTCGCGCCAGGACTGCGGCGAGCGGTCGAACAGGCTCATGTCGGTGCGGCCCAGCCGTGCCGCCGGATGCGCCGTGTGGCTGGCGCCGGCCAGTTGCCCGTCGAGCTGGGCGAGGTTGCGCGCCAGCGCCTCGATGGAGCGCAGCAGTGCGGCGCGCTGCTGCGCCTCGCCTTCCGGCACCGCCTGGCTGCGCGCATGCGCGATGGCGCTGCGCAGCTCGGCCAGCGCCTGCACGCTCTGGCTGCCGGCGACGAAGGGTTCGCGCCGCCCGATCGACTGCGCCAGCCGGTGGCAAGCCTCGCCCTGCAGCGCGAGCACGCGCTGGCAGCGGTAGAGCAGGTCGCTGTGGAAGAAGGTGTCGGCCAGCGCGTGGTAGTCGTCGTGCGAGGAGCTGGCACGCTCGTGCACGTCCTGCGCGATGAGGTACAGGCCGCGGTAGCGCGCGATGCGCCCGGTCGGCGCGCGCGGGCCGAGGCGGCTGAAGATCGCCTCCTTGGTCGCGTTGAGTTCCGACACCACGGCCGCGTTGAGCTGGGCCAGCGCGAGGCGCTTGCGCTCGATGTCCAGGTCGCGCAGCGGCTCGAAGAGCGAGGCCTTGTACTGCACGTAGTCGCCCAGCACGTGGAACAGCCGCTCCAGCTGCGCCTTCACCGGCTGCGCGGGAAAGAGCGCGCACCACAGCACCGACACGACGCCGAAGCAGGCCGCGCCGGCCAGCAGCAGCGCCGGCTCGTGCCAGCGCGGCGGCGGCACCGGCATGGCCTGCGCATGGTCGGCCGAGAGCGTGGTGTACATGCCCAGGATCAGCGTGGCATAGGCGATGGCCTTGTAGCGCGCGCCCACCGCGCCGAGCATGGTGAGCGCGAAGGCCGCGAGCGCGAGCGCGACGATGAAGAGCAGTGGCCGGCCGAACAGCGCCTCGACCGAAAAGGCAGCGACGGCGAAGCAGGCCAGCGTGACGAGCTGGGCGCGCAGGCGGCCCTGCCAGCTGTCGTCGGTCTCGGCCAGTGCACTGGCGATGGCGCCGAGAAAGAGCGGAATCACCGCCTCCTGGTGGCCCGTGGCACGGCAGGCCGCCATCAGGCCGCCGAGCACCAGCAGCACGCGCAGCGGCTGGGCGCGCGCGGCGAGGGCCTGCCAGTGCAGGCGCAGGGTGTCGAGGGGAAGGAGGTTCATGTCGGCCAGTGCGGCGCAGGATGCGTGCCACCCGGCGGGAGGCCGCCGTCGCATCGGCGGATTGCTCTCATTTCGATAGCTACTCGCGCCCGCTGGACGGGCGTTGCGGGCCGATTTGGCTTGAAATTCCGAGTGCCGTGCATCCAGCGCGGGGGCCGCATTCTTGCACGCCGACCCTGACGCGCGGCCGATGCGAAGGTCGCGTTCCGCCGCGGGCGGCCGCCGGCGGATCAGGTCGACGCGCAGAAGCGCAGCACATGCCCGTCGGGCTCGCGAATCGCGAACTCACGCACACCCCAGGGCTGCGAGGTGGGCGGCTCCAGCACGGTCACGCCGCGCGCGAGGTAGGCGGCATGCAGGCCGTCGATGTCGTGGCCGACGTGCACCACCAGCTCGCCACGCCACGGCGGCATCGCCTGCGGCGCGCACTGCCACAGGCGGATGTACATCGGCATGCCGCCGTCGCAGGCGCCCTGCCAACCTTCACTTGCAGCCGCCGGCAGATGCCGCACCCGCGCGTAGCTCGGCGGCTCGCCGGCGATGAAGTCGAGCTGGAAGCCCAGCACCTCGCAGAACCAGCGCGCCGCACGCTGCACGTCGGCCACGGGCAGCACCGGCTGCAGGCCGTGGAAGGCATGGCGCTCGGCCAGCGGTACCGCCGGACCCGACGCCGGCGTGCCTTGCGGGCGGGTCGGCGCGGTGTCCATGCCTGGGATCCTTCAGCTTCGCTCGCGCCGGAGGGCTGCCACGCGCTCGGCGACGGCATCGACGTCCAGGGCGTCCTCGGCATGCGCCAGGTACGTTTCCAGGTCGCGCACGGCCAGCTCGGTGTGGCCCTGCTCGGCGTGCGCCAGGCCCCGGTCGCGGTACTCGGCCCAGGCCTCGGGCAGCAGCACGACCAGCCGATCCTGCACCGCGATCAGCCGCACCCAGTCTTCCTGCGTGCGGTGGATCTCCTTGAGGTTGCGCAGCATGCGCCCGACGATCTCGCGCGGCATGGCCGGCTGCAGGTACAGGCCCAGCGGCACGTCGAAGTCGCCCACCAGGCCGCTGCTGCGCTTGTAGGGATCGAGCCGCTCGCTGAGCTCCTCGCGCGAGAGCGACTTGCCGGTGAAGGGGTCGATCACCACCTGCCCCTTGGGCAGCGTGACCTTGAGCATGAAGTGCCCGGGGAAGCTGACCCCCCGCGCATGCAGCCCCAGGCCCTGGGCCAGCTCCATCCACAGCACCGCCAGCGAGATCGGGATGCCGCGCCGCGTGCGCAGCACCGCGCTGAGGTAGCTGTTGTCGGGGTCGTAGTAGTCGTTGACGTTGCCGCCGAACGAGAGGTCGTGGAAGAAGAACTGGTTGAGGGCGCGCAGCCGCGCCAGCGGCGCCGCGTCGGCCGGCAGGCGGCGCTTCAGGCGCGCGAGCAACTGGTCGACGTCGCCCAGCACCTGCTGGACATCCATGTCGGGGTACTCGTCCTGCGCCAGGCTGGCGGCGGCCTCCAGCAGCGGGAAATGGTCGTCGCTCTGCACCAGCGCGGTGAAGTACGCGAGCGGCGTCGGCGGCTCGAAGCTGAATGGCATGGGTCTTTGTAGTGGAGGTGCCGGCGAGCGTCAAGGCATCGCCGGTGGCGCGCCGTCAGCGGCGAATCAGGGTGCGCAGCTTGACACCGGTGAGCGCGAGGACGCCGAAATACAGCAGGGCCGCGCCGCCGATGAAGGCCGCGAGCAGGCCGGCCCGCAGGAGGCGCGCATCGCGCAGCGCGACCCAGTCGATGCGGTGGGCACCCCAGGCCAGCAGCACACCCAGCACCGCCGTGGCGACGGCGACCTGAAGGATGAAGCGCCACCACCCCGGCGCCGGCTGGTAGCCGCCGGCGCGGCGCAGCAGCAACACCAGCGCCAGCGCGTTGACCAGCTGCGCCAGTCCGATGGACAGCGTGAGCCCGGCGTGCTGCAAGAACGGCACGAAGGCGATGTTGAGCACCTGCGTGAGCGCCAGGGTGGCCAGGCTCACGCGCATCGGGGTCTTCATGTCGTGGCGCGCGTAGAAGCCGGCGGCCAGCACCTTGATCGATACGATGCCCAGCAGCCCGGTGCCGTAGCCCATCAGCGCGGTGGTGGTGCGCTGCACGTCCAGCGCGCTCACCGCGCCGTTGTGGAAGAGCACCGCCACCAGCGGCAGCGGGAACACCAGCAGCGCCAGCGCGCAGGGCACCGTGAGCAGCACGATCAGGCGCAGGCCCCAGTCGAGCATGGCGGAATAACGCACCTGATCCTGCGCGGCGCGCGCCGCCGCCAGTTGCGGCATCAGCACCACGCCCAGCGCCACGCCCAGCATCGCGCTGGGAAACTCCATCAGCCGGTCGGCCATGTTCAGCCAGGTCACGCTGCCGGTGGCCAGGTGCGAGGCGATCTGCGTGTTGATGAGCAGCGACAGCTGCGCGCCGCTCACGCCGATCAGCGCGGGCAGCATGAGTTGGGTGATCTTGCGCGTCGTCGGGTCGTTCCAGGCCTGGCGCAGCGCCGCCAGCCGCACGCCGATGCGCGGCAGCATGCCCAGGCGGCGCAACGCCGGAAGCTGGATCGCCAGCTGCAACAACCCGCCGACCATCACGCCCACGCACTGCGCGTAGATGGGCTCGATGCCCCAGCGGCGGAACAGCGGCGCGCCGACCACGATCGAGGTGATGAGCGCGACGTTCAGCAGCACCGGCGAGGCGGCCGGCACCGCGAACTGCTTCCAGGTGTTGAGGATGCCGCCCGCGAAGGCCACCAGGGACATGAAGCCGATGTACGGGAACATCCAGCGCGTCATGACCACGCTGGCGTCGAAGCCGCCCGATTTGGCAAGGCCACTGGCCATGGCCCACACCATCAGCGGGGCGGCGACCACACCCACCACGCACAGCAGCAGCAGCGTCCAGGTCAGCAGGGTGCCCACATGGTCGACCAGTTCCTTCGCGCCGGTGTCGCCGCGCTCGGTGCGGGTGGCCGCGAGGACGGGCACGAAGGCCTGCGCGAAGGCGCCCTCCCCCAGCACCCGGCGGAACAGGTTGGGAATGCGGAAGGCGACGTTGAAGGCGTCGGTCAGCGCGCTGACCCCGAACACCGAGCTGAACAGCACGTCGCGCACCAGTCCCGTGATGCGCGAGGAAAGGGTCAGCAGGGAGACGGTGGAGGCGGACTTGAACAGGGACACGGGGCGGGAGTGTAGGCGGCCGGCCTCGGCCGTCCGGTCTGGTGGCCGCGGAGCAGGCCGTCTCAGCGACGCCCGCGGAACCGGCTTTGCCGGGCCGCAGGGCGTGCCCCCTTGCAGGGGGTTGGCGGCGCGACACGAAGTGCGCGCAGACTGGGGGTGGGCTATACTAGAGAGCTTTGCTGCAACATCCACAGACCCCTTAAGGAATCTACACATGGCATCCGCCAAGCCCAAGAAGAAGAACCCGCGCCTCGCGTCGGGCCGCAAGCGCGTCCGCCAGGACACCAAGCTGAACGCAGCCAACAGCTCGCTGCGCTCGAAGTACCGCACCGCCGTCAAGAACGTCGAGAAGGCCGTGGCCGCCGGCGACAAGACGAAGGCCGCCGAACTGTTCGCCAAGGCGCAGAGCGTCGTGGACATCGTGGCCGACAAGGGCATCTTCCACAAGAACAAGGCCTCGCGCGACAAGAGCCGCCTGGCCGCCAAGGTGAAAGCCCTGGCCACCGCCGAGAAGGCCGCCGCCTGACGTTTCAGGTCAGCCCGGATCGCTGAAGAGCGATCCGCCGTTTGATCGGGTGCGCTGCAGCAAGCAAAAAGAGAAACCGCCTTCGGGCGGTTTTTTCTTGGGCGCAAGGAAATCGAATCGGGAGGGAGCCGGCTCAGCCCGCCGGCCGCGCCTCGGGCATCAGGCAGGCTTCGCTGAGCTGCAGGTCGTTGTCCTTGGCGAAGTTCATGACGAAATCCCAGGCCATGGGCTCGGCTTCGCGCAGATCCTCGTGCACGACCACGCACTTGACGCCGCCGATCACCGTGGGCACGCACCAGGGCGAGTAGCTCAGATAGCTGTAACGGGTCGCACCGCCGGGGCGGAACTGGCACATCACGCCCGCGAGACGTTCGGCCCAGTCGCTCGGCCGGAAGGTGCGGCCGGTGCTCGTGATGCCTTGGATGAAGATCTCTTTGCCGGTGGAAGCCATGCGTGCGAAGCGCCCGCAGCGAGGGGTGCTGCGGTGCACAAGGATTCTACCGGCTGGGCCATGCACGCACCGTGCTCGCGGGCATGGCTGTGATGCGGAATCCTCAACGAAGGGGTCATGACCGGCCCCTAGAATTTCCCTTCCTTTGACGAAGCACCTTCTGGAGAGCCGATGCGCGCCGTTGCCGAACCCACCTCGCCCCACGTCATGAACACCTACGGCCGGCTGCCGATCGCGCTGTCGCACGGCCAGGGCTGCCGCGTGTGGGACACCAACGGCAAGGCCTACCTCGACGGCCTGGGCGGCATCGCCGTCAACACGCTGGGCCACAACCACCCGCAGCTCGTGCCCGCGCTGCAGGACCAGCTCACCAAGATCATCCACAGCTCCAACTACTACCATGTGCCCGGCCAGGAGATCCTGGCCAAGAAGCTCACCGAGCTGTCGGGCATGACCAACGCGTTCTTCTGCTGCACCGGGCTGGAGGCCAACGAGGCGGCCATCAAGCTGGCGCGCAAGTTCGGCCACGACAAGGGCATCGAGAAGCCGCAGATCGTGGTCTACGAGAAGGCCTTCCACGGCCGCAGCATCGCCACGCTGTCGGCCACCGGCAACCCGAAGATCCAGGCCGGCTTCGGCCCGCTGGTGGAAGGCTTCATCCGCGTGCCGCTCAACGACATCGAGGCGCTGAAGAAGGCCACCGAGGGCAATCCGAACGTGGTGGCCGTGTTCTTCGAGACCATCCAGGGCGAAGGCGGCATCAATCCCATGCGCTGGGACTACCTGAAGCAGGTCCGCGCCCTATGCGACCAGCAGGACTGGCTGATGATGATCGACGAGGTGCAGTGCGGCATGGGCCGCACGGGCAAGTGGTTCGCGCACCAGTGGGCCGGCATCGTGCCCGACGTGATGCCGCTGGCCAAGGGCCTGGGCTCGGGCGTGCCGATCGGGGCGGTGGTCGCAGGCCCGCGTGCCGCCAACATCTTCCAGCCGGGCAACCACGGCACCACCTTCGGCGGCAACCCGCTGGCCATGCGCGCCGGCATCGAGACCATCCGCATCATGGAAGAGCAGCAACTGCTGGCCCATGTGGAGAAGGTCGGCACGCACCTCAAGTCCGCGCTGCAGGCCGCCTTCGACGGCCTGGCCGGCGTGAAGGAAGTGCGCGGCCAGGGCCTGATGCTGGGCATCGAGCTCGACCGCCCCGCCGGCGCCATCCTGGGCCGGGCCTGCGACGCCGGCCTGCTGCTGTCGGTCACGGCCGATTCGGTGATCCGCCTGGTGCCGCCGCTGATCCTCACGACGGCCGAGGCCGACGAGATCGTCGCCATCCTGGCGCCGATCGTGAAGGCCTTCCTGGCCGAGTGAGGTGCGGGCACCCGGCGGGTGCCTGCCACAATGCACCTTTGAGCGCACAGGGCATGCCGTGCCCGCCCCTTCTGCCATGACCGCACCCGCGATCCGCCATTACCTCCAGTTCAGCGATTTCACGGCCGACGAGTACGCCTACCTGTTCGAGCGCGCGGCCCTCATCAAGGCCAAGTTCAAGGCCTACGAGAAGCACCAGCCCCTGACCGACCGCACGCTGGCCCTGATCTTCGAAAAGGCGAGCACCCGCACCCGGGTGAGCTTCGAGGCCGGCATGTACCAGCTCGGCGGCAGCGTGGTGCACCTGACCACCGGCGACAGCCAACTCGGCCGCTCCGAGCCCATCGACGACAGCGCCAAGGTCATCAGCCGCATGGTCGACCTGGTGATGATCCGCACCTTCGAGCAGGCCAAGATCGAGGCCTTCGCCGCCGCCTCGCGCGTGCCGGTCATCAACGGCCTGACCAACGAGTTCCACCCCTGCCAGATCCTGGCCGACCTCTTCACCTTCATCGAGCACCGCGGCTCGATCAAGGGCAAGACGGTGGCCTGGGTGGGCGACGGCAACAACATGGCCAACACCTGGCTGCAGGCGGCCGAGATCCTGGACTTCACCGTGCACGTGAGCACGCCCTCGGGCTACGAGGTGGACCAGGACGTCGCCGGCATCCGCTCGGCCGACAGCTACAAGGTCTTCAAGGACCCGATGGACGCCTGCCGCGGCGCCGACTTGGTGACCACCGACGTATGGACCAGCATGGGCTACGAGGCCGAGAACGAGGCCCGCCGCAAGGCCTTCGCCGACTGGTGCGTCGACGAGGAGATGATGCGCGCCGCCCAGCCCGACGCCCTCTTCATGCACTGCCTGCCCGCGCACCGCGGCGAGGAGGTGCAGGCCGAGGTGATCGACGGCCCGCAGTCGGTGGTGTGGGACGAGGCGGAGAACCGGCTCCATGCGCAGAAGGCGTTGATGGAGTTCCTGCTGCTCGGGCGCATCGCCTGAGCCGGGGCGGCTGCGCGGCCGCCCTCCTGCCGGAGATTCGAGCCAAATCGCCCTCCAGCGCCCGCCGCGCCTGCGCAAGGCGCTCTCTTTTCGATAGCATCTCGGCATCTGCCCGCATGCCGTCACGCCGCTGGACTGCATCTGGCGCTGCGCTGGCGCATTCCGTCGCAGGCCGCTGTCCATCGTCATGCGGATCCCCCACAGTGCGGCCCAGGGACGGCATGCGCCGCCCACCGCCCCAGGAGAACCGCCATGCCCCCGCTCCCGCGCCTCAACCCTGCCGCCCTGGCCGCACTCGGCCTTGCACTGACCGCCGCCGCCAGCCACGCCGCCGACCTCACCGTCGAAGTGAGCGGCGCCAAATCGACGCAAGGCACCGTGAGCGCGGCGCTCTACACCAGCGCCGACACCTGGCTCAAGGAGCCGCAGAAGCTCCAGGGCGCACGCGCCCCGGCCGCGCAGCCCGTCACGGTGCTGGTGTTCAAGAATTTGCCGCCCGGCCGCTACGCCCTGTCGGCCTTCCATGACGAGAACGGCAACGAGAAGGTCGACACCAACGTGGTCGGCATGCCGACCGAGCGCACCGGCTTCAGCCGGGACGCCCGCGGCCGCATGGGCCCGGCCGCCTTCGACGACGCCGTGATCGACGTTCAGGGCGACACGACCACCGCCATCACGCTGCGCTGAGCGGCCTGCCGCGAAGGAGCCCCACCATGGAACGCAGAGATTTCCTGCGAGGCCTGGCCGGCGCGGCCGGCCTGCCCCTGCTGCCCGTTGGCGCGCATGCGCTCACCCCGACCGGCAGCGCTGCCGCCTTCCAGCCCGACGACTGGCAGGCCGCCTTCGACAGCCACCGCGCCGAACACGCCTGGCAAATGGGATTCGAGGGCCTGCAGGCCGATGTGGCGCCGATGCCACTGAAGCTCCACGGCCGCCTGCCGCCCGACCTGCGCGGCGCCTTCCTGCGCAACGGCCCGGCCCGCCACACGCTGGGCGGCCAGCGCTACCACCACTGGTTCGACGGCGACGGCATGGTGCAGAAGTACGAGATCGGCGCCGGCGGCATCGTGCACCGCGGCCGCTTCGTGCGCACCGAGAAGTTCGCGGCCGACAGCGCCGCCGGCCACCCGGTGCGCGCGGCCTTCGGCACCTTCCTTCCGGGCATGGAGCCGATCACCTCGCCCGACTCGATCAACGTCGCCAACACCAGCCTGGTCAGCCACGGCGGCGAGTTCCTCGCGCTGTGGGAAGGCGGCTCGGCCACGCGCGTCGACCCGGCGAGCCTCGACACCCTGGGCGTGAAGACGCTGAACGCCGACTACGCCGGCATGCCCTTCTCGGCGCACCCCAAGGTCGGGGTCGACGGCGTGCTGTGGAACTTCGGCATCAGCAGCCGGCAGGGCGTGCTGTCGATCTACCGCATCTCGCCCGACGGGCGCGACGTGCAGGCCACCAGCATGAAGGTGCCCGACATCGCGATGGTCCACGACTTCGCGGTGACGGAGCGGCACCTCGTGTTCCTGCTGCCTTCGCTGGTGTTCGACGTCGCGCGCTCCGAGGCGGGTGCGAGTTTCCTCGACAGCCACGCGTGGCGGCCCGAGCTGGGCATGCGCGTGATGGTGTGCCCCAAGGACCGGCTCGACGCGCCGCGCTGGTTCGAACTGCCGGCCGGCTTCGTCTTCCACGTCGGCAACGCCTGGGAAGACGCGAAGGGCCAGACGATCCACCTCGACTACGTGCGCTCCGACGACGCCTCGTATGCCACGCACGGCCTGCGCCACATCATGCGCGGCGAGCACGACGTGCCGCCGCCCACCTGGCTCACCACGCTCACGCTCGACCTGCGCAGCGGCCGCGCGCAGCAGAACGCGCTGGCCGAGCGCGTGGAGTTCCCGCGCGTCGATCCGCGCCGCGTCTCGCGGCGCCACCGCGAGGTCTTCGTGGCGCAGCGCGTGGGCACCGGCAACCAGCCGATGTTCGACGCCGTCGCGCGGGTGGATGTCGCCAGCGGCCGCATTGACCGCTACCGCTACGGGCCGGACGTGATGGCGGAGGAACATGTCTTCGTGCCACGCACCGGACGCGGCGCGCGCGAAGGCGACGGCTGGCTGCTGGGCACCGCGCTCGACCTGCGCCGCCGCGCCATGCTGTTCTCGGTCTTCGATGCGCGCAACCTGGCCGCGGGCCCCATCGCGCAGGGCGTGCTGCCGCGCGTGATACCGCTGGGGCTGCACGCGGTGTACCTGCCGGCCTGATAGCGGGCCGCGCGGCGCGAGAATCGGGCACGCCGCATCGCCGCGGCGCGCCCTCCCCGATGAACCCTTGCCAGTCCTGCGGCGCCTGCTGCGCCGCCTTCCGTGTCGATTTCAGCGTCCACGAACTGGACGGCGAGGGCGGCCGCGTGCCCGCGGGCCTGGCGGTGGCGCTGAACGACACGCTGTGCCGCCTGCGCGGGACCGACCACACGCCGCCGCGCTGCGCCGCGCTCACGGGCCGCATCGGCGAGCGCGTGAGCTGCGGCATCTACGAATGGCGGCCCGGCCCCTGCCAGGAACTCGAGGCGGGCAGCGACGCATGCCAGCGCGCGCGGGCCCGGCACGGTCTCGCGCCGGTCGCCGACTTTTGAATCCAATCGGGCTGCAGCGCCCGCCGCGCCTGCGCGAGCAGCTACGATTTCGATAGCATCCGGCCCACCACACCCGGAGGCATGTGCCGCTCGTTTCGGCATCCGTTGGAAATAACCGACACCACGACCCCGCGCGCGGCGCTAACTTCGCCGCATGCTTTCCGACCCCACCCCCACGGCCGCTGCGCAGCGCACGCTGCGCGTGTGGGATATCTCGCCGCCCGTGCATGCCGGCGCACCGGTGTTCCCCGGCGACACGCCCTACCGGCAGCGCTGGGCAGCCTCGATCGGCCCCGGCTGCCCCGTCAACGTCAGCGAGATCACGCTCTCGCCCCACGTCGGCGCGCATGCCGACGCGCCGCTGCACTACGACGCCGATGGCGCGAGCATCGGCAACACCGACCTCGCGCCCTTCCTCGGCACGTGCCGCGTGATCCACGCCATCGGGCGCGGCCCGCTCGTCACCTGGGCCGACATCGCGCATGCGATCGACGACACGCTGCCCGCGCGCGTGCTGGTGCGCACCTATGAGCGCATGCCGGTCGACCGTTGGGACCCGCAGCTCGCCGCCTACGCGCCCGACACCGTCGAGCAGTTGGCCGCCCGCGGCGTGCAGCTCATCGGCATCGACACCGCCAGCATCGACCCCGCCGACAGCAAGACCCTGGACAGCCACCAGACCATCCGCCGCCACGGCATGCGCGTGCTGGAGAACCTCGTGCTCGACGACGTGCCCGAAGGCGACTACGAACTCATCGCCCTGCCCCTCAAGCTCGTGACCGCCGATGCCTCGCCGGTGCGCGCGGTGCTGCGCGAGCTCGCCACGTAGAAGCACACAGGAACATCCGTACGCGAAGGCCGCGAAGGTCACGCGAAGGACGCGAAAGCAGAAATGGAAGTTGGCTGTTCCCTTTGCGACCTTCGCGGAATCTTCGCGACCTTCGCGTACGGCAGCCCGAATTTCGAAGACCCTCACCATGACCACTTCCCTCACCCTCGACGACTGCCGGCGCCTCGACGCCCAAGACCCGCTGCGCGCGCTGCGCGACCTGTTCATCCTGCCCGAAGGCGTGATCTACCTCGACGGCAACTCGCTCGGCGTTTGCCCCGCGGCCGCGCCCGCGCGCATCGCCGAGGCGGTGACGCAGGAGTGGGGCACGGGCCTCATCCGCTCGTGGAACGAGGCGCGCTGGTTCGACCTGCCGCAGCGCCTGGGCGACCAGGTGGCGCGGCTCATCGGTGCCGCGCCCGGCGAGGTGGTGTGTACCGACAGCACCTCGGTCAACCTCTACAAGGTGCTGTTCGCGGCGCTGTCGGCGCAGAAGAAGAACAGTGGTCGCACGGTCGTCGTCTCGGAGCGCAGCAACTTCCCGACCGACCTCTACATCGCCGAGTCGCTGTGCCGCGAGCGCGGCCTGACGCTCAGGCTGGTGGACGACCCGTCGGAGATCCCCGCGGCCCTCACGGCCGACGTGGCGGTGCTGATGCTCACGCACGTCAATTACCGCACCGGTGCCATGCACGACATGGCGGCGCTGACCAAGCTGGCGCACGCCGCTGGCGCGCTGGCCGTGTGGGACCTCGCGCACAGTGCCGGCGCCGTGCCGGTGGCGCTCAACGACGCCGAAGCCGACTACGCCATCGGCTGCGGCTACAAGTACCTCAACGGCGGCCCGGGCGCGCCGGCCTTCGTCTGGGTGAACGCGCGCCACGCCGACGCCTGGGAGCAGCCGCTGTCGGGCTGGTGGGGCCACGCGGCGCCCTTCGCCTTCACGCCCGGCTACCGCCCGGCCCCGGGCGTCGGCCGCTACCTGTGCGGCACGCAGCCGATCCTCAGCCTCACGGCGCTGGGCTGCGGACTCGACGCCATGCTGGCGGCCGAGCCGATGGGCGGCATGCAGGCGCTGCGCAGCAAGTCGCTCGCGCTCACCGACACCTTCATCGCACTGGTGGAGCAGCGCTGCCCCGAGCATTTCGCGCTGGTCACGCCGCGGGAGCATGCACAGCGCGGCTCGCAGGTGTGCCTGCGCATGGCCGACCCAAACCAGCGCATCGGCGGCCCGGCCTATGCGATCGTGCAGGCGCTCATCGCACGCGGCGTGATCGGGGACTTCCGCGCGGGTGATGAACCCGAGGCCGCGCCGGGCCGCTCCCAAGCGGCCGAGCTCCCCTCGGGGGACGGGCCCGGCGCGCCGAGCCCTGGGGGCCGTGGTCTGCCGGACATCCTGCGCTTCGGCTTCACGCCGCTGTACATCGGCTTCGAGGACGTGTGGAACGCCGTCGGCAACCTGGCGCAGGTGCTGGAGGAAGAGGAGTACCGCCGCCCCGAGTTCAACACGCGCAACGCGGTGACCTGAGGAGCGAGCACGCCATGGCTTCCAGCGACACCGAAAAGATCGTGCACGACGAGAAGGCCCAGCTCGACTTCAGCCAGTCGATGAGCTACGGCGACTACCTGCACCTGGACGAGGTGCTGAACGCGCAGCATCCGCTCTCGCCCGCGCACGACGAGATGCTGTTCATCATCCAGCACCAGACCAGCGAGCTGTGGATGAAGCTGATGCTGCACGAGCTGCGTGCCGCCATCGCCGCCATCGCCAACCCGACGAACAACACCAAGCCCGAGGCCTTCAAGATGCTGGCGCGCGTCACGCGCATCATGGAGCAGCTCGTCAACGCCTGGACCGTGCTGTCGACGATGACGCCGCCCGAGTACAGCGCGATGCGGCCCTACCTCGCCAGTTCCAGCGGCTTCCAGAGCGCGCAGTACCGCTGCATCGAGTTCGCGCTGGGCAACAAGAACGCCGCCATGCTCAAGCCGCATGCGCACCGGCCCGAGCTGCTGGCCCAGGTCGAGGCGGCATGGCGTGCGCCATCCCTCTACGACGAAGCGCTGCGGCTGATGAAGCGCGAAGGCGTCGACGTGCCGGCCGACCGCCTGGCGCGCGACTGGACGCAGCCCTACGTGGCCAGCCCCGGCGTCGAGGAAGCCTGGCTCACGGTGTACCGCGACCCCCATGCGCACTGGGACCTCTACCAGCTCGGCGAGAAGCTCACCGACATCGAGGACGCCTTCCGCCTCTGGCGCTTCCGCCACGTGACCACGGTGGAGCGCGTGATCGGCTTCAAGCGCGGCACCGGCGGCACCGGCGGCGTGAGCTACCTGCGCAAGATGCTGGACGTGGTGCTGTTCCCGGAGCTCTGGACGCTGCGCACCAACCTTTGATTCTTCAAGCCGAATCGGCCTGCAGCGCCCGCTCTATCTGCGCAAGTTGCTACGAATTCGATAGCAGAAGTCGATTCAGCCGGCGTAGAGCCAGGGCACGTCGAGCACCTTCGCGCCGCCCAGGCGCAGCGCCAGGTCGCGCCCCACGCGCATCGGCCCGGTGGCGTGGAAGATCTCGCCGTTGCGCCGCGCCCGCGCCTGCACGCGCGCGTTGCGCGCCCATCGCGCCTCGGCGTAGCGCGCCAGGGCGGCCGGCACCTCGGCACGGGCCACACCCTTCAGCACCTCGGCCAGCGCCAGCGCGTCCTCGATGGCCATGCCCGCGCCCTGCGCCAGGTACGGCAGCATCGGGTGCGCCGCGTCGCCCAGCAGCGCGATGCGCTCGTTGGCCATCTGCCTGGCACCCGTCAATGGCGGCCGGTCGTGCAGGCTCCACGCGCGCCACGCCGGCATGGCCTCCAGCAGTGCCTGCAGCTGCGGGCTGGTGCGGCCCGTGGCCTGCTGAAGGCTGGCCAGGCTGGCGGCCTGGTCCCAGTCCTGGGCGCGTTGCGCATCGCCGGGCGGCGCCGTCTCGGCCAGCACGACGACATTGAGCCAGTCGCCGCCGCGCACCGGGTAGGCCACGGCATGCAGGCGGGCCCCCAGCCACACCTCGACGCGCGTGCTGCGCAGTGCGGCCGGCAGCTCGGCCTGCGGCACCATCGCCCGCCAGGCCGTGTGCCCGGTCGCGTGGGGCGGCGGGTCGTTCTCGACGAGCGCGGTGCGCACGTGGCTCCACAGGCCGTCGGCACCGATCAGTGCATCGCCTTCCCAGGCGCGGGCCTGCGAGCTCTCGGCACACACCGCCTCGCCGCCGCGGGTGGACACGCGCAGCACCCGCGCATCGGTGTGCAGGCCCACCTGCGAAGCCACCGCGCCGGTGCGCACCGCTTCGAGCAGCAGCGCGTGCAGGTCGGCGCGGTGCACGCACAGGTAGGGCGCGCCGTAGCGACGGCGAAAGGCATCACCGAAGGGAAGCCGCGCGAGCTCGAGGCCGTCGTGCGCGCTGCGCACGCGCAGCATCTCCGGGCGGGCCGTGATGCGGGCCAGGCCCTCGTGCAGGCCCAGTGCCCGCAGGCGCCGCGTGACATTGGGGCCGAGCTGGATGCCTGCGCCCACCTCGCCGAAGGCTGCGGCCTGCTCCAGCACCTCGGCCCGGTGCGCCTGCTGCGCCAGGGCCAGCGCCGCGGCCAGGCCGCCGATGCCGCCACCAGCGATGAGGATCTGCAAAGTCATGGCGCGCGATGATGCCTGCTGGCGGCTGCGTTCTTGCCGGGATCGCGCCCGAAGACGCGCTGGGTCAACGCCCGGCAGCGTCGCCCGGGTTCTTGGGGGCGCAACTGCCGCAGCTGTCGCAACTGCCGCAGCCCGAGGTCTTGGCCAGCGATGCCGCCAGCTTCTGCGCCTGCTGCGCATCGACCAGGCCCGCGCGCTGCGAGCCGGCCGCCACCTGCCGCGCAGCGCCGCGGCGCCAGCCCGCGGGCATCCAGCGCCAGGCGGCGTACAGCGCCGCGGCGGCCACGATCAGGAACACGACGATGTTCTGCCAAAGGGGAGTCATGGGATTCATCCTCCGGTGAGCGCCAGCGTCACACGGTAGGTGACGAAGCAGGCGGCATAGGCCAGCCCGAACAGGTAGGCGGCCATGATCCAGACGTACTTCCACGAGTTCGTTTCGCGCTTGACGGTGGCCAATGTCGAGATGCACTGCGGCGCGAACACGAACCACACCAGCAGCGACAGCGCCGTGGCCAGCGACCAGCTACCGGCGATGAGCGGCTCGAGCGCGCCTGCCACCTCTTCGCCCGAAGCCGACAGCGCATACACGGTGCCCAGCGCACCCACCGCCACCTCGCGCGCGGCCATGCCCGGCACCAGCGCGATGCTGATCTGCCAGTTGAAGCCGATGGGTGCAAAGATGTATTGCAGACCGCGGCCCAGCATGCCGGCCAGGCTGTACTCGATGGCCGGTCCGGTGGCGCCCTCGGGCGGCGACGGGAAGGTGGCCAGGAACCACAGCAGGATCGTGAGCGTGAGGATGATCGTGCCCACGCGCCGCAGGAAGATCCAGGCCCGCTCCCACAGCCCGAGCAGCAGGTTGCGCGGGTTGGGCCAGCGGTAGGCCGGCAGCTCCATCATCAGCGGCGAGTGCCCCTGCTGCGTGCGAAAGCGCTTCATGACCCAGGCCACGGCCATCGCCGAGACGATGCCGAAGACGTACAGCCCGAAGAGCACCAGCCCCTGCAGGTTGAACACGCCGCCGATCTCGCGCTGCGGAATGAAGGCCGCGATCAGCAGCGCATACACCGGCAGCCGCGCCGAGCAGGTCATGAGCGGCGCGATCATGATGGTGGTGAGCCGGTCGCGCCAGTTGCCGATGGTGCGCGTGGCCATCACGCCGGGGATGGCGCAGGCGAAGCTCGACAGCAGCGGGATGAAGGAGCGGCCCGACAGCCCGACCGTGCCCATCACGCGGTCGAGCAGGAAGGCCGCGCGCGGCAGGTAGCCCGAATCCTCCAGCGCGAGGATGAAGAGGAAGAGGATCAGGATCTGCGGCAGGAACACGACCACCCCGCCCGCACCGGCGATCACGCCGTCGACCAGCAGGCTCTGCAGCAGCCCCTCGGGCATCACGCTCTTGACCAGATTGCCCGCCGCCTCGGTGCCGGCCTTGATGGCGTCCATCGGCACATTGGCCCAGCTGAACACGGCCTGGAACATGAGGAACAGCGTGACGGCCAGCACCACCATGCCCCACAGCGGGTGCAGCACCACGCGGTCGATGCGGTCGCTGGTGGCCAGGCTGCCGCGCGGCTCGCGCACGGCCAGCGACAGGATGCGCCGCACTTCGCGCTGAGTGGCCAGCACGTCGTCCAGGCCCGGGGCCTCCCAGGGCAGCGGCGTGGCCGGCGCCACGGGCGCATCGAGCGCGGCCAGCAGTTCCTGCGCGCCCTGGCGCTGCACGCCCACGGTGCGGATCACGGGCATGCCCAGCTCGCGCGAGAGCACGTCGACGTCCACCTCGATGCCCTGGCGGCGCGCCATGTCGGTCATGTTCAGCGCCACCACCATCGGCAGGCCGAGTTTCCTGGCCTCGAGCACCAGGCGCAGGTTCAGCCGCAGATTGGTGGCGTCGGTCACGGCCACGATCAGGTCGGGCAGCTGCTCGCGGCTCTTGCCGGTCACGACGTCGCGCGTCACGGCCTCGTCGGCCGAGAGCGCGTTCAGGCTGTAGGCGCCCGGCAGGTCGAGCACGAAGACGCTGCGGCCCGAGGGCGTGCGCAGCTCGCCTTCCTTGCGTTCGACGGTCACGCCGGCGTAGTTGGCCACCTTCTGGCGGCTGCCGGTCAGCAGGTTGAAGAGCGCGGTCTTGCCGCAGTTGGGGTTGCCCAGCAGCGCGATGCGCCCCGGCGGCGCGGCGCTGGCGAGGGTCTGGAACTGCATCGTCGCCTCAACCATGGTCGGCGGCTCCAGGCACGACGTGGATCAAGGCCGCCTCGTGGCGGCGCAGCGCGAAGGTGGTGTGGCCCAGGCGCACGGCCAGCGGCTCGCGGCCCGGCACGCCGCTGGCGACGATGCGCACGGCTTCACCCGGGATGAAGCCGATCTCGGTCAGTCGCAACACGATCTCCTGGTCTTCGGGCGCGCTGCTGCGCGCGACGTCCAGCACCGTGGCCCACTGGCGGTCGGGCAACTGGTCGAGCCGCAGGGCGGAAGAAGGCAGGCGGCTGCCCGGTTCGGGTGAATGCACGGGGAAACGCGCCCCGCCTGGGCGGAACGCCTGGATACAAAACCCGAATGCTAACAATTCGCACTACGCTGTGCGACCGATTGTCCCCACCGCACGCGTATCCAGTCTGCGGGCGGTCAGTTCAGGCCCAGCATGCCCCGCAGCTTGGACAGGTCCTCGGCCAGCGTGTTGACGCGGCCCGCCAGCAGCTTGCGGTCGCGTTCCGTAAGCTTCGAATAGGTCTCGAAGCCGCCGTCCGGCGTGCGGTACTTGGCCAGGGTGTCGAACACGACCTTGAAGTTCGCGTCGGTCTTGTCCGAGAAGGCCTTGTTTTCCTTCATCACCAGCGGGCGCAGCAGCTCCACGATCTTGTAGGCGCCCTCGAAGTTGGCCTGGAAGTCCCACAGGTCGGTGTGGCTGTAGCGGTTCTCCTCGCCGGAGATCTTGGTGGCGGCCACCTCCTCCATCAGCACGGCCGCGCCGCCGACCACCTTCTCGGGCGGGAAGGTCAGCGCGCCCAGGCGCTTCTGCAGCTCCAGCACGTCGGCCAGCAGCTTGTCGGCGGTCTTGCCCACGTCCTGGGTGCTCTTCTGCGTCCACAGGGCGTATTCGATGCGGTGGAAGCCGCCGAAGGCCGGATCCTTCTCGGCTTTCTCGTGGTCGTCGGCGCGCGAGTCGATGGCGCTGTCCATGTCGCTGAACAGCTCGGCCACGGGCTCGATCTTCTCGTAGCTGGTGCGCGTGGGCGCATAGAGCTGCTTGGCCTTCTCGATGTCGCCGGCCTTCACGGCCGCGACGAACACGCGCGTGTCCGCCACCAGCTTGCGCACGTTCTCGGCCACGTAGATCTTGTATTCGGCGATGGGCGCGACGAGCTCCAGCGGCGACACGGCGGCCTGGGCGCCCACCATGCCGAAGCCGGCAGCGGTGGCCACCAGGGTGGCGAGAAAACGGCGGCGGATTTGCACGGACATGGATCTCCTTCTCTGACAGTGCGGTGGTTGAAAAAACAGGGTGCCCGCTCAGGCCTCGCGAGCGGAAGCCTCCATCAGCGTGCGGCCGAGCCAGTCGCGCTCGTCCCGCACGCCGGGCAGCGTGAAGAAGAAGCCGCCGCCGATGGGCTTGATGTATTCCTCCAGCGGCTCGCCGTCCAGGCGCTTCTGCACGGTGACGAAACCCTTCTCCAGGTCGGCCTGGTAGCAGATGAAGAGCAGCCCCATCTCCAGCTGGCCCGACTTGGTGACGCCGTTGGAGTAGTTGAAGGGCCGGCGCAGCATGAGGTTGGCCTCGGACGCCCGGGTGCGCGGGTTGGCCAGGCGGATGTGCGCATCCATCGGGGTGCGCTTGCCCTCGGGGTCCTTCGTGTAGTCGGGCACGTCGTGCTCGGTCTTGCCGCCATCCAGTGGCGCGCCCGTGGGCTTCAGGCGGCCCATGATGGCCTCCTGCTCCTGCAGCGGCGTGCGGTCCCAGCGCTCGACGAAGTTGCGGATGATCCGCACCGCCTGGTAGGTGCCGTTGCGCGCCCAAGCGGGCTCCGGGTCGTCGGCGCCGACCCAGACGATGCGCTCCATCAGCTTCGCGTCGGCCGAATCGGGGTTGGCCGAGCCGTCGCGAAAACCCAGGAAGTTGCGCGCGCTCTCGGCCGGCTGCCCCGGCACGGCCGGGATCGGCGGCACGCTGCCCTCCTGCTTCCAGTGCAGCACCAGCAGGTCGGGCGTGTTCTTGATGATGTCGCGCAACGCGTGGATGTTGGTGTCGGGCGTGTTGGCGCAGAACTGGATCGACAGGTCGCCATGGCACAGCGCGGCGTCGAGCGCATCGTTCGGGTGGCGCTGCATCTGGTGGAGCCGCACGGGCTTGAGCTTCGCCAGGCCGAAGCGCTCGTCGAACAGCGAGTTGCCGACCGACACCGTCACCGTCAGCGCATCGGGCTGCACCACCGGGCCCAGGATGCCGGAGCCCGCCGGCGGCAGCTTGGGGTCCAGCACCGGCTCGGGGCCGCCCTGCGTGAGGAAGGCGATGCGCTCGGTCAGCGTGCGGAACAGGCGCTCCAGGTCGCGGCGGTTCTCGGCCAGCACGAAGAAGGAGGCGACCATGCCCGCCGTCGGCCGCGGCGTGGTCACGCCCGCCTGGTGCAGGCCCAGGTAGGGCACCCGGTCCTGCGTGTGGGTGCTCTGTGGCGCGTCCGTGACTTGCGCGCCGGCGGCCGGCCCGTCGGGCGGGCCCGAG
>NZ_CABFMN010000130.1 GCF_901875635.1 Xylophilus ampelinus | reverse complement strand
GGATGAGGCACAGCTTTTTCAGTCGCCGCGTGCCCCCACCCCGACCCTCCCCCAGAGGGGGAGGGAGAGGGGTCAGTAGGGAATGAGGCCCAGCGGCTCAGGGCGGTGGTCGTGGGCCTGCGGGCGCAGGCGCCATTCGCGGCGCCGTGCAGTCCCTCAAGCACGTCGATTCCAGGCGAGCACACCGCACGCACGACAAGCCGGTCAGCGCGAGCCAGCGCCGGAGAGCGCAGGCCCGCGGCCGCCGCCAGCGCCCCAGCCGGTCGTGCCGGCCGATCCACCAGCAACGCCGGAATCAGTGCCCACAAAGAGCCCAAAGCAGACCCAGAGAAAGAAAGTAACGATCGTGACGATTTCGGCGCCAGCGCCCGCCCAGCAAGCGCCGCAGCCCGATTGCACTTTCAATACTTCTTGGCAAAGTTCGCCGCGATGCGCTGCTTGAGGTAGTCACCCGCGGTGATCGGCGCGTACTTGCCCGAAGGCGATTCGATCAACGCGTCGCGGTTCGCCTGGCAGAAGAAGGCGATGCTGTAGCGCGGCCCCATGTACTCGCCCGGCTGCGGATTGCGCACCCGGTGGAAGTTGCTGGGCAGCACGTCGTCGCTCCAGCGCATGAGCATGTCGCCGATGTTGCAGGTGATCAGGTCCTCCTCGGGCGGGATCGAGGTCCACTCCTGCGCTTCGAACTCCTTGCCCGGGCACACCTGCAGCCCGCCCTGGCCCTGGCGCTGGTACAGCAGCGTCAGGCAGTCGAAGTCCGTGTGCGCGCCCGCGCGCCACAGGTCGAGCTTGTCCTGCACCTCGGCGGGAATCGCGTAGTAGTGCAGCAGCCGCAGCGTGCTCTGGTATTCGGGGCTGGACTTGTCGTGCGCACGGGTGAAGAAGTCATCGTCGAAGCCCATCTTCAGGGCGAAGCACGACAGCACCTTCATGCCGATCTCCCAGCTCTTCTGCTCGAAGGCCAGCATCGCCGCCTTGAAGCCGGGCAGCTCCTCTTCGCTCGGAAAGAGCCTGCCCATCAGCGGCAGCGTGATCTGGTAGCTCTCCTTCTGGTCGGCCGTGCCGGTGGAGGGCCGCACCTGCGCCTTGCTCTCCCAACCGGCGTTGTTGGCCAGCGGGTACTGCGACTTCACCGATTCGGGTAGCGCGAAGAAGCGCTCGGCCTCGGCAAAGGCCGCCCGGATGTCGGCCAGCGGCACGCCGTGGTCGGCCAGCTGGAAGAAGCCGACGTCGATCGCCGCATCCCAGAGCTGGTCGGCGATCTCGGCCTTGCGGTTGTCGAAGTCGGCCAGGCTGATGCGGCGGACTTCGCGCGTGGTGGTTTCCGAGCCCATCGCGCCCATGCGCGATTCCTTGCTCAGTTCGTGGAGGGCGTAGGTGGCCTCGGTCATGTGTGGCTGCTCCTGAAAGTCATGTGGGGAAGAAAGACCTCAAGAGCAATTCCCGGCCATTGATGCATCGCGCGACAGGGATGCATGCAGCGGTTGAACGCTTCTACTCTTGCGTGCATTTTCACCTTGTCGCCGAGCTCGACGCCATCTTTTCGCGAAGCCCGATGGCGGCGCGGGGGCATCCGCCCCGGCATGGAACGCGCCGCACCGCGACGGCGCAGGCAGGCACAACGCCGGTGCCTCCGAAGCGGTGCCAGCGCCGGCGCCATTGGCACGGAAGCTGCACGCCTTCGCACACGGAGTAGAAGCGTTCAGCGGCCCCACAGCCGCCCGGAAATTGCTCTTGGACGCGCCGACGCGTCCGCCAGCGGCGCCGCACGGTGCGTGCCCGTTGTCCCA
The DNA here is from genome assembly GCF_901875635.1 of Xylophilus ampelinus. Classification (GTDB taxonomy): domain Bacteria; phylum Pseudomonadota; class Gammaproteobacteria; order Burkholderiales; family Burkholderiaceae_C; genus Xenophilus. The sequence goes on along the minus strand of NZ_CABFMN010000130.1, from coordinate 26,226 downwards.
GGTCCTGCCCACCCGGAGAGCTTTCGCCATGTCCCGTTCCGCCCTTCCCCGCCGCGCCTTCCTGCGCGCCACCGGCGCCGCCACCCTGCTGGCCGCCACCCCCTTCGTCCGTGCGCAGGGCAGCCTGCAAAAGTTCAAGTTCAACCTCGGCTGGAAGGTCGAGGCCACGGCCGCCGGCTTCCTCCTCGCGCAGCAGCGCGGCTACTACAAGGACGCCGGCGTCGACGTCACCATCGACACCGGCAACGGCTCGGCCGCGGCCATCAGCCTGGTGGGCAGCGGCGCTTACGACTGCGCCTCGGCCGACCTCGCGACCATGATCGAGTTCAACGTCAACAACCCGCAGGCGAAGCTGGCGGCGGTCGCGATCCAGTACGACCTCAACCCCAACTCGATCCTGGTGCGCAAGGACGGGCCGATCAAGAAGCCCGCCGACCTGGCCGGCAAGACCATCCTCGGCCAGCCCTTCAACGCCTCGCGCAAGCTCTTCCCGGTCTTCGCCAAGGCGCAGGGCTTCGACCCATCCGGCGTCAAGTGGGAGAACGTCGCGCCGGACATCGGCGACACGCGCTTCGTCAAGGGCGACTTCGACGCCTCGGCCTATTTCTACTTCACCGGGCTGCTCAACCTCAAGGCCCGCGGCATGGGGCCGGAGCAGATCACGATGTTCCGCTTCTCCGACTACGGCATGAAGTCGTACGGCAACGGCCTGGTCGCCAATGCGAAGAGCATGGAGCAGGCCGAGGCGATGAAGGCCTTCGTCAAGGCCACCACGCGCGGCTGGATCGACGCCATCGCCGACCCCAAGGCGGGCGCCGCCGCCGTCAAGACGCGCGAGCCGCTGGCCAACGAGGAGATCGAGTTCGAGCGCCTCAAGCTCATCGTCGACGGCAGCATGAAGACCGCCGGCACGCGCAGCCACGGCTGGGGCGCGGCCACGCCCGAGCGCCTGCAGGCCACCATCGCCGAGACGGTCGATGCCTTCGGCCTCAAGAGCACGCCCGCCGTGGCCGACATCTGGACCGACCGCTTCCTGCCCGCGGCGGCCGACCGCAAGCTCAAGGCCTGAACGGCGGACGGACGATGTCCATCCCCGTCATCGACCTGCGCGACGCGCTCGTGCCCGGCGGCACGCGCCGCGCCGAAGTCGCCGCGCAGCTGCGCGAGGCGGCGATGGCCTCGGGCTTTTTTTACGCCGCCCACCACGGCGTGCCGGCCGAGCAGGTGGCGCAGCAGTTCGCGCTCGCGCGCCGGCTGCTCGACCTGCCGCCCGAGACCCGGCAGGCTCTGGACATGCGGCGCTCGCCCACGATGCGCGGTTTCGAGAACCTGGGCGCGCAGACCCTCGACGCGGACGCCCGGCCCGACCTCAAGGAAAGCTTCTACTGCGGCATGGCCTGGCCCGACGACCACCCTTACGTGCGCGCCGGCTACCAGACCTATGGCCACAACCAGTGGCCCGCCGAGGTGCCCGAGGCGCCGGCGCAGTGCGAGGCCTACATCCGCACCCTGCTCACGCTCTCGCACCAGCTGATGCAGCTGCTCGCGCTGTCGCTCGGCTTGCCCGAGGACTACTTCGACGCCACCAGCGACAACCCCATGGTCACGCTGCGCATGGTGCGCTATCCGCCCCACCCCGAAGGCGCCGACGAACGCACCTTCGGCGCCGGCGCCCACACCGACTGGGGCGCGCTCACGCTGCTGGCGCAGGACACGCACGGCGGCCTGGAGGTGCAGATGCCCGACGGCAGCTGGGTGGCGGCGACGCCGGTGCCCGGCTGCTTCGTCGTCAACCTCGGCGACATGATCCCGCGCTGGACCAACGGCCTGTATCACTCCAACCCGCACCGCGTGCGCAACCTGCATTCGGGCGGCGCGCCGCGCTACTCGATCCCCTTCTTCTACGAGCCCGACTACTTCGCCCGCATCGAGGCCGTGCCCGGCACCGTGCCGCCCGGCGAGGCGCCGCGCTTCGCACCGTGCACCGCCGGCGAGCATCTGCAGGAGATGTACCGCAGGACCTATGGCCTGCCCAAGAAGGCGGCGACGGCATGAAGCTCTGGTTCAACCTGCTGTGCCGAGACGTGCCGGCGCAGTTCGAGTTCTACCGCGCCGTGCTCGGCCTGCCCGAGGCGCAGGCCAGCCGCTCGCCCATCTACCGTGCGCTGGAGACGCCCGACTTCCAGTTCGGCTTCAACGCCGCGCCCGCCTACGGGCTGCTGGGCCTGGCCGACCGGCAACCCACGGACGGCGAGCGCGTGCCCGTCGTCGCCTACGCCACGCTGATGCTCGATGGCCCCAGTGCTGTAGACACGGCGGCGCAGGCCGCGCAGGATGCCGGCGGCCGCATCGTGAAGGCGCCCTACGCCACCTACTACGGCCAATGGCAGGCCGTGCTGGCTGACCCGGAGGACAACGTGTTCCGCGTCTCGGCGATCGGCCTGCCGGCCGGCATGCAGGCGCCCCCGCTGCCGCAGACCTGAGCCTGCGGGTTGCGCCGCTTGCGCCGGCGCCCGCGCCTCGCCCACACTCGCGGCATGCCCGCCGCCACCGCCGCTCTGGCCACCCCGCATCCCGTGCGCCGCTGGTCGACCGATGCAGTGGCGCCCGCGCAGCGCCTGGACTACTGGGTCGGCGCCATCTGCGAGGGCTTTCTGGAGATGTCGGCCACCAGCGGCACGGGCGGCGCGTTCCATTCCACGCTCGAATCGGTGGCCTGGGGCCCGATCGCCGTCAACCGCGTACGGGGCAGCGCGCAGGACGTGTTCCGCACGCGCAGCGCCATTGCGCGAAGCCGCGAGAACTTCTACTACCTGCTGTGCAAGATCGACAGCGCCTGGACGGCCGGGCAGGAGGAGCACGGCGCCCGCCTGCTGCCGGGCGACCTGGTGCTGGTCGACTCGCGTCGACGCTATGAATTCCACTTCACGCACAGCGCCGACACGGTGTCGCTCCAGCTGCACCCCGCCTGGATCGAGGGCTGGTTGCCGGATGCGCAGTCGACGCTGGGACGCCGCATCGACGGCCAAAGCGGCTGGGGGGCCGCGCTCTCTGCCTTCGCGCGCCAGCTCACGCCCGAACTGGCTGCCGCGCCGCCGCTGCCCGCGCAGCTGCTCGCGGACCAGCTGGGTGCGCTGACGGCCCTGGCCCTGCAACAGGCCGCGCCGGCCGCACCCGCTGCACCCTCGCTGCGCGAACGCATCGGTGCGCTGGTGCGCGAGCGGCACGCCGAGGCCGGTCTCACTGCCGCCGACTTGGCCGCGGCGCTCGATGTGTCGGAGCGCACCCTGCACCGCGCCCTGGCCGCTGGCGACCACACCTTCGCGCAGCAGCTCATGGCCTGCCGCATGGAGGCCGCCGCGCGCCTGCTGGCCGACCCGCGCTTCGACCGCCTGACGGTGGCCGAGATCGGGCGCCGCGTGGGCCTGGCCGACGCCTCGCATTTCGTGCGCAGTTGCCGCGCGCGGCTGGGCGCCACGCCGGCTGAATTGCGCCGGCGGCGCTGAAGCGACTGGCGGGCCCCGGCCATCCGGCTGGCACACAGCGGCCATCCGCGCGAGCACGACCTTCCTAGAGTGCGGTCGTCCCATCGACTGGAGCTCACCGCATGTCCGACACCTATGTCCTCGTCCACGGCGCTTGGCACACCGGCGCCGAACTCGAAGCCACCGCGGCGCACCTGCGGGCGGCCGGCCACACCGTGCACTGCCCCACGCTGGCCGGCAACCGGACGGGCGACGACCGCAGCCGCATCGGCCTGTCGGATGCCATCGGCTCGCTGGTCGGCTTCCTCGAGTCGCAGTCGCTCACCGATGTGCGCCTGGTCGGCCACAGCTACGGCGGCATGGTCATCTCGGGCGCTGCCGATCGCGCGGCCTCGCGCATCCGTCGACTGGTGTACGTCAACGCCTTCGTGCCGCTGGACGGCCAGTGCCTCAACGACCTCGTGCCGCCGCACTACGTGTCGTTGTTCGACGCCGTGGCCGCGGCCTCCGACCAGGCCGTGGTGCTGCCCTTCGAGATCTGGCGCGAGGCCTTCATCAACGATGCCGGCCTGGCCCTGGCACGCAGCAGCTACGAGCAACTCAACCCGCACCCGTACCGCACCTTCACCGAGCCGATCCGCCTGCAGCGCCCGCTGGCCGAGCTGCCGATCGGCAAGTCGTACGTGAACTGCCGGCAGGACACGGCCATGCCGCACGGCCTGCCCTGGCACCCGCGGCTGTCGGAGCGGCTCGGCCTGTTCCGCCTCGTCGAATGCGATGGCAGCCACGAGATGTGGTTCAGCAACCCGGCGACGCTGGCACGCGCCATCGAGGCCGCCGGGCGCGACTAGAGGCTGTGGACGCTAGGCCCAGCCGGTCTCGATCTCGGTCTTCACCTCGGTCATGAGCTTGTGCACCGGGCACTTGCCGGCCACGCGCAGCAGTTCGTCGCGCTGGGCGTCGCTGAGTGCGCCGCCCACCTGCAGCTTCGCCGACAGGCGGTAGGTGCCCTGCCGCTCCTGGCTCGCGTCGCGGTCGACGTCGACCTGGATGTCTTCCACCGGGATGCCGCGGCGCTGTGCGTACAGCAGCATCGTGATCGCCTTGCAGGCAGCCAGCGCCGCGTCGTAAAGGTCGTGCGGCTCGGGGCCGGCGTCGGTGCCGCCGCCGGCGATCGAGGCGTCGACAGTGATCGCATGGCCGCGGATCTGCAGCGTGTGGGCGGTGCCGGTGGGGCCGTTGCGGCGGACGGTGACGGTCATTCGGGTCTCCTGGATTCGAGGGGTGGAAAGGAAGGGTCCTGCTCAGCCGCCGTAGCGCTCGGTGCGGATGGCCGGCGCCGGCACGCCGGCAACGAGCAGCGCCTGCGCCACCGACTCGACGAAGGGGTTGGCGCCGCACACGAAGGCATGCCGCGGCAGCACGCCCCAGCGCTGCAGCTCGGCGCCGATCAGCGCGGTGTCCCAGCGCTGGGCGATGTCCTGCGTGCGCGCGGGCTGCGCGCGCGTGATGGCGGCCACGAAGCGCAAGCGCCCCGCATGGCGCATTTCCAGCGCCGCCAGCTCGTCCGCCCACGGCACATCGGCCCAGGTGCGGGCAGAGGCCAGCATCAGCACCGGCACCTCGGGCACGGACGCCCACGCGCGCACCATGGCCACCAGCGGCGCCAGCCCCGAGCCGCCACCGACCAGCAGCAGCGGGCCGCCGTCGGCCGGCTGCCAGACGAAGTGGCCACCCAGCGGGCCGCGCAGCTCGACGCTGTCGCCCGCCGCCGCCACGTCGTGGAAGAAGGGCGACACCTCGCCGCCGTCGATGCGGTCGATCAGCAGTTGCAGCCCGGTGCCGGGCGCGGAAGTGATCGAGTAGCTGCGCTGCGCCTGGTAGCCGTCGGGCGCGGTGAGGCGCACGTCGACATGCTGGCCGGCGCGGTGCGGCGCCATGCCCGGCGCATCGAATTCGAAGGCGCGCATGTGCGGCGTGACGCGGTCGATGCGCACGATGGCGGCCTCCTGCCAGGCCGTGGGCGCCCGCGTGTGGGGCGGCGCGCTCACGGGTCGTCCGAGTAGCGCTGCTGCCGCCACGGGTCGCCGTACATGTGGTAGCCGCGCAGCTCCCAGAAGCCGGCCTCGTCGCGCTCGGTGAAGCGCAGGCCGCGCAGCCACTTGGCGCTCTTCCACAGGTACAGGTGCGGCACCAGCAGGCGCGCCGGGCCGCCGTGCTCGGGCGTCAGCGGCGCGCCGCCGAAGTGCGTGGCGACCATGGCGCGGCCGCCCAGCAGGTCGGGCACCGGCACGTTGGTGTCGTAGTCGTCGTAGGACAGCGCAAGCGCGAAGCCGGTGGGCGGCGCGAGGCCGGCGGCGGCGAGCAGGTCGTCGATCCACACGCCCTGCCACTCGGTGTCGAACTTGCTCCACTGCGTCACGCAATGGATGTCGCCGGCCCAGCGGCTGCGCGGCAGCGCCTGCAGCTCGTCCCAGCTCCAGCGCGCCAGCGGCCGCGGCCCATGGCTGATGGTGAAGCTCCAGTGCGCCAGGTCGATCGTCGGTGCCGGCCCCTTGCTGAGCACCGGGAAGTCGTGCGTGAGGTACTGCCCCGGGGGCAGGCGCCGGGCGCTCTCGGTGCCGATGCGCCGGCCGGTGAAGCCGCGTGTGGTGGCCATGTCGTCGCTCCTGTGAAGCGCAACGATGGTAGCGCCGCAGGCCGCGGCGCGGGGCGCCCGTGGCGATGCCCCACCTTCGTTCTCATACGGCCCGCAGGGGTGTTCCGGCGCCCTCATGCCGGGCTCAGCTTCGCTCTGCACAATGGCCCGCACCCGACCGGAGAGCCCCATGTCACTCGACTACCTCGCCCTCATCGAAAAGGCCCGCTTCCCGCTGGTGGTGAGGCATTCGCACGAGGTGGACAGCGTGAGGTTGCTCAAGGCGGCGGAACTCATCACCGCCTCGGTCCCGCGCGGCACCCTAAACCTCGCCTTCAGCGAGGAAGGCGAAGCGGTGGTGTTCGGCCTGACCGAGTTGGGCGAGCGCGTGCTGCGGCAGTCCCGCCTGCCGCCCGAGGCGCCCCTGCGCCGCGGCCGGCATCCGCTGGACGACGACTGAGGCGCCGCCGGCCCGTGCCGGGCGCCCGCGCGCGCTCGGCGCGCCGTCTGGCATGCGTCGTGCATCCGATGGCGCCATCCTGCGCCTGTGTCGCTTCTTCCCGGTCACCGCCCGCCGGCGGTGCACCCGCACCATGCTTTTCTCACCCACCCTTCCCCCCGAAACCTTGCTCGACGAGCGCGACGGCCGCTACCTGCGCAAGGCCATCGCCTGGTCGCATGCCGGCCGCCGCCGCGGCAACCGCCCCTTCGGCGCCGTGATCGTCTCGGCCGACGGCCAGGTGCTGGCCGAGGACTACTGCAACAGCACCGAGACCGGCGATGTCACCGGCCACGCCGAGACCAACGCCGTTCGCAAGCTCGCCGGCCGCGGCTTCACCCGCGAGCAACTGGCCGGGGCGACGATCTACTCCTCGGCCGAACCTTGCGTGATGTGCGCCGGCGCCATCTTCTGGGCCAACATCGGCCGGGTGGTCTTCGGCATCGACGCGCAGCGGCTGCGCGCCTTCCGCGGCGAGCGCGGCGACCAGCGCGATGCCGAGCTGTCCTGCCGCGACGTGTTCCGCGCCTCGCCGCATCCGATCGAATGCATCGGCCCCGCCCTGCTGGGCGAAGCCGGCGCCGCGCACGACGGCGCCTGGAAGGCCTGAAGCGGGTTTCAGGTAAAAAGTGCCTGCAGCGCCCGTCCAGCGAGCGCGAGCAGCTATCTTTTCGATAGCATCCTGCTGCAGCGCAGCAGAAAAAACCAACCTTTAGGTGGGCGCCCCGCCCCGCCTGTCGCTGCTCGAATGCGTCCAGCCCGACCCTCGCCGGTCGGCCGGATCCATCGAACAAGGAGACAGACGCATGATCGAGTTGCAGGGCCGCAAGGCCCTCATCACGGGGGCGGCGCAAGGCCTGGGCAAGGCCATCGCCGAACTCTTCGTCGAGCGCGGCGCGCAGGTGATGCTCGCCGACATCGACGCCGAAGGCGCGGCCCGCACCGCCGACGCACTCGGCCCGCAGGCCCGCTCGGTGCGCTGCAACGTCACGAACTCGGCCGAGGTCGCCGCCGCGGTAGAAGCCACGGTGGCCGCCTTCGGTGGCCTGGACACGCTCATCAACAACGCCGGCATCGAGATCGTCAAGCCGCTGTTCGACAACTCCGAGGAGGAGTACGAGCGGCTCATGGCGATCAACGTCAAGGGCGTGTTCCTCGGCATGAAGCACGCGCTGGGGCCACTGGCGGCGTCGGGCCGCGGCTCGGTCGTCAACATCTCGTCGCTGGCGGGCACCAACGGCGTGCCGCTCTTCGGCACCTACGCCGCATCGAAGTCGGCCGTGATCCAGCTCAGCCGCACCGCCGCGGCCGAACTGCGGCCGGCCGGCATCCGCGTCAACGCCGTGTGCCCGGGCTTCGTGAGCACGGCGATGGTCGACCGGCTGATCCCCACCGTCGAGGCGATCGTCGGCGTGCCCTTCAGCGCACTGGTGGCCGTCAAGCAGCTTCGGCTGGGCACACCGCGCGAGGTGGCCGAGATGACGGCCTTCCTCGCCTCCGACGCCGCCAGCTGGACCACCGGCTCCCACTACATCCTGGACGGCGGCCTGTCTGCCGGATTGCTATGAGCAGCGCCCCCCTCCTCCAAGACAAGGTGGCCATCGTCACGGGCGCCGCGCGCGGCCTGGGCGAGGCCGTGGCGCGTGCCTACGCGGCCGAAGGCGCGAAGGTCGTGGTCTCCGACATCGACCTGGCCGGCGCGCAGAAGGTGGCCACCTCGCTGCCCGGTGCCATCGCCGTGGCCTGCGACGTGCGCGTGCCGGCCCAGGTCGAAGCGCTGGTGCAGGCCGCCGTGGACCACCATGGCCGGCTCGACATCATGGTGCCCAACGCCGGCGTGGCGCGCGTGGCGCCGCTCATCGCCACCAGCTACGAGGAATGGCGCGAGGTGACCTCGGTCAACCTCGACGGCGTGTTCCTGTGCATCCGCTACGCGGCGCCCGCGATCATCGCGGCCGGCGGCGGACACATCATCCCGATGGCCTCGGTCACGGCCAAGGCGGCGTGTGCGCTGATCGGCAGCTATGCGGCGGCCAAAGCGGGCGTGGTGTCGCTGGCGCAGACGGCCGCCATCGAGCTGCGCGCCCACAACGTGCAGGTCAACGCGATCCTGCCGGCCTTCATCGAAACGGACCTGGTGAAGGCGCACCGCGCCGAATTCGAGGAGCAGCTCGGCATTCCCGACTTCGACGCCGTGATCGCGCAGCGCCAGGGCCGCTACGGCACGCCGGAGGAAGTGGCGCAGCTGGCTGTCTTCCTCGCCAGCGGGCGTGCGAGCTTCTCGAACGGCAGCGGCTATGTGCTGGACGGCGGCGTCAGCTCATCGCTTCTGTAAAGCGCAACCCCCAAGCGGCTTCGCCCGAGGCCACCGCCGGAGACGGTGACCGTTCAGGCCGTCCAAGCCTGCGCAGGCAGGCCTGGAGCCGCGGCCTTCACCCCCCTTCTGCTTCGCGAAGGGGGCGCACCCAGCGGCCTGGCAAAGCCAGTTCCGCGGGTGCCCTGAGCAAAGACCATCGATTGAGATCCTGAAGGAGACACACCCATGAGCAAGAAGAAACCCGTCGTCGTCTACGGCGCCAGCGGCTACACCGGCCGGCTGGTCTGCGAATACCTGCGCGAATACGGCATCCCTTTCATCGCTGCCGGCCGCAGCAAGGACAAGCTCGATGCCGCCATGAGGGCCAACGTGCCCGGCATCGAGACCGCCGACTACGAGGTGGTGGAGGTGCTGCACACCACCGAGGCGCTGACGGAGCTGTTCCGCGGCGCCTCGGTGGTGCTCAACACCGTCGGCCCCTTCGCGAAATTCGGCCCCGAGGTGGTGCAGGCTTGCCTGGCCGCCAAGTGCCACTACACCGACACCACCGGCGAGCAGGACTGGCTCATCACGCTCGACGAGCAGTACGGCGCGAAGTTCGCCGAAGCGGGCCTGCTGCTCTCGCCCGGCCTGGCGCAGATGTACACCACCGGCGAGATCGCGGCGCAGCTGTGCCTGGAGACGCCCGGCCTGGACACGCTGGACATCGCCGTCTTCTGGGGCGGCAGCCCCACCATCGCGTCGACCCAGACCATCCTGGTGAACGCCGCCACCTCCAAGGCTTTCTACCTGGAGCAGAACCAGTACAAGGAATGGCAGCCCGACGCCGGCCTGTACACCCTGGCCATCCCCGGTCAGCACGAGACGGCGCTGGCTCTGCCCTGGGGCGGCACCTCGCACCCGGTGTGGTTCAAGCGCGACCCGCGCGTGGCCAACGTGAAGGTGCTGGGCGGCGTGTTCAACAAGCCGCTGATGCTGGGCGTACCTCAGATCGTGGCAGCCGCACTGGAGGCGACCAAGGACATGGACCCCGATGCGCGCTACGCCGCGCTGGCGCAGACCGCCGCCGGCGTGATGAACACCATGCCGCCGCGCGAGAACCCGCGCATCAACAAGTCTGTCGATTCGGTGCATGCGCAGGGGCCGCTGGGCCGCGCGCATTGCGTGATCTTCGGCAACTGCAACTACAAGCAGACCGGGCTGCTGCAGGCCTTTGCCGCGGCCTCCCTGCTGCAGCAGGCGCCCAAGCGGGTGGGCTTCGCCTCGGGCTGCCAGGCCTTCGGCCACCACGAACTGCTGGGCGTGCTGCGCAGCTTCGGGCTGGTGCAGGCACCGCTGCTCACTGTGCAGAACTGAGGGGCGAGATGCGGCTGGTCGACTACCTCGACAAGGGCGCGCAGCTCGGCGCCGACCGCCCCTGCCTCACCATGGGCGATGCGGACCTGAGCTACGGCGAGGTGCAGCGCATCAGCCATCGCGTGGGCCGGGCGCTGCAGCGCTCGGGCGTCGCGCCGGGCGAGAAGGTGGCGGTGCTGTCGAGCAACGACGCCACCGCCTTCGCCTGCGTGTTCGGCATCTCGCGCGCCGCCGGTGTGTGGTGCCCGATCAACCCGCGCAACGAGGCGATCGAGAACCAGTACGTGCTCGACGCCTTCGACTGCGCCTGCCTGATCTTCCACAGCCACTACACCGCCATGGTCGAACAGATGCGGCCCGGCCTGTCCAAGGTGCGACAGTGGGTGTGCCTGGACAAGGAAACGCCCTTCGCCCCGTCCCTGGCGCAGTGGCTCGGCGGCCTGAACGATGCGCCCCTGCAGGTCGCCCCGGTGGACGACCTGGCCATGATCGCCGGCACCGGCGGCACCACGGGCCAGCCCAAGGGGGTGATGCTCACCGGCGCCAACCTGGAGAGCATGTCCGCCCTCACGCTGATGGGCTACCCCTTCGACGGCCGCCCCTGCTACCTGGCGCTGGCACCGCTGACACATGCGGCGGGCGTGCTGTGCTTCCCGATCATGACCTTGGGCGGGCGCATCGTCGTCATGCCCAGGCCGGACCTGGCGGAGTTCCTCGCCCTCATCGAGCGCCACCGCGTCACCCACACCTTCCTGCCGCCCACGCTCATCTACATGCTGCTGGCGCACGAGCAGTTGGCCACGACGAAGCGCGACTCCTTGCAGTGCTTCTGGTACGGCGCGGCACCGATCTCCGCCGCGCGGCTGGAAGAGGCGCTGGTGAAGATCGGCCCCGTCATGGCCCAGCTCTTCGGCCAGACAGAGGCGCCGATGATGATCTCGATGATGGCGCCCAGCGAGCACTTCCGCGCCGACGGCAGCGTGGCGCGCGAGCGGCTCTCGTCCGCCGGACGGCCCGGCCCGCTGGTGCAGGTCGCCACCATGAATGCCGACGGCGAAGTCCTCCCCACCGGCGAGACGGGCGAGATCGTGATCCGCGGCTCGCTCGTGATGGCCGGCTACTACAGGAACCCCGCGGCCACGGCCGAGGCCGGCCTGCACGGCTGGCACCACACGGGCGACATCGGCCGGCTCGACGACGAGGGCTACCTCTACATCGTGGACCGCGCCAAGGACATGATCATCACCGGCGGCTTCAACGTCTATTCAGTGGAGGTCGAGCAGGCGCTGCTGCAGCACCCCGACGTGCAGGACGGCGCCGTGGTCGGCCTGCCCGACGACAAGTGGGGCGAGCGAGTGGTGGCCGTGCTGCAGCCGCACGCCGGCCGCACGCTGCAGCCCGAGGAGGTGCAAGCCTTCGTCAAGGCCCGCATCGGCAGCGTGAAGGCGCCCAAGCAGGTCGAGGTGTGGCCGGACCTGCCGCGCTCCAAGGTGGGCAAGGTGCTGAAGAAGGACATCCGCGCCGAATTGCTCAAGCGCATGAAGGAACTCCAACGATGAGCCACGCCGTCTGCGTTGCCGGGGTCGGCATGATCCCGTTCACCAAACCGGGGGCCAGCGAGCCCTACCACCGCATGGGCGTCGCCGCCGGCCGCCTGGCGCTGGAGGATGCGGGCATCGCTTACGCCGCCATCCAGCAGGCCTACGTGGGCTACGTCTACGGCGACTCCACCAGCGGGCAGAAGGCGGTGTACGGCCTGGGCCTCACGGGCATCCCGGTGGTCAACGTCAACAACAACTGCTCGACCGGGTCCACCGCCCTCTTCCTCGCGCGCCAGGCCATCGCCTCCGGCGCGGCCGACTGCGTGCTGGCGCTGGGTTTCGAGCAGATGAAGCCGGGCGCGCTCGGCACGGTGTTCGACGACCGGCCCAGCCCCTTCGAGGACTTCGACCGCGAGGTCGATGCGCTGGTCGGCATGCCCGACCTGCCGCTGGCGCTGCGCTACTTCGGCGGCGCGGGCCTGGCGCACATGCAGCGCCACGGCACGCCGCTGTCGACCTTCGCCAAGGTGCGTGCCAAGGCCAGCCGCCATGCGGCGCGCAACCCGCTCGCCCTGCTGCGCAAGGAACTGAGCGAAGAGGACGTGATGAACACGCCCATGCTCTGGCCCGGCGTGCTCACGCGCCTCATGGCCTGCCCGCCCACCTGCGGCGCGGCCGCGGCGGTGCTGGTGTCGGAGCGCTACGCCCGCGAGCACGGCCTGCGCACCGACGTGCGCATCGCCGCCCAGGCCATGACCACCGACAAGGCCGACAGCCTGGAGAGCCACGACATGATGCGCGTGGTGGGCTACGGCATGAGCCAGGACGCGGCGCAGCAGGTCTACGCCCAGGCCGGCATCGGCCCGGAGGACGTCGACGTGGTGGAGCTGCACGACTGCTTTGCGCAGAACGAGCTCATCAGCTACGAGGCGCTGGGCCTGTGCGCCGAGGGCGGTGCCGCCGCCTTCGTCGACGCGGGCGACAACACCTATAGCGGCCGGGTCGTGACCAACCCCTCGGGCGGCCTGCTGTCCAAGGGGCACCCGCTCGGCGCCACGGGCCTCGCGCAGTGCTACGAACTCACGCACCAACTGCGCGGCAGCGCGGAGGCACGCCAGGTCGACGGCGCGCGCATCGCGCTGCAGCACAACCTGGGCCTGGGCGGGGCCTGCGTCGTGACCTTGTACGAGGCGCATCAGGCAAACTGAGGCCGTTCACTTCCCGCAGAGGATGGCCATGCAGGAGACCTCTCCCCCGCCGGGCACGGCGGCCTTGCTCATCGAATCGAAGCTCGCCGCGCCGCAACTGGCGCCGCAACTGCTGGCGCGCGCGCAGCTCTCGGCCCTGCTGCACGCGGGCCTGACCAAGCGGCTGGTCAGCATTACCGCGCCAGCCGGCTACGGCAAGACCACGGCGCTGGCGCAGTTCGTCGCCCAGGTCGAGCCGCTGGGCGCCGCCTGCGCCTGGCTGAGCCTGGACGCCGAAGACAACGACCCGCTGCGCTTCATGCGCTACCTCGCGGCCGCGCTGCACCGTGCCGATGCCACCCTGGGCCGCGGCGCGCTGGCGCAGACCGAGGGCGGCACCATGGTTTCGCTCGATGCCATCGTCGCCTCGCTGCTGCACGACCTCACGGGCCACACGGGGCGGCTGCTGGTGGTGCTGGACGACTTCCACCTCGTGCAGGCCGAGGGCGTGCACCGCAAGCTCGAATGGCTGATGGCGCACCTGCCACCCACCGTGGGCCTGGTGATGGCGAGCCGCCGGCGTCTGCCCATGTCGCTGAGCCAGTGGCGCCTGCGCAGCGAGCTGCTGGAGCTGGACACCGCGCACTTCGGCCTCGGCCTGGACGAGGCGGCCGACTTCGTGGGCCGGGTGAGCGGCGCCGCACTCGACCGCGCGCAGCTCGAGGCGCTGCACGAGCGCACCGAAGGCTGGATCGCCGGCCTGCAGCTCGCGTCGCTGGCCCTGCGCGAGAGCGAGGACAAGGGCGCCTTCCTGGCCGCCTTCTCGGGCAGCGACCGCAACATCACCGACTACCTGGGCGAGCAGGTGCTCGACAGCCTGCGGCCCGAGCTGCGCGCCTTCCTGCTCGACACCGCGCCGCTGGACCGCTTCTGCGCCGAGCTGTGCGACGAGGTGCTGGCGCGTGAGGACAGCCGCGCGATGCTGGCCGAGGTGCAGGCACGGCACCTGTTCCTGTCGGGCCTGGACCGCTCGCGCACCTGGTTCCGCTACCACCACCTCTTCGCCGACTACCTGCGCGGGCGCGGCCGCGAGCGCCCCGGCGACACGGCGCGTGCCGTGTGCCGCCGCGCCAGCGACTGGTTCGACCGCCACGGCCTGCCGCACGAGGCGGTGCGCTACGCCTTCGAGGCGCACGACCTGGAGCGTGCCGCCGACCTGGTGGCGGCCTTCTCGGCCGAGCTGGTGCAGCACCGCGGCGAGCACGCGACCCTGCTGGGCTGGCTCACGCGGCTGCCGCAGGCGCTGGTGCATGCGCGGCCCGGCATCCGCACGGGGCACGCGTGGTCGCTGGTGCTCACGCGCCGGCATGTGGAGGCCGACGCCGAGCTGCGCGCGCTCGAGGGCGACGGCCTGGACGGCATGGACCACGACGGTTCGGTACGCTGCGTGGTCGAGATGATCCGCTGCGTGTACTACGCCCTGTCGGACCAACCCCTGCGCGCCAAGGCCGCCGGCGAGGCCTGGCTGCGCTGCTGGCCGCAGGCCGAGGCCTTCCGCACCGGCGTGGTGGCGAACGTGCTGGCCGCCGGCTGCTGCGCCACGGATGCCTTCGAGCAGGGCACGCAGGCGCTGGCCATCGCGCGCCGCGCCTTCGAGGAATGCGGCGCCCACTACGGCCTGGCCTGGGCCAGCGCCCTGGCGACCATGATCGCGCTGCGCCGCGGCGACCACGGCCAGGCGCTGGAACACGCGCGCCACGGCATCGCGACGGTGGAACACAGCCTGGGCGTGGCCTCGTACGCCGGCTCCATGCTCACGCTGCTGGCGGCCGAAGCCTGCTGGGAGCAGGACGAGCCGGCGCAGGCGCAGCGCTACCTCGACCTCGGCCTGCCCTTCATCGACGAGCACGGCCTGGTCGAGATGAGCACCGCCGGCTACCTCACGCGGGCCCGCCTGCTGCGCCACCGCGGCGACGCGACCGGTGCCGACGCCTGCCTGCTGGAGGGCGAATCGCTGGGCCACCGGCTGCGGCTGCCGCGCCTGGCGCGCATCCTCGCGGCCGAGCGCTGCGCGCTGCGGCTGGCCGTGGCCTCGCTCGACGACGCGGTGCGGCTGGCGCAGTCTTACGGTTTCGTCGACGCCGGCTCCCCGCTGGCGCCGACGCGCGCCGATGCGGCCGATGCGCCCGCGCACGAGGACGGCGTCGAGCTGCTGGCCCTGCGCCTGCGCATCGCGCGCGGCCAGGGCGCCGAGGCGACGGGGCCGCTGAACGCCGCCATCCGCAGGGCGCAGCACCAGAGCCACCTCGCGCATGCGGCCCGACTGCTGGCACTCAAGGCGGTGCAGCAGCACCGCGGCCTGGACCGCGCCCAGGCCCTGCGCACGCTCGACGAGGCACTGGCCCTGGCCGCGCGCTGCGGCCTGCTGCGCAGCCTGCTCGACCTCGACCCGCTGCTGCTCGACCTGGTCGAGGCCATCGGCAGCACGCGCGCCCCGGGGCCGGCCGACGCGCACCAGGTGCCGGCCGCCTACCTCTCGCGGCTGCTGCAGGCCGCCGGCCGCAGCGCGGCGCCCGCCGTGGCGGCCCCTGTCGCCACCGAGGAGCTGACGGAGCGCGAGCTCAAGATCCTGCGGCTGCTCAAGGCCGGCCTGGGCAACCGCGAACTCGCGCAGAGCCTGTTCCTGTCGGAAGCGACGGTGAAATGGCACCTGCACAACATCTTCGCCAAGCTGGGCGTGAAGAACCGCACCGGCGCGCTGGCGCGGGCGCAGCAGATCGCGCTGCTGTGACGGGCGCCGCCACTCGGGAATTCAAGCAAAAAGTGCCCGCAACGCCCGTGCAACCTGCGCGAGCAGCTATCGAATCCATAGCACGCTGCCTGCCGGCCGGCGCTCCTCAGTGCGCGGCCGCGCCGAGCCCCAGCGGCGCCGGGATCTTGTTGACGATTTGGGTGAACAGCGCGCGGTAGGCGGCGTCGGGCACCTGGCCCGGCGGCGCGGGTTCGGCGAAGGCGGCGTCGAGGTCGGCCCAGTCCTCGGCCGTCAGCACGCGCTCGGCCAGGGGCAGGATGTCGCACTCCTCCATCGCCATGTGCTGCAGGTAGAAGTCGACGTAGCGCTCGACCGCCTGCTCGAAGCCCTGGCGGCGCGGCTCGCCCAGCATCTCGAAGGCCGTCAGCTCGTGCTGCACCTGGCGGATCATGCGTTCGCCCCGGCCGTGCTCGCTGTCGAGCCGGTCGAGCAGCTCGCGCCAAAGCGGCGTGCGCGCCCGCAGCCGCGTGAAGAGCAGCTCCGTCTCCTTGCGATGGTGCTCGCGCGCGGGAAATTCGTCGACATAGAACAGCATCGCGCGCAACGCATCGAAGCGCGGCACCGTGCCGTCGCGACGGTGCTGCGCGAGCAGCAGCAAGACAGTGCGCAGCATGGCCGCGATGGCGGCGTGCTCCTCGCGGATGACCTGGGCGGCGCGGTGAATCATGGGCATCTCCGGTGTGGCTGTCGACTGTCCCATCCACCCGCGCCGCCGGCCTTGCGCCGGATCAAGCCCGGTGCAGGACGGCCGATGTCGCCCACGTAGACTCCCCCGATGCCCTGGCACGCCCGACTCGACATCGCTTACCACCACGACCACGGCCGCAGCCTGGCGCGCTTTCGCCATGAAGGGCCGCTGCGCATCCTTCAGAGCCTGTATCCCGAGGGCGATGCCATCTGCCACAACGTGCTGGTGCATCCACCCGGCGGCCTGGTGGGCGGCGACACGCTCGACATCGCGGTCGATGCGGCAGCGGGCAGCCACGGCCTGATCACCACGCCGGGCGCCTCGCGCTTCTACCGCTCCGACGGCGAGCTGGCCCTTCAGCGCACGCGGCTGAATGTCGCGGCCGGCGCGCGGCTGGAGTGGCTCCCGCTCGAGGCGCTGTGCTACAGCGGCTGCCTGGCCGAGAACCGGCTGCAGATGCAGGTGGCGCCGGGCGGCGAGTTGATCGGCTGGGACATCACGGCGCTGGGCCTGCCGCTGGCAGGGCAGCCCTTCGTGGCCGGGCGCTACCAGCAGCACATCGAGCTGCCCGGCGTATGGCTGGAGCGCGGGCGCATCGATGCCCACGACAAACGCCTGCTCGAGTCGCCGCTGGGGCTGGCCAGACGGCAGTGCCTGGCCTCGCTCTTCCACGTGGTTGGCGCACCGATGCCACGCGCGCGCCGCGAAGGGCTGCTGGAGATCGCACGCGACGCGCTCGACGGCCATGCGCTCGGCGAGAGTGCCGGTGCCACCGCACCCAATGCGCAAGTCGTCGTGTTGCGCGTACTGGCGCCGCTGGTCGAGCCGGCCATGCACATGCTGCGCACGGTGTGGGCGGGCTGGCGGCGCGAGCTGTGGGGCCTGTCGGCCACGCCGCCGCGCATCTGGTCGACCTGAGGCGAGACGCAACGCATCCGCCTCGCCAGGTACTCAACTGACCGGGAACTGCTCGGGCAGCGGTTCCGGCGGTGGCGAGGGCGGCACCGGCGGTGCCGGCTCGGTCCCTGGGGGCGGCTCCTGGGGCGGTGCGCCGGCGGCCGGACGCGGGAGGGGGACGGATCGGGACGACATGCTCAGTCCTCTGCCTGTTTCTGGCGTCGCTCGCGGCCCAGCTCGTCCATCAGGCGCTCGCCCTCGGTGTCGCGGCGGTCGACCGGCACGGACTCCTCCTGCGTGATTTCGGGTTCGTCCGGCGGATGCGGTGCCGGGGCGGGCACGGGTTTCTGCTGCGATTCGGGCTTGTGGGTGCTCATGGGTGATGACCTCCGTCGTTCGTCGATGGAAGCACCTTGGCGCGCAGGTCGCCGGGCGGGGCTCGGCAGAGCGCGACAGCATGTGTCGGCCCAGACCGACGAGGCGGCCAGCGGCGAGCGCCTAAGGTGAGGTCCGTACGCCGGCCACATGGCGTGCCGCCTGCATGTCCATTCCATCCACACCCTCCCCGCCCGCTTCCGCCGAGCTCCGCACCGACATTCCTGCGCGGCTCGATCGCCTGCCCTGGTCGCGCTGGCACTGGCGGGTGGTGATCGCACTGGGCATCGCCTGGGTGCTGGACGGGCTGGAGGTGACGCTGGTCGGCTCCATCGGCGGCGTGCTGGAGCGCGGCGACACCCTGGCCCTCACGGCCACGCAGGTGGGCCTGGCCGGGTCGGTGTACGTGGCCGGTGCGGTCATCGGCGCGCTGGTCTTCGGGCGCATGACCGACCGGCTCGGGCGCAAGAAGCTGTTCCTCGTCACGCTGGCGGTGTACGCCGTGGGCACCTTCGCCACCGCCTTCTCGCCCAACTTCGCGTTCTTCGCGGTGTGTCGCTTCGTCACCGGCCTGGGCATCGGCGGCGAGTACGCGGCCATCAACTCCGCCATCGACGAACTGATCCCGGCGCGCGTGCGCGGCCGCGTCAACCTCGCGATCAACGGCAGCTTCTGGATCGGCGCCGCGCTGGGTGCCGGCCTGAGCCTGGTGCTGCTCGACCCGCGCGTGCTGGGCCCGGTGTGGGGCTGGCGCGGCGGCTTCGCGCTCGGCGCGTTGCTGGCAGTGGCGATCCTGCTGATCCGCCGCCACGTGCCCGAGAGCCCGCGCTGGCTGATCTCGCACGGCCGCGCCGACGAGGCCGAGCGCATCGTGCGCGACATCGAGAACGAGGTGCGCGACCAGCACGGCGCGCTGCCGCCGGCGGTGGGCGAACTGCGCTTCGCGCGCCGTGCGAGCCCGTCGATGCGCGAGGTGGCCCAGGTGCTGTTCGCGCGCTACCGCTCGCGCAGCGGCGTGGCCTTGGCGCTGATGCTGTCGCAGGCCTTCTTCTACAACGCGATCTTCTTCACCTATGCGCTGGTGCTCACGCGCTACTACGGCGTGCCCGAAGGCCGCGTGGCGCTGTACATCTTCCCGTTCGCGCTGGGCAACGTGCTGGGGCCGCTGCTGCTCGGGCCGCTGTTCGACCGCGTGGGCCGGCGCCGCATGATCGCGCTGACCTACGTCGGTGCCGGCATCGGCCTCGCCCTCACCGGCTGGGCCTTCATGGCCGGCTGGCTCGATGCGCGCACGCAGGCGCTGGCCTGGTCGGCGGTGTTCTTCCTCGCCTCGGCCGCCGCCAGCTCGGCCTACCTCACCGTGAGCGAGGTGTTCCCGCTGGAGATGCGCGCGCTGGCCATCTCGCTCTTCTACGCCGTGGGCACGGGCGCCGGCGGCTTCGTCGCGCCCTGGCTCTTCGGCCGCCTGATCGAGACCGGCAGCCGCGGCGCCGTGACGGTGGGCTACGCCATCGGCGCCACGCTGGTGATCGTGGCCGGGCTGCTGGCGCTGCGCTTCGCGGTCAATGCCGAGCGGCGCTCGCTCGAGGACATCGCGCCGCCGCTGGCGTCACACGGCGGCGGCTAACGCGCGCAGGTGCGCCAGCCGAAGAGCGAATACGCCGGGCAGTAGCGCAACAGGCCCGTGGCCAGGGGCAGCAGCCCGATCCAGCCCCAGGCGCCGATGGTGCCCGTGAGCGCCAGACCGATGAGCACGAGGCCGACCAGCACGCGCAGCACGCGATCGACGGTTCCGACATTGGCTTGCATGACGGCAGTCTCCTGAATTGATGGAAACAGGGAAGCGCCCCTCACGCCGAGGCGGCGGGCACCTGTGCGAATTGGCGGAAGGCCTCGACCGCGTCGGCCGCATACATCGCCGACGGACCGCCGCCCATGTAGATGGCCACGCCCAGCGCCTCGTGCACTTCGGCCTCGGTCGCACCCAAGCGCGCCAGCGCCTTGGTGTGAAAGCCGATGCACCCGGCGCAATGCGACGCGACGCCGATGGCCAGCGCGATCAGTTCCTTGGTCTTGGCGTCGAGCACGCCGTCGGCCATGGCGGCCTTGCCCATGTCGGCGAAGCCCTTCATCACGCCGGGCACGCTCTGGCGCAACGGCAGCAGGTGGGCCGAAATGCCTTGGGTCAATGGCAGGTAGTCGGTCATTGGAAAGAATCCCCGTCGGGTGGCGGCGCGGCGGTGGCCGCCGCGCCTTGTGTTAGAAACCTCTAAATTAGTATCTTCTAATTCAAAGAACGCCATGGCCCGAACGCGCAAGAACATGATCCAGCTCAAGGAAAGCGCCACCGAGGCCGCCGCCCTGCTGCGCGCGCTGGGCAACGAGTCACGCCTGATGGTGCTGTGCCTGCTGTCGGGCCAGGGCGAGATGTCGGTGGGCGCGCTGCAGGAAGGGGTGGGGCTGAGCCAATCGGCCCTCTCGCAGCACCTGGCGCGCATGCGCGATGAGGGCCTGGTCACCTTCCGCCGCGAGGCGCAGACGCTGTACTACCGCATCGACAACGCGCAGGCCGAGCGCCTGGTCGCCACGCTGGCCGACATCTTCTGCCCCTGAGCGCCCGCCGCGCCGATTGGTAACGAACGTGACGAATTCGGCCGCAGCGCCCGCCGGACGGGCGCTGCAGGCCGATTGCACTTTCCGATTTCGGGCCTACCGCCCCGCCGTGCGCGGTCGCGCTCAGGTCGCCGCGGGAGCCGACATCCGGGCCGTGCGCCGCGCATCCGTCAGCGCCCACGCGAAGATACCCAGCCCCGCCACCGCCAGCAACGCGCCCACCCAGCCGGTCGACGTCCAGCCCAGCCCGGCGCTGATGGCCACGCCGCCGAGCCAGGCACCCAGCGCATTCGCCATGTTGAAAGCCGAGTGGTTGAGCGCGGCCGCCAACGCCTGCGCGTCGCCCGCCACGTCCATCAGCCGGATCTGCAGCGCCGGGCCGATGGCGACGATGGTGCCCACCAGCAGCACGTTGAGCGAGGCGAGCAGCCAGTGGTGCGCCGTGAAGGTGAAGGCCAGCAGCACGATGGCCGAATACACCATCACGCCGCCGATGGTGCGCATCAGCGCCTTGTCGGCCAGGCGCGAGCCGACGAGGTTGCCTGCCACCATGCCCACGCCGAACAGCGCCAGCACGAAAGGCACATGTTCGACCCGCAGGCCTGCCACCTCGGTCAGCGTCGGCTTGACGTAGCTGAACACCGAGAACAT
Organism: Xylophilus ampelinus; assembly: GCF_901875635.1. Classification (GTDB taxonomy): domain Bacteria; phylum Pseudomonadota; class Gammaproteobacteria; order Burkholderiales; family Burkholderiaceae_C; genus Xenophilus. The sequence continues at coordinate 5,167 of NZ_CABFMN010000130.1, read as the reverse complement.
GCCACCGAAACCGATGGCCGCGATGCCCAGCGTGAGCCACACCTGCTTGCGCTTGAGCGCGCCCAATTCGCGCAGCGGGCTGGCGCCGGTCGCGGGCCGCAGGTCGGGCACGTCGCGGCGGATGAGCACCACCGCCGCGAGCGCGATCACGCCGACGAAGACGAAAGCCGCACGCCAGCCGAAGTGCTGCCCCAGCCAGGCCGCGATGGGCACGCCCACCAGCGTCGCGCCGGTGAGCCCCAGCATCACCAGCCCCACCGCCCGCGCGCGCCGCCCCGGCGGCGCCAGCGCCGCGGCCACCAGCGCCGCCACGCCGAAGTACGTGCCGTGCGGCAGGCCCGACGCGAAGCGCAGCAGGTTGAGCGACAGGTAGCCCGGCGCCGCGGCACTGGCGAAGTTGCCGGCCGCAAACACCGCCATCAACGCCATCAGCAGCGCCCGCCGCCCCCAGTTGGCCGACAGCACCGCCAGCACCGGCGCGCCGATCACCACGCCCAGCGCATAGGCGCTGATCACGTGGCCGGCCTGCGGGATGCTCACGCCGATGTCCGTCGCCACCTCGGGCAGCAGGCCCATGATGACGAACTCGCCGGTGCCGATGGCGAAACCGCCCACGCCCAGCGCCAGGATGGCGCGCAGGAAACGGGCGGGCGAAACGGCATCGGCCGGCGCGGGTGCGGAGGGATTCAAGGCAGGCGGAGGATCGGGAGAGGGACGCCGACGACCGACGGCGCGAAGCGTCGAATTTTAGGGTTTACCCGCAAGCCACGCCTGCGCAGGGTTTGACGCACCGCATCGCGCCCGCCTCGATCGCGCTCTAGATTGAGGGGCGATGCCCCACGCCTTCAACTTCGCCGCCTCCCCTTTCGACTGCCTCGACGCCGAGGAGCGCCAGTGGGTGCAGCAGGGCGTGGACATCGCCTACTTCCGCGAGGGCGACACGCTGCTGCAGCCCGGCATCGCGCCAACGCACCTCTTCGTGCTCATCAAGGGCTTCGTGCAGCAGTACGCCAGCGGCGGCACCGAGCCGGTGGCCGGCTACGGGCCCGACGACACCTTCGACGGCCGCAGCCTGGTGGCCGGCGAGGTGAGCGGCCGGTTCGTGGCGGCCGAGGAGAGCATCGCCTACGAGCTGCCGCGCGAGGTGGTGAACCGCCTGATCGCCCACAACGCGACCTTCGGTGCCCTGCTCTTCGCCGAGCTGTCCGACAAGCTGGGCGCCATCGCCGGCCGCGGCGGCGCGCACGAGATGCAATCGCTGGCCATGGCGCGCGTGGATGCGGTGGGCCTGCGGGCGGCCCACATCGTCGACGGCGCGCTGGACGTGCTCTCCGTCGTGCGCCTGTTCCAGGCCGAGCGCAGCACCGCCGTGCTGGTGCGCGACGACGCGGCCGACGCGCCCGAAGGAACACCGCCGCGCCTGGGCATCTTCACCGCCAACGCGCTGCAGCGCGCCGTGCTGCACGGCACGCCGCTGGAGCGCCTGCCGGTGCGCGAGGTGGCCAGCTTCGGCCTGCACACCGTGAAGGCCGGCGACCCGGTGGGCGACGCGCTCACCGTCATGACGCGTCACCGCATCCACCGCGCCGTGGTGCTGGGCGACGAGGCGGCCGGCGGCCCGGTTGCCGCGGCCGACGTGCTGGGCCTGGTCGAGGCGCTGGACCTGTTCAGCTTCCTGTCGAACCACTCCTACCTCATCAGCCGCCGCATCGCCGAGGCGCACACGCTGGACGACTTGGCCACGGCCAGCGCGCACATCACCCGGCTGGTGGCGCTGCTGCAGCGCGGCGGCACCCGCGTGGCCCAGATCGCCGCGCTGGTTCAGGCCCTGAACGCGCGGCTGTTCGAGCGCGCCTGGCAGCTCGTCGCCCCGGCCGAACTGGTGGCGCACAGCTGCCTGCTCGTGATGGGCAGCGAAGGCCGCGGCGAGCAGTTGCTCAAGACCGACCAGGACAACGCCCTGCTGCTGGCCGACGGCTACGTGCCGCCCGACGATCTGCAGGCCATCTGCGAGCGCTTCGGCGCCGCGCTCGCGGCCTTCGGGTATCCCGACTGCCGCGGCGGCGTCATGCTGCGCAACCCGGCCTGGCGCGGCAGCGTGAGCGAATTCGCAGCCCGCGCCAGCGACTGGCTGCTGCGGCCCGACGGCGAAAAGCTCATGGCGCTGGCCATCTTTCTCGACGCGCACCCGGTCGCCGGAGACGCCGCGCTGCTGGCCGCCGTGCGCGAGCGCGTGTTCCGCTTTGCCACCGACAACGACGCGATGCTGGCCCGCTTTGCGGCCGCCATCGACGCCTTCGCGGCCGACGATGGCGGCTGGCTGCAGCGCTGGTTCGGCGGTGGCGCCGGGCGCGGCCACGGCGGCGATGGCCTCGACATCAAGAAGCAGGGCCTGTTCCCGCTGGTGCACGGCGTGCGCGCGCTGGCGCTGCGCGCGCATTTGGACGCCACATCGACCGCCGCCCGGCTCGATGCCCTGGTGGCCGCCGGCCTGTTCGAGCGCGCCATGGCCACCGACGTCATCGAGAGCCTGCACTTCTTCATGGCGCTGCGCCTGAAGGCCGGGCTGGACGAGCTCGATGCCGGCCGCCCGGTGAGCGGCCGGGTCGACGTGGCGCGCCTCACCAGCCTGGAGCGCGACCTGCTCAAGGACACGCTCGACATCGTCAAGCGCTTCCGCCGGCTGATCCAGTCGCGCTTTCACCTCGACCAACTGTGAACTCTGAGCGGTGAGCGCGCGCGGCAACACCCCATGAGCACCCCCGTTGCCGACTGGGCCGCGGCCCTGAAGCGCCGGTGGATGCTCTACCACCTGGGCGACCCGCGCTATGCCTTCATGTGGGACCCGCCGCCCGAGAACGAGTGGGTGGCGCTGGACTGCGAGACCACCGGCCTCGACACCCGCCGCGACGAGATCGTCGCCATCGCCGCCGTGCGCATCCGGGGCCATCGCCTGCTCACCAGCGAGCGCCTGGAACTTCTGGTGCGCCCCGACAAGCGCGCCGTCTCGCCCGACGCCGTGCGCGTGCACCAGTTGCGCGAGCGCGACGTCGCCCAGGGCATCGCGCCGGAAGACGCCGTGCAGCGCCTGCTGCACTTCATCGGCAGCCGCCCGCTGGTCGGCTACTACCTGGAATTCGACGTCGCCATGATCGATCGCGTGCTCTTCCCCATGCTCGGCATGGGCCTGCCGCAGCCGAAGATCGAGGTCTCGGCGCTGTACTACGACTTCAAGAACCGGCAACGCACCGGCTACGAGCGCGAGGCCGCCATCGATCTGCGCTTTGACACGCTGATGAAGGACCTGGGGCTGCCGACCCGGCCGGCGCACGATGCGTTGAATGATGCGGTGATGGCGGGGTTGGCGTTTTTGAAGCTGAGACGGTTGGCAAATTAATTGTTACGCTCAAGCCTGACTTCGGAGCATTGGAGAGCAAGCAGCGACAATCCAAACATGTTGAGAGATGCAGTGCCGTTTGGGGGCACAGATTCTTCCGCTTGAGCCCGCAGCCTCAGCTGCCGCTCACCATCGCGACGGCCCGACACTGTGCACTTTCCCTCAGGTAGAGTGCTTTAATCAAAAAGGATAGGGGCACTAAATGAAGATATCTAACATTGAGATTCGAAACTGGCGCAATTTTAAGAGCGCAGACGTAATTCTTCAGGATCGTACATTCATCGTTGGGGCCAATGCCTCCGGCAAGTCTAATTTTTTGGACATCTTTCGTTTCTTGCGAGACATTGTAAGTAGCAGCGGCGGTGGTCTTCAAAAGGCAATTAAAGACCGCGGGGGCATGAAAAAGGTCCGCTCACTCGCAGCGCGACGGGAGCCGAATATTCTTCTGGACGTCACCATGACAGATGGAGAAGTCGAGTGGCGATACCTTCTCGAAATCACCCAGGAATCAGCTGGCAAGCGTCGCCCTCTCGTTAAGCGCGAAGAGGTCTACAAGGGTGGCGAAACGTTGTTGGAACGGCCCGACAAAGAAGATCTAGCCGATACAGAACGGCTCACACAGACCAGCCTTGAGCAAGTCAACAGCAACGTAAATTTTCGCGACATATCGGAATTCTTTGCCAGTGTCGTTTACTTACATCTTGTCCCTCAGTTGCTTAAGTACGCAGAAGGCATTCAAGGAAAGTTTTTGGAGAATGATCCCTTTGGTCAGGCGTTTTTAGAAAGGATTGCCGCCACTGGGGAAAAGAAGAGAACGAGGCGCCTTAAACGTATACAAGCGGTGCTACAAAAAGCCGTTCCTCAGCTGGAGGAGCTTCAGTTCGAGAGAGACCCGACAAGCGGCAAACCGCACCTAAAGGCAAAGTATTCGCACTGGCGGGTTAACGGTGCATGGCGGCGAGAGGACCAGTTCTCGGACGGCACCCTTCGCTTGATCGGCCTGTTCTGGGTCCTTCAAGAGGATCCGGGACTTTTGCTTCTTGAAGAGCCTGAACTCTCCCTCAATAAGAGGATTGTCAGTCTATTAGCACCATTTATCTACAAACTCCAAGGAAAGGGGCAAGTTCTTGTTACGACCCATAGCAGCGATCTGCTGTCAGACCAAGGAATCGCGTTGGATGAAGTAATCCTGCTCGAACCGTCGCAAGAAGCTACAACGATTCGCTCGGCAGACAAACTAGAGGACGTTGAGCGGTTGGTGTCCGGAGGGCTGGGGCTGGGCGAGGCGATCCTCCCTCACGCTACGCCGGACACACTTGAGTCGCTGGCTTCGATTTAAAGTCCCTATGGTCAAACAGATCGCTGTGGTAGCTGAAGACCGGCTCACGCAAGCTGTGCTCCACAAATGCATCGGCGAAGTCCTACCGGGATACAGAGTGGCGCGGACAGAAGTAAAGGGCGGTCGCGGCAACGTGCAACGTGAACTCGAAGCTTATGCGGCTTTAGCGCAAGTGATGCCAGTCGTGATCGGAGTGGATCTGGACGGCGACGATTGCGCACCGACGCTGCTTGGTGGTTGGGGCCGGCTTCCTCCGCAGGCGGGATTGCTCTTGCGAGTAGCTGTGCGGGAAATTGAAGCGTGGGTAATCGCCGATCAGAGGCGGGTTGCGAGTTTCATCGGTGCTGCGCCTAAGGAAGGTCTGAACAAGTCCACCGATCATGCCGTTGCGCGTTGATTGACGCAAAGGAACTTGCGCGATGAGCCAACTG
>NZ_CABFMN010000129.1 GCF_901875635.1 Xylophilus ampelinus | reverse complement strand
GCCGCGCAGCGCGCACTGGCCGGCGTGTCCGACGTCTGGGCCGACGCGGTGCTGCTCGCCTGCTACGGCGATCCGGGACTGGACGCGCTGCGCGCGCAAAGCCCCGTGCCGGTGCTGGGCATGGCCGAGAGCAGCGTGCGCGACGCACTGGCGCGCGGGCGGCCCTTCCACATCCTCACGGCGGGCCGCGAATGGGGTCCGATGCTGCGCGACACCGTGGCCCGGCATGCCGGGGCCACGACGCTGCTGGACGGCGTCACCACGCTCGACACGACCGGCCTGGCGGCCAGCGAGGACCGCGCCGGCTTCGTGCGCCGGGTGCAGGCTGCGCTCGACACGCTGGCCGCGGCGGGCGCCCCCGACTGCGTGCTGGGAGGTGCCGGCTTCGCGGGGCTGGAGGATTGCCTGCACTACCCTGGCCGACTGACCGACGGGCTGCGCACGGCGCTGGCAGCGCTGGACGCCCTGGCTCCGAAAAGCGAACGACCGCGCTGACCATCGCGGCGTCGGCTATTTGCCGCTGGCGCGCTGTTGGCCCTGCTGCTGGGCCATCTGCCTGTGCATCTGCTCGGCCATGCGCTTCATGGCCTCCATGTCGACCTTGGTGCCGTCGGGCAGCGTCATCTCGCCGGGCTTGGTGTCCGGGCCGGTGCGCATGAGCTTGCCGGCCATGGCACCCATGGCGGTCAGGTCGGCGATGTTCGTCTTCATGCCGCCGGGCAGCATCATGTCGCCGGCCTTCATGCCGGCAGGGCAGGCGCCGAGCCAGCGCATGTCGGCCACCATGTCGTCGTCGCGCGGCGCCACCTTGGGCGCAGGGTCGTAGACGGTGTGCGACTCGACGCGGTAGGCCGCGTTGAAGTCGCCCGACATGACGATGCGCCGCGTCATGGTGGTCTCGCTCTGCTTGCAGACCTCGGTGTGCACCAGCATCTTGCCGGCCTCGTTGCGCATCTCTTCCTTGCAGAACTTGCGGTTCATCTTCGGCTGCGAGAGGCCGTACTCCTGCAAGGCCTTGTCGGTGGCGGGATCGGCGCACTGCTGCACGACGATGCTGTCCTTGGCGCCGGCCTTTGGCGTCGAGCGCATCTCCCACAGGCCGGCCCTGCGCTCGGGGAAGGTGGGGCCGGCCTGCGCAGGCGCAGCAACGACGAGGACCAGCGAAAGGGCGGGCAGCCAGGCGGGACGACGGGTCATGACGGTGGCGGAGAAACGAAGACCGCCGTTTTTACCGCCCGCGCACGCAGCCGCCCATCTGGCGTTCGGGCTAGGCCGTCCCGCGGCTCAGAAAGCCGTCCACTTCTGCGTGCTGGCGGCGCTCTGCAGCGCCCTCTCGATGAAACGCACGCCGCGCGCACCGTCGGCCAGGGTGGGATGGTCCGCGTGCAACGGGTCGGGCGCGACGCCCTGCTGCCGTGCACGGATGCGCGCGATGACGCCGAGGTACACATTGGCGAAGGCTTCGATGAAGGCCTCCGGATGGCCTGCGGGCAGTCGCGTGGCCAGCCGCGCCGACTCGCCGAGCCAGGGCGACCCGCGGGTGAGCAGGCGCCGCGGGCCGTCGATGGGCGCATGCACCAGGGTGTCGGGCCGCTCCTGGCGCCAGTCGAGCGTGCCGGTGCTGCCGAAGACGCGCAGGCGCAGGTCGTTCTCGCAGCCCACGGCGATCTGCGTGGCCGTCAACACGCCGCGCGCACCGCCCTTGAAGCGCAGCAGCAGGCTGGCGTCGTCGTCCAGCCGGCGGCCGGGCACGAAGGCGCCGAGGTCGGCGCACAGGCTGTCGAGCTCCAGCCCGGTGACGGTGGCGACCAGGTTCTCGGCATGCGAGCCGATGTCGCCCAGCGCGCCGGCCGCGCCGCTGCGGGCCGGGTCGGTGCGCCAGCCGGCCTGCTTGTTGTCGCTGCCTTCGAGCTTCGTGGCCAGCCAGCCCTGGTGGTACTCGACCACCACCTTGCGCACCTCGCCGACCGCGCCCGCGGCCACCAGTGCGCGCGCCTCGCGCACCATGGGGTAGCCGCTGTAGTTGTAGGTCACGCCGAAGACGGTGCCGCTGCGCTCGACCGTGCGCAGCAGGTCCTCGGCCTGCTCGCTGGTATGCACCAGCGGCTTGTCGCACACGACGTGGATGCCCGCCTCGGCGAAGGCCTTCGCCACCGGGTGGTGCAGGTGGTTGGGCGTGACGATGGAAACGAAATCGATGCGCTCGTCCGCGCTTCGTGCGAGCTCGTCGTCGAGCAGCGACTGCCAGTCGGCATGGTTGCGCTCCTCGGCCAGCCCCAGCTCACGGCCCGAAGCACGGGCGCGTTCGGGTGTGGAGGCCAGCGCGCCGGCCACCAGTTCGGCCTGGCCGTCGAGCGCCAGGGCCTTGCGGTGCACGGCGCCGATGAAGGCGCCCTGGCCGCCGCCGACCATGGCGTAGCGGAGTCTTCGCGTCATGGCGCGGCCGCCCCGGAATGCGATGCCACGACCCGGAGAACGTTCGGGCGCGCACTCATGCGCCGGCCATCCCGCCCTGGGCCGCCTTGTCGAAGGCGGCATCGAAGGCACCGGCCGCGGCGGGAAAGTCCAGCCGGCGGCAGAAGGCGGCGCTCTCGGTGGCGCCGTGCACGCGGTCCATGCGGCTGTCCTCCCACTCCACCGAGAGCGGGCCGGCGTAGCCGATGTCGTTGAGGGCGACGATGATCGATTCGAAATCCACCATGCCGCGGCCCACGCTGCGGAAGTCCCAGAAGCGGCGCGCATCGCCGAAGCTCGTGTGGCCGCCGAAGACGCCCACCGTGCCGTCGCCACGGCCCCACCACACGTCCTTCATGTGGGCGTTGTAGATGCGGTCGGCGAAGCCGCGGATGAAGCGCACGTAGTCCACGCCCTGGTAGGCCAGGTGGCTGGGGTCGAAGTTGAAGCCGAAGCGGCGGTGCCCCCCGACGGCCTCGATGGCCCGCTCGGCCGAGGCGATGTCGAAGGCGATCTCGGTCGGGTGCACCTCCAGCGCGAAGTTCACGTCCTGCTGCTCGAAGGTGTCGAGGATGGGCCCGAAGCGCCGGCCGAAGTCCGCGAAGCCCGCGTCCCAGTAGGCCTGCGTGGTGGGCGGGAAGGCATAGGTGGCGTGCCAGATCGACGACCCGGTGAAGCCGGTGACGGTCTTCACGCCGAACTTCGCGGCGGCGCGCGCCGTGTCGGCCAGCTCGCGTGCCGCACGCTGGCGCACGCCTTCGGGCTCGCCGTCGCCCCACACATGGGCCGGCAGGATGGCGCGGTGGCGTTCGTCGATGAGGTCGCACACCGCCTGGCCGACCAGGTGGTTGCCGATGGCCAGGCAGGTGAGGCCGTGCTCGCGCAGCAGCGCCCACTTGTCCTTCGCGTAGGTCTCGGACGCGAGCGCCTGCTGCACGTCGAAGTGGTCGCCCCAGCAGGCGAGTTCCAGGCCGTCGTAGCCCATGCGCCGGGCCAGCGGCGCCAGCTCGGCCAGCGGCAGGTCGGCCCACTGGCCGGTGAAGAGGGTGACGGGGCGTGGCATGGCCGGGGATCCTTTCTCGTCTCGCGTGCGTCGTCTCACGCGCCCGGCAGCGTGAAGGTACCGGTGCGGTGGCGGCAGCGATTGCTACTAAATCGATAGCTGCCAGCGCCCGCTCCACGGGCGCTGGAGGCCAATTCCGCTCAGAAAGGGGAATCCGGGTGGTAGAAGTCCTTGGCGTTGTCCTTGGTGATCAGCACCGACGGGATGATGGTCGTCGCCGGCAGCTTCTCGCCCTTCAGCCGCGCTTCGGCCGTGAGCTTGATCGCGTCGTAGATGAACTTGGGCGAGTAGCTCACGTCGGCCTGGATGCGCGGGTCCTTGCCGTCGAGGATGGTCTTGACCATGCCCTTGGCACCGGCGCCGCCGAAGACGATCTTGATGTCGTTGCGCTTGGCCTGCTCGATGGCCTTGAGCACGCCCACGGCCATGTCGTCGTCGGCGGCCCAGATGGCATCGATCTCCTTGAAACGCGTCAGGTAGTCCTGTGTCACCTTGAAGGCATCGTCGCGGTTCCAGTTGGCGTACTTGGCGTCCAGCAGCTTGATGTCCGGGTAGTTCTTGAGCACGGCGTTGAAGGCGTCCATGCGCTCGTTGTCCAGCGTGGTCGCAATGCCGCGCAGCGCCACCACGTTGCCCTTGCCGTTGAGCTTCTTGGCGATGTACTCGGCGGGAATCTTGCCGAAGGCGGTGTTGTCGCCGGCCACGTAGGCGTCCTGCGCACTGGTGTCGGTCAGGCCGCGGTCCACCACTGTGACGTAGGCGCCCTTGGCCTTGACCTGCGCCACCGGCTTGGTCAGCGCGGCGGACTCGAAGGGGAACACGACCAGCGCGTTGATCTTGGTGACGGTGCTGAAATCCTGCAGCTGGTTGGCCTGCTCGGGCGCATTGGCGGCCGTCTTGATGGTGATCTTCAGGTCCTTGTGCTGCTTCTCCAGGTCCTTCTTGGCCTGGTTGGCCCAGTAGTTGATGCCGCCCATGAAGCTGTGCGTGGCGGCCGGGATCGACACGCCAAGGTTCACTTTGTCGGCGGCCAGCGCGGGCACGCTGGCGAAGGCGGCTGCTGTGGCCACGGCGGTGAGCGCGAGGCGGCGGGTGATGAAGGTCATGCTGGAGGTCTCCTGGTTGTGGATGAGAACGGGAACGAGAAAGCGATGCGGCCGAGCGCCGGGCCGCCCCAAGCCGGCCGCGCCTCCCCCTCGGGGGGTGGCGTTACACGACCGAAGGGAGTGAAAAGCTGGGGGGCCATGTGTCAACGTCGCCCCCTTTGCAGGAACGCCACCACGATGATCACGAAGCCCTGCACCGCCGCGTTGAGGTACACGCTGATGATGCTGGTGAGGTTGAGGATGTTGCTGATGACCGAGAGCAGGATGGCGCCCACCACCGTGCCGGTGATGCTGCCCGCGCCACCCTTAAGCGCCGTGCCGCCGACGATCACGGCGGCGATCGCCTCGAGCTCCCACAGGAGGCCCGTGGTGGGCGAGGCCGAGCCCAGCCGTGGCACGTAGAGCAAGGTGGCGATGCCCACGCACACGCCCAGCAGCACGTAGGTGAGGATCTTCACGCGGTCCACGTCCACGGCCGCGTAGCGCGCCACCTGCTCGTTCGAACCGATGGCCTGCACGTAGCGGCCATAGGCTGTGCGGTTGAGGATGACGCCGCCCACCGCCGCCACCGCCACGAACACCCACACCGGCACCGGAATGCCCAGCAGGCTGGCGTAGTAGACCGGTGCGTAGAGGTCCGACAGATCGTTGTCGAGCGTGAGCGCGCCGCCGTCGGCGAAGTAGGTGAGGTAGGCACGGAAGATGCCCAGCGTGCCGAGCGTGACGATGAAGGGCTCGATGCGGCCCTTGGTGATCAGCAGCCCGTGCGCCAGGCCGAACATCGCGCCCAGCACCACGGCCAGCCCGGCGCCGAGCACCACCGCCATGAGCGGCGAGCCGGTGGCCGGCCCGGCCCAGTTGATGAACATGATCACGCTGCCTGCGATCAGCGCCGCCATGGAGCCCACCGACAGGTCGATGCCGCCCGAAATGATCACGAAGCACATGCCCACCGCGATGATGCCGATGAAGGCCGTGCGCGTGAGCACGTTCATCGCGTTGTCGAGGGTGGCGAAGTCGCTGTTGAGCAAAGTGCCGGCGATGCACAGCAGCACCAGCCCGATGACGGGCCCGAAGCCGTGCAGGCGCTCGGTCCAGCGCGGCTTGCCCGCGGCGCGGTGCTGTGCGCCTTCGGCGGTGGCGCTGGTGGAGGTTTCAGGCGTCGGCATGTGCTGTCCCTGTCGCGTGGGCGATGAGTTGCTCTTCGGTGAGGCCCTCGGCCGGGAGCGTGGCGACGATGCGGCCCGCGCGCATGACGGCCACGCGGTGCGCCAGGCCGATGAGCTCCATCAGCTCCGACGAGATGACGATCACGGCCAGGCCTTCGCGCGCGAGGCGCTGGACGAGGAAATAGATGTCGCGCTTGGCGCCGACGTCGACGCCGCGCGTGGGCTCGTCGAGCACCACGACCTTGGGCCGCGGCTGCAGCACCTTGGCCAGGGCGAGCTTCTGCTGGTTGCCGCCCGAGAGCGAGGAGGCGCGCACTTCGAGCGAGCCGGTGCGGATGCCGTAGTCCTTCACCGCCGTGTCGAGCGCGGCACGTTCGGCGTCGGGACGCAGCCAGGGCCGCGCGTACTGGTCGAGCGCCATCAGCGTCAGGTTCTCGCGCAAGCCGAAGGCCACATGCAGGCCCTTGCCCTTGCGGTCTTCGCTGAGGTAGGTGAGGCCGTGGCGCGCTGCATCGCGCGGCGAGCGCAGATGCACCCGCTGCCCCGCCAGTTCGACCTGCCCACTGCCCGGGCGCAGGCCCAGCAGGCCTTCGAAGAGCTCGGTGCGTCCGGCGCCCACGAGGCCGGCGAAGCCCAGGATCTCGCCCGGCCGCACCTCGAAGCTCGCCTGCTGCGCCCAGCCGGGCACGTTGAAGTCCTGCACGCGCAGCGCGGGCGCGCGGCTGGCGGTCACGAGGTCGCGGGGCGGGTAGAGGTCGGCCAGTTCGCGACCCACCATCAGGTTGGCCATCTGGTGGCGCGTCACGTCGGCCGTCGCGGCGCGCGTGACGAAGCGGCCGTCGCGCATGACGACCACTTCGTCGGTGATGCGCTCGACCTCGTCGAGCTTGTGCGAGATGTAGACCACGGTGACGCCCTCCGCGCGCAGCTGGGCGATCAGCTTGAAGAGGCGCTCCGTCTCGCCGGGCGTGAGGGTGGCGGTCGGCTCGTCCATGATGAGCAGGCGCGCCTGGCGGGCCATGGCCTTGGCGATCTCGACCAGTTGCTTCTCGGCCACGATGAGGCGGCGCACCTTGGTGGCCGGGTCGACCTGCAGGCCGACCTGGGCGAGTGCCGCGGCGGCTTCGGCGTGCATCGCGCGGTCGTCGAGGAAGAGGCCCGAGGACGCGCCGGGCCGCCCCAAGCGGCCTTGCTCCCCATGGGGGACGGGCGCCGCAGCGCGGCGTCCTAGGGGCCAGAATTTTTTCTCGTGGCCCAGGAAGATGTTGTCGGCGACGCTCAGGTCCTCGGCGAGGTTGAACTCCTGGTGGATCAGCACGATGCCCAGGGCCTCGGCGTCGCGGGAGCTGCGGAACTGCTGCGGCTGGCCGTTGACGCGCAGCGCGCCGCCCGTGAGGCCCTCGTAGCCGGCCAGGATCTTCATCAGCGTGGACTTGCCCGCGCCGTTCTCGCCGAGCAGGCCCACGACACGGCCCGGCGCGAGCGCGAAGCTCACGCCGTGCAGGACCTCGACCGGGCCGAAGGACTTGGTGACCTGATCGAACTCCACGGCGACGCCGCTCGCGCCGTCGTGCGCGATGCCGGCAGTCATGGCGCCACCCCGCGCACCTTGAGCGACTCGTGCATCGCGAGCACGCCGGCGCCGATCACGCCGCCCTGTTCGCCCAGCGGGGCGTACTGGATCTCCAGGTGGCGCGTCGACAGCGCCAGCGAACGCTGGTACACGCTCTGCCGCACGGCCGCCAGGAACAGCGGGCCGATGTGCGTGATGCCGCCGCCGATGAACACGTGCGAAGGATTGAAGAAATTGACCACCGACGCGAGCATCTGCCCGATGTGGGTGCCCGCGCGCTGGATGATGCTGTTGGCGGCCGCATCGCCCGCCCGGCTGGCCTGGCCGACGTCGACCGCCTCGATGCGCCCGTGCAGGCGCAGATGCTCGGCCAGCATCGGGCTCTCGCCGGCCTCGGCAGCCGCCATCGCCATCCGCACGATCGCGGGCCCGGCGGCCATGGCCTCCACGCAACCCACGTTGCCGCAGTGGCAGCGCGGGCCGTCCTGGTCGACGCAGATGTGGCCCACATCGCCCGCGGAGCCGGCGGCACCGCGGTACACCTCGCCATGGCACACGATGCCGCAGCCGATGCCGGTGCCGACCTTGATCACGAGAAAGTTGGACAGCTGCCGCTGCAGGCGCCACAGCTCGCCCAGGGCCATGAGGTTGACGTCGTTGTCGACGAAGACCGGCGCGGCATAGTCCTCGCGCAGGTAGTCGCGGATCGAGAAGCTGTCCCAGCCCGGCATCAGCGGCGGGTTCACGAGCTGGCCGGCCTCGAAATTCACCGGCCCGGGCACGCCCATGCCGATGCCCAGGACCTGGGCGGCCGCGATGCCCTGGCCCCGCAGCAGCTCGCGCATGACGGCGCGCACGCGGGCCAGCACGACGCCGGGACCCTGGCGCACGTCGGCCGCCTCCTGGTGGTGGGCGAGCACGGTGAGGTCGGGCTGCAGGATGGCGACGTCCACGCTGGTGGCGCCGACGTCGATGCCCACCAGCACACCGAGGCCGTCATGCAGGCGCAGGTGCTCGGCGCGACGGCCGCCCGAGGATGCGCGCGGGCCGGCTTCGGCCAGCAGCCCCTGGTCCAGCAGGCCGGCAATCAGGGCGTTGGCCTTGCTGCGCGAGAAGCCGAGACGCTCGGCCATGCCATGGCGCGAGCCGCCGGCCGACCAGAAGGTGGTCTGCAGCAGCTGCATCTCGGGCGCGGACAGGCCGTTCCAGGGTGCCAAGCGTTTGTCTCCGTGCATGTTCTCTCCGCGATTCGGCACGCGCGGTTGCGCGCTCGTCACGGCGTGGGACGCATCCTAGAAGTGCGCCTTCGGCCGGACAAGGCCGAACTTCGGCCAGATGTTGGCCGAAGTGGGATCACAAAGGAAGGCACCCAAACGAAAAAAGCCGCCCATGGGGCGGCTTCTTTTTCGAAGGTCAACCGGACGCGCAACCTGCGCGCCCCGCCGTCCTCACTTCTTCTGGCGGTACTTGCGCAGCGCAGCGATCTGCGCGGCCATCACGGCCAGTTCCGATTGCGCCATCGCGATGTCGATGTCGCTCTTGGCGTTCTTGAGGGCTTCCTCGGCGGCCTTCTTGGCGACGCTGGCCTTCTCGTCGTCCAGGTCCTTGCCGCGGATGGCGGTGTCCGACAGCACGGTCACCGCGTCGGGCTGCACCTCCAGGATGCCGCCGGCCACGAACACGAACTCCTCGCCGCCGTCGGCCGTCTCGATCCGCACTGCACCGGGGCGGATGCGCGTGATCAGCGGCGTGTGGCGCGGGTAGATGCCGAGCTCGCCGGCTTCACCGGGCAGCGCGACGAAGCGCGCCTGGCCCGAGAAGATGGACTCCTCGGCACTGACCACGTCGACTTGAATGGTGTTGGCCATCTGGGTTCCTTTCAGCTGAAAAGGGTTCGAAAAGCAAGCAATCGGGATGAGCCGCTAGGCGCCGCGCATAGCCGTACAGGAAGTACGGCGAGCACGGAAACGACGCGGATCGCCCGAGTGCGCCGCTTTACGCGACCTTTTTGCCTTTTTCCATGGCTTCGTCGATCGTGCCGACCATGTAGAAGGCCTGTTCCGGCAGGTGGTCGCACTCGCCGTTCACGATCATCTTGAAGCCGCGAATGGTCTCCGACAGCGGCACGTACTTGCCGGGCGAGCCGGTGAAGACTTCAGCCACATGGAAGGGCTGCGACAGGAAGCGCTGGATCTTCCGGGCGCGGGCCACGGCCAGCTTGTCCTCGGGCGCCAGTTCGTCCATGCCGAGAATGGCGATGATGTCGCGCAGTTCCTTGTAGCGCTGCAGCGTGCCCTGCACGGCGCGGGCCACACCGTAGTGCTCTTCGCCGACCACGTTCGGGTCGAGCTGGCGCGAGGTCGAGTCCAGCGGGTCCACGGCGGGGTAGATGCCCAGCGAGGCGATGTCGCGCGACAGCACCACGGTGGAGTCCAGGTGGGCGAAGGTCGTGGCGGGCGACGGGTCGGTCAAGTCGTCGGCAGGCACGTACACGGCCTGGATCGAGGTGATCGAGCCGACCTTGGTGGAGGTGATGCGCTCCTGCAGGCGGCCCATTTCCTCGGCCAGCGTCGGCTGGTAGCCCACGGCGGAAGGCATGCGGCCCAGCAGTGCCGACACTTCGGTACCGGCCAGCGTGTAGCGGTAGATGTTGTCGACGAAGAAGAGCACGTCGCGGCCTTCGTCGCGGAAGGACTCGGCGATGGTCAGGCCCGTGAGCGCCACGCGCAGGCGGTTGCCCGGGGGCTCGTTCATCTGGCCGTAGACCATGGCCACCTTCGACTCGGACAGGTTCTCCTGGTTCACGACGCCGGAGTCCGACATCTCGTGATAGAAGTCGTTGCCCTCGCGGGTGCGCTCACCCACGCCGGCAAACACGGACAGACCCGAGTGCGCCTTGGCGATGTTGTTGATGAGCTCCATCATGTTCACGGTCTTGCCGACGCCGGCGCCGCCGAACAGGCCCACCTTGCCGCCCTTGGCGAACGGGCACACCAGGTCGATCACCTTGATGCCGGTCTCGAGCAGCTCCTGCGAGGGGCTCAGCTCGTCGTAGGCGGGCGCCTTGCGGTGGATGGAAGCCGTCAGTTCCTGACCGACCGGGCCGCGCTCGTCGATGGGCGAACCCAGCACGTCCATGATGCGGCCGAGGGTCGCCTTGCCCACGGGCACCGTGATCGGCGCGCCGGTGTTGGTGACGATGAGGCCGCGGCGCAGGCCGTCGGACGAGCCCAGCGCAATGGTGCGCACCACGCCATCGCCCAGCTGCTGCTGCACTTCGAGGGTCAGGGCGCCGCCTTCGAACTTGAGGGCGTCATACACCTTGGGCATCCGGTCACGGGGGAATTCCACGTCGACCACGGCGCCGATACATTGAACGATCTTGCCTTGTGCTTGAGCCATTGTGTGCTCCAGTAAATGTGTCTTGAATCTCTGCGCGGTGGCCGCGGATCAGTTGCCGGTCGCCGCGGCCGCACCGGCCACGATCTCCGACAGCTCCTTCGTGATGCCAGCCTGACGGGTCTTGTTGTAGACCAGCTTGAGCTCGTTGATCACGTTGCCGGCGTTGTCCGTGGCGGCCTTCATCGCCACCATGCGGGCCGACTGCTCCGACGCCATGTTCTCGGCCACGGCCTGGTACACCAGCGACTCCACGTAGCGCACCAGCAGCTCGTCGATGACGGTCTGCGCGTCGGGCTCGTAGATGTAGTCCCAGCTGTGCTGGCCCTTCTCGGCCTGCAGCGACTCGGCCTTGAGCGGCAGCAGCTGCTCGACGACCGATTCCTGGCGCATGGTGTTGATGAACTTGGTGTAGCTCAGGTACACCGCGTTGATCTTGCCCTCGGCATACGCGTCGAACAGCACCTTGACGGGACCGATCAGCTTGTCGAGGTGCGGCGTGTCGCCCAGCTGGGTGACGTGCGACACCACGCGCGCGCCGATGCGCGTCAGGAAGCCCAGGCCCTTGTTGCCGATGGCCACCGCCTCGGCCGACACGCCGGCCGACTGCAGCTCGCGCAGCTTGGTCGTCACGGCGCGCAGCACGTTGGTGTTCATGCCACCGCACAGGCCCTTGTCGGTCGTCACCACGATGAAGCCCGCCGACTTGGCGTCGTTGGTCTTCATGAAGGCGTGGGTGTATTCCGGGTTCGCCTGGCTGAGGTTGGCCGCGATGGAGCGGATCTTCTCGCTGTACGGACGCGCAGAGCGCATCCGGTCCTGCGCCTTGCGCATCTTCGACGCGGCCACCATTTCCATGGCCTTGGTGATCTTCTTGGTGTTCTCCACCGATTTGATCTTGCCGCGGATTTCCTTGCCGGCTGCCATCGATGCTCCTTAAGCCGTGTGCCGTCCGTCCGCCATCAGGCGAAAGACTTCTTGAACGAGGTGATCGCCGCCGTCAGTTCGGCTTCCGCGTCCTTGTCCAGGGCCTTGGCCTGTTCGATCTTGTCGAGCAGGGCGCCGTGGCTGGTCTTCAGGAACTGGTGCAGGCCGTGTTCGAAGGCGAGCACCTTCTTGACGTCCAGATCGTCCATGAAGCCCTTGTTCACGGCGAACAGCGACGAGGCCATCAGCGAGATGGGCAGCGGGCTGTACTGAGCCTGCTTCAGCAGTTCGGTCACGCGGGCGCCGCGATCGAGCTGCTTCTTGGTCGACGCATCCAGATCGGAAGCGAACTGCGCGAAGGCCGCGAGTTCCCGATATTGCGCCAGGTCGGTACGGATGCCGCCCGACAGGCCCTTGATAACCTTGGTCTGCGCTGCCGAACCCACGCGCGACACCGAGATACCGGCGTTGATGGCAGGGCGGATGCCGGCGTTGAACAGCGAGGTCTCCAGGAAGATCTGGCCGTCGGTGATCGAGATCACGTTGGTCGGCACGAAGGCGGACACGTCGCCGGCCTGCGTCTCGATGATCGGCAGCGCCGTCAGCGAGCCGGTCTTGCCCTTGACTTCGCCTTTGGTGAAGGCTTCGACGTAGTCGGCGTTCACGCGGGCGGCACGCTCCAGCAGGCGGCTGTGCAGATAGAACACGTCGCCGGGGTAGGCTTCGCGGCCCGGCGGGCGGCGCAGCAGCAGCGAAACCTGGCGGTAGGCGACGGCCTGCTTGGACAGGTCGTCGTAAATGATCAGGGCGTCTTGGCCGCGGTCGCGGAAGTATTCGCCCATCGTGCAGCCCGAGTACGCCGAGACGTACTGCATGGCAGCGGATTCGGAGGCGGAGGCGGCGACGACGATGGTGTAGTCCATCGCACCGGCCTGCTCGAGCGCGCGCACCACGTTCTTGATCGACGAGGCCTTCTGGCCGATCGCGACGTAGATGCAGGTCATGTTCTGACCCTTCTGGTTGATGATCGTGTCGATCGCCACCGCGGTCTTGCCGGTCTGGCGGTCGCCAATGATCAGCTCGCGCTGGCCACGGCCGATCGGCACCATGGAGTCGATCGATTTCAGGCCGGTCTGCATCGGCTGGTCGACAGACTTCCGTGCGATCACGCCGGGAGCGACCTTCTCGATCACGTCGGTCAACTTGGCGTTGACCGGGCCCTTGCCGTCGATCGGCTGGCCCAGGGCGTTGACGACGCGTCCGATCAACTCGGGGCCGACGGGCACTTCCAGAATGCGGCCCGTGCACTTGACGGTATCGCCTTCGGAGATGTGCTCGTACTCGCCCAGAATCACGGCGCCGACCGAGTCACGCTCGAGGTTCAGGGCCAGGCCGTAGGTCGGCTGGCCGCTGGCCGTCGCGGGGAACTCCAGCATTTCGCCCTGCATGGCCTCGGACAGGCCGTGGATGCGCACGATCCCGTCGGTCACCGAAACGACGGTGCCTTCGTTGCGGATGTCGGCGCTGACACCAAGACCCTCGATGCGGCTCTTGATCAGCTCGGAAATTTCTGCGGGATTGAGTTGCATGACTCTTTCCTTCTTTCAATCAGTGTGACGACCGGCACGCACGCCGCCTCAGGCGGTGAGCGCCGCCTTCATTTGTTCGAGTCGGGCCTTGACCGAGGTGTCGAGCACTTCGTCGCCCACCACGGCACGGATGCCGCCGATGAGGGACGGATCGACCTCGACGCGCGTCGTGAGCTTGCGCCCGAAACGCTTCTCGAGCGCCGCCGACACGTCGGCCAGCGCACCCGTGTCGATCGGGAACGCGCTGTACACGACGGCATCGGCCGCGCCGGAGCTCGCATTCAGGAGCACACGGAACTGGGCGGCAGCCTCGGGCAGTGCGGCCAGGCGGTCGTTCTCGATCACGGTGCGCAGGAAATTCTGCCCCGCCTGCGGCAGGCCGCCGGGCACCGCGCCAGCGATCAGGTCGAAGACCTGGTCGGACGACACCTTGGGGTTGGACGCGAACTCCTGGAGCTGCGCGTCGCCGGCCACGGCCGCGAGGGGCTCGAGCCAGCCGGCGGCCGCCGCAGCGTTGCCGGCCGACGCCTTGAACAGCGCCTCGGCGTAAGGACGGGCAATGGTCGCGAGTTCGGCCATGTCGTCCTCAGAGTTCCGTCTTCAGGCGGGAAAGCAGGTCGGCGTGAACGCCGGCGTCGACTTCCTTGCGCAGGATCTGCTCGGCACCCTTGACGGCCAGCGCGGCGACCTGCTCGCGCAGGGCTTCGCGGGCGCGCACGGACTGCTGCTCGGCCTCGTCACGCGCGGCGGCCACGATCTTGTTGGCCTCCTCGGTGGCGCGGGCCTTGGCCTCTTCGATGATTTGCTGGGCACGGCGCTCGGCATCGGCCAGGCGGTTGCTCGTCTCGTTGCGCGAGGCTTGCAGTTCCTGTTCGACACGCTTGTCGGCGGCGGCCAATTCGGCCTTGGCCTTCTCGGCGGCCGCCAGGCCCGCGGCGATCTTTTGTGCCCGCTCGTCCAGCGCCTTCGCGATCGGCGGCCACACGAATTTCATCGTGAACAGCACGAGCAGCAGGAAGACGATGCCCTGGACGATCAGGGTCGCGTTGATACTCACGGCAACACCTTTCTAGAGTGGCGTTGAAACCGGATTACTTCGGCAGCGCGGACAGGAACGGGTTGGCGAAGGCGAACAGCAGGGCGATGGCCACGCCGATCAGGAAAGCCGCGTCGATCAGACCGGCCAAGATGAACATCTTGGTCTGCAGGTCGTTCATGAGTTCGGGCTGACGGGCCGACGACTCGAGGAACTTGCCACCCATCAGGGCGATGCCGATCGATGCGCCGATGGCACCGAGACCGACGATCAGGCCACAGGCCAGGGCAACGAGACCGAGAACGTTGGAAGCTTCCATGATGACTCCTTAGATAGCTGATTGAAAGCGAAAGAAAAACAAAGACGAAGGGAACCGAGCCTCAGTGGGCCTCATGAGCCTGGCCCAGGTAAATGAGCGTCAGCATCATGAAAATGAATGCCTGAAGCGTGATCACCAGGATGTGGAAGATCGCCCAGACAGTACCGGCAATGACGTGGCCCACTGGCAACAGCACTCCCGAGAACGACGCAGCCATCGCACCGCCCATGAGCGCGATCAGCATGAAAACGAGTTCGCCTGCGTACATGTTGCCGAACAAACGCATGCCATGCGACACGGTCTTGGCCACGTACTCGATGATCTGCATGAGCAGGTTCACCACGCCGAGGATGACGGCGAAGAAAGGGTTCTTGCTGGTACCGAAGGGCGCGGTCACGAGCTCGTGCGCCCAGCCGCCTACCCCCTTGATCTTGACGCTGTAGATCAGGCACAGCAGCAGCACCGAGGTCGACAGGCCCAGCGTGGTGGAGAGGTCGGCCGTGGGCACAACGCGCATGTAGGCGTGGTGCGGATCGTGGCCCGCGACCTCGTAGTACTTGGCCCAGACCGCCGGCAACAGGTCGACCGGCAGCATGTCCATGGCGTTGAGCAAGAAGATCCAGACGAACACCGTCAGGGCCAGCGGCGCGATGAACCTGCGGCTCTTGGCGTTGTGGATGTTGGCCTTGGCCTGGTTGTCGACCATCTCGACCAGGATCTCGACCGCAGCCTGGAAGCGGCCCGGCACGCCGGCCGTGGCCTTGCGCGCGGCCAGCCAGAGCACGAAGCAGCCCAGCGCGCCGACGATCAACGCCCAGAGAACGGAATCGAGGTTGATGACATTGAAGTCGACGATGGCCTTCTGGACCACGGGATGGAAACCCCAATCGACCTGCCAATGCTGGAGGTGGTGAACGATGTATTCACTGGCGGTCGGGGCGTGTCCTTCGGCGGCCATCTTTCAACGTCTCTTCTCTAAACAGTCAGATCCGGTTCAACAAACGGGGCCGCACAACAAGCGCAACCCAGTACATCTTCAGCGCGACCACCACGCCGGCCACAAGGGCCAGCCAGTGAAGGTCCTTGATCACCCAGCGCGCCGCCGCCAGAAAGGCGATGGTCAGGGCGACCTTGATCAATTCCCAGACAAAAAACTTCAGCATGGCAGCGGACTGTGACGTCACACCATGCATCGGCCGAGTCCCTCGGATGAACAGTGCTGCCGGAACAGCCACTGCCATCGCGCCGTAGAAAGCGGACACCGCCGCCAGAGGCGCCTGCGTCCAGGCCCAAGCCACCACCGCCACAACCAAGCCCGCCGCCACCTGGGCGCCGATCACCCACCAGGGCGACAGTTCGGGATGTTGCTCGCGCAAGCGCCGAGCCTCATCGGCGGTCAGCGGCTTGAAATCGGAGACTTCGGCATCACTCTCGGAAACAGGGGCTTCGGTTGTCATTGTTATGGCAGCCCCACATTTCGCGAAGAATTCTACAAAGCCTCTCATTATAAGTAAAAACCCGTCCTGATCGGCCGCTGACTGGACGAAGCGTTGGCGCGGGCGCGACACGGCGGCGCCTTCGATAATTTGCCGATGCTTCCTTCGTTCGCGTCAGCCCTGCCCTCCACGCTGTGCCACCTCGATGGCGACTATCTGCCGCTGCGCGACGCGAAGGTGAGCGTGCTGGACCGCGGCTTCATCTTCGGCGACGGGGTGTACGAGGTGGTGCCGGTCTATGGCGGGCATCTCTTCGGCTTCGACGAGCACATGGCGCGTCTGGACCGCTCGCTCGCCGAACTGCACATTCCCAACCCGCATGCACCCGATGCCTGGCGCGCCATTGCCGAGCGCCTCGTGCAAGAGGCGCCGGCCGCACCCACGCAGGCGGTGTACTTCCAGGTGACGCGCGGCGTGGCGATGCGCGACCACGCGATGCCCGCCGGCCTGGTGCCCACCGTCTTCGTGATGGTCAACCCGCTCAAGCCCGTGGCGGCCGAGGCGCGTGCGAGCGGCGTGCGCTGCGTCACGGCCGAGGACTTCCGCTGGCAGAAGGCACACATCAAGGCCACGAGCCTGCTCGGCGCGGTGCTCGCGCGGCAGATCAGCGTCGAAGCCGGCGCGGCGGAAACCATCATGTTCCGGGGCGACCTGCTCAGCGAGGCCTCGTCGAGCAACGTGTGGGTGGTGAAGAACGGCACCGTCGCCGGCCCGCAGCCCGACCACCGCGTCCTGCGCGGCATCCGCTACGGCCTGCTCGAGCGCCTGTGTCGCGAGGCTGGCATCCGCTACGAACTGCGCGACATCGCGCGCGACGAAGTCTTCGATGCCGACGAGCTGCTGCTGTCCTCTGCGTCGAAGGAAGTGCTGGCTGTCACGACCCTCGACGACCGCCCCGTTGGAAACGCCCGCCCCGGCCCCATCTACGAACGCTTGTACGCCGCCTACCAGCAAGCCAAGCAGGCCGCCGCGGCGTGACACACACAGAAAGGCCCACCATGGACACGAACACGACTTCGACCACCGACCCGCGCAAGGACTCGCTGATCGAGTACCCCAGCGCCTTCCCGATCAAGGTGATGGGCGCCAAGGCCGACGGGTTCGTCCATGCCATCACGCAAATCGCGCACCAGTTCGACCCGGGCTTCGACGCCTCCACCATCGAACTGCGCGACAGCAAGGCCGGCAACTACCTGGGCGTGACGATCACCGTCACCGCCACCAGCCGCGAGCAGCTCGACGACCTGTACCGCGCGCTGTCCTCGCACCCGATGGTCAAGGTCGTGCTGTGAGCGACGCGGCCTCGGCGGTCGAAGTCGAGGCGCCCGCCTGGGCGCCGGAGCTGCGCCTGCTCGGCCGCGCCGATTACCAAGCGACCTTTGCCGCCATGAAGCAAATCACGCTGGAGCGCCCGGTGGGCGGGCGCGACATGCTATGGATTTGCGAGCATCCACCCGTCTTCACGCAGGGCATCGCCGGCCGGCAGGACCACCTGCTGCTGCCCGGCGACATTCCGGTGGTGCAGACCGACCGCGGGGGGCAGGTCACCTACCACGGCCCGGGCCAGGTGGTGGCGTACCCGCTCATCGACCTGCGGCGCGCCGGCTACTTCGTCAAGGAATACGTCTACCGCATCGAGGAGTCGGTGCTGCGCACGCTGGCGCACTTCGGCGTGACGGGCCACCGCGTGGCCGGCGCGCCGGGCATCTACGTGCGCCTCGACGACCCCTTCAGCCATGCCGCGCTGACAGGCCCCCACGCTCCGCCGCTGCGCGGGTCGCTGCTCTCCGAGGGGGCTGATTCGCCTTGGGGCGGCCCGGCGGCGAATCCCGGGCCGCATCCCGGCGCCGACCCCTTCCGTGGCTTGGGCAAGATCGCGGCGCTGGGCATCAAGGTCAGCCGCCACTGCACCTACCACGGTGTGTCGCTCAACGTGGCGATGGACCTGGAACCCTTCTCGCGCATCAACCCTTGCGGGTACGCGGGGCTGCGAACGGTCGACCTTTCTACAATCGGTGTCCCCGTGACCTGGGACGAAGCCGCCCAGGTGCTGAGCCAGAAGCTTGTTGCCTTCCTGGCCCCCTGAAGGATTCCCATGAGCACCCCCGAAGTCGTCCGCGAGGCGCAATCCGCCGAGAACTACAACGCATCGGCCAAGCAGAAGGCCGCCGCCAAGCTCTCGCGCATCCCGGTCAAGGTCGAGCAGGCGCCGGCGCTCAAGAAGCCCGAGTGGATCCGCGTCAAGGCCGGAAGCCCCACCACGCGCTTCTACGAGATCAAGCAGATCCTGCGCGAGTCCAACCTGCACACGGTCTGCGAAGAGGCCTCCTGCCCCAACATCGGCGAATGCTTCGGCAAGGGCACGGCCACCTTCATGATCATGGGCGACAAGTGCACCCGCCGCTGCCCCTTCTGCGACGTGGGCCACGGCCGTCCCGACCCGCTGGACAAGGACGAGCCGCTCAACCTGGCGAAGACCATCGCGAAGCTGCGCCTGAAGTACGTGGTGATCACCAGCGTGGACCGCGACGACCTGCGCGACGGCGGCAGCGGCCACTTCGTGGAATGCATCCAGAAGACGCGCGAGCTCTCGCCCACGACGCAGATCGAGATCCTGGTGCCCGACTTCCGCGGCCGCGACGACCGTGCACTCGAGATCCTCAAGGCCGCGCCGCCGGACGTGATGAACCACAACCTCGAGACCATCCCGCGCCTGTACAAGGAAGCGCGGCCGGGCTCGGACTACCAGTTCAGCCTCAACCTGCTCAAGAAGTTCAAGGCGCTGCATCCCAACGTGCCCACCAAGAGCGGCATCATGGTCGGCCTGGGCGAAACCGACGAAGAGATCCTGCAAGTCATGCGCGACATGCGCGCGCACGACATCGACATGCTGACCATCGGCCAGTACCTCGCGCCCAGCAACAGCCACCTGCCGGTGCGCCGCTACGTGCATCCGGACACCTTCAGGATGTTCGAGGAAGAGGCCTACAGGATGGGCTTCTCGCACGCCGCCGTGGGCGCCATGGTGCGCTCGAGCTATCACGCCGACCAGCAGGCGCACGGCGTGCTCGAGGCGCTGCCCACGCTGCATCCCGTCGCGCCCTGAGAAGGTGTGAATGAATCCGGCCCGCGCGGCATGGCCTTCGTCCTCGACGTGGCGTCGCTGGGCGCCTGCGTGTCCGCAGCCACCTTCGAGCGCGCGCTCGACATCTACCGCCGACAGGGCGTGCTGGACTACCGGCTCGCGGCCGCGAGCGCGAGCGAGTGGCACATCGACGGCGAGGTCCGGGGCAGCGAACGCGACCCCTACGAGAGCAGCGTGCGGCTGGAGCTCGCGCCCGATGGCCGTGTGCTCGATTTCTACAGCGACTGCAGTTGCCCCGTCGGCCAGGACTGCAAGCACACTGTCGCCCTGGCCCTGAAGGCGGCCTACAAGGCCGGCGCGGTGCGCGGCAGCACGGCGTCTCCCACGGCAAGCCGGCCTGCGCCGCCCGCCCCGCAGGCCGTGCTGGCGCAATGGCTGGACCTCTTCGACCCCGTGCCGCCCGCGCCCGCCGATCGCGGCGGCAGCAGCCCCGACCAGCCCGTCTACCTGCTGAGCAGCACCCCGGGTGGCGTGGGCGTGGCCCCACGCCTGATGCTGGGTTGGCGGCTCTCGCGCCCGCTCAAGCGCGGTGGCTGGGCCAAGCCCAAGGCGCCCGGCTACGACGCCGCCTACCGCATCGAGGCCCTGCGGGACGGTAGCCCCGGCGACGACCGCGAATGCGTGCGACTGATCCACTCGCTCGGCCTGGAACGCTACAGCTACGGCCAGAACATCAACGGCGCGGTGCTCGGCCAGGCCGGCCTGCTGGCGCTCCAGCTCGCGGCCGGCACCGGCCGGCTGTTCGTGCCCGACGCCCAGGGCGGCATCGCGACGCCGCTGCGCTGGGGGCCGCCACGCACGCTGGGCTGGCGCTG
Source organism: Xylophilus ampelinus (assembly GCF_901875635.1). GTDB lineage: Bacteria > Pseudomonadota > Gammaproteobacteria > Burkholderiales > Burkholderiaceae_C > Xenophilus. The sequence goes on along the minus strand of NZ_CABFMN010000129.1, from coordinate 8,393 downwards.
GGCCTCGCCTTCGGCGGCCGGCGCCGCCGACCCGCTCTGGACGCTGCAGCCCGTGCTCGACGGCGCACCGCCACCCTCGAACGCGGAGGGCCCGCGCCTGTTCGCCGGCCCGCCGGCGCTCTACCTGGACCCGCAGGCCAGCGAATGCGGCCTGGCGCAGGCACCGGGCATCGAGCCACAGCACCTGGCCCTGCTGCTCACGGCGCCACCCATCCCGCAATCGTCCTTCGCCGACGCGCAGCCTCAACTGCTGCAGCGGCTGGCCGGCCTGCCGCTGCCGCCGGCGGTAAAAGCCGCGCGCGCCTGGTCGGCTGGTGTGCCCACGCCCTGGCTTCGGCTCGCGCCCGTGCCGCGCGACGAACGGCCGCAACGCGGCCTGCTGGTGGCCACGCTGAGCTTCGACTACGGCGGTCTGCGCGGCCACTGGCCAGGGCAGGAAGCCCACGTGCTGACCGACCATGCGGGCGAGCGCGTGCTGCTCGCCCGCGACCTGCCGGCCGAGCTGGCCGCGCGGCGCCGGCTCGACGCATTGAACCTCCTGGGCGATTCGCTCGGCCGCTACCACCACGTGGGCAGCGCGGCCTGGCTGGACTGCGCCGGGCAGGATTGGGCGCCGCTGCGCGATGCCGGCTTCGGCATTGAATGCGACCCGGCGCTCGACGACCTCTTCCGGCAGGCCGATGCGCTGCAGCTGTCGCTAGACGCGCCGCCGGGCGCCGACACCGCAGACGACCCCGCACCGGGCAGCGGCGCCCTCTCGCCGTGGTTCGACCTCTCGCTGGGCATCGAAGTCGACGGCGTGCGCCAGAACGTGCTGCCCTGGCTGCCCGGCCTGCTGTCCCAGGTGGTGGACACGCCGGACGGCCCGCGCCTGCCCGAATGGCTGTGGCGTGCGCAGCCCGACGGACGCTGGCTGCGCCTGCCTTCGGCCCCGCTGGCGCCCTGGCTGCGGGCCCTGCTCGACCTGGTGGACGACCGGCCCGCCCGCGACCTGGAGGCCGACGCCTTGCGCCTGTCGCGCGGCGAGGCGCTGCGCCTGTCGGCAGGCGAAGCGGCAACGTGGGAAGGCAGCGCCCGACTGCACGAGGTGCTGCGCCAGCTCGACGGCCACGGCCGGCCGCCGGAGGTGCTGCCGCCCGCCGGCCTGCAGGCCGAACTGCGGCCCTACCAGCGCGAAGGCCTGTCCTGGCTGCAGTTCCTGCGCCGCCATGCGCTGGGCGGCGTGCTGGCCGACGACATGGGCCTGGGCAAGACGCTGCAGACGCTCGCGCATCTGTTGAAGGAAAAGGAAGACGGCCGGCTCGACGCGCCTTGCCTGGTGCTGGCGCCGGTCAGCCTGCTGGGCACCTGGCGGCGCGAGGCGGCGCGCTTCGCGCCCGGGCTGCGCACCCGCGTGTGGCATGGCGGCGAGCGGCATGCGGGCGCCTTCGCCGAAGGCTGCGACCTGCTGATCGCGCCCTACTCGCTGCTGCAGCGCGACCGCGAACGCTGGCTGGCGCAGCACTGGCACGTGGTGGTGCTCGACGAGGCCCAGCACATCAAGAACGCCAGCACCCACGCCGCACAGGTGGCCGGCGCGCTGCTGGCACGCCAGCGCATCGCGCTGTCAGGCACGCCGATGGAGAACCACCTCGGCGAGCTGTGGAGCCTGTTCCACTTCCTGATGCCCGGCTTCCTGGGCAGCACGGCGCGCTTCAAGCAGGTCTTCCGCACGCCGATCGAGAAACAGGGCGACACCGAACGGCTGGCGCAGCTGCGCCGCCGCGTGGCGCCCTTCATGCTGCGGCGGACCAAGGAGGCGGTGGCCACCGAGCTGCCGCCGCGCATCGAGAGCGTGGCGCCGGTGGCGCTGGAAGGCGCGCAGGCCGACCTGTACGAGACCATCCGCCTGTCCACCGAGCACGCGGTGCGCGAGGCCCTGAACACGCGCGGCCTGGCGCGCTCGCAGATCCAGGTGCTGGACGCGCTGCTCAAGCTGCGCCAGGTGTGCTGCGACCCGCGCCTGCTCAAGTCGCTGCCCGGCGGCGCCGGCAGCAAGCCGCCCGCCTCGGCCAAGCTCGCGCTGCTCATGGAACTGCTGGGCGAATTGCTGGCCGAGGGCCGACGCGTGCTCGTGTTTTCCCAGTTCACCAGCATGCTCACGCTGATCGAGGACGAACTGCGCGCCGCCGGCCACGCCTGGACCAAGCTCACCGGCGAGACCCGGCTGCGCGACGACGCCATCGCGCGCTTCACCGGGGGCGAGGTGCCGATCTTCCTCATCAGCCTGAAAGCCGGCGGCACGGGCCTGAACCTGCCCGAGGCCGACACCGTGATCCACTACGACCCCTGGTGGAACCCGGCCGTGGAGGCGCAGGCCACGGCGCGCGCGCACCGCATCGGCCAGACAAAGCAGGTGATGGTCTACCGCCTGGTGGCCGAAGGCACGATCGAGGAACGCATGCTGGCCCTGCAGGCGCGCAAGGCGGCACTGGCGCAGGGGTTGCTGGGCGGTGGCGCGCCGCGCGACGCGGTGCTGTTCACCGAAGAGGACGTGACGGAACTGCTCAAGCCGCTGGGCTGAGCCGCAAGCCCCGGGCGCTCTCCAGGAGGGGCAAGGCATCGACCGTCCGCCTGAAAGCCAAAGTGCAATCGGCCTGCAGCGCCCGCCGGACGGGCGCTGCGGCCAAACTCGTCACGTTCGTTACGACCTCGCGCGTTGCACCCTTAACTGTGCGACGCGTTCTCCTTCATCTTCGCCAGCGCGATCATCAGCGCCGCGCCGCCGAGGGTCTTGATGAGCCCGGCGTGCTGCGCATAGAAGCCGCTCACCGCATCGACGATGCCGGGATGCTGCTGCTCCGCATGCGCCGCGATCTCGCTGGCCTGCGCGGCGCTGACCTGGCTGGCCTGGTCGGGCGTGATCTGCGCCTGGCCCGGCTGCAGCAGTCGGCCCAGCACACCGCCGGCCAGCGCCGAGGCGGCAGCCGGCCCGAGCGTGGCGAGCACCTGGTTGAGCAGGCCGGCGCGCTGCTCGGGCGAGGAGTTGCCGAACATCTGCCCCACCATCTGCCCGAAGGGCGGCGTCTGGTCCGAACGCAGCGCGGCAGCGAGGCCGGTGCCGAACTGGTCTTGCGACGCATGCGTGGCCGCCTGATCGAAATGCTGGTCGGCGTTGGCGCCGGTGAGTTGCGTGATCTGCTGGAGCACGTCGAACAGGCCCATGCGGTCCTCCCGTGGAAAAGCGCCCATGCTCGGCCGCTCGGCCTGAGCGGCGGCTGACGGTGGCGTGACATGCGCGTGACGGCCGTCACGCACCGGCGCCGCTATGCTGGACCGCCGCCGCGCGCGAGCCGCGTGGCGCGAAGAACGGAACCCGGAGACCGACGACATGACATCCCTTGAGGCGGCGCTCGAGCGCGACTACGGCGTGATCGCCGACTTCATTCGCGACCATGCGCGCGAACGGCCCACGCACCCCGCCCTGGCCGATGCGCGGGAGCAGATCGCCTACGCCGAACTCGACGCCCGCATGGACCGCATCGCCGCCGCTCTGCAGCGCGAGGGCCTCGCGCCCGGCGACGCGATCGCGATCTGCGCCGACGCGTCGGTGGAGTACGCGACGGTGTTCCTCGGCGCGCTGCGTGCCGGCATCGCCGTGGCGCCGCTGGCGCCGAGCAGCACCTCGGCCAGCCTGGCGCGCATGCTGGAGGACGCCGAGGCGCGCCTGCTCTTCGTCGACGACACCGGCACGCTGGCGCTGGGCGATGCGGGCGGGCGCCTGCCGCGCATCGCTCTCACAGGTGGCACGGTGCCCCTCGTCGGCGACTGGATGGCGCCCGCCGGCGCGCGGCCGGCGCCGGTTGCGCCCGAGCCGGCCTGGCCCTTCAACATCATCTATTCCTCCGGCACCACCGGCGAGCCCAAGGGCATCGTGCAGGGCCACGGCATGCGCTGGGCGCACGTCAAGCGCGGGCAGGTCTACGGCTACGGGCCCGACACGGTCACGCTGCTGTCGACGCCGCTGTACTCCAACACCACGCTGGTCGTGTTCTTCCCCACGCTGGCCTACGGCGGCTGTGTGGTGATGATGCCGAAGTTCGATGCGCGCGGCTACCTCGAGCTCGCGCAGCGCCACCGCGTCACGCACACGATGCTGGTGCCGGTGCAGTACCAGCGCCTCATGGCGCACCCGGAGTTCGACCGTTTCGACCTGTCGCGCTTCCAGGCCAAGTTCTGCACCAGCGCGCCCTTCGGCGCCGCGCTCAAGGCCGACATCCTGAAGCGCTGGCCCGGCGGGCTGATCGAGTTCTACGGCATGACCGAAGGCGGCGGCACCTGCATCCTCGAGGCGCACCACCATCCCGACAAGCTGCACACCGTGGGCCAGGTCGCACCGGGCAGCGACGTCCGCCTGATCGACGAGGCCGGCTGCGAGGTGCCGGCGGGCGAGGCCGGCGAGGTGGTCGGCCACTCGGGCGGCATGATGAACGGCTACCACAAGCAGCCCGCGAAGACGCGCGAGGCCGAGTGGTTCGCGCCCGACGGCAAGCGCTTCATCCGCACCGGGGACATCGGCCGCTTCGACGCCGAGGGCTTCCTCACCCTGTTCGATCGCAAGAAGGACATGGTCATCAGCGGCGGCTTCAACATCTACCCGAGCGACCTGGAGGCGGTGCTGCGCCGCCATCCCGAGGTGGCCGACGCGTCGGTGATCGGCATTCCGTCGGAGCAATGGGGCGAGACGCCGGTGGCGTTCGTCGTCGTGCGGCACGATGCGACGGCGAGAGATGACGAGTTGCTGGCCTGGACCAACGCGCAACTGGGCAAGACGCAGCGCCTGGCCGGCCTGCGCCGCATCGACGAGCTGCCGCGCAGCGCCATCGGCAAGGTGCTCAAGCGCGAGTTGCGCGAGGCCTGGGGCGCGGCGCGCGGCTGAAGGCACCGATCAGGCGGGTTTGCCGAAGAGCGCGTGGTGCAAGGCGGCAAGGGCTTCGCGGTCCTGTGCCTGCGCCAGCCCCTGAAGGCCGCAGTCGCGCGCGAATTCGGCACGCCGCTGCGCGTCGGCGGCCATCGCGCCGTCGCGGCTCTCGGCGGCGATGAGCGCCAGCAGCTTCTGCGTCCGCACCATGGCTTCGAAACAGGCCGCGCCATCGCGCGCGAGCGGGTCGAAGCCGTCTTCGAGGAAATCGGTCGCGTCCAGCGGAAGCACCGTCACGCGGTCGTGGCGCGGCGGCGCATCGGCCCGTGCCGCCATGCCCTCGTGCTGGCCCTTGAGGATGACGCGTGTGACGGCATTCAGGCACGCGATGGCGGTGCCCGGGTCGTTGATGGCGGCCGAGAGTGCGCGCTGCCCCGCCTCGCGCAGCACGATGACGCCGAAACGCGGGTCCTGGTCGAAGGTGCGCTCCGCGTCGAACTGCAGGTGGGCGAGCACGCCCTCGGCGATCGACGCCTCCGATTCGGCCGCGCGCGCATCCGCGCCCGCATCGGGGACCACGATGGCCAACAGTGTCCCCGGCCCGACCTGCTCGCCGGCACGCACGCGCAAGTGCACCGTGCAGGCGTGCACGGTGGCCCAGTCCTGCAGCCCCTGCACGTCGACGCGCCGCAGCGCGCGCAAGTCGTCCGCCCGTACACAGATGCTGCCGCGTGCGGCTTCCAATGGCTGGCTGTCGGCTTCTCCCGGGCGGGCGCGCATGAATGGCTCTGCCCAGTGGCCGGCCATGGCCTCCAGGGCCGCTTCCTCGATGCGCGCCAGCGTGTTGCCCAGCCGCCCCAGCGACGACAGCGTGCGCACCCAGCGCAGCAGGGTGAGCATCAGCCACGCCAGGACGAGGCAGGTGCTCACGAACAGGATGAATCGGCCGTTGTCACCGTAGTAGCGCATGCCCAGCGCGATCTGCGCCACGATGGAGAACATGAAGGCGGACAGGAAGTTGGCGATCGCGGCGCGCGTGCCTTCGTCGCCCATGACCAGCTCGGTGGCGCGCGGCGTCACGCCGCTGCTCGCCGATGCGAAGGCCGACACCATGATCGACAGCGAGAACGTGGTCACTGCCAGCATGCTGGAGGCCACCACGCCCAGCAGGTTGTCGAGCGTCTTGGCCTCCACCGCGGGCAGGCGCATGCCGGGCAGCAGCTCGGGCACCCAGGCGGCGGCGAGCGCGACCGCCACCGCAATCACGCTGTTGAGCGCCGGCAGCACCCACAGGCGGTTGCGCCTTTCCATCCACAGTTGCTTCCACACCCGCATCCGTCCTCCTGTCGATCGATGCGGCTACGTTCCAGGCGCGGCATCGTCGGTGCATTCTGGCGCCCCCGCGCCACGCCATCCATCGGACAGCGCCGCGCGTGCCATGGCGCTGGGGCACACTCTCGCGCCTGATCGCAATCGTCATTTCCTGCATGTCTGCCGACGCTCCGCCCCCCAACGCCAATTCCACTGCCAGCGATGCCCAAGCGCCCCCTGCCGGCAACGGCCTGCTGTGGGTGCTGCTGGCCGTGGCCGTGCTCTTCGCCGTGTTGCGCCCGCGCCCGCCGATGGAGTGGCTGCGGCTGGTCGACTGGCAGACGGTGGGTGCGCTGGCCGGGCTGCTCGCCATCACGCAGGGGGTGGAGAAGAGCGGCGTGCTGCAGTCCACGGCGCAGCGCCTGCTGGCGCGCATGACGGACCAGCGCCAGCTCGCCTTCTGGCTCTCGGGCGGCGCGGCGCTGCTGTCGGCGCTGGTGACCAACGACGTGAGCCTGTTCCTGCTGGTGCCGCTCACGCGCGTGCTCTCGACGCAGGCGCACCTGCCGCTGGCGCGGCTGGTGGTGCTGCAGGCGCTGGCGGTGAACGCGGGTTCGGCGCTCACGCCCATCGGCAACCCGCAGAACCTGTTCCTGTGGCACCAGAGCGGCCAGAGCTTCTTCGGCTTCATGGCGATGATGGCGCCGACGGTTGCGATCATGCTGGCGTGGCTGGCAGTGGCGGTGTGGCTGCTGGTGCCGCGGCACGCGATCACGCTGCGTCCGGGCACCGACAGCGCAACCGTGCAGCCGAAGCTGCTGTGGGTGTCGGCCGCGCTCTTCGTCGCCTTCGTTGTCGCGCTCGACCGGCACTGGCTGGTCACCGGGCTGGCGGTGGTGGCGATCGCCTTCGCCATCGTCCATCCGCGCGTGCTGCGCAGCATCGACTGGGCGCTGCTGGCGATCATCGCGCTGATGTTCGTCGACCTGCGCCAGGTGGCCGAGCTGCCGCAGGTGTCGGCGCTGCTGAAGCACTGGCCCATCGAGGACGGCTGGCGTGCGTACCTCGCGGCCATCGTGAGCTCGCAGTTCATCAGCAACGTGCCGGCCACCATCCTGCTCGACGGCTACGTGAAGGACCTGCCCGCGCTGGCCGCCGGCGTGAGCGTGGGTGGCTTCGGCTGCGTGCTGGGCTCGCTGGCCAACCTGATCGCGCTGCGGCTGGCGCGCGTGCCGAACGGGCTGGCGGAATTCCACCGCATCAGCATCCCGTTCCTCATCGTGTGTGCGCTGAGCGCGGTGCTGCTGCGGCTGGGTTGATCACCATGGGCAGCGTGCCGGCCGCTTCACTGTCCGTGCGCGACTACGGCGCCTCGCGCGGCAGCCACGCACACGAGCACTTCCAGGTGCTGGTGGGGCTGCAGGGCGTGCTCGATCTGGAGGTCGAAGGCCGCGGCCAGCGCGTCGGCGCGGGACAGGGCGTGGTGGTGGCGCCCGGTGACCGGCACGACTTCGAGGCGGCGGGGCGCGATGGCAGCCGCTGCCTGGTGCTGGACACGGCCGACGCGTCCTGGGCGGCCCGCACCGGCCACATGCCGGCCGACGCGCGCCTGGGTGCACTGGCGCGCTACCTCGCGCTCAGCCTCGAAAGGGAAACGGCATCCGCGCTGGCGCTCCTGCAAGGCCCGGCCCTGCTGCGCGAAGCGTGGGGGCCAAGCGAGCCGGTCGCGTCCGGCCGGCCCATCGACTGGCCGGCGCTGGCGGTCTGGCTGCGTACGCATTGGCATCTGCCGCTGACGGTGGCCGACCTGGCGCAGCAGGTGCACCTGGGCCCGAGCCAGTTCTCGGAGCGGTGTCGGCGCGAGACCGGCCTGAGCCCGATGCAATGGCTGCGCGGCCAGCGCCTGTCCCAGGCCCGCGCGCTGCGCCTGGGCGGGATGGGCGTGGCCGAGGCCGCGCGCCGCACGGGCTACCGGTCGCCCTCGGCGCTCACCGCAGCGATGCGGCGAGCGACCTGAGCATCCGGTTTTGCTCCTGAATTCATAGCTGTCAGCGCCCGCTGGACGGGCGCTGCAGCCACTTTTTGCTTGGAAGTTGGTTGGGTGCCCCGCCGCTTACCAGCGCACCTTCACCCCCAGGCTGCCGTTGACGCCGCCCTTGGTCTTCGCGTCCCCGCCCGAGGC
>NZ_CABFMN010000128.1 GCF_901875635.1 Xylophilus ampelinus | reverse complement strand
CGAACGCGCGCCCGGTCCAGGCCGGTGGTGCCGGTGTGCGGGCGCAGGCGCCATTCGCGGCGCCGTGCAGTGCCCAAAGCGCGTCGATTCCAGGCGAGCACATCCGTCGTGCCGCACGCCAGTCGGCGCGAGCCAGCGCCGGAGAACGCACACCGGCGCCGCCGGCCGGGTTCAGGCCCACAGCGCTCGTGCCGACCAGTCGAAGAACCCCAACGAACCCAACCAAGGACTCGAAAAGCAGAAGTGCAATCGCCCACCAGCGCAGGCCGGCTGTGCGCTACAGCCAAACTCGTCACAAACGTGACGATCCCGCCGCAACGCAGCCACCTATGAAAATCGTCCGTTCCGACGACCAGCCCACCGGAAGCCGCGACCCACAATCCGACGACGCCCGCGCACAGGAGACACACACCATGGCAGAAGCATTCATCGTCGCCGCCACCCGCACCGCGGCCGGCAAACGCAAGGGCAAGCTCTCGGGCTGGCACCCGGTCGACCTCGCGGCGCAGGTCATCGACGAACTGCTGCGGCGCGCCGACGCCGACCCGGCGCTGGTCGAAGACGTCATCATGGGCTGCGTCAGCCAGACGGCGGAGCAGGGCATCAACGTCGCGCGCAACGCGGTGCTGGCCTCCTCGCTGCCCGAATCGGTGCCCGGCACCTCGGTCGACCGTCAGTGCGGTTCCTCGCAGCAGGCGCTGCACTTCGCGGCGCAGGCCGTGATGAGCGGCAGCATGGACGTCGTCATCGCCGCCGGTGTGGAGAGCATGACGCGCGTGCCCATGTTCAGCACCAGCGAGATGCCGCGCCAGGCCGGCATGGGCTACTACATGAGTCCGGCGATGCAGAAGCGCTACGCCGGCATCGAGTTCAGCCAGTTCATCGGCGCCGAGATGATGGCGAAGAAGTACGAGCTCTCGAAAGACCAGCTCGACGCCTATGCGTTGCAGAGCCACCTGCGCGCCGCCGCCGCCACGAAGGAAGGCCGCTTCGCCAAGGAGATCGTGCCGGTGGCCGTGCGAAGCGCAGACGGCGGTGCGGAAGGCGAGGGGCAGCCGCACGCCGTCGACGAGGGCATCCGCTTCAACGCCACACTCGACGCCATCGCCGGCGTCAAGCTCATCCAGGAAGGCGGCCGCTGCACGGCAGCCACCGCCAGCCAGATCGCCGACGGCGCCACAGGCGTGATGGTGGTCAACGAGCGTGGCCTCAAGGCCCTGGGCGTGAAGCCGCTCGCGCGCATCCACCACATGACCATGATCGGCCACGACCCGGTCATCATGCTCGAGGCGCCCATCCCCGCCACCCAGCTCGCGCTGAAGAAGGCCGGCCTCACGGTCGACGACATCGACCTCTTCGAAGTCAACGAGGCCTTCGCACCCGTCCCGCTGGCCTGGCTGCAGGTGACCGGCGCCGACCCGACGCGCCTGAACGTCAACGGCGGCGCCATCGCGCTGGGCCACCCGCTCGGCGCCTCGGGCACCAAGCTGATGACCACGCTGGTTCATGCGCTGCACGACCGCGGCGGGCGCTACGGCCTGCAGACCATGTGCGAAGGCGGCGGCATGGCCAACGTGACCATCGTCGAAAGACTTTGACGCGCCGGCACCTCGCCGCCGCATCTGGCGAGGCAGAAGAAGAACGGGACAGAAGGAGACCACCCATGCCCCTGTACGGCCTCATGCAGGACCGCCCGCTGCTCATCTCGTCGCTGATCGAGCATGCGGCGCGCTTCCATCCCGACGTCGACATCGTCTCGCGCCTGCCCGAGGGCGGCACCCACCGCACGAACTGGGCCGGCATCCGGCGCGACGCCTGCCGCATCGCCCATGCGCTGAAGCAACTCGGTGTGGGCGAAGGCGATCGCGTCGGCACGCTGGCCTGGAACAGCCATCGCCACCTGTCGATGTACTTCGGCGTGTCGGGCGCGGGATCGGTGCTGCACACGGTCAACCCGCGGCTCTTTCCCGAGCAGATCGAGTACATCGTCAATCATGCCGAAGACCAGGTGCTGTTCTTCGACATCACCTTCGCGCCGCTGGTCGAGAAGCTCGCGCCGAAGCTCAAGACCGTCCACGGCTACGTGGCCATGACCTCGCGCGAGCACATGCCGCGCATCGACGTGCCGAATCTGATGTGCTGGGACGAACTGCTCGATGCGCAGCCCGACCACTTCACGTGGCCCGAGTTCGACGAGCGGCTCGCGTCCTCGCTCTGCTACACCTCCGGCACCACCGGCCACCCCAAGGGCGTGCTGTACTCGCACCGCTCCACGGTGCTGCACAGCCTCATGGAGCTGGCGCCCGACACCTTCGGCCTGAACTCGTCCGAGACGGTCATGCTCATCGTGCCGATGTTCCACGCCAATGCCTGGGGCACGCCCTACGCGGCGGCGATGGTGGGCACGCGGCTCGTGCTGCCCGGCCCGCACCTCGACGGCCAAAGCGTCTACGAGCTCATGGCGCAGGAGAAGGTTACTTTCTCGCAGGGCGTGCCCACGGTGTGGCTGATGCTCTTCCAGTACCTCGACGCCCATCCGGAGCTCGACCCGAAGGCGCTCGGGCTCAAGCGCGTGGGCATCGGTGGCGCGGCGGTGTCGCGCGCGATGCTCGAGCGCTTCGAGCGCCAGTTCGGCGCCGAGGTGGTGCAGGGCTGGGGCATGACCGAGACCAGCCCCATCGGCGTGGTCAGCAAACTGCTGCCGCGGCACGAAGGCCTGGGCGACGAGGCGCTCACGCAGGTCAAGCTCAAGCAGGGCCGCGGCGTGTGGGGCGTGGACCTGAAGCTGGTCGACGACGCCGGCGAGGTGCAGCGCTGGGACGGCGTGTCGCGCGGCCACCTGCGCGTGCGCGGCCCGTGGATCGCGTCGGGGTACTTCAAGGGAGAAGGCGGCTCGCCAATCGACGACGACGGCTTCTTCAGCACGGGCGACGTGGCGACGATCGACCCCGATGGCTACCTGCAGCTCGTCGACCGGGCCAAGGACGTCATCAAGTCGGGCGGCGAGTGGATCTCGTCCATCGACGTCGAGAACGCCGCCATGGGCCATCCCGGCGTGGCCGAGGCCGCCATCATCGGCGTGCCGCACCCCAAGTGGCAGGAGCGGCCGCTGCTCATCGTCGTCCCGCGCGAGGGGCAGGCGGTGGACAAGGCCTCGGTGCTGGACTTCCTCGCCACCCGCATCGCGAAGTGGTGGCTGCCCGACGACGTCGTCTTCGTGAAGGAACTGCCGCACACCGCCACCGGCAAGCTGCTGAAGACCAAGTTGCGCGAGCAGTTCCGCGGCCACGTGCTGCCCACGGCCTGATTGCCGGGATCAGACATGGCAGGCCCGCTCGAAGGCGTCCGCGTGGTGGAGTTCGCCGGCATCGGCCCCGGCCCCTTCTGCGCGATGGTGCTGGCCGACCTGGGCGCCGAGGTGCTGCGCATCGCGCGGCCTGGCGCACCGGTCGAGCCGCGCGACATCACCACGCGCAGCCGGGCGCAGATCGGCATCGACCTGCGCTCGGACGCGGGCCGCGACGCGGCGCTGGCGCTGGTGGCGCGCGCCGACCTGCTCATCGAGGGCTTCCGCCCCGGCGTGATGGAGCGCCTGGGCCTCGGCCCCGAGGCCTGCCTGGCCCGCAACCCGCGCCTGGTCTACGGCCGCATGACGGGCTGGGGGCAGCACGGCCCGCTGGCCCAGGCCGCCGGCCACGACATCAACTACATCGCCCTCAGTGGCGCGCTGCACGCCATCGGACGCGCCGGGGAGGCGCCGGTGCCGCCGCTGAACTACGTGGGTGACTTCGGCGGCGGCGGCATGCTGCTGGCGGTGGGCCTGCTGGCCGCGCTGCACGCCGCGCAGCGCAGCGGCCGGGGACAGGTGGTGGATGCGGCCATGACCGATGGCAGTGCGCTGCTGTCGGCCTTCATGTACGGCTTCAAGGCGCAAGGCCAGTGGAGCAACCAGCGCGGCGAGAACCTGCTGGACGGCGGCGCGCACTTCTACGACACCTATGCCTGCGCCGACGGGAAGTACGTCGCGGTGGGCGCGATCGAGCCCCAGTTCTATGCCGAGCTGCGCCAGCGCTGCGGCATCGAGCACCCGCTCTTCGATGGGCAGATGGACCCGGCGCGCTGGCCGCTGCTCAAGCTGCGGCTGGCCGACATCTTCCGCACGCGCACGCGCGACGAGTGGTGCACGCTGCTGGAAGGCAGCGATGCCTGCTTCGCGCCCGTGCTCGACTGGGACGAGGCACCAGGGCATGCGCACAACCGCGCACGGCGCACCTTCGTCGAAGCCGGCGGCGTGGTGCAGCCGGCGCCCGCGCCGCGCTTCTCGCAGACCGTGCCGGCCGAGCCGGTGCCGCCGCACGCCCTGGCGCTGGACGAGGCGCTCGCCGCCTGGGGCGCGCAGACCTGACATTCACGAGGACCTTCATGCCATTGCAGTTCAAGCGTTCCTGGGCCAACGAGGAACTCGACAGCCTGCGCGACACCGCGGCGCGCTTCATCGACGCCGAGATGGCGCCGCAGGACGAAGAGGCGCGGCGCCGGGGCCACGTGGGCCATGCGATCTGGCGGCGCGCCGGCGAACTCGGCCTGCTGTGCACCGACATCCCGGAAGCCTATGGCGGTGCCGGTGGCGACTTCCGCCACGAGGCCGTCATCCACGAGGAGATGGCGCGCCGCGGGCTCACGGGCATGAGCAACTCGGTGCATTCGATCGTGGCGCACTACTTCCTCAACCACGGCACCGAGGCGCAGAAGCAGAAGTACCTGCCGGCGATGGCGCGCGGCGAGCTGGTCGGCGCCATTGCCATGACCGAGCCCGGCGCGGGGTCCGACCTGCAGGGCATCCGCACGCGCGCCGTTCGCGACGGCGATGCCTACGTCATCGACGGCAGCAAGACCTTCATCACCAACGGCTACCTGGCGGGCGTGATCCTCGTGGTGTGCAAGACCGATCCGGCGCAGGGTGCGCGGGGCACCTCAATCCTCATCGTCGAGACCGAGGGGTGCCAGGGCTTCAAGGTCGGCCGCGTGCTCGACAAGATGGGCATGAAGGCGCAGGACACCTCGGAGCTTTTCTTCGACGGCGTGCGCGTCCCGCGGGACCATCTGCTCGGCGGCCAGGAAGGCCAGGGCTTCTTCCAGCTCATGAGCGACCTGCCCTACGAGCGGCTCATCATCGGCCTGAGTGCGTTGGCCTGCATGGAGGGCGCCTACGAGGCCACGCTGGCCTACGTGCGCGAGCGCAAGGCCTTCGGCAAGCCGATCGCCGAGATGCAGAACACCCGCTTCAAGCTGGCAGAGGTGGCGACGCAGATCATGGTGGGGCGGGCCTTCATCGACCGCTGCGTGGAGCAACTCGTGGCCGGCACGCTGGACACCGCCACGGCGTCGATAGCCAAGCTGTGGGGCTCCGAGGCCCAGGGCCGCGTGCTCGACGAGTTGGTGCAGCTGCACGGCGGCTACGGCTTCATGAACGAGTACATGGTCACGCGCATGTACGCCGATGCCCGGGTGCAGCGCATCTACGGCGGCACCAGCGAGATCATGAAGGAAGTGATCTCCCGGGCGCTCTAGGGCGGCCGGGTGGGGCTCAGTGCCAGAACTTCCACCAGGCCCGCGCCGTGGCCCGCGCGGGCCGCAGCGCGCCGAAGCCGCTGGCGTAGATCGCGTCGCGGCGGCCCAGCTCCTTGTCGAGTTCGCGCGCGGCGCGCAGGGCGTGCCGATCGCCATGCAATGCCTCGCGCCGCCTTTCCCATGCCATCCGAGCCAGCGCACTGTCGCTCAGCGCGTCGACGTCCTTGCCCTTTGTCATGTCCACTGCCTTTCGAGGGGTGCAGTGTGCTACGAAATGCTTCGTTTCGCCGGGTCGACGCTGTTCAAACGGGCCTTTGCTTCATCAGGGAGGTGGAGAACACGCCACACCTGTAAACAAGACCGCACCCGTCGCTGTCGTTCCAGCTTGGCAACGGCGCGCGGAGAGGCATGATGATGCCGACGCGGGCTTTCCGCCTGCGTGAGCGTTCTCTCCGGCTGCCTTCTGCCCTCGATGGACCCAATCCTTCGCACCTGGACCTTCTGGATCCGCGCCGGTCTGCGCGAGGAGTGCCGCGCGCACCTCGAAGCGACGAAACTGCCGCAGCTGGCCGCCCAGCCGGGCAACCTGCGGGCGAGCGCGTTGTTCCGCGACATCGGCGACGGCACCACCGAAGTGGTGGTGATGTCCATCTGGGACTCGATGGCCAGCATCGAGACCTTCACTGGCAGCCAATATGCGACGCCGACGATCGACCCGGCCGACCGTCCCAAGCTGTTCGACCACGAGCCGCAGGTGAGGCATTACTTCCTGCGCGACCTGGACGACGCGCCGCCCTGGCTGTCGCGTGAACTCGATCTCTGAGCCGGTTCAGAGCGCGCCGCAGAGCGCCACCGCGTAGGCGGCGTCGCCCGAGTTGTCGAAGCCGACCTGCGCCGGCAGCCGCAACTCCGCCGCACCGAGGCCGGGCGCGCGTTCGGGGGTGGCGCAGAAGCGGCGGTAGACCCCCGACCCGCCCGCGTCGATCGGCTCCTGGGCGCTTCGGGGGCGCACCACGATGTCCTCGATGCGCGTGCGGTCGTGGCGTACCAGGGCCTGGCGATCCCCTTCGACGATGCACAGGGTGCCTTGCTCCGTCTCGAGCACTTCTCGGAAACGCTCCCACACCGCAGCGACGGAGGGCTGGATGCCTTCCAGTTCGCATCCGCACGCCTGCGCGAAGCCTTCCAGTTCGGCATGCAGCGTGGCCGAGATGCACGACACCAGCTGCTCGCCGTCGGGCGAGGGATCGGCGAAGCAGAAGGACGCGGCTTCGGCCTGGCGGCCATAGAGCTGCTCGTAGCGCGCGCGCGCGTAGGCGTCGCGGGTGTGCGGGTCGACCCACTCGGGCGACCAGGGCAGCACGAAGTACTGGGCTTCGGTCGGGCCGACGATCCAGACCAGGCTGCGGCGTTCCGGCCCTTCCTCGATCCAGGCGCGAAGCGCCTGCATCGCCGCCGGCCGCTCGCCCGGAAAGCACTGGAAGCTGGCCTTGCGCGTGACCCGCGGGCGCCCCCAGCTGCGGCGGATCTCGCAGGCGAGCAGGGCTCCGGGCGCCAGGTGGACGCGGAGTTCGGCACTGTTCAGGAGCATGGACATTCCCATGCGGGGGATTGGATCGAAGTTCCGCGCGGCTGGAAGCTCCCAGAATTGATAGGTTCCCGGCATCGGCGCCCGAGGCAAGCTCGGGGTTGCCGGCCGGAGGGGCCGAAGCTCAGTTGAGCAGGCCCGACATCAGGGCCTGAACCACGGCCGCGGTCTTGTTGGCCGCCTTCATCTTGTGCACCACGTTCTTGATGTGAAAGTTCACCGTAGGCACCGAAATGCCCAGGATGTCGCCGATGTCCGGTGCCGTCTTGCCATCGGCCGTCCACTTGAGCACCTCCAGTTCGCGGGGCGTGAGCGGCGCTTCGGGCTGGACCGCATAGCGCGGCTTCATGAGCCGCGACAGCGACAGGTGAGCGGCCTGCACGAGCCAGCGCATGGCGCTCTCCTTGTCGAGCAGTTCGCGCGCGGTCAGGGGCTCATGCGAGCGCGACAGCGTGAGCATGCCGCCCACGCCGAAACCATCGAGGCTGGACTGCGCCCATCCCACGCGCAATCCATGGTCCCTGGCCTCGTCCCACATCTGCCGCGCGGAGGCGAACATGGTGTCGGTCCAGACGAGCGGGCTCTGGCTCTGCCGGCCGTGCTGCACGCTCGGGTCGATGTGCAGATAGCCCGCCTCGAGGTAGCGCGCCTGCCACGAAGTCGGATAGTCGTTGAGCGTGATCACCTTCGGGTTGGACACCGGTACGGCCAGCCGCAGGCCGTAGGCGCAATGCTCGAAGCCCAGCCGCTGCGTTTCGGCGCGCAGGGCGTCGAACACCGCCTGCTCGCTGGTGGCGCGATCCAGCATGGTGAGCAGGTGGTCAGTGGACGGCGGCACGTGGCAGCCACTCGCAAGAAAACATGGCCGAGGCCTGAAGGCTGGGCATGAATCGATCCGGATGGTTCGCCGCAGCAGCGGCGACTGTTGCCCCCTGAAACCTCAATTTACATGAAACGGCACGGATGCTCTGTCGGACATGGGAGAACGCCGACGACGTTGGGTTCCGCCGCGCCGATGTGCTTTTTGGCGCGCTTGCGTCGACTGATGCCTCCGGCGGGGGTTGATCTGCGCTCCCATGCCCCCCAAGCTGGGCGGTGATGGTGCCCCGTGTCGGCACCCTCTGCCCAAGGAGTTTTCCATGCCAGTTTTCTCGTCCGACGGCTACCTGCACCTGCCTCGCCGGAGGCTCGAGCGCATGCCTCTGCAGCACCTCCTGTCGGGGATGGACGACGAGCCCGCCGCCGCTGACCCGCATTGCGGTGCGGCCACCACGCTGTCGGGCTACACCGAGTGGGTCAGCCCGGTCGAGCCGGCGCTGAGCATCGGATGGGACTGGGCGTGGCAGGGCACGCCGGCGGGCGGCGGGATCGTGCGCCAGGGCCTGCCGCGCACGAACCTGCTCCTCGTGTCGGACACCCAGGAGCCGCTGCCCCTGGAGGAGAGCCTCGAGATGCTGGCTCGTCTCATCGATGCCATCGACTGGCAGCGGCCTGCCTGGCAGGCCGCCTGCAACGCGCCCGTGGCGGCATGACCTACAAGAACTGATAGTTCCGCTGCGCTCGGCCGGGCGCTGAAATGCCCCGATACAACCTCGGGATTAATCACATGGACGTACTCTCCGGCCGCCCCCACGAACTCAGTGCCCAACTGCTCCAGAGCGTCGAGCAGTACCGCTACAAGGTCTTCGTCGAGATGCTGGGCTGGGAGCTCGACACGCCCCCGGGGCGCGAGCGCGACCAGTTCGACCATGCCGGCACGCTGTACCTCGCAGCCCGGGACGCGAAGCACGAGATCGTCGGCACCGCACGCCTGCTGCCCACCACCAGCCCGTACCTCCTGAGCGAGGTCTTCCCTCAGCTGCTAGGAGGCGCGACGCCACCGTGCGATCCGCTGGTGTGGGAGCTGTCGCGCTTTGCCGCCGTCGACTTCACGGCCACGGGCCAGGGCGCGATGGGGCAGTTCTCCTCACCCGTGGCGGTGGGGCTGCTCGAGGAGGCCATCGCGGTGGCCCGTGCCCACGGTGTGCAGCGCATGATCACCGTCTCGCCACTGGGCATCGAACGCCTGCTGCGGCGCGAGGGCTTCAGGGCCCACCGCGCCGCGCCGCCGGTGATCGTCGATGGGCACCCGCTCTTCGCCTGCTGGATCGAGGTGGCCGACCGCACCCCGCCGCCGCCGCACCGAGCCGCCATCCACTGATTCGAGGCCGGCGCGCGCCGCGCGCGTTCACTTGGCCAGGTGCTTGCCCAGCAGGCCGGCCAGTTCGAACATGGTCGCGCTGGGCTTGCCGAACACGGCCTGCAGCTTGGCGTCGGCGCGGATGCTGCGCTTGTCCGCCGGATCCTGCAGGCCCTGGGCCTTGATGTAGTCCCACAGCTTCTTGGTCGCCTCGGTGCGCAGCACCGGCTCGGTGCCGATCACGGCCGCCAGTTCGGCGCTGGGCGTGAGGCCGGTGCCGGCTGTGGCTTTGCGGGGTGCCTTGGGCGCAGCTGCCTTCTTGGCCGCCGCAGTCTTCTTCGCCGGCGCCGCCTTGGCCGCGAAGGTCTTGCGCGGGGGGAACTTGCTGGTCCGCGGTTCGAACGCGAAGGTCACCTTGCCTTCCTCGGCGTTCCACACCAGGAAGGCCTTGAAGGTGCGCCGCGTGCGCATGCTGACGAACTTGTCGAGCAAGTCCGTCTTGCCCTCGGCCAGCAGCTTGCGCACCTGCTCGGGCTCCACCGGCTGCTGCAGGATCACCTTGCCGGTCTTGAAGTCGCAGCTCGGCACCGCCTGCTGCGGCGTCGGCACCGAGCGCTCGCAGATGTAGTTGGCACCGAACTCGAACACGCGGCCCTTGCACTTGGGGCAGGGCCCCAGGCTCTCCTGGCCGCTGAAGTCGACGATCTCGCCGGTCTCGGCCGGGTCCTTGCCATCGTCGCCGAAGTCGAACTCCAGCTTCCAGTTCTTGTCCTCGTCGCTGTAGGCCAGGCGGATCTCGGCCACGAAGGGCCAGCCGGCCTTGGAGCGGAAGCCTTCCAGCGGGCCGATGTGCTTGTCGCGCACCAGTTGCTCGGCTTCGGCGACCTCGAAGGTGCGGCCCGCGGGCGACTTCGTGAAGGAAAAGCCGCAGGCGTCGGTGCCGTTGCCCGACTTGCCGGTGCAGGCGTAGCGCCGGTAGTTCTCGCGCACGATGCCGCGGCAGTTGGGGCAGGGCGCTTCGAGTGTGGCGTAGTCGCCCGGCACCGTGTCGCGGTCGTACTCCTTGGCCTTCTTGACGATGTGCTCGGTCATGGCCGCGATCTCGCGCATGAAGGCGTCGCGGCTGAGCTGGCCCTTCTCCATCTGCGCGAGCTTGTATTCCCACTCGCCCGTCAGTTCGGCCTTGGACAGCTCCTCCACGCCCAGGCCGCGCAGCAGCGTCATGAGCTGGAAGGCCTTGGCGGTAGGGATCAGCTCGCGGCCTTCGCGCAGCATGTACTTCTCGTTGAGCAGGCCTTCGATGATGGCGGCGCGCGTGGCCGGGGTGCCCAGGCCCTTCTCCTGCATGGCCTCGCGCAGCTCGTCGTCGTCGATGGTCTTGCCGGCGCCTTCCATGGCGCCCAGCAGCGTCGCTTCGGAGTAGCGGGCCGGCGGCCGCGTCTTCAGGCCCTTGGGCTCCACCGAATCGACCTTCACCCGCTCGCCCGGCTTCACGGGCACCAGGTTCTTGCCGTCCTTCTCGTCGTCCTCGCTCACAGCTTCCTTGCCGTAGATGGCCATCCAGCCCGGCTTGACCAGCACCTTGCCGTCGGAACGGAAGGCGTACTTCTTCGCGTCACGCTCCACGGTCGAGATGCGGGTCGTGACCTGGAATTCGGCGCTGGGGAAGAACACCGACAGGAAGCGCCGCACCACGAAGTCGTACAGGCGCTGTTCCGCATCCGACAGGCCGCTGGGCGCCTGCAGGGTGGGGATGATCGCGAAGTGGTCCGACACCTTGGCGTTGTCGAAGATGCGCTTGCTCGGCTTGACGTAGTTGCCGTCGATGGCCTGCTGCGCGAAGGGCGCCAGGTGCTTCATGCCGCTCTCGGCCAGCATGCCCATCGTCTGCTTGACCACGGGCAGGTAGTCCTCGGGCAGCGCGCGCGAGTCGGTCCGCGGGTAGGTCAGCGCCTTGTGGCGCTCGTACAGCGACTGCGCCAGCGCCAGCGTGGTCTTGGCCGAGAAGCCGAAGCGGCTGTTGGCCTCGCGCTGAAGGGAGGTGAGGTCGAACAGCAGCGGCGAGGCCTGCGTGGTCGGCTTGCTTTCCTCCGTCACCGTCGCATGCTGGCCGCGGGCGGCATCAGCGATGGCGCGCGCTTCGGCCTCGCTCCACACGCGGTCGGCACGCTGCTCGGGGTCGGGTTCGCCATTGGGCAGCAGCGGCGCGTTGGCTTTCTTCCACGCGGGGTCGAAATACTTGCCGGGGTACTGGCCGGCCTCGGCGCCGAAGATGCCGTGGATCTCCCAGTAGTCGCGGCTCACGAACTTGCGGATCTGCTCCTCGCGCTCCACCACCACCGACAGGGTGGGCGTCTGCACCCGGCCCACCGTGGTCAGGAAGAAGCCGCCGTCGCGCGAGTTGAAGGCCGTCATGGCCCGCGTGCCATTGATGCCGACCAGCCAGTCGGCCTCGGAACGCGAGCGCGCGGCGTCGGCCAGGCCCTGCATCTGCTGCTCGCTGCGCAGCGAGTCGAAGCCGTCGCGGATCGCCTGCGGCGTCATCGACTGCAGCCACAGGCGCCTGACCGGCTTGCCCAGCGGCTTGTTGCCGCCGGCGTACTGCTCGATCAGGCGGAAGATCAGCTCGCCCTCGCGGCCCGCGTCGCAGGCGTTGACCAATTGCGTCACATCCTTGCGCTTGGCCTGCTTGACGACGGCGTTCAGGCGCGTCTTGGTCTTGTCCACCGGCTTGAGGTCGAAATGCGGCGGGATCACCGGCAGATGCGCGAAGCTCCACTTGCCGCGCTTCACGTCGTACTGCTCGGGGGCCTGGATTTCCACCAGGTGGCCCACGGCGCTGGTCACCACGTACTGCTCGTTCTCGAAATGCTCGTCGTGCTTGTCGAACTTGCCGGCCACCGGCGTGAGCGCGCGCACGATGTCCTGTGCCACCGAGGGCTTCTCCGCAATCACCAAAGTCTTCGTCATCTGGGGTCTCTCAACAGTTCGCCCCGGCCTGCGCGGGCCGGCCTCTCGTGGGGGCCGGCATCGTCGGCAGGACGCCGGGGGCTCTCTATACTCTGCGCCTCTCGCGCGTGCACACGCACGTACGTACGTGTGTACACGCGCGCATGTGTGCATATTCAAACTATCAGAACTCGGCGATGCCCTCCAAATCCCCTTCCTCGCCATCGACTTCGCCGCCCGCGGGTGGTCGCCGCATCCAGACGCGGCGCTCGGGGGTCCACGGCAACGGGGTGTTCGCCGTGCAGGACATCCCCAGAGGCGAGCGACTGATCGAATACAAGGGCGAAGTGATCGACTGGGAAGAGGCGCTGCGCCGCCACCCGCACGACCCGGCCCAGCCCAACCACACCTTCTACTTCCACATCGATGACGAGCGCGTGATCGACGGCGGCGTGAAGGGCAACGCCGCGCGCTGGATCAACCATTCCTGCGACCCGAACTGCGAGGCCGACGAAGAGGGCGGTCGCATCTTCATCAAGGCGCTGCGCGACATCGCGGCCGGCGAGGAACTGAACTACGACTACGGCCTCGTCATCGACGAGCCCTACACGCCGGAGCTGCTGGCCGACTTCCCCTGCTGGTGCGGCTCGGCCAATTGCCGCGGCACGCTGCTCTCGCCCAAGGACGACGACGTGCCGGGCAAGAAAAAGAACAAAAAGAAGAAGAGCAAGGACGGCAAGGACGCGAAGGCCGGCAAGAAGAGCAAGGACAAGAAGAAGAAAAAGAAGGGCGGGAAAGGCAAGGGCGGCTGATTGAGCGCCTGGACGCCTGCCACCGTCGATGCACTGCGGCGCGCGCTCGCCGTGCACGAGCCCGCGATCGCCGTCGAAGCCGTCGACGCCATCGATTCGACCAACACCGAGCTGATGCGCCGTGCCCGCGCGGGCGACGCCCGCCCCGTGCTGCTCGTGGCCGAGCGCCAGACCGCGGGGCGCGGCCGCCTGGGCCGGGACTGGCAGAGCGCCCAGGCCGCGGCCGATCCGGCCGCGTCGCTGACCTTCTCGATGGCGCTGCCGCTGGCACCGCAGGACTGGTCGGGGCTGTCGCTGGCCGTGGGCGTGAGCGTGGCCGAATCGCTCGACCCCGATGGCGCGGCCGGCGTGAAGCTCAAGTGGCCCAACGACCTGTGGGTGGCGGACCGCAAGCTCGCTGGCATCCTGATCGAGACCGCTTCGCTGCCCGGCGCCGCCGCCAACACCCGCCAGGTGGTGATCGGCATCGGCCTGAATGTCGGCGCGCGCGAGGGCGATGCCATGCGAACGCCGCCGGCCTGGCTGCAGCAATGGCAACCCGGGGCCACGCCGCAGCAGGCGCTGGCGGCGCTGGCCCCCCCCCTGCTGGCCGAGGCGCTGCGCTTTGCGTCGCAGGGCTTCGCGCCGGTGCTGCCGCGCTTCGCGGCGCGCGATGCGTTGCGTGGGCGCGAGGTGGTGTTGAGCGATGGCCATGCAGGCCTGTGCGAGGGCGTCGGCCCGGGCGGCGAGCTGCGCGTGCGCACGCCGACCGGCCTGCAGGCCATTCACAGCTCGGAGGTCAGCGTCCGGCCGCGCGGCATGGCGTTGCCTTGAGCCGACGGCTGCACAATCCCGCCATGGCCCTGCGTCTGCTGATCGCCGCCCTCGTCGTCGCCAACATCGGCTATTGGCTGTGGTCGCGCGACGCGTCGACCGAATCGGCCGATCGCGAGCCGCAGCGGCTCACTCAGCAGATCCGGCCGGAGTTGCTGGAGCTGCGGCGCACGCCGTCCGCGGCGGCATCGCCGGCCCCTGCCGCTGGGTCCGCGACGCCAGCCCCTGCCCCGTCTGCCCCGACGCCCTGAGCCGCCTGCTCAGTCCGGCGCGGTGTCGAAGCGCACCGTGACGCGCGTGCCCGGCGGGTGCTGCCCGGGGTGCGCATCCTCCAGCTCGACCCGCGCGCGGTGCTGGCCTGCGATCTCGCGCACGATCGGCAGCCCCAGGCCCGAGCCGTCGGCCTCGTTGCCCAGCACGCGGTAGAAGGGCTCGAAGACCAGCTCGCGGTCGGCCTCGGCGATGCCCGGCCCGGAGTCCTCCACCTGCAGCAGCAGCACGTGGCCGAAGGGGTCGGCGAGCACGTGGGCGGTGATCACGCCCGGCTTTTCGGGCGACGAGGGCGTGTAGTTGATCGCGTTGTCCAGCAGGTTGCGGATCAGCTCGCGCAGCAGCGTGGCGTTGCCCTGCAGCTCCACGCCGCGGGCGCCGGGCTGCGCACCGTCGTAGCCCAGGTCGAGCGAGCGCTCCATGGCGCGCGGCAGCATCTCGCGCACCACCTCGATGGTCAGCCGCGCCAGGTCGCAGGGTTGGCGCGTGAGGGTGCCGACGCCGCCCTCGGCCCGCGCCAGGGCCAGCAGCTGGTTCACGGTGTGGGTGGCGCGGATGCTCGCGCGCCCGATCTGCTTGAGCGACTTCTTCAGCTCCTCGGCGTCGGCGTTGTCGCGCTGCGCCAGGTCGGCCTGCATGCGCAGGCCGGCCAGCGGCGTCTTGAGCTGGTGGGCGGCATCGGCCAGGAAGCGCTTCTGCGTGGCCATGGAGTCATTCAGCTTGCCCAGCAGCTCGTTGACCGAGGACACCAGTGGCACCACTTCCAGCGGCACCGCGGATTCGTCCAGCGGGCGCAGGTCGTCGGGGCGGCGTTCGCGGATGCGCGCCTCCACCGCCGACAGTGGCTTGATGCCGCGCACCAGTGCCAGCCAGATCAGCAGCACCGCCAGCGGCAGGATGGCGAACTGCGGCAGCAGCACGCCCTTGATGATCTCGGTGGCCAGCACGGACTGTTTTTCTCGCGTCTCGGCCACCTGCACCAGCACCAGCCCGCGTGGGCGCGGCGCCGCGCCTGCGAGGTCGGCCAGCGCGCCGGTGGCGTCGCCGTCGACCTGCTGCAGGGCGAAGGCGGCTCCTGCACCCGCGCCGGCGGCAGGCGCGCGTGCCGCATCGGACGCATGGTCGCCCAGCTCGAGCCACAGGTAGGCCACGCGCACCGGCTGGCCGCGCATGTGGGCGTCGCGCAGGTAGGCGACGCCCGGCACCGGACGTTCTTCCGTGCTCGGGCCGGGCAGGTCGGTGTCGCCCGCGATGGCCTCGCCGGTGCTGTCGAGGATCTGGAAGTAGACGTGGTCGGCGTCGTCGCCGCGCAGCAGTTCGCGCAGACCCACCGGCGGCACGAAAGGCGCGCCGGCCGGCTCGCGCTGCAGCAGGCGGGCCAGCGTGCGCACGTTGTGCTCCAGCGCGCGGTCGTAGGGCGAGTTGGCGATGCCCTGGGCCACCAGCCAGGTCACGCCGATGCTCACCGGCACCAGCAGCAGCAGCGGCGTGAGCATCCAGTCCAGGATTTCCCCGAACAGCGAACGCTGGGCACGCTGGAAGATTTTCATGGTCGAATCGGGCTGCAGCGCCCGTGGGATGTGCGGTGACAGCTATGGAAGTTATAGCAACGCGAAGGTCTTTGAATGCGGACTTCCGAACGCAGAGGACGCGGAAGTCGCGCAGAGGACGCAAAAGATTCAGAAGAAGATTTTTTCTTGGATTCCTTTTGCGCCTTCTGCGAAACCTTTGCGTCCCCTGCGTCCGGAAGTCCGCTTTGCTGTGTCGTCAGCCCGGAATTTTCTCGAGGCAGTACCCCAGCCCCCGCACGGTGGCGATGCGGATCGGCCCCTTCTCGATCTTCTTGCGCAGGCGGTGGATGTAGACCTCGATGGCGTTGAGGCTGACTTCCTCGCCCCATTCGCACAGGCGCTCGACCAGCTGGTCCTTGCTCACCAGCCGGCCGGCGCGCTGCAGCAGCACTTCGAGCAGGCCCAGCTCGCGCGCCGACAACTCCACCATCTTGCCGTCGATGGTCGCCACCCGGCCGGCCTGGTCGTACAGCAGCGGGCCGTGCTTGATCGCGTTGCTGGTGGCGCCCATGCCGCGCCGCGTGAGGGCGCGCACGCGCGCTTCCAGCTCCTGCAGCGAAAAGGGCTTGGCCATGTAGTCGTCGGCGCCGTGGTCCAGGCCCTTGACCCGCTCCTCCACCGAATCGGCGGCCGTCAGCACCAGCACCGGCATCTGCGAGCCGCGTGCCCGCAGGCGCTTGAGGATCTCCAGCCCGTGCAGCTGGGGCAGGCCGAGGTCGAGGATCAGCAGGTCGAACTCGGAATTCGTCATCAGCGCCGCATCGGCCTGCGAGCCGTTGGCCACGTGGTCGACCGCGGCGCCCGAGGTGCGCAGGCTGCGCAGCAGCGCGTCGGCCAGGACCTGGTCGTCTTCGGCAATGAGGATGCGCATGGGGTGTCTCCGAGGGGTGCGGGATTCTAGGAAGGCGTGGAACGCGGACTTCCGAACGCAGAGGGCGCAAAGATGACGCAGAGAACGCAGAAAAGCCAGAAGAAATCTTTGGAAGTTTCCTCTGCGGCCTCTGCGAATCCTTTGCGCCCTCTGCGTTCGGCTGTCCGATCCCGCCCTCAAGACCCCGCGTACGCCTCCAGCCCCAGCGCCACCACGGTCGCCACCTCTTCGCCCACGCTGGCGCGGAATTCGGCCTCGGCCTGCGCGACCGAGCGGCGGAAGGCGTCGAGCCAGGCCAGCCCGTCGGCCGTGAAGACGACGCGGCGGGCGCGGGCGTCGTGCGGGTCGGCCTCGCGCGTGACCAGGCCCCAGGCGGCGCATTGGTCGACCAGGGCGGCCATCGCCTGCTTGCTCATGCCGGCGCTCTCGGCCAGGTCGGTGAGGCGCGAGCCGGCGCGCGCCAGGTGGCGCGTGATGTGGATGTGCGCCGCCGTCACCTGCTGGCGGGCCGCCAGGTTCGACAGCGCCAGCGGGACCTCGACGTCGTGCGCCATGAGCTCGAACACGCGGGCGTCGAAGCGGCGCATCGCGTGGCCGAGCAGGCGGCCCAGGTGGGTCTGGCGCCAGGCGTCGTCGGGGAGTGCAGCCATGGCGCATTTTAGTCAGGCAAACTGACCAAAAACAAGCTTCCAAGAAAAGTATGAGCCGCTACATTACTGGTCATGCATCCAGCCTGTCGTTAATCGCAGCCGGATCCGATTCAAGCCCAACCCGTTGTTTTTCAAGGAGTTTCGAGATGGACGCAGTCGTCAAGGGAGCAAAGGTCGCCGGTGGCAACACGGGCGCCGACAGCGAAAAGGCCAAGGCGCTGCAAGCCGCGCTGGCCCAGATCGAGAAGCAGTTCGGCAAGGGCACGATCATGCGCCTGGGCGAGGGCGAGGCCATCGCGGACATCCAGGTCGTCTCCACCGGCTCGCTGGGCCTGGACGTGGCGCTGGGCGTCGGCGGCCTGCCGCGCGGCCGCGTGGTCGAGATCTACGGTCCGGAGTCGTCTGGCAAGACCACGCTCACGCTGCAAGTGATCGCCAACATGCAGAAGCAGGGCGGCACCTGCGCCTTCGTCGACGCCGAACACGCGCTCGACACCCAATACGCCCAGAAACTCGGCGTGAACCTGCAGGAGCTGCTCATCAGCCAGCCCGACACCGGCGAGCAGGCCCTGGAAATCACCGATTCGCTGGTGCGCTCCGGCGCCGTCGACCTGATCGTCATCGACTCGGTCGCCGCTCTCACGCCCAAGGCCGAAATCGAGGGCGAGATGGGCGATTCGCTGCCCGGCCTGCAGGCCCGCCTCATGAGCCAGGCGCTGCGCAAGCTCACCGCGACGATCAAGAAGACCAACTGCATGGTCATCTTCATCAACCAGATCCGCATGAAGATCGGCGTCATGTTCGGCTCGCCCGAAACCACCACCGGCGGCAACGCGCTGAAGTTCTACGCCTCGGTGCGCCTGGACATCCGCCGCATCGGCACCATCAAGAAGGGCGACGAGGCGATCGGCAACGAGACCAAGGTCAAGGTGGTGAAGAACAAGGTTTCGCCCCCCTTCAAGACGGCCGAGTTCGACATCCTCTTCGGCGAGGGCATCAGCCGCGAGGGCGAGATCATCGACATGGGCGTCAACGCCCGCATCGTCGAGAAGTCCGGCGCCTGGTACGCCTACGGTGGCGAGAAGATCGGCCAGGGCCGCGACAACGCCCGCGAGTTCCTGCGCGAGAACCCCGACCTGGCCATCGAGATCGAGAACAAGGTGCGCGAGTCGCTCGGCATCTCGCTTCTGCCCATGGGGGCGGCGGGCGAGGCCGACTGAAAACGGGATCCGACAGCCGAACGCAGGGGGCGCGTGAAAGATTTCTTTCGCGCCCTGCGCGTCGGCAGGTCCATGGGTTTCAAGCCAAATTGCCTTCCAGCGCCCATCCTGCGGGCGCGAGCAGCTATCGAATTCATAGCAAATGGCCTTTTCCGCTCCTTCGCTCAAGGGCCGCGCGCTGCGTCTGCTGAGCCAGCGTGAACATTCGCGTGCCGAGCTGGAGCGCAAGCTCGCCCGCCACGAAGAGGAGGCCGGCAGCTTGGCGCGGGCACTGGACGAGCTGGCCGCCAAGGACTTCATCAGCGAAGCGCGGGTCGTGCAGTCGGTGCTGCACCAGCGTGCCCCGCGGCTGGGTGCGGCCCGGGTGAGGCAGGAACTGCAGGCCAAGGGCATCGCGGCCGACGCCGTGGCCGAGGCGGTGTCCAGCCTGCAGGCCACCGAGCTGGAACGCGCCCGCGCGCTGTGGCAGCGCCGCTTCGACGCGCCGCCGTCGGATGCGAAGGAGCGCGCCCGACAGGCCCGCTTCCTCCTGGCGCGCGGCTTTGCGGGCGCCACGGTGGCGAAAGTCCTGCGAACCGGAGGTGACGATGACTGATGTTCTTCCCACCATGACGCGCGTGATCACTGAGCGCGTGGCCTGCGACTGGCGGCGTGCCTGGGCGCTGGCCGCCGACCCGCTGCGGATGCCCGAATGGGCCAATGGCCTGTCCAGCGGCCACTTCACGCGCGAGGGTGCGCACTGGCGCTTCGAGACCGCCGAGGGCAGCCGCGCCCGCGTGCGCTTCGCGCCTGCCAACGACTTCGGGGTGCTCGACCACTGGGTGACGCCCGAGGCGCCCGAGTGCGCGGCCGAGATCTACCTGCCCTTTCGCGTCATCGGCCTGGGCGAGGACGTGTGCGAATTCCAGTTCACGCTGCTGCGCCAGCCGTCCATGGACGACGCGGCCTTCGAGCGTGATGCGCGCTGGATCGCACGCGACCTGCGCACGCTGCGCGACCTGCTCGAGGCGGCGCCGCCCGTACGCCCTGTGGGCAGTGGTTAGGCCTGCTGCGGCCGAGGCTGCTCGCTCAGCAAGAGGCCGACCAGCGCTTCGATCACCCGCAACTGCTCGGGGCTGAGCCGGGCCAGGTCCGCGGCCAGCTTGGCCGCAAGCTCCGGCACGTAGGGTGCTGGTGACGACTCCGACACGCCGGGCGGGCGGCGCGCCGCCGCGGATGACGGCTCGTCGCCGAAGCGCAGCCACTGCGGCGGCACTTCCAGCCAGCGGGCCAGTTCCTGCAGTCGGCCCTGCGCCGGGATCGCCTCGCCCTGCAGCCACTTCCGGGTTGCATGGGCGGTGACCGGGTGGTTGCTGCTGCGACGGTTGAATTCGCGCGCCAGGCCGGTCGCGCCGATCACCTTCCAGCCCGCGCGGTCGAGCGAAAGGCGCAGCCTCTGGCTGAATGCGTCGCGATCCTGGGCGGAACTCATCGCGGGGATGGTTCCGATCCGACCACTGAAAGTCAGTCGGTAAAAATTGACTTTGGGTCGCGGGCGAAACACAATTTCCGTGCTTCGCATCGTTTTCGCAGAAGAACAGGCAGGGAGAAATGAAGTCATTCAGGGGCAACGGCCCGTGCATGCGGCTGCGCCGCTGGCGGTCAGCCGCCGGCAGGCGAGCGCGTCCGCCATTCGATCACCATCGGCACCCCAAGCCACGCGCCCGGTGCTGCAGCCCTTGGCCATGGACCTCCGGGACCCCCTGCTGATCGGTTGGGTGCAGGGCCTCTATGGCGCGTTGCGCAGCCAGGGCATCGGCGGCTGCCTGCTCGCTGCGGCGGCCGGCTGGCAACTGGCCTGCTGGGGACTTCGCCTGACCGGGCCCGCGCGTGCGGGCCGGGTGCATCTGGCCGATGTGCTGCAGACCCGCTGGGGAACTGCCGTTGCCGAGCGCCTGCACACCGCGCGCTCCGGCCGCTGGGTGGGAGGGTTGCTGCAGGCGGGCGGCGCGCTGCTGATGTCGGCGGCGTTGGTGGCGCTGGCGCGTGCCGTGGTGAATGGCTGAGCGTCCGGCTTTCGCGCTGGCTTGAGTGGCAAAAAGACCTGCAGCGCCCGCAGGTTGGGCGCTGAAAGCTATCAAAACGATAGCATCAGAGGCCCAGCATCAGCGACAGGTTCTGCACCGCGGCGCCGCTGGCGCCCTTGCCCAGGTTGTCCAGCCGTGCGATGGCGACGGCGTGGCGGTGGTCCTCGTTCGGGAACACGCGGATTTCCAGCACGTTCGTGTCGTTGAGTGCCTGCGCGTCAAGCTTGCCGTCCTCGGTCGGCGGCAACACCTTGACGAACTGCTCGGGCGTGTTGCTCTTCGCGTAATGCGCGGCGTACGCGGCCTGCAGGTCGCCTGCCTTTGGCTTGCCCGGCAGCTGGTCGAGATGCAGCGGCAATTGCACCAGCATGCCCTGTTTGAAGTTGCCCACCGAAGGGATGAAGACGGGCCGCGCCGTGAGGCCGGTGTACTTCATGATCTCGGGGATGTGCTTGTGCTTCAGGCCCAGTGCATAGGTCTCGAACAGCGGGGCGGTGCCGGCCTCGTAGGCCTCGATCATGGTGCGGCCGCCGCCGGAGTAGCCGCTCACCGAAGGCAATGCGATCGGGAAATCGGCGGGCAGCAGCCCCGCATCGACCAGCGGCCGCACCAGCGCGATGGCGCCGGTGGCGTAGCAGCCCGGATTGGCGACGCGCTCGGCCTTTGCCACCGCCTCGGCCTGCCCGGGCGCCAGTTCTGGAAAGCCGTAGACCCAGCGCGGCGCCACGCGGTGCGCGGTCGAGGCGTCGACGATGCGCGGCTTGCGGCTGCCCAGGCCGTCGATCAAGGCGACCGACTCGCGCGCGGCGTCGTCATGCAGGCACAGGATGACCAGGTCGACCCCGGCCATCAGGTCGCGCTTGGCGGAGGCGTCCTTGCGCAGCTCGGGTGCGATGCTGACCAGCTCGACCTGCGGCATGCGGGCGAGTCGCTCGCGAATCTGCAGGCCGGTGGTGCCGGCTTCGCCGTCGATGAAGATCCTGGGCATGCGATGCCTCCTCTGACTCGAGCTGCGGGGAAGCGCTTCCGCTCACGCGGAAACTACGTATTGACCACATGAGCGGTCCGGCCCTGTGGTGCAACGCACCATGATACAGTCGACGGCTGCTCCGCCGCCCCCGCCTGCCCAGCCAGCCGGTGCGCGTGGCCCGCGGACAACAGAACCATCCAACTCCGTTCCGAGAGACTCCTCATGAAGATTCACGAGTACCAGGGCAAGGAAATTCTTGCCAAGTTCGGCGTGCCTGTGCCCCGCGGCATCCCGGCGTTCACGGTCCAAGAGGCGGTCGAGGCCGCACAGAAGCTCGGCGGCCCGGTGTGGGTGGTCAAGGCCCAGATCCACGCCGGCGGCCGCGGCAAGGGCGGCGGCGTGAAGGTCGCGAAGACCATCGACGACGTGAAGAAGCTGGCCGGGGAGATCCTGGGCATGCAGCTCAAGACGCACCAGACCGGCCCCGAAGGCCAGAAGGTCCGCCGCCTCTACATCGAGGACGGCGCCGACATCAAGAACGAACTCTACGTGTCGCTGGTCACCGACCGTGCCACGCAGAAGGTCGCCTTCATCGCGTCGAGCGAAGGCGGCATGGACATCGAGGAAGTGGCGCATTCCACGCCCGAGAAGATCGTCACCGAGTACATCGACCCGCTGACCGGCATCACCCCCGAGCAGAGCAAGAAGATCGCCGCGGCCATCGGCCTCTCGGGTGGCTCGGTCGACCAGGCCGTCGACCTGTTCGCCAAGCTCTACCAGTGCTACATGGACACCGACGCGTCGCTGGTGGAAATCAACCCGCTGAACTGCGACTCCAAGGGCAACCTGGTCGCGCTGGACGCCAAGTTCAACTTCGACTCCAACGCCCTCTTCCGCCACCCCGAGATCGTCGCGCTGCGCGACCTCGACGAGGAAGACCCGGCCGAGATCGAGGCCAGCAAGTTCGACCTCGCCTACATCAGCCTGGACGGCAACATCGGCTGCCTGGTGAACGGTGCGGGCCTGGCGATGGCCACCATGGACACCATCAAGCTCTTCGGCGCCGAGCCGGCGAACTTCCTCGACGTGGGCGGCGGCGCCACCCCCGAGAAGGTGACCGAGGCCTTCAAGATCATGCTCAAGAACCCCAAGGTCAAGGCCATCCTGGTCAACATCTTCGGCGGCATCATGAAGTGCGACACCATCGCCACCGGCGTGATCACCGCCTGCAAGGCCGTGAACCTGCAGGTGCCGCTGGTCGTGCGCATGAAGGGCACGAACGAGGAGCTGGGCAAGAAGATGCTGGCCGAATCGGGCCTTCCCATCATCAGCGCCGACACGATGGCCGAAGCGGCCCAAAAAGTGGTTGCAGCCGTCAAGTAAGGAACATTCGCCATGTCGATCTACATCAACAAGGACACCAAGGTCATCACCCAGGGCATCACGGGCAAGACCGGGCAGTTCCACACCGAGAAGTGCCAGGAATACGCGAACGGCAAGAACTGCTTCGTGGCCGGCGTGAATCCGAAGAAAGCCGGCGAGTCGATCTTCAACATCCCGATCTACGCCTCGGTGAAGGAAGCCGCCACCCAGACCGGCGCCACCGTGTCGGTGATCTACGTGCCACCCGCCGGTGCCGCCGCCGCGATCTGGGAAGCCGTCGAGGCCGACCTGGACCTGGCCATCTGCATCACCGAAGGCATCCCGGTCAAGGACATGCTCGAAGTGCGCAACAAGATGAAGGCCAAGGAAGCCAAGGGCGGCAAGAAGACGCTGCTGCTGGGCCCCAACTGCCCTGGCCTCATCACGCCCGACGAGATCAAGATCGGCATCATGCCGGGCCACATCCACAAGAAGGGCCGCGTCGGCGTGGTCAGCCGCTCCGGCACGCTGACCTATGAAGCCGTGGCGCAGCTCACCGAGCTGGGCATCGGCCAGTCCACCGCGGTGGGCATCGGCGGCGACCCGATCAACGGCCTGAAGCACATCGACGTGATGAAGGCCTTCAACGACGATCCCGACACGGACGCCGTGATCATGATCGGCGAGATCGGCGGCCCCGACGAGGCCGAAGCCGCCCGCTGGTGCAAGGACCACATGAAGAAGCCGATCGTCGGCTTCATCGCCGGGGTCACGGCGCCTCCCGGCAAGCGCATGGGTCATGCCGGCGCGCTGATCTCGGGTGGGGCCGACACGGCCGATGCCAAGCTCGCCATCATGGAAGAGTGCGGCTTCACCATCACCCGCAACCCCTCCGAGATGGGCAAGCTGCTCAAGGGCCTGCTCTGATCCTGCCAGCCGGGCAGATCGCTTTCGCGCCACACAAACGAGAGGGCGCTCGCAATTCAGGTTGCGAGCGCCCTTTCCACACATAACATCGTGGAGACGTCATCAATGGAAATCCTGCAAAGCGCTGACTTCTGGATCGGTCTGGTCAAGATCATCTGGATCAACATCATCCTCTCGGGCGACAACGCGGTCGTGATCGCGCTGGCCGCCCGTTCGTTGCCGCCCGCACAGCAGAAGAAGGCGATCCTCTTCGGCTCCGGCGCCGCGGTCGTGCTGCGCATCGTGCTGACGGTAGTCGCCGCCAAGCTGCTCGCACTGCCTTACCTGCAGATCATCGGCGGCCTGCTGCTGCTGTGGATCGGCGTGCAGCTGCTGGGCGACGAGGACGAGGACGAAGGCGAGGGCAAGGAGTACGGCGGCATGATGGCGGCCGTGCGCACCATCCTCATCGCCGACCTGGTCATGAGCCTGGACAACGTGATTGCCGTGGCGGCGGCTGCCCAAGGCAGCATGGTCCTGCTGGTGCTGGGCCTGGCCATCAGCATCCCGCTCGTGATCTTCGGCAGCACGCTGATGATCAAGCTGATGGAGCGCTTCCCGATCATTGTCATGCTGGGCGCCGCCCTGATCGGCTGGGTGGGTGGCGAAACCATCGCCAGCGACGTGTCGCTGCGCGGCGTCATGGCAGCCAACCCGTGGCTGCTGCATGCCGCTGCCGCTGCCGGGGCCGTGCTGGTGATCGCCGTCGGCAAGTGGCTGAGCCGACGCAGCGCTGTGGCCGCAACCTGAAAACCGAAACCTAGTCCATGCCCAACGCTGCACCTGTTTCCGTTACGACGTCGGTGCTGCCGCTGCCTTGGGAATTCGCCGC
Organism: Xylophilus ampelinus; assembly: GCF_901875635.1. GTDB lineage: Bacteria > Pseudomonadota > Gammaproteobacteria > Burkholderiales > Burkholderiaceae_C > Xenophilus. The sequence continues at coordinate 115,377 of NZ_CABFMN010000128.1, read as the reverse complement.
GCTCACCGATGCGGGCAAGGTCCGAGGCAACAACGAGGACGCGATCGCATTCGATCCCAGCCTTGGCGTCGCCGTGCTGGCTGACGGGATGGGAGGCTACAACGGAGGAGAAGTGGCCAGCGGCATGGCGATCGCGCTCGTGCAGGCCAGCTTCGGTCGGTGGTTGGCGCACGCGGGGCCTGCCGCACCGTCTCGCGCCATGCGGCGGGCCATGCAGAGCAGCACGGACGAGGCCAACCGCGCCATCTTCGAAGCCAGCGCGGCCAACGACCAGTTGCGCGGCATGGGCACCACGTTGGTCGTCGCGGCCTTCGGAGGTCCGCGGGTGTTGGTCGGGCACATCGGCGACTCGCGCTGCTATCGGCTCCGCCGAGGCACCCAGTTCGAGTTGCTCACCCGTGACCATTCGTTGCTGCAAGAGCAGCTCGACGCCGGTGCCATCACGCCGGAAGAGGCTGCCGTATCTCCTCATCGCAACCTCGTCACTCGTGCGCTGGGCATCGAGCGGCAGGTGGAGCTCGAGGTCAACGAGCACGTGGCGGAACCTGGGGATCTTTTCCTGCTGTGCTCGGACGGTCTCAGCGAAATGGTGAGCGACGCGCAGATTTTCACACTTTTGTTACAAGATAACAGTCTTCCAGAAAAAGCAACACTTTTGGTTGCAGCTGCGAACGAGAATGGGGGCCGGGACAACATCTCGGTGGTGCTGGCGCTGGCCGGGCCGGCCTCCGCTCCCGATTAACAGACCGGGAAGGCCGTTTCCCCAGGGCCTGCCGACATACCCCTATCACGCGTTCTTCAGGAGAGTCGGCCATGCCGAAGTTGGTGGTTGCTATCGATGGAGTTGTCCTCAAGGAGGTGTCGCTTGCCAAGGAGCGCACCACGCTGGGCCGCCGCCCCTACAACGACATCGTGATCGACAATCTTGCCGTGAGCGGCGAGCATGCCGTGCTGCACATGATCGGCTCCGATGTCTACCTTGAAGACCTCAACAGCACCAACGGCACCTACGTCAACGCGCGTGCCATCCGCAAGCAGGCGCTCGAGCACAACGACGTCATCGAAGTCGGCAAGTACAAGATCCGCTACCTGGCAGTCAACGGCCCGGCCGTCGACATGCCTGCGCCTCGTCCGGCGGCTGCGGGCCTCGCGCCCGCGTCAGCTCCGGTTCCTCTGTCGGCCGGGGTCACTGCGCCCGTTCCTCTGGGCGGAGGCGCATCGGCCGTCATCCGCGTGCTCAGCGGGAGCGGCGCGGGCCGCGAGGTGTCGCTGCAGAAAGTGGTCACTACCATCGGGAAACCCGGCGTGGCCGTGGCGGCCGTCACCCGTCGCCTGCAGGGCTACGTGGTGGCACCGATCGACGGGGGGACGACGCTCAACGGCGAGCCTCTGGGGGCCGAGGCTGTCGCGCTGCAGGACGGCGATGTGCTCGAGCTTGGTGGCACGCGCATGCAGTTCGTCAACGGCTGACCGGCCCTTGCCGCAGTGCAGCGGCTGATAAGGCCGCTACGGCGGCACTGGCTGCGTGTCGCCGTCACGCTGCTGCCGGTGTTGCTGGCGCTGGGGCATGCGGCTGGCATCTGGCGCATTCCTTTCCTCGACCGTTTCGACGCGCTGATCTACGACGCCCGGCTGCGCGCAACGTTGCCGGCCACGCTCGACCCTCGCATCGTCATCGTCGACATCGACGACACAAGCTTGCAGGAAGTCGGCCAATGGCCCTGGAGCCGCGATCGGCTGGCGCGGCTGACCAGCGAAGTCCTCGGACGCCAGCAGGCCTCGGTCCTCGGCTTCGACGTGATGTTTGCCGAAGCCGATCGTCACTCGGGCCAGGCAGCGCTGGGCGGCGAGCGCTCGAGCAACGGCTCGGGACACGGTGTGGCGATGCGATCGCTGGCCGCCGCGCCGGACCACGACGCCGCGTTCGCCCATTCCCTTGCGGGTCAGAACGTGGTGCTGGGGTTCTATTTCACGCAAAGCCCCCAGCCACGCGCCAAAGGCGGGTTGCCACCACCCGTTCTGCCGCCCGACGCCTTGCCGAACGCGCGCGACTACGCCACAGCATGGAACAGCTACGGCGCCAGCATCCCCGTCTTGGCGGCCGTGGCGCCTGCGGGATTTCTCAATGTGGTCATCGACCCCCATGCGGATGGCGTGGTCCGCGCGGTGCCGCTCATCGCGCGCTACGAGCCGGTCCAGGGCGCCGACCCGTCCTTGGCCGGCTATTACGAATCCTTGAGCTTGGCCGTCTATCGGCGGGCCACGGGCGCCTCGGCGCCCTATCCACGTCTGGCCCGCGAAGTGGGCGGCGCGGCCCCGATCCTGGAGGCGCTGGTGATGGGCCAGCCCAGTGGACCGCTGGCCGTGCCGGTCGATCAGCAGGCCAGCGCGCTCGTGCCCTACCGCGGGCCGGGCGGGGCACAGGGCGGATCTTTCCGCTACATCTCTGCCATCGACGTGCTGGATGGTCGACTGGCAGCGGGTGAACTGAGCGGGAAGATCGTGCTCGTCGGCGCGAGCGCGCCGGGCCTGCAGGACCTGCGCGCCACCCCGGTGAGTGCCACCTATCCTGGCGTCGAGGTCCACGCGAGCATGATATCGAGCCTGCTCGACCGCCGCTTCCTGGCCGTGCCGGACTACGCTGCAGGCTACGATTTCACCATGATCGTGTTGCTTGGCGGCATCCTGGCGATCGGCCTTTCGCTGCTCGGCCCGGTGCGTGCCGTGCTCCTGGCTCTGACTTGCATGCTGGCGCCTCTGGGCATCAACCACCTGCTCTTCCAGCGCAGCGGCCTGGTGATGCCGCAGGCGGCGAGCGTGTTGATGGTGGCGGCGGCCTTTGCGCTCAACATGGGCTGGGGCTACTTCGTCGAGGCGCGCACGCGCCGCGGACTGGCCAAGCTCTTCGGTACCTACGTGCCCCCACAACTGGTGAGCGAGATGGTGCTCGACCCGAGCCGCTACAGCATGCGAGCCGAAAGCAAGGAACTGACCGTCATGTTCTGCGACATGCGCGGCTTCACCCGCCTGTCGGAGCAGATGGCGCCCGAGGACCTGCAGACCTTTCTCAACGAGGTGTTCAGCCGCCTGACGGACATCATCAGTGCGCATTGCGGGACCGTCGACAAGTACATGGGCGACTGCGTCATGGCCTTCTGGGGCGCACCGGTGGACACGCCCGAGCATGCCAGCCTGGCCGTGCGGGCCGCGATGGAGATGAGCGCGGCAGTAGACCACATCAACGCCACCCACCGGCTTCGTAGCCTGCCGTCCCTCAGTGTCGGCATCGGCCTGAATACCGGCGTCATGAGCGTGGGCGACATGGGCTCCACGCACCGCCGCAGCTATACCGTCATCGGCGACGCCGTCAACCTTGCCGCTCGGCTGGAAGGTCTGGGCGAGCACTATGGCATCGATATCGTGGCCAGCGAAGCCACCCGCCTGCAGTGTGACGCCCACCTGTGGCAGGAGGTGGACCGCGTCCGGGTCAAGGGCAAGCTGCAGGAGGTCACCATCTTTACCCCCCGTGGCTTGCGCGCAAACGCCACGCCGCAACAGCTCGAAGAGCTATCACAATGGCAGGCCGTGCTGGAGGCCTACCGCGCACGCCGTTGGCATGCCACGGAACTGCTTCTTGATGCGTTGCGCCGCGGGCATGAGAAAAAAGTCCTTTACCGGGTTTACGCCCAGCGCTTAGCCTCCATCCGCATGCGGCCCCCCGACACCGATTGGGACGGCGCCATTCAATTCGAGCGCAAGTGATTGCTTTCTGGAAGGATTGATCCGATGCAGGTGCGTGTGCTGGGTTGTTCGGGCGCCATCGCCAGGGACTGCCGCACCACGTCTTTCCTGGTCGACGACGACCTGCTGGTCGACGCCGGGACGGGCGTCGGCGACCTGACTCTGGAAGAGATGGCGGCCATCGACGACGTCGTGCTTACCCATTCGCACCTCGACCATGTCGCTGCGCTTCCCCTCATGATCGACGCCGTGGCCAGCCAGCGCGGCGCACCGCTGCGGGTACATGCGCTGCGGGCCACCATCGAGGCGCTGCGGGCCCACGTCTTCAACAACGTCATCTGGCCCGATTTCGCGAACATTCCCAGCCAAGACGCGCCTTTCGTCAGCTTTCACGACTTTGCCGTGGGCGAAACCCTGCGCATCGGCACCCGTGCGCCCAAGGTCGTCGAGGTGCTGCCAGCCGTCCACACGGTGCCGGCCTGCGGCTTTGCCATCCGGCCGGCGACTGGAGGCCCGCACTGGGTCTTCAGCGGCGACACCGAACGCAACAAGCCCTTCTGGGATCGCATCAACGCGCTGGACGTCGCGGCGCTGGTCATCGAGACCGCCTTCAGCAACCGCGAGCTGGCCCTGGCCGCGCGCAGCCTGCACCTCGCGCCGGACTCGCTCGCGGCCGAGCTGAGCCAAATCGCCGCCGGGCGCCGCTACCCGATCTACATCACCCACACCAAGCCGGCGGAGACCGAAGAGATCATGGCCGAGATCGGTGTGCTGGCCGCGGACCCGGCCAGCGCGCTGGCGCGGCTGGTGCGCAGCCAGGAGATCCGGTGGTTGCGCACGTCGGGCGTGCTGACATTCTGAACGCCAGGGTGGCCGGGCGAGCCGGCCGCTGTCCGAGACGTCTGCCGTGGGGTACCGCCCTTATCTCCAGCAGTCCGCCACTGTGCCCGACGATACGTCCTTCTTGCCCGTGGCGGTCAAGATGAAGTCGCCGCAGCGGGTGTCTGCAGTCTGGCTGAGCGCCCGTTCAGCCGTCAGCGTATAGCCGCCGTCGGAGCCGTCAGCCACGAAGCCCACTTTCAAGTTGTAGTAGCCGTGTTCGGACTTGTCGCCATAGGGCAACTTGAGCTTGTCGATGTTCGCCTGGTCCGTCATGTAGGTGCCGTTCTGCGCGCGCCAGCGTTCCTGGCGCGCAGCCACATCGTTCAGCAGTGCCTGCCCTTCCACGCGCCGCGACCGCATCACGTACTCCTGATATGACGGATAGGCAATGGCCGCCAGGATCGCGACAACGGCGACCACGATCATCAATTCGATGAGCGTGAAGCCCTTTGCAGACTGGCGCATGGAGACTTCCTTCCCGGTCAGGCGAGGCCGGCGGACTCGTCCACTCGACTGAGCGTACATGCAGAGTGCTGTCATCTTTGGCCTCAGTTCGGAGGTTGCCGGCGCCAGCTCTGGCGGCCGAACTCGACCCCCGAGTTGACGCGCTTCTCGGCGTTCGCGCTCGGATCGAAGACCCGTGCCGCGCGGATGGTCTGCTTGCCGGCCCCGGTCTGTGTGCCGCTGACCGTGCCGCCTCCCACCGCGTCGAAGGCATTGAAGGCACCGTCGCCGTTCATGTCGAACACCACGTAGTTCGTCTGCCCGCCCGAGTTGGGGTCGATCGCGTAGAGCGTGCCGCTGAGGCCGGCGGAGCATGGGTCTTCGGACGTGCGGATGGTCGAGAAGAACAGTCCCTTGCCGTACAGCGTCATGTCGTAGGTCATCTTCTCGCCGTTGCGCGGCAGATCGACGTACCAGCCCCACTTGTCGACATCCGTGTCCGTCGTGCCCGTGGCCGTCGTCTTGTACCACTGCATGGGCGTCTTGGAGATCCCATAGTTGCCCGAGCCCGCGACCAGCTCGGTGAAGCTCTGGTCCTGCAGGTTGCTGCGCGTCTTGTTGGCGGTTGGCAGCGGCGACGGCGCCACCGAACTGAACTCCGAGTAACGGTCCCAGATGCCGTAGACGCTCTGCTTCTGCGTGCTGCTCTTATCGGTCGCCGTGAGCAGACGCCCAGTCCCGAACATGACCAGGTCGCCTCGACCGAGCGGATGTCCGGTCACGTAGGGCGCCGCGGTGATGGGCTGGCGTGCGCCGGTCCCATCCTTGGCCGTGAACAGCTTTTGCGCGGTCCATGCGTTCACGTCGCCGCTGCGCATGTCGAAGCGCCACACGTTCCCCATCAGGTCACCCGCGTAGGCCATGTCGGCCTTGCCGTCGCCGTTACCGTCGACGGCAGAGATGCGCGACAGGCCATTGCCCAGCGTCCCCAGCTCGGCCGTCGTCGCGCCTGCATCCACGTCCAGCCGACGCAGCACGCTGCCGTTGGAGATGTCGATGACGAACAGGCTGGCGCCACCGTTGCCCGCCAGGCTGTTGCCCCCCTGGTAGCCGTTCGGCACCAGCGCCACCCACTTGCCTTTGCCTGAGCTCGGGTCGTTCAGCCGCGCAATCGTCGGCTGAGCCAGAGAGTTGCCCATGTTGTTGTTATCGCCGGAGCCGAACTCCCACAGCAACTTGGGCGCGGTCGGATCGGTGATGTCCATCGCAAACACCGCCCTGCCCCCGGCGCCCAGGCTGCCCACCAGCACCTTGTGCCACTTGCCGCCGAAATAAACGTCCGACACCGTGGGCGTGCCGTCGACGTAGTAGCGGTGCTCGATGCCGTCCTTGACGCCGTAGTTGGACGCGGTCAGCAGGTTCAGATTGGTTCGCACCGCCGTGGGAATGAACGCGAACTCCTCCTCGCCGGTTTCGGCGCGGAACGCGTGCAGCATGCCGTCGTTGGCGCCCACATAGATCATTTCGGGCTGGCCCGCCTGGCCGCTGGCGAAAGTGCCATAGTTGCTGCCGGTGCCTTCCAGCCCGTCGGCTGCACTCGCCCGGTAAAGCGGGCCGTTCACCCGCACGGGCGAGGAGTTCACGATGTCGCCCAGGATATTGGACTTTCCATTGGTCAGCTTTTTGCGTTCCCGCAGCGTGTCGTTCTCGCCGCGCAGGAAGGCGATGCGCTGCTCCGCCTTGCTATCCGATGTGTTCGTGGCCGGGTTGATGTTGAGCGCGGTCTTCCACGCCACATCGGACGTCTGGCCGTTGATTGCCTCCCAGGTGAACTCCCGCAGCGTCGGCGTCGCGACACCGGCAGCCGAGTAGTAGATCTTCCTTGCCGTGGTGCGGTTGGACAACTTCTCTGCCGCGCTCCACGTGCGCACGTAGTTCAGGCCTGTCTTGGTGTCGGTGAGCCGTTCGCGGATCACGTCACCCGTCCATCCATCGGCTTCGAAGCGGGTTCGATACAGGTCGGCGCCGGCGGTGATCGTGCCTCCAGGCACATCGACCGACACTGCCGTCACCGAATTCGTGTTCTGCACGATGTCGTTGAAGGCCTTGGTCATCTGCGCCTTCAGGGTCGTGGCGTTGGTGACCAGAAAGTAGTTGTCGGGGTCGCCCGCGACGGTGCTCGGGTCGCGTCCCGGCATGCCGTACTTCGCTGCATACCACAGAGGGCCTTTCAGAAAGGTACCGGAGCTGCTGGTCGCACTCGGCGTGAAGACGCGGCTGGAGGTCAGGCCCAGGTTGATGCACTCAGGATCGGTGGAGCGGTTCAGGCAATACCCTGGGTCGCGTCCTTGCGGCGTGTTGAGGGCATAGAACACCGATGCGGTGTCCTTGTCCCGGACGTCCAGGTACATGCCGTCCTTCGTCGTGCCGGAGATCACGTAGCCCTGGTGCTGGCCGATGCCGCCTGCGGCGTATTCGGACACCATGTCGATCTTCACCGTGTTGTCGGCCTGCAGCGCCACCGTGTAGCGGGAAATGGCATCCATGTCGTGGTCGGCACCCTGCTCCACGTCCTCGTAGTTGATGCGGAACTCCGCATACGGTCGCCCCCCGTTGACCGCCGTATCCTGGTCGGCTGCGCCCGTGTTGGCGATGCGGTCGACGTAGTAGTCCACGATCTGGTTCGTCGGCGCGAACTTCGTGTTGTCGATGCCGCTGCCGGTCACCGATTTGGCGTATGGCGCGATGGTGACATAGCGTCCTGCGCCCACCGGGAAGCGGATCTCAGGCAGCGGTGACGCGATGGCTACGGAGTAGGTCATCAGCCGGTTCTTGCCTTTGGCGTTGCCGAAGAGGAAATTGTTGGCGGCGTAGCGCGCGACGCCCGCGGCGTAGTAGGTGCCCTCCTTGCTGGGTTCTTGCGGCGAGAGGCCCCGGACCTCGGAAAGACGGCTGACCGTCTTGACTGTGGGGGCGTCGTCCGCATTGCTCGGCTTCGCGACGGACTGACCGATGAAGAAGTTCTTGCCGTGAATGCCTTCGGCGGCGCCGATCGCATCGACCTCGCTCGAAACATCGAAGGCGCCCAGGTCTGAAGCATCGATCGCGATCGGGTTGTACTGGCTGCCGGGAATCTTGGAGTCGTAGGACGGGTTGATATCGCTCAGCACCGTCATGACCGGCCGCGCGCACTGTAGGTAGCCGCCGCCACCGGTGGAGGAGGAGTAGGGCGGCTTCCAAGCCGGCTTGGAAAGGCCCAGGTCTTTGTCCTTGCTCGAGCCGTTGCCGTAGTCGTAAGTGGCATGCGCCGCAGTCGCACCGGCGAAGTAGCGCAGCGTCTCGAACATCATCTCTGCCACAGGATTGCCCCACATGGCGCAGTTTTCAGGGTGGTCCTTCTTGCTGATCGGGCCGTCGGTGATCCACCCGCAGTTGTTGTAGGTCGACCCGTTGAAGCCGATGACCTTCTGGCCGTCGATGTTGGCGACGATGCCCTTGCCGTCGGCCGGGGTGATGAACTGGCCGGTCTTGGGATTCACTTCCGACGTGAACTTGCTCACGTTGCGGCGCAGCGTGCCGCCGGCGATATTCTTCTGGTACGAGCCCGTGAGAAGACCGAAGTACATCTTCTCGTTCTCGCCGAAATCGTGCAGCAGGCCGGTCGGCTTGTAGACGATGGTGCCGGCGTCGTTCTGATAGGGCTTGCAGGTGTCTTCGCGCAGTGCAGCATTGCCGCTCGTGCATGCGTCCACCCGCACCTTGTAGTCGGTGATCGCGCTTGCAGGCCGCGTGTTCTTCACTGCCAGGCCCCAGTGATCGTCGCCGGCATTCTCGACCTGGCGAAATGTCACCGTCTTCCATCCCGCGCTGGAGAAGGTGATCTCTTTCGAATGGCTTTGCAGTCCTCCCTGCGAGCGGTCGCCGCCGTGGTTGTCATACCAGCCCCAGGTGTTGCCGTCGATGGTCGCATCCACCGCGTCGTCGCCGTCCACAGCAAAGGTATAGCTGTCCGCTGTAGGAATCAAGATTTCACCGGTGATCTTGGTGATGTAGTGATCCTGCGTGCAACTGTGTGCCCCTGGCACGAAAGGATTGTTGTTCGGCCCCTGGGTGTTGATCACGCTGAGTGTCCCGGTGCCGCACAGATTGCCTGCTTGGGCGTTGTTCGTGAAGTAAGAATCCATCTCCGGGCCGGTTCGAGGCGTGTTGCCCGTCGACTTCCACGTCGAAATGCTCAGATTTCGAAAGGAACTGGACGGCAACATCTCGAAATTAGAGGACGCGCCCTGTTCACAGCTGGTGCCGTTGTCGATGCACTTGTCCTGGGCCACGGGCTGTTCCTTGGACACCCATTCCCAGATCTGGAACCTCGAATCGTTCAGCACGCGCAAGCGGGGGATAGCGCCATCGTCGCTTTCTGCTGTTGTGGTCACAGCAAACAGATGACGCGTACCGGCCACAGGCTGGGCGAGCGGCGTGTACTTGCGAATGTCGTAGATCGACAGATCGCGAGTCGGGTCGTAGGCCTTGCCCCAGCTGTGCGCGTCGCGAGGAATAAAGGAACCCTGCAACACCGTACCAGACGCGGTGTCTTCATTAGGCGCGCGTGTGCCGCCGTAGAGCACCCGCCGCATCGCGTCCATGCGCGAAGTGGTCAGGTAGTTCAGGAAGTCGCCACTCCACTTGGTACCGTCGCACTGCTTTTTCTTGGTGCCGGTGGCGGCAGCCACGGGCGTGAACTTGTCGCTGCTGTACGAGTAGCAGGCGTTGTTGTTGAAGTAGCCGTAGTAGTCGATCTTGTCGGGCTTGTAACCCACGTCGATCACGCCGTCGCCGTCCAGGTCCGAGGCGTCGTTGTACGCCTCGTAGTACATCTTGTGGTCGCGGCCCATCACCAGCATGTTCAGCGGCGGGTAGCTCTGGCTCACGAAGAGCGGCGTCTGCGCGAGCGCACTCTCGGTCGTGACCTGGGCGCTGGCCAGGTGCTGGCCGGCGAACAGGGCAACGGCTGCCGTCAGCAGGCCCGCGGCGTGGAATGCCCTGAACGCAGAGCGGTCTTGGGTCGAGGTCTTCACCATCATGCGTTTCCTCGGCTGACTATTTGATGAACAGATTGATCGCGGAGCGCAGACACAGCGCATCGCGCCCGCAGGCCGGGCGCGTGGTGTCCGACGTGGACTTGGTGGCCTGCGAGTTGACTTCGTAGAACTCGGTGCAGCCGGTGTTGGCCGATTCCAGCGCTGCGGTGGCGCTGGAGCCCTTGGGGCACTGGGTGGCGATGTAACGCGGATACCAGTAGCCGCGTGGGTCATCGAAGCCGGACGCCTTGGCACTGACCGCGAAGTCCGTCTTCAGGCCGTTCGTGTCGGCGCGCGCTTCGGAGATGAAGCAGGGCTTGCTGCCGTCCACGGGCGACTTGGCACCGCTGGCGCAAGGCTTCAGAGAGATGCCATAGGCCTGGATCGTCCGCTCGCCTTCGCGCAGGGTGCCGTCGGCCGTCTCCTGCATGCGATGGCTTTGCAGCATGTTGCCGCCAATGCGCGACTCCAGCGTGACCGTGCGCATGCCGGCCACCGCGATCACCAGGAGCAGCAGCACCATGATCATGGCGACGAACAGTGCGGCGCCCGCTTGCGCGCGGCGTGGCGACATGGCACCCGGGTGGTGCATTCGTGCGGCGTTCATGGCATCAAGTTCCGTAGCATCAGCGACCCACTGGCGACCTGGTACAACTGGCCTTTGGCCAGGTCGCAGTTGGCCTTCACGCCGCCCAACGCCTGCCAGCGGTCGCAGACGCTGGACTCCGCAACGCTGCTCAGCCCGCCCGCCGTGCTGGAGAACAGCAGGCTGTAGCGCAGCGCACGGACCACCTCGTCGGCGGCAGGCACGGTCGTCTTGTAGTTTTCGACCTTCCGCTCGGCCATCGAGTCGTCATCCACTGGCGCCTTGCCGACGCCGTATTCGAAGAGCACATCGCTCACGCGGTCGGCCACCGGCGTGCCCGCTTCCGTGTCCTTGTCCTGGTTGCCCGAGAGACAGACCAGCGACTTCTCGTTGCTGGTCGTGGCGACGAAGTACTTCTCGACGAACATCCCGGCGCCGATGGCGGGCGCCGGCGGCGCCTCGTAGGCCGCCAGGCTGTTGATGCCCGCCGCCGTGCCGGCGCAGTCTGTTTCGTCCTTGTCGCGCGCCTGGAAGCGGATGCACAGCACGCCGGCGCTGGGCACCTTGATGGCCTCGCCGGCGGCGAACTGGCAGCCGTTCTTGTAGGCGGTCGCATTGGCGGGGAACGCGAACTTCATGTTCTGCGTGGGGTCGCGGCGGTAGCCTGCCTTTGTAAAGGCCGCTTCGATCGTGTCCAGCGCATAGCGGCTGTTGCCGAGGTTCTCGCTTTGCCCCGTGCGAAAGCTGAAGTTGGAGACGCCCTGCGTGTAGACCGTGGTGGCGATCAGCACGATGACCAGGCCGATGGCCATCGCCACCATGATCTCGACCAGGGAGATGCCTCGCTGGCCAGGGCCGCCGGTGCGCCGCGCGCGCGGCTTAGAGGCGCGAGCGCAGGGTGTAGGTGCAGTATTCATTGTCGTTACCGTCCAGGCATTGGCCTTTCTTGACCGGCCAGGCCACTGTGATGGACACCACGTTGGTCGTCGCGTCGGCCCCTACCGTGAAGGCGCTCGTGATGAGCGTGTCGGGCAGTTCGGGAATGACGCGCTTGGCACGCGCGCCCCAGCAGCCCAGGCGCTTGCCCGGATCGCTGCTGAGGGGCGTGCAATCCGCGGTGGTGACCGTCGGCAGTGCGGCGTCCTTCGCCTTGGCGTAGCCGCCCAGGTCGGTCTTGGGTGCGCCCGTGGCCTGCAGCACGGTGGTGGTGTCGCTGCGCATGGTTTCCATCAGCTCCGACGCCACCATGGCCGCCATCTGGCGCCGCTCGGTGTCCATGGTGTACTCGACGGCGCGTACGTGCATGCCGGCGGCGCCCAGCAGGCCGATGCTCACGAGCAGAACGGCCACCAGCACTTCGATCAGGCCGAAGCCGCTGACCCGGGAGGACTTGGACATGGAATGGGCGTGGGCGTGCATGGCAGTGGGTGGCACAGCGGGATCAGGAGCAGCTTTCGGTGGCCAGCTTGCGGACCTGGCGAACGAGGCCGGCGCCCGTCACGCTGACGCACTGGAGCCTCGATGCCTTGGTGGCAGACACCGACACCAGGTACGGCGCACTGCCGGCGGCCGGCTTCGCGGTGCCGGTGACGTCGAAGCTCACGCCGTTGGCGGAGGCGGGCGTCACCGTCACGGCGTCGGGCAGCACCGTTTCACGCAACACCGTCGCGCCCACCTTGGCCTCCCATTTCTGGCCGGTGGCGGTGACGGTGCTGGGGGTCCGTTGGTAGACGGCCTCGGCGCGAGCGAACTGGAACAGGGTCTGGAGTTCCTGCGCCGACGAGTTCACCCGCTGGTTCGCGATCAGGGTCGTGAAGGACGGCGCCGCCAACGCCGCCAGAATGGCGACCAGCGCAACCACCACCATGGCCTCGATCAGGGTGAAGCCGTCCTGCTTCGCCCCGTGCGTGGCTGTCATCGTCTGTGTTTTCATCCCGTCCTTGATCCGTCTCGCCAAGGCGCCGACGCCCGTCATGTCGCCACGCTTTCAGTGGCCTCGTCTTGTCGCGCTGCATCGGCATCCCGACTCCTGGCACACGGTTGCAAACTTGCAGCTGACGAATGTTTCATCATGTTTAGATTTGTGAAAAATGCGAACGCCGCCGATCCCGACCAGCGTGCCGTTTGTCGGCCGGTCGCGGGGGCGCACTGAGCCGCGCGGCCGTTCCGGCTCGAGCGGCGCCTGCAGGCCGGTATCGCGCGGTCGCCGCGCTTGTGGCCGTTCCCTTCTTGTTTCCGTTGACCGGCGGACCGTTGGGAAATGCATGGCAAGCCCTGTTCGCGGGTGGATGTGCCGTGGTGCTGGCAATGGGCCGGTGCCGGTCCTGCTCAGGTACGAGCGGCGTGTGCGGGCCAGCCGCCGTGTTTTTAGCGGGCGTCGCCCTGGCGGCGATTTCCGGCGTCGGCCTTGCAGGAGCACTGTTCGTGATCGGGTGCGGTTTCCTGGCGGGCCGACACATGGGTCCGGAAGGTGCCTATGCAGACGATCCTTCCCTGGCCCTCGGCCACGGAATGGCACTGGCCGCGTGCGTCAGCGTGGCCATCGGGCTGGTCCAGTATTTCGGGCACGCGGCTTGGCTGGCGCCTTGGGCCGCTGTTCCCATGGAGCCCCTTGGCATGGCCTACGGGAACCTGCGGCAGCGCAACCAGTTCGCGTCCCTGTGCTGCATGGGGCTGGTGGCGGCGCTCTGGCTGCAGGCGCGGGCGTCGGCTGGTGGTCGAACAGGGTGGGGGATCGCCGCAGCGTGGCTGGTCGTGGGGTTGGCGGCGTCGACGTCGCGAACGGGGCTGCTCGCACTGATCTGCGTCATCGTCGCCGCGGCTTGGCTGGGCCGGCAGCAACGCCGGTCAGCCGCCCAGGTCAGCGCGCACCCGGCGCACCCGGCCTTCGTGCTGGCCGCGCTGCCGCTGTATGCCGGCGCCGCCTGGCTCCTCCCCCGCCTCGCCAGCGGCGGCGTCGAAGGCATGATCTCGCGCCTGCGCGAGGGCGCCCCGCCGGGCCACGGCCGCCTCGTGCTCTGGCAGAACGTGCTCGAGTTGATCGCGCAGCATCCCTGGCGCGGCTGGGGCTGGGGCGAGCTGAGCTACGCGCACTACAGCCACCTGTACGCCAGCGAGCGCTTCGTCGAGATCCTCGACAACGCGCACAACCTCCCGCTGCACCTGGCGGTGACGCTGGGCATCCCGGCGGCCGTGGCGATCTGCGGCGGCTTTGTCTGGATGGTGCTGCGGGCGCGGCCCTGGGCCGAACGCGATCCGGCGCGCGTCATGGTGTGGGGCCTGCTGGGCGTGGTCGTGCTGCACAGCCTGCTCGAGTACCCGCTCTGGTACGCACCCTTCCAGCTGGTGTTCGGCCTCTGCCTGGGCTTCCTCTGGCCCGGCCGTGCAGTCGCCCTTTTGAAACCAAATCGACCGTTTGCGACCGTCCTGTCTGCGCTGGTAGCTACGATTTCGATAGCAGTCCTGGCCGGGGTCGCCTGGGACTACACCCGCGTGAGCCAGATCTACCTGCCGCGCGCCGAGCGCCTGCCGGCTTGGCGCGAGCACACGCTCGACCGCTTGCGCGGCCGCTCGTGGTTCTTCGGCGATGCCGTGAAGTTCGCCGAGCTCACGCTCACGCCCGTCACGCGCGGCAATGCGGCGGCCATGTACGACCTGGCCGGCGAGATGCTGCATTTCTCGCCGGAGCCGCGCGTGGTGGTCAAGCGCATCCAGGCGGCCTCGCTGCTGGGCCAGGACGACGAGGTGCAGGCCCAGCTGGCGCGCTTTCGCGCCGCGTACCCGGAGGACTACCTGCGCTGGCTCGGCAGCCTGCCGGCGGACTGAAGGCCGCTGCCGCTCAGGCGCCGGCCACCCAGCTCCCCGACTTCCCCCCGTGCTTCTCCACCACGTGCACCCCCGTGATCGTCATGCCTCGGTCGGCCGCCTTGCACATGTCGTAGACGGTGAGCAGGGCCACCTGCACCGCGGTCAGCGCCTCCATCTCGACACCGGTCGGGCCGACGGTTTCGACGGTGGCGGTGCAGCGCACCTGCGGCACGGGCGCGGCGGTGGTCTCGAAGGCCACGGCCACGCGGGTCAGGGCCAGCGGGTGGCACAGCGGGATGAGGTCGCTGGTCTTCTTGGCGGCCTGGATGCCGGCGATGCGCGCGATGCCGAGCACGTCGCCCTTCTTCGCGTTGCCCGACTCGATCAGCGCCAGCGTCTCGGCGCGCATCTCGATGGCGCCGGTGGCGACGGCCACGCGGTGGGTGGCGGGCTTGGGGGCCACGTCCACCATGTGGGCCTGGCCCTGGGCGTCGAAGTGGGTGAGCGGAGACGTCGGCATGGGTGAACGAAGCGGGCGGGAGCGCATCATACGGGCCCGGACGTTCGACAAGGACCGCTGCTTGACCCACCGCCCGCCCTCCTCCCTCCCTCGAGTTTTCAAGCCAAATCGGCCTGCAACGCCCGTCTGGCGGGCGCTGACAGCTATCGCTTTGATAGCGTCTCAACTGCTGGCCGTGCCCGCCGCTCGCGCCCAGGTGCTGCCGGGCATGAGCGACGGCGCCGAGATGACCGCCACCGCCGAGCGCCAGCTCGGCGACCGCATCGCCCGCGAGCTGTACCGCGACCCGGACTACGTCGACGACCCGGTGATGGTCGACTATGTCCAGGACATCTGGCAGCGCCTGATGGCGGCGGCGCGCACCCGCGGCGAGCTCACGCCCGAGCTCGACGAGCGCTACGCCTGGACGGTGCTGCTCGGCCATGACCGCACCATCAACGCCTTCGCGCTGCCCGGCGGCTACCTGGGCCTGAACATGGGGCTGATCGCCGTCGTCGGCAGCCGCGACGAGCTGGCCGCCGTGCTCGGCCACGAGCTGTCGCACGTCACCCAGCGCCACATCTCTCGCATGCTGACCCAGCAGAGCCGGCAGGCGCCGTGGCTCATCGCGGCCATGATCCTCGGCGCGGTCGCGGCCTCGAAGAGCCGCAGCGGCGGCGACATCGGCGCCGCCATGATGACCGGCGGCTCGGCCTTCGCGCAGCAGAAGCAGCTCGACTTCTCGCGCGACATGGAGCGCGAGGCCGACCGCATCGGCTACGGCGTCATGACGCAGGCCGGCTTCTCGCCGCGCGGCGCCGCCGCCATGTTCGAGAAGCTGCAGTTCGCCTCGCGACTGAACGACAACGGCGCCTACCCCTACCTGCGCAGCCATCCGCTGACCAGCGAGCGCATCACCGAGATGCAGGCGCGCTTCCAGTTCCGCGCCGAGGCCGTGCCCCCGCTGCCGCTGGAGATGGACCACGCGATGATCAGCGCCCGCGCCCGCGTGCTCACGCGTCCGGGCGTCGACGTGCTGCGCCAGTGGGTGGCGGCGGCCGACGGCAGCGAGTTCGCCAAGAGCTCGCCGGCGCAGCAGGCCGGCACGCTCTACGCCGCGGCGCTGAGTGCATCGGAACTGCGCGACGCGCGCACCGCGCGCGCCATGGCCGAGCGTCTGGTGGCGCGTAGCCGTGGCGATGCGGCCGCGTCTCGGCTGGCGCGGCTGCTCTGCGCGGAAATCGAGCTGGCCGCCCGCAACGCTCCGGCGGCGGCGGCGCTGCTCAACGTCAATGCCAAGGACCGTGCCGAGATGATGCTCGCCGCGCAGGCCGCAGTCGCCGCCCACAACCCCGGCCCGATGACGGCGCCCCTGCGCGACTGGGTCGCGACGCACCCGCGCGACAACGGTGCCTGGCGCGCACTCTCGGCGCTCTACAACGAGCAGGGCGATACCCTGCGCGCCATCCGCGCCGAAGCCGAAGCCAACGTCGCGATCCTCGACTACGTGGCGGCGCGCGACCGGTTCAGGGCGGCCCAGGACCTGGTGCGCGCCAATGCCGACGGACGGGGCCCGGTGCGCATCGACCACTACGAAGCGTCGATCATCGATACCCGGGCGCGCGAGGTCGACGTCAAGGCGCGCGAGCAGATGAACGAAAAGCCGCTTTGAACCTTGAGTAGGCGCTCGCATCCGCTTCGCAGCTGGACTTCGTGGCCTATCTCACGTCTTCACAAGACCACATCCGACACGAAACTAGAACTTAGGAATTAATATCTTCACATTCGCTCGGTTCGAGAGCAGCCGTGAATGTGTCTTCCGCTCTCGAGCACTTGCAGGGAGGGGCCCGCCCATCGGGCCTGACCGCTTCCTCAGTTGACCGTGCCACCTGCCGCCGTTGTGTCGCGCTCGGTTCCGACCGCCGTCCGCCCTGTTACCACCCTGGTCGATCTTTTCCATGCGCGATGCGCCGAGGGCGGCACTGCGCTGGCTGTGAGCTGGGTGACCGACGACCTGTCGATCGCCGATGAGCTCAGTTTCGAGGCGCTGCATCGGGAGTCGCTCGCGCTGGCGCAGCGCTTGGCGGCACGCGGGCGGACCGGCGACCGCGTGCTGCTGGCACTTCGCCCCGGCCTGGATTTCGTGCGCGCCTTCTGGGGCTGCATGCTGGCGGGCCGGGTGGCCGTGCCGGTTCCCGCGCTCGACGCTGCGCGCCTGCAGCGCGGGCTGCCGAGGCTGCAAGGCATCGCCCAAGACGCGGCAGCCACCCTCGGCCTGTGCGACGCCGTGGCGCTGCCCGCCATGCACGACGCCTTCGGCGCCGCCGGGATGCAATGGGAGACGCCTCAGGCGCTGGCAGGCGCCGCGCACACCGCTGAGCTGCCGGCGGTGGATGCGGGCGCGCTGGCCTACCTGCAGTACACATCGGGCTCCACTTCCGAGCCGCGCGGCGTGTGCCTCACGCACTCTCAGGTGCTGGCCAATCTCGGCATGCTCGGCGAGGCTTTCGGGGTTCAGCCCGACTCCCGCTTCCTCAACTGGATGCCGCACTTCCACGACTATGGGCTGGTGTCGGGCATCCTGCTGCCTTTCGCTCACGGCGTGCCGACCTGGCTGATGTCGCCCTTGACCTTCCTTCGCCGGCCCCTGCGCTGGCTGGATGCGGTCGGCGCGTTCGCCATCACCCATACGGGTGCGCCGGAGTCGGCCTACGCCGCCTGCCTGCGCCAGCACGCCGATACGGGATGGTCGGGGCGCCTGGACAGCCTGGTGTCGCTCACCTGCGGGGCGGAGCCAATCCGCGCCAGCACCGCCGCACGCCTGACGCAGGCCTTCGGCGCTTCCGGGTTGCGTCCCAGTGCGTTCGCGCCGGCCTACGGGCTGGCGGAGTCGGTGCTCGGCGTGTCCTGGTGCCCGGCTCACGCGTCGGCGCGTTCGCTGCGGCTCGACGGCGAGGCCCTCCATCGGCACGAGGTGGTTGCGGCGTCGGCGTCCGCGCCCGCCGCCGCCGTGCGTTCCGTCGTGAGCTGCGGCCCGGCCATGCGCGGTGTGACGCTGAGCATCGTCGACCCGTTCAACGGTCTCGAATGTCCCGCGAATCGCGTCGGCGAAATCTGGGTGCGGTCCGCGGCCGTGGGCGCTGGCTACTGGGGTCGCCCGGACGACAGCGCGGCCACCTTCCAGGCCCGACGCGCGGATGGCGAAGGCCCTTTCCTGCGTACGGGCGACCTCGGTTTCGTGGAGGGCGGCGAACTGTTCGTCACGGGCCGGCTGAAGGATCTGCTCATCGTCCACGGACAAAACCTCTACCCGCAGGACATCGAGTGGACTGCCGAGCAGGCCCACCCGCAGCTGCGCACGGGCGGCTATGCCTGCGCCTTCGCGGTCGACACGCCGCAAGGCGATGCGGCGGTGGTGTTGGTGGAAGCACGTCGGCGGCCGGTCTCCAGCGAGGAACTGATCGCGATCCTGCGCGCCGTCCGCCGCGCCGTGGCACAGACGCACGAGGTGCCCGTGCATGCCGTGGCGCTGCTGCGCGGCGGTGCGCTGCCGCGCACCTCCAGCGGCAAGGTCCAGCGCCGGCGCTGCCGGCAGGCCTGGCTCGACGGCACGCTGGCACCGCTGGCCGTGCTGCACGACGAAGCCGGGCCGCTCGGAGAAAGCGGCCTGCCCACGGACCCCATTGAGCAGGCGCTCTGGCACATCTGGGCCGAGGTGCTGGGGCGCGAAGGCTTCGATACCCACACCCATTTCATCGAGCTCGGCGGCACGTCGCTCCTGCTCACGCAGGTCGCCTCGCGCGTTCAGCATCGCTGGGGCGTGCAACTGCCCTGGGACGTGCTCCTCGACCGACCTACGGTGGCACGCCTCGCGCAGCAACTGCGCCAGCGCTTGCCGGAGGCCGCCCCAGACATCGGCGCGCTGCCCATGGCTTCCCGCGCGGCGCCATCGCCGGCGTCGCTTTCTCAGCGGCGCATGTGGCTGGTGCAACAGTTCGATCCGCAGAGCGTGGCCTACAACGTGGCCCTGGGGCTGCGCCTGCGCGGCCCGCTGGACGCGCAGCGCCTGGTGCATGCGCTGGAGCTTCTCGTGCAGCGGCACGAATCGCTGCGCACGCGGCTCACGCTGCAGCACGGGCAGGTCATGCAGGTCGTCGAGCCGTCCGCCCCGGTGCCTTTCGAGCACATCGACCTGGGCAGCACGCCGCCGCACGAGCGCGAGGCGGTCGCGCGGGCGCTGCTGAGCGAGCGCGCCGCGATGCCCTTCGACCTGCGGCAGGCGCCGTTGCACCGGGCCACGCTGGTGCGCCTGGACAACGACGACCATGCCTTCCTTTGGTCGCAGCACCATGCCATCACCGACAACTGGTCGTTGATGGTGCTGCTGCGCGAACTGTTCCTGTGCGAGGCGGCCTGGGCCGCCGGCGAGTCGCCACAGCTGCCCGCCCTGCCCGTCCAGTACGCCGATCACGCCCTGCACCAGCACGCGCCGGCGCAGGTCGAACGGCGCGCCGCCCAACGGGACTACTGGTTGGCCCGCCTGGCGTCACTGCAGCCGCTGCTGCTGCCCACCGATTTTCCGCGGCCCGCACGACCCAGTTTTCGCGGGAGCAAGGTCTCGGTACCGCTTTCGCCGCAGTTGCGGGCGGCGGTTCAGGCGGCGGCGGTGCGGGCGCAGGCCACGCCCTTCGTGGTGTTGCTCGCGGCCTTCCAGCTGCTGTTGTCGCGCCAGGCCGGGGTACTCGACGTGGCGGTTGGCGTCCCGGTCGCCAACCGGCATGCGCTGGTCGCCGAATCGTTGGTAGGTACGCTGGTCAACACGCTGGTGCTGCGCACCGACCTCTCGGGCGATCCGGCGGTGGGCGAACTGTTGCAGCGCGCGCGCCGCACGGCGCTCGATGCCTTCGCCCACCAGGACATGCCGTTCGACGAACTGGTCGAGGCCCTGGACCAGGGCCGCGTCCGTCAGCCCGACGGCCTGGTGCGGGTGCTCTTCAACGTCGTCAACGCACCGCTGGGCTCGCTGCCCGCCGTTCCCTTCCGCTACGAGGAATTCGAACTCGACCGCACGGCGGCACAGTTCGATCTCTCGCTGCACGTCGACCCCGAGTTCGGGCACCGCATCCACATCGAGTACGCCACCGAGCTCTTCCTGCCGGCCACGGCGCAGCGGCTGCTCGACAACTACCTGACGCTGCTGCAGGGGCTGCTACAGGCCGAAGAGGCCCTGCCGATCTCGGCCCTCGACGGCATCTCTCCCGCGGAGCAGGCGCTGACGGCGCGCTGGCAGGGCGCGACCGTGCCGCTGCCGGCGTGGCCTCTGGTCCACACCCATCTGGAAATCGGTGCCCGGGCCCGGCGCGACGAGGTCGCCCTGATCGATGCGCAAGGCCGGCAGCTGTGCTTCGGCGAACTCGATGCGCGCTCCAATGCCCTCGCGCGGGCGTTGCGCAGCCGTGGCATCGCGCGCGGCCACCGCGTGGGGCTGTGCGGTCCGCGCGACGTATTCATGGTGGTCGCCATGCTCGGCGTGCTCAAGGCCGGCGCGGCCTATGTCCCGCTCGATCAGGCCTTTCCGTTCGAGCGCCTCGCCCACATGGTGGCCGACGCGCAGCCGACGGCGCTTGTCACCGCCGGCGGCAGTGCCGGCGCCCCCGCCTGGGCGCCCGGCGTGCCGACGATCGACATCGCGTCGCCGGCTTTCTCCACCGCGGACGAGGCAGGCCCGCTGGTGCCGGACGACGTGCTCGATGCCCGCCCCGAGGACGCGGCCTACCTCATCTACACCTCCGGCTCCACCGGCCGCCCGAAAGGAGTGGCGGTGCCGCACCGCGCGGTGGTCAATTTTCTGGACAGCATGGCGCATACGCCGGGCCTGCATTCCGGCGACCGGCTGCTGGCCGTCACCACTCTGTCCTTCGACATCGCCGTGCTGGAGCTGCTGTTGCCCCTGGCGGTCGGGGCACAGGCGGTGATCGCCAGCCGCGAGGAGGTCCAGGACCCGCGGCAGCTGGCCCTCTTGATCCTGCGCCACGAGATCACGGCCATGCAGGCCACGCCCTCGGCCTGGCGGGCGCTGCTGGATGCCGGCTGGACCGGCGGGCCGGGTTTCCGCGCGCTGGTCGGCGGCGAGCCGCTGCCGGCCGCGCTGGCCGAGCGCCTGCTTGCCAGCTGCGGCGCGCTGTGGAACATGTACGGCCCGACGGAGACCACGGTGTGGTCCACCTGCTGGCAGGTCCGCGATCCGCGCGCCGGCATCGCGATCGGCCGGCCGATCGCCAACACGCAGGTGCATGTGCTCGACCCGCAGGGGCGTCCTTGCCCCATTGGCGTGCCGGGCGAGGCCTTCATCGGCGGTGCGGGCGTGGCCGTGGGCTACCACGGGCGCGATGCCCTCACGGCCGAGCGCTTCGTGCCCGATCGCCTGGGCGGGCCGGCCGGCGCGCGGCTGTACCGCACGGGCGACCGGTGCCGCTGGCGCCACGACGGCCAGTTGGAGCACCTCGGGCGCATGGACCACCAGGTGAAAGTCCGGGGCTTTCGCATCGAGCTGGGCGAGATCGAGTCGGTGCTCCAGGAGCATCCCGCCGTGGCGCAGTGCGTGGTTGTCACGCGCAGCGAACGCGAGGAAGACGTGCGCCTCGTGGCCTACGCCGTGCTGCGCGTGGGCCCGCAGGCCGATGCCTCGGCGCTGCGCGAGCATCTGCGCCTGCGGCTGCCGGAGTACATGGTCCCGCAGCACGTCGTGCCGCTCCCCGCGCTGCCGCTGCTGCCCAACGGAAAGATCGATCGCGCTTCGCTGCCGGCACCCTCGCCGGCGCCCGCCGAAGGCCGTGGCCGCACGGCGGCGGCACCGGCCACCGAGGAAGAGGCCGTGGTCGCCGCCATCTGGCGCGAGCTGCTGGGGGTGGAGGACGTGAGCCCGGGCGACAACTTCTTCGACCTCGGCGGCCATTCGCTGCTGGCCATGCGCGCGGTGCTGGCCATCGAGGAGCGCCTGGGCTGGCGCGTGGCGCCGCGACGCCTGCTCTTCGAGACGATGCGCCAGATCGCGCGGCCGCAGAGCACCCAGCCGGCCTGACCGGGCCGGCGTGTCAGCGCCGGGCGAACAGGCCGCCCAGCGCCGACTCGATCACCACGCCCAGCAGCGAGTACAGCAGCGAACCGATCAGCGCCGCCAGGAAGCCGCTGACGTGAAAGCCGCTCAGGAGGCCCGAGGCGGCCCAGAAGAGCAGCGCGTTGATGACGAAGAGGAACAGGCCCAGCGTGACGATGGTGACGGGCAGCGTCAGCACCACGAGCACCGGCCGCACCACCATGTTGAGCAGGCCGATCACCGCGGCTGCGATCAGCGCGTGGGTGAAGGTGGTGACCTGCACGCCACTGTAGAGGTACGACACCGCCAGCAGGGCCAGCGCGCTCAGGAGCCATTTGAGGATCAGTCGCATGGCGCCAGCATAGCGCCGCGGCGACGGCGGGAGTGAGCTTGCGCAAAGAAAAACGCCGCAGGGCGCGTGGCCCTGCGGCGTGTGCGACAGCAGCGCGCGCCGGTGGCGCACGCGGTGGTTCATCGGCTCACTCGGCCAGTTCGTTCGCCAGCACGAGCAGCGCGCCCATGCCCATCACGGCACCGGGCAGGGCCCAGCCCGACTGGCCGGCCGGCGTCTTGCCGTGCATCACCGGTTCCATGTCGACACCCACCTTCGGTCGGCGCGCGTCGACCACCTGGGCCGTGCCGTGCTCCAGCTGGAGGCGTTGCGTGAGCTCGGTCAGCGGGCCCTTGGCGAGCACCGCCGTCACCGTCGCGCCACCGTGCTGGAGTGCCGGCACCAGCGCCTCCTGTGCGCGGGCGAACCACTTGGCGCGCCAGTTCTCGCGGGCGCTGTGGCTGACCCACTTGCTGATGCGGTGCGTCATGCGCGGAGCGCAGGCCACCAGGACCCAGTGCCGCGCCGCCGTGCTGTCTGCCGCCGGCGTGAGCCGCTGCAGATGCTCGCGCGCGTAGGCCGCGTCGTCGACATAGAGAATGATCTTGTCCATGGGGCGCTCCTTCTTCCGTCAGTCAGTGGATGAAAACGTGGGATGCGGAATCAGTCAATCGGGTTCACCCGTGCTGCCACTTCCGCCTGCTCGATGCGCTCCGAGCCCGGCTTGCGGCGGTTGGTGAGCCAGCCGGCCGTGAGCACGCCGATGATGGCCAGCACGCACACGCCCCAGTAGGCGGCCTGGTTGGCCGGTGCCTCGCCCGCGAACCAGGGGGCCAGCAGCTTCTCGTTGACGATCATCTTGCCGGCCGTGAAGGCGAGCACCGCGGCACCCAGCTGGATGATCACCGGGAAGCGCTGCACCAGCTTGAGCACCAGCGTGCTGCCGAAGACCACGATCGGCACGCTGATCAGCAGGCCCAGCACCACCAGCGTGAAGTCGCCGTGCGCGGCGCCGGCCACGCCCAGCACGTTGTCGATGCCCATCAGCGCATCGGCGATCACGATGGTCTTCATCGCGCCCAGGAAAGTGGTGGCGCCGGGGCCGTGGCTCTCCTCGTCCGAATGCGTGTCGGCCAGCAACTTCCAGGCGATGTACAGCAGGCCCAGGCCGCCCACCAGCATCAGGCCGGGGATCTTGAGCAGCCACACCACGCCGATCGTCATGACCGAGCGCACGACGATGGCGCCCACGGTGCCCCAGACGATGGCCTTCTTCTGCAGGTGCGAAGGCAGGCCGCGTGCGGCCAGCGCAATGACGATCGCGTTGTCGCCCGCGAGGACGAGATCGATCAGGATGATGGCAAGCAGGGCCGACAGCCACTGCGCAGAAAACAGTTCCATGTGCAGAACACTCCAGTGCGTTTCGATTCATTCCGGCCGGTGGCGGTCGGAACGACGTGAGACTGAAGCGCCGGGTGTTCCGGGGGATCTGTCATCAAGCCTTCGACCGAACCTTGGGGATTCAAATCGAAGGTCTTGCTCGGCGTGCGCGCTGCTCGTCTGCGCGACGCGCGTCGCCCGACAGGCCGGAAGTGTTATCTGCTTCGTATTGACGACCTGGCGATACCCGTCGCGTGGACAACGGGCGGGAGCTACTCCCCTTCGTGGCCGCGATTAGAGCACCCGCGTTTCGGTTCTGACAACCTCGGCAACGCGGTCTTTCAAGAAGAATGGCCTCGAAACGCGCGTGGTTTCTGCGCATGTAGCTATTGTTTTCATAGCATCCATTCCCTTGGGCATCCGCGGGGCATTGGTCCGACATCCGCCTTGCAGAGCGCGCACTATCATCCCCGGCCCGCCGAGAGACACGCTTGCCCATGGCCGCCATCCACATCACCGACATCGAGGCCGCCATCAACTTCTGGCGCGAGAAGAAACCCTCGCCCGACGGCGTCACGCTCGCGCCCGAGGTGCGGGCGCTGGCCGAGGTGTACGCGCTCATGGTGTTCTACCGCGAGGACGAGGTCGACGAGGTCGGCTTCCCCGCCAAGGCCTGGGCCGCCTGGCTCGGCTGGTACGAGACCACGCCCGACACGCCCTGCATCGCCATCTGCTCCACCAGCCAGGGCGACGACGAGTGCAAGGGCTGTGGACGCAGCTTCGACGAGGTGCAACACTGGCCCGCCATGACGCCTGCCGAAAAGCGCCAGACCTGGCGCCGCATCACGATGGAAGACACGGCCTGGCGCTTCAACCGCTACGCCGAGCGGGCCCGCGAGGCCGATGCCGCGCCGGCCGACCCCAGCCCCGGGGCCGATCCCGAGGCGCCCCCCGCCTGACAACAACGCGCTGTCGCATGCGCCGCCTCGCCCAGGCCCCCAACCTCGCGATCGCGACGCTGTGGGCCGACGTGCTGCGCAGCGAGGGGGTGGGTGCCTCGGTGCAGCGCGAGTTCCTGTGCGCCGTGGCCGGCCAGCTGCCGCCGGACCAGTGCCTGCCCGAGATCTGGATCGACGACGACGCGCAGCTCGAGCGCGCGCGGCGTTTGCTGCATGCACTGCAGCACCCGCCGCAGCGCCAATGGCACTGCGTCTGCGGCGAATTCGTCGAAGGTGGCTTCGAGCGCTGCTGGCAGTGCGGCGCAGCGATGCCGGGGGCCTGAGAAGCCAGGCGCCGCCCTTACTTCCAGCGCAGCGGCTCGATGTCGACCGTGTTGCTGCCGTCGCCGAGCATCAGCGCGCCTTCCTGCACCGTGGCCTGCAGCTGCATGCTGCGCTGGGCCAGCGTGGCGAGTTGCTGCGAGGCAGCCGTCGGGATGCGCCAGACCTGCAGGTTCTGCGGCCGCGACAGCTTGGTTTCCATGCCGCGCCACCAGATGTCGGCCGAGTGGGCGAAGGCATACACGATCACCTGGTCGGCCTTGCCGCAGGCCTTGATGACCGGCTTGTCCTCGGGCTGGCCGACCTCGATCCACAGGCGCGCGCGGCCGGTGAAGTCGCGCAGCCACACATCGGGCTCGTCGGGGTCCGACAGCCCCGCGCCGAAGGCCAGCGTGCCGTCGCCGCCGCAGGTGTCCTGCAGCTGGTGCGCGTTGAGCGCCAGCGCCACGAGGCGGATCATCATCCGCTCGTCGGTCTCGCTGGGGTGGCGCGCCAGGGTCAGCGCGTGGTCGGCGTAGTAGCCGTGGTCGATGTCGGCCACGGCCACGTTGGCCTTGAAGATGGTGGATTTGAGCGCCACGGTGGTTTTGCTATCGTTTTAGTAGCGCATCGCGCCCGCGGGGCGGGCGCTGCAGGCCGGCTTTGCTTGGAAAAGAGACGGGCTCAGGCGCGCCGCGCCAGCTCGGCCGCCTTGCCGGTGTAGCTGCCGGGCGTCATGGCCAGCAGACGTTCCTTCTCGGCTTCGGGGATCTCCAGCGAACGGATCAGCGCATGCAGCGCCTCGGCCGTCACCGTCTGGCCGCGCGTGACTTCCTTGAGCTTCTCGTAGGCGCCCTGCACGCCGTAGCGGCGCATCACGGTCTGGATGGGCTCGGCGAGCACTTCCCAGCTGGCGTCGAGGTCCTCGGCCAGCGCCTTCTCGTTCAGTTCGAGCTTGCCCAGGCCGGTGGCCAGGCTGGCATAGGCCAGCACCGCATAGCCGAACGCGACGCCGATGTTGCGCAGCACGGTGGAGTCGGTCAGGTCGCGCTGCCAGCGGCTGATGGGCAGCTTCTCGCTCAGGTGGCGCAGCAGCGCGTTGGCCAGGCCCAGGTTGCCCTCGGCGTTCTCGAAGTCGATCGGGTTGACCTTGTGCGGCATGGTCGAGCTGCCGATCTCGCCGGCCTTCAGGCGCTGCTTGAAGTAGCCCAGGCTGATGTAGCCCCAGATGTCGCGCGCGAAGTCGATGAGGATGGTGTCGGCACGCGCCACGGCATCGAACAGCTCGGCCATGTAGTCGTGCGGCTCGATCTGGATGCTGTAGGACTGGAAGACGAGGCCCAGGCCCTGCGGCGCGGGCGTCTCGATCACCTTGCGGCTGAAGGCTTCCCAGTCGAAGTCGGGCCAGGCCGAGAGGTGCGCGTTGTAGTTGCCCACGGCGCCATTCATCTTGCCCAGCAACTGCACGCCGGCGATCTGCGCCCGCGCCTTGGCCAGGCGCACGGCGACGTTGGCGATCTCCTTGCCCACCGTGGTCGGGCTGGCGGTCTGGCCGTGGGTGCGGCTGAGCATGGGCACGGCCGCGAAGCCGTGCGCCATCTTCTTCAGCGTGGCGAGGATGCCGTCCAGCGCGGGCAGCAGCACCTGGTCGCGCGCGGCCTGGATCTGCAGCGCATGGCTGGTGTTGTTGATGTCCTCGCTGGTGCAGGCGAAGTGCACGAACTCGGCGGCGTTCTGCAGCTCCGGGCGGGCCTCGAACTTCGACTTGATCCAGTACTCCACGGCCTTCACGTCGTGGTTGGTGGTCTTCTCGATCTCCTTGATGGCCAGCGCGTCGGCTTCGGAGAAGTTGGCCACCAGGCCCATCAGGTACTTTCGCGCGCCCGGGGTGAGCGGCTTGAACTCGGCGAAGCCGGCATCGGACAGCGCGATGAACCACGCCACCTCGACCTGCACGCGGCGGTGCATGTAGCCCTGCTCGCTCATCAGCGGGCGCAGCGCGGCCAGCTTGCCGGCATAGCGGCCGTCGAGGGGAGACAGGGCGGAAACAGGGGAGAAACTCATCCCGGAATTGTAGGTGGCACCCCCTGCGCCGTGCGGCGGCACGGTGTCGCCGACCCGATGCGCGGCGCGCCGGCCGCCGGGCGCCAGACCCTAGAATCAAAGCGCTACTCCCAAGGCGACCCGGCTTCCGGCCACTCGCCTTGACCCCGGGGGCGGGCTGGCGCCCGGCCCTCCCGGGGCGCCAAGAACCAAATTCCGAGGGACTCGCCCGCAATGAAACTGATCGGATCGACCGCCAGCCCCTACGTGCGCAAGGTGCGCGTGGTCATGGCCGAGAAGCGGCTGGACTACCAGTTCGTGCAGGAGGACGTGTGGTCCGACGAGACCACCATCGCCACCTCCAACCCGCTGGGCAAGGTGCCCTGCCTGATCATGGATGGCAGCGAGGCGATGTTCGACTCGCGCGTGATCGTCGAGTACCTCGACACGCTGTCGCCGGTCGGCAAGCTGATTCCCGCGTCGGGCCGCGAACGCGCCGAGGTCAAGACCTGGGAAGCGCTGGCCGACGGCGTGATGGATGCCGGCGTGCTGTGGCGCATGGAAGCCACCTGGCGCAAGCGCGCCGACGGCGAGCGCAGCCAGGCCTGGATGGACCGCCAGCGCGCCAAGGTCGAGCAGGGCATCGCCGCCATGGCCAAGGGCCTGGGCGACAAGCCCTTCTGCAGCGGCATCCACCTGAGCCTGTCCGACATCGCCGTGGGCTGCGCGCTGGGCTGGATCGGCTTCCGCTTCCCCGAGATCGACTGGCGCGGCGAATTCCCGCACCTTGACCGCCTGCACGAGAAGCTGCTGCAGCGCCCGAGCTTCGCCGACACGCGGCCCGCCTGAGACGGCGGCTCCCGAGCCATGAAGGCGCCTGCGGGCGCCTTCGTTCTTTTCAAGCCGAATTGGCCTGCAGCGCCCGCCCTGCCTGCGAAAGCAGCTATCGATTCGATAGCATCAGAGCCCCGTGAAGCGATGCACCGCCGCGAAGTACCAGCGGTAGGGCAGCACGCGCAGCAGCTTCATCCAGGCCGTGAAGCGGCGCGGGAAGTCGATCTCGAAGGCGCCGCGCGCCCAGCCGGCCAGCATCGCGTCGGCCGCCTGCGCCGGCGACACGAGCGCGGGCATCGCGAAGTCGTTCTGCGCCGTCAGCGGCGTCTCGACGAAGCCCGGCTGCACCACGCTCACCCCCAGGCCGCGCGCATGCAGGTCGGCGTACAGCACCTCGGCGAGGTTGGTGAGCGCGGCCTTGGTGGGCCCGTAGGCCAGGCTCTTGGGCAGGCCACGGAAGCCCGCCACGCTGGCCACCAGCGACACATGGCCGCTGCCGCGCGCGAGCTGCGCCGGCAGCACGGCGGCCAGCACGTTCAGCGCACCGACGTAGTTCACCTGCTGGTGGCGGCGCATGGTGTCCAGGTCGAAGGCGTCGGCACGCAGCGGCGTGTAGATGCCGGCACACAGGAGCACGAAGTCCGGCGTGCCGGCGAAGGTTTCGCGCAGCCCGGCGTGCACCGCCTGCACCGCATCCGCATCGGTCACGTCCAGCGGTGCGACCACGATGCGCGTCGGTTCGCCATCGGCCGCGCGGTGCCGTGCCGCCAGCGCGTCGAGCGCCTCGCGGTGCCGCGCCGATACGGCGACGCGCGCGCCGCGCGCCGCAAGCGCCGTCGCCACCGCCAGGCCGATGCCGGAGGACGCGCCGACGATCCAGGCCGTCTTGCCGCGCCAGTCGGCCATCGGCGGGTTGAGGGGGGCGAACCAGGGCATGCGTGCTCGCCTTCAGCGCTTGATGAAGGCGAGCGTCACCTGCCCGACCTCGACGCCGAACTTGCTCATGCGCGCGCGGTTGAGCATCACGCGCTCGTCCATCAGATACATCCAGTCGTCCATCTGCACGTCGAAGGTGCGCTCGCCCACCGGCTGGCGCAGCGTGTAGTTCCACTGGAAGACGTTGCCGCGCTGTTCGCCCTGCGCGGTGCCGACCACGTCGGGCGCGGTGCCGGTGAAGCGGCCGCCGGGCAGGGCGCGCAAGGTCCACACGCGGCGCTGGGTGCTGCCGTCGCTGTAGGTGAAGCGTTCGTCGAGCGTGCCCTCGTCGCCGCTCCAGCGGCAGTCCATCACCACCTCGAAGCGCTTGACGACCTTGCCTGCGCGGTCCTGGAACATGCCGTGCGCCTCCACGCGGCCGTTGAAGTAGTCGCGCAGCGAGAGCACCGGCTTCTCGTTCGCGTAGTCGGCCGGCGTGGGGCTGGCGCAGCCGGCGAGTCCGGCGGCGACGGTGCCGACGGCCAGGGCCAGGGCCAGGCCGAGCAGGCGGCGGCGGGAGGGCGATGGGCTCATGGGGGATCGGCCAGGGGTGAGGAAGGCGAGGCCGCACGCGGCCGGATCACCAGCGCCCACAGGGCGCCGGCGGCGAGGAGCTTGAGCAGGCAGGGCAGCACCGCGTACGCCCAGCCCAGTGCGCGCAGGCCCTCGGCGTCGCGTGTGCCGGGCACGTAGCCGGCGGCGCCCAGCAGGGGCAGCGCCAGCCCGGCGGCCAGGGCCAGGTTGAGCTTGGTGGCGAAGTTCCACCAGCCGAAGTACGCGCCGGCGCGCGGCTGGTCTGCCGCCTCCGCGATCTGGCCGGCCAGCAGGGCGCCCGGCAGCACGAGGTCGGTGCCCAGCGCGACGCCCGAGAGCACGCATACCGCGAGGAAGGGAATGGCGTCGCCGGCACCTAGTGCCGCGGTCCATGCGAACACGGCCACCGACAGCCCCATGCCGATCAGCCACGTGCGTGCCAGCCCGAAGCGCGGCGCGAGGCGCAGCCACAGCGGGATCGATGCAGCGGCGCAGACGAAGTAGCTGCCGAGGAAGGCCGGCTCCATCGCGGGCGGCGCCTGCAGCCGGTCCTGCACGAAAAAGAGCACCAGCGTCGCTGGCACCGCGCTGGCAATGCCGTTGAGCACGAAGACGCCGAGCAGGCGACGGAAGGCCGGCCGGCGCAGCGGCAGCCACAGCCTCGCGGCATCGGTGGCCGGGGCCACGGTGTCCGAGGCAGGACGCGGCGCACGCGCCCAGGCCAGCCAGCCCGCGCCCAGGGCCAGCACGAAGAAGCCCACCATCGCCGGCAGCCCCGCCAGGCCGGGCAGCACCGAGGCCATCACCACGCCGACCAGGCCCAGGCCCTCGCGCCAGCCGACCACGCGGCTGCGCATGGCCGCATCGCCGCCCAGCAGCGCGCCCCAGCTCTGGTGCGCGATCGACAGGAGGCTGTAGCCCAGGTAGCTGAGCGTCAGCAGCGCGGCCGCCAGCACGAGCAGCGCACCGGTGTGCGCAGGATCGACCAGCGCCTGCGGAAAGAACAGGCCCGCGAAGCCGGCCGCCAGCAGTACGGCGGCCGTGGCACCGCCGGCGAGCACGGCCTGCGCAGAGCGCCGGAACAGCCCGTCGCACAGCCGGCCCAGCAGCGGGTCGACGGCCGCGTCGAGCAGTCGCGCGCCCAGCAGTACCGCGCCGAGCGCCGCCAGCGGCACGCCGAAGCTCGCGGCGTAGTGGTGCGGCAGCTGCACGTACAGCGGCAGCGCGACGAAGGCCAGCGGCAGGCCGAGCAGTCCGTAGCGCAGCCCCTGGGACGCGCCGAAGACGGGTGAAGGCGACAGCAGTTCGGGCGGCATGGTCAGCGCGCGGGCGCGAGCAGCGCCTCGCGCAGCGCCGGCTCCGAGGTGCGCGCGTCCAGCCAGATGGCGAAGAAGCGCTGCGCGAACACCGGGTCGCGCACCGCCGGGCGTGGCTCGCCGTTGTGGAAGAAGCGTGCGCCGACGCCGGGCTCGTGCACGCCGGTGAGCCGGTCCCCCTTCTTCACGTCGGGGAAGGCGGCGCGCATGGCGGCCAGCCAGGCCTGCGCCTGCGCGTCGCTCACCGGGCCCTGGCGGCGCATCTCGTCGAGCGAGCGGCGCGCGATGTCCTCGCCGTCGAAGCCGCGCAGGTAGTGCAGCTCGAGGGCGAAGCGCCCCTGCGCCCACGCGTCGGCGCGAAAGCCCGGCGCAACCCAGAGGCTGGCGTCGTAGATGTCCAGGCCCCACACGCGCAGCCGCGTGCTGCCGGCGGGCCGTGCGTCGGGCAGGGCGGTGGCGAGCACGGGCGTCGGCTGGGCCGAGGCCTGCGCGACCGGATTCAAGCCAAAAAGGGCTGCAGCGCCCGCCAGTCCTGCGCAGGTAGCTATCGTTTTTGTAGCGTGTACTGCACCACGTCGATGTTGGCCCGCGTGAAGGCCGCTTCGCAGTACGCGAGGTAGAACTCCCATATGCGCATGAACCTTTCGTCGAAACCCAGTTGCAGCACGGCCCGGCGCTCGGCCAGGAAGCGTTCGCGCCAGCGGCGCAGCGTCTCGGCGTAGTCGGCGCCGAAGGCGAATTCGTCCACCAGCGCCAGCCCGGCCGCCTCGGCCTGGGCCTTGAGCTGCGACGGGCAGGGCAGGCAGCCGCCGGGGAAGATGTACTGCTGGATGAAGTCGGTCGAGCGGATGTAGCGCGGCCACAGCGCGTCGTCGATCACGATGCTCTGGATGCACGCGCGACCGCCCGGCTTGAGCAGCCGCGCCACGGCGCCGAAGTAGGTCGGCCAGTACTCGCGGCCGACGGCCTCGACCATCTCGATGGAGCAGACGGCGTCGTAGCCCGCGTCGTCCGCCGGCAGGGCGATGTCGCGGTAGTCCTGCAGCCGCAGGTCGGCGCGCTCGGCGCCGACGCCCAGCCCCTTGAGCCGGTCGCGGGCGAAGGCGAGCTGCTCGTGCGAGAGCGTCACGCCGGTCACGCGGGCGCCGAATTCGGTGGTCGCCATCTCGGCCAGGGCGCCCCAGCCGCAGCCGATCTCCAGCACCCGGTCGCCGGGCCGCACGCCGGCCAGGTGCAGCGCGCGCCACACCTTGGCGCGCTGGGCCTGCGCCATCGGCTGGTCGCGGTCGTCGCCGAACAGGGCCGACGAGTAGTTCATGGTCTCGTCCAGCCACAGGCGGTAGAAGGCATTGCCCAGGTCGTAGTGCGCCTGGATGTTGCGGGCGCTGCCGGCCTTGCTGTTGCGCTGCAGGAGGTGGCGCACGCGGTAGGCGAGCCGGCCCAGCCAGTTTCCGTACACCACGTCCTCGACGGCACGCCGGTTGGCGATGAACAGCTCCAGCAGCGCCGGCAGGTCGGGCGTGCTCCAGTCGCCGGCGATGTAGCTTTCTGCGAAGCCGATGTCGCCGCACTTCAGTGCGGCCGCGCACACGTTCCAGTTGCGCAGCGTCATCGAGGCCGTCGGACGCGCGCCGGGCGCGGCGCCGAAGTGCTGCACCTGGCCGTCGGGCAACTGCACCGAGAGGGAGCCGTGTGCCAGGCGCTGCAGCAGGCCCAGCACGGTGCGGGCGGCGCGCGGTGCGTCCTGGGGCAGCGCGAAGTGGGGGGCGGTGGTGGACAGGGTCATGGCGTGGGGCGCGCAGCTTCTCAGTGCGGGGCGTCGGCGTCGCGCGACACGAAGTGCTCGGGCCGCGCAGGCTTGGTGAAGAAGGGCACGCGCTTGAGCCACAGCCGCGCGGCCTGCCAGTGGATGCGGGCGATGACGCCGAAGGTCATCGCCGGGTGCCGCCACAGCGCATGGCGCACCGTGGCGCGCGTCAGCGGCACCAATTGACCGCTCACGCTGGTCTGCAGCAGCAGGCCTTCGTCGTCGTGATGGTCGATGCGCGCGACCGTGCGGGTGCGGTGCTCGTCGACGAAGAATCGGAAGCGGTAGCTGCCCTCGACGCGGCAGAAGGGCGAGACATGGAAGCGTTTGGCGGCGTGCAGCGCCATGCCGTACACCGGCTGCTCGAGCAGGTAGCAGTGGCGCTCGCCGAAGGTGTTGTTCACCTCCACCACGATGGCCCGCAGCGCGCCGTCGGCCGCGTGGCAGTACCAGAAGCTCACCGGCTTGAAGGTGTAGCCCATGACGCGCGGGTAGCAGTGCAGCCAGGCTTCGCCGGTGGCGTCGTGGATGGCGTGCTGCGCGAGCAGTTCGTCGAGCCAGGCCAGCGCACCGCCGGCCTCGGGGCCGCGGCCGTCGCCGTGGTCGCGGTCGTGGAAGGACAGCCAGCCGCGGCGGTTGAGCGGCAATGCCTCGGCCGCCGCCGTGCCCTCCCGCAGGCTGCGCATCGGCAGCATCAGGAAATAGGTGGGGTAGGCAAAGGCGTTCGCCTTCGGGCGCAGGCGTGCGTGGCGCACTTCGCCGAAGCCGATCAGCGGGCGCGCCGGCGCGCCCGCGGCGGCCGCATCGGACGACTGCGGCGCCGCAGCGCGCGCAGGCGCCGGGCGGGCCAGCGGCGTGTTCATGCGGCCTGCAGCAGGTCCACGCCTGCCGCGGTCGTTGCAGCGAGCCGGTGGCGCACGCCGTCGGCGGCGGCCAGCCCGGCCTTCAGCCCATCCTCGTGGAAGCCGTAGCCCATCCAGGCGCCGGCGAACCAGGTGTTGCGCAGGCCCTGCAGTGCCGGGACCTCGGCCTGCGCACGCAGCGCGGCGAGGTCGAACACCGGGTGGGCATAGTCGAATTCGGCCATCAGGGCAGTACGTGCCACCGGCCGCACCGGATTCAGCGACACGATCACGGGCTGCGGCCAGGGCAGCGGCTGGAGGCGGTTGAGGAGGTAGTGCAGGCACACGGCGCCCGATTCCTGCGCGTCGTCGGCGGCGCGCTCGTAGTTCCAGGCGGCCCAGGCCGTGCGGCGCGTGGGCAGCATGGCGGCATCGGTGTGCAGCACCGCATGGTTGCGGTGGTAGCGGATCGCGCCGAGCACGGCCCGCTCGTCGTCGGTGGCGTCGCTGCCCAGCAGCGCCAGCGCCTGGTCGGAGTGGGTCGCCAGCACCAGGTGATCGAAACGGCGCGTGCCGGCGTCGGTGTGCACCCGCACGCCATCGGCCCTGCGCAGCAGGCTGCGCACCGGCGTGCCGGCGTGGATTTCGACGCCGGCCTCCGCGAGCGCCGCGGCGATGCGCTGCACGTAATGGCGCGAACCGCCGCGCACCGTGCGCCATTGCGGCCGGTCGGCGACCTGCAGCAGACCGTGGTTGTGGCAGAAGCGGATCAGCGTCGCGACCGGGAACTGCAGCATCTGCGCCGTCGGGCAACTCCAGATGCAGCCCACCATCGGCAGGAAGTAACCCTCGCGGAAGGCGCTGCCGAAACGGTGGCGATCGAGGAAGTCCCCCAGCGGCTCGGCGCGCTCGGCCTGGGTTCCGCTCGAGGCGATCCGGGTCGCGAGCCGGTTGAAGCGCAGCAGGTCGGCCAGCATGCCCAGGAAGCGCGGCGACAGCAGGTTGGAGGGCTGCGCGAACACGGTGGCCAGGTTGCTGCCGCTCCACTCCAGTGCCGAACGGCCGGGCCGCGGCGCCTGCACCGAGAAAGACATGTCCGACTCGGCAGTTGCCACGCCGAGTTCGGCCAGCAGGCCGATGAGCCGGGGATAAGTGCGGTCGTTGTAGACCAGGAAGCCGGTGTCGACGCCGTGCGTGACGGGCCGGCCGTCCACCGGCAGCATCACGTCGACAGTGTTGGCGTGGCCGCCGAGGCGAGGCTCGGCTTCGAAAAGGGTGACGTGGGCCTCATGGCGCAGCGCGTAGGCGGCTGCGAGGCCGGAGATGCCGGCACCGATGACGGCGACCCGGCGGGAAGGCGCGCCGCTGCTCACGGCCGCGCACCCCCGAAAAATAAAAATGCTGCGAAGCGCCCCGAAACGAAGGAGGGAGGGAGGGAGGAGGAGAAGAGTCGCCTCGGGATTCCATTCGGGACCAGGCCCGAAAGGCTTCGCAGCATGAAAACCGTGGGGCGATGATGCGCCCCTGTCTTCGTTAGGAGCGTAGGCGAACTTCCACGGTTCCCCGGCCTTTGGTAAGCGATTGTGAGCCGTCGACGGACCGGATTTGGACGCATGGGTCCATGCTAATACCTATCCGTCGTTTTGTGAACTGGTCAGTCTCAATTTGCCCTGAGCTGACTTTCGATGGTCTGGATGAAGGCCTTGTCGTCGGGCGCGGTCATGCTGGAATAGGCGTCGACCACCTTGCCGTCGCGCGCGATCAGGTACTTGTAGAAGTTCCATTTCGGCGTCGTGCCGGTCTGCTTGGCCAGTTCCTTGAAGAGCGGGTTGGCGTCGCTGCCGCGCACCGAGGTCTTCACGAACATCGGGAACTTGACGCCGAAGGTGCTTTCGCAGAAATCGGCGATCTCCTTGTTGCTGCCCGATTCCTGGGCGAAGTCGTTCGACGGAAAGCCCAGCACGACGAGGCCCTTGTCCCGGTATTTGCGGTCGAGTTCTTCCAGCCCCTTGTATTGCGGCGTGAAGCCGCAGAAGCTGGCGGTGTTGACGACCAGCACCACCTTGCCCGCGTACTGGCACAGGGACTGGGGTTTCTCATCCTGCAGCCGGCCGAAGGTATGTTGCAGGATGGGGGGGCAGGCCGAATCGGCCGGCGCCGCAGGCGCTGCCTTGGCGGGCGGTGTCTGCGCGAAAGTGGCTGGGGCGAGGCCCAGACCGGTGGTCAGGGCGAGGGCAAGGCTGGTGAGTGCGGCACGCATGCGAATACTCCTGGATCGGCTGGGGGCTCATCCGCCGGGCAGCAAATGGCGTACCTGCATCATCGCGCGTTGGCCGGGAAGCCGCCAGCACACGCGAGGTGGCCCACTAAAATCGACGTTCTATGGGGAAGACAATGCTGTATCCGGAACTCTTCAGGCAACTCGAGTCGGTCCGCTGGGACATGGACCGGGACATCCCGTGGCAGTCCTTCGATGCGGGCATGCTCTCCGACGAGCAGGCGCAGACCGTGCGCATGAACGCCATCACCGAGTGGGCCGCGCTGCCTGCCACCGAGATGTTCCTGCGCGACAACCGGCACGACAGCGACTTCTCCGCCTTCATGTCGATCTGGTTCTTCGAGGAGCAGAAGCACTCGCTGGTGCTGATGGAATACCTCAAGCGCTTCCGGCCCGAGTTGGTGCCCACCGAGCAGGAACTGCACGACGTGCGCTTCGACTTCGACCCCGCGCCGCCGCTCGAAACGCTCATGCTGCACTTCTGCGGCGAGATCCGCCTGAACCACTGGTACCGCCGCGCGGCCGAGTGGCACACCGAGCCGGTCATCAAGCACATCTACACCACGCTCTCCCAGGACGAGGCCCGCCACGGCGGCGCCTACCTGCGCTACATGAAGCGCGCGATGGAAAAATTCGGCGACGAGGCGCGCGCCGCCTTCGCCAAGGTCGGCGTGCTCATGGCCAGCGCGCGCCGTACCGCGCAGGCGCTGCACCCCACCAACCTGCACGTCAACAAGGCCCTGTTCCCGCGCGACACCATCCAGAGCCGCATGCCCGACCCCGACTGGCTCGAGCACTGGCTGGACAAGCAGATCAAGTTCGACGCCGTGTGGGAGAACAAGGTGGGCGACCGCATCCTGCACAACCTGAGCCTGCTGCTCAACCGCAGCTTCAAGACCGTGCAGGAGCTCAACCGCTACCGCAAGGAACTCACGGCCTCGCTGGGCAACAAGCCCGAATACCAGGGCGCTTGAGAAGGCGCGGGCGGCTGGCGCCCATGGCCGGCTGCACCCGGCGTTTCAAGCCAAATCGGCTTCCAGCGTCCGTGGGGCGGGCGCGACCAGCTATGTTTTCGATAGCACTCTGCGACACGGCATGCGCAGCCTGTCACAAGCCGGACCGCTCGCGCGTCTAGTCGTCATGGACGACGCCACCCGTACCTTCGACCGCCACCGCCCGCGCCTCAAGGGCATTGCCTACCGCATGCTCGGTTCCGTCGCCGACGCCGAGGACGTCGTGCAGGACGCCTGGCTGCGCTGGCACGAGGCGGCCTACCACTCGCTCGACAACGCCGAGGCCTGGCTGGTGACCGTCACCACGCGCCTGGCGCTCGACCGGCTGCGCTCCGCCCAGCGCCAGCGCGAGCACTACGTCGGCACCTGGCTGCCCGAGCCCATGGTCGAGGCCGATGCCGACGGGCCGGCCACGCCCGAGGCCCTCGTCGAGCGGGCCGACATGCTGTCCGTTGCCTTCCTTGCCGTGCTCGAGCGACTCGCGCCCGATGCGCGCGCGGCCTTCCTGCTGCGGGAGGTCTTCGACGTCGACTACGCCGAGGTCGCCGCCACGCTGGGCAGGAGCGAGGCTGCGTGCCGGCAACTGGTGCACCGCGCCAAGGCCGCCGTGCAGGAAGGGCGGCCTCGATTCAGGGTGGCGCGCGAGCGGCAGATGGCGTTGCTGCGCAGTTTCGCCGACGCCTCGGCGC
The DNA here is from genome assembly GCF_901875635.1 of Xylophilus ampelinus. Lineage (GTDB taxonomy): Bacteria > Pseudomonadota > Gammaproteobacteria > Burkholderiales > Burkholderiaceae_C > Xenophilus. Next base: position 77,943 of record NZ_CABFMN010000128.1, on the reverse strand, counting down.
GCGGCGACCTGCAGGGGTTGAAGTCCCTGCTCGCCGAAGACGTCACGCTGATCGGTGACGGCGGCGGCAAGGTGCCGTCCTTCGGCCGGCCGCTGGTGGGCGGGCAGCGCGTGGCGCAGCTGTACTTCGCCGTCGCGCGCAGGCATGCGGGCGCGCTGAAGCTCGTGGTGGCCGAAGTGAACGGCGCCCCCGGCTTGCTGCGCTACGTCGACGGCGCATTGGAGTCGGTCCAGGCCTTCGAATGGGACGGCGAGCGCATCGTGCGCATCCACGCGCAGCGCAACCCCGACAAGCTCGCGCGCATCGCGGCGGAATTTCCGTCGTAGCGGCGACGGGCGCCCTCGGCCTCTCAGCGCCGCTCGACCACGATCGGTGCCAGCCGCAGCCCGTTGCGCAACTGCGTGGCCGTGTCGTTGGCCGTCTCGCGCGAGGCGAAGGGCCCGGCCTGGAGCCGGTGCGTGCCGTTCTCGCTGAACACGCGCAATTGCGCCGCCAGGGACGGCAGTGCGCGCCCGGCCTGGGCCTGGAGGCTGTCGGCGCCCTCACGCTCGCGGAAGGCGCCGAGCTGGACCCAGAAGCCCGGCGCGGGCGCACCGGAGCCGGCGGTCGATGGACCGGCTGGGGGTGCGGCGGGCGCCGTGCTCGCGGTTGCAGGCGCAGGTGCGGCGGCGGGCGGCGGTGGTGATGCGGGGGTCAGTGCCGGCAGGTCGGTCACCTCCATGCCGCGAAAGCGCGGCGGTGGTGCGGCGTCGCTGGCGGTCGGTGCGCCGGTGTCCGTTTCGGTGGGCAGCGGCGTGGCCTGGGCGAGCAGCGTGCCGGTGGGGCGTGTCGCCGTCGGCGCCCGATCGCCCGGCCGTGCGGCGACCGGCGTCGCCCAGGCGGACGGCACGGCCACCGCGTCGCTGCGTGGGGCCGGCGGCGCAGGCGCGGCGGCCAGCCGCGTGTCGCCCTCGCGGCGCCAGGCGCCGGTGCGGATGTCCTCGTTGGTGATGCGCTCGATCTCCACCGGCGCCACGCCGCGCAGCAAATCGAGGCGCAGGGCGGCCGTGTAGCTGAGGTCGATGATCCGCCCGTCATGGAAGGGCCCGCGATCGTTCACGCGCACGATCACCTCGCGGCCGTTGGCCGGGTTGCGCACGCGCACGTAGCTGGGCAGCGGCAGCGTCTTGTGCGCGGCCGTCATCGCGTACATGTCGTAGGGCTCGCCGCTGGCGGTGGACTGGGCATGGAAGCCCGTGCCGTACCACGAGGCCAGGCCGCTCTCGCGGAAGGGGCGGTCGTCGGTGATCGGCATGTAGGCGCGGCCGAGCACCGTGTAGGGCTTGCTGGTGCCGCCGCTGCTGCGCACGGGCTCGACGCGCGGCTCGGCGTCGGGCACCCGGTCGAGGCCGCTGGGCACCGCGCTTGGCGCGCCATCGCGGCCGCCGCGTGAGCCGCTCGCGCAGCCCGCCAGCGCCACGGCACCCGCCAGGGCCAGCCACCCGAGCCGCCTATCCAAAGACCGCCCTCCAGAGCGCCAGCATGGCGTCGCGCTGCGGCGCCAGCAGCGCCGGCGGGAACTGGGTCGGTTCCTCGTTGAGGCGGGCGCGGTGCTGCAGGCGGCGCAGCTCGCGGTAGGCGGCCGCCGCGTCGCGGCCCACGCCCTCGGGCAGCAGGCCGGCCGCCTCGGCCCGCAGCAGCAGGGCGATATTGCCGACGTTGGGCACCAGCGACGGGTGCGCGTCCGAGGCCGACAGCACCAGGAACTGCACCGCGAACTCCGCGTCGACCATGCCGCCGGGGCTGTGCTTGACGTCGAAGCGCTCCGCCTTGACCGGGTGCGCGGCACGCACCTTGTCGCGCATGGCGACGATCTCCTTGCGCAGCGCCTGGACGTCGCGCGGCGCGGTGATGACGGCCTCGCGCACGCGGTCGAAGCGCTCGCGCAAAGAGGCCGCGCCGCCGCCGGGCCGCCCCAAGGCGGGGCGAGCCCCCTCGGGGGGCAGCGAGGACACGTCAGTGCCGAGCGTGGGGGCCTCGTTCCCGCCGAGCACGAAGCGCGCACGCGTCATGGCCTGGTGCTCCCAGGTCCACGCGGTGTTGCTGCCGCGGCCGAGCTGGTACTTCTCGTAGGCCTCGAAGCTGGTGGTCAGCAGGCCCGAGTTGCCGTTGGGCCGCAGGGCGGTGTCGATTTCGAACAGGTCGCCCTCGGCGGTCTTCACCGTGAGCCAGTTGATGAGCTTGCGCACGTAGGCGGCATACACGTCGCCGGCGCTCTCGTCGTCGTCGTCGTAGACGAAGACGATGTCCAGGTCGCTGCCGTAGCCCAGCTCCTTCCCGCCCAGCTTGCCGTAGCCGATGATGGCGAACTGCGGCTGCTCGCGGTGCCGGTTGCGCACATGGCTCCAGCACCAGCGGGCCGTCACGCGCAGCACCGCATCGGCCAGGGCGCTCAGGTCATCGGCGACCTGCTCCACGGTGAGGCGGCCGTCGACGTCGCGCGCCAGCGTGCGGAACACCTCGGCATGGTGGGCGCGCCGCAGCACGTTGAGCAGGGCCTCCTCGTCGGCCTCGCCGGTGCTCGACAGCGAGCTGCGCCGGGCCTCCACCTCGTCCTCGAATTCGGCGGCGTTGAAGCGGCCCTGCAGCATCTCCACACCCGCCAGCTCGTCGATCACGCCGGGGTGCTGCATGAGGTAGCGGGCCGGCCACTTGGCCGAGCCGAGCAGGCGCAGCAGGCGCTCGTGCACGCCGGGGCGCTCGACCAGCAGCGCCAGGTAGCTCTCGCGGCGCAGCAGGGGCTCGATCCAGTCCGCCCAGCGCAAGGCGGCCTCGATGTGGCTGGTCGTCTGGCCGGCGCCTTCGCCGTCCGGCTCCTGCAGCCATTGGCCGGTGCGCCGCACCAGCTGGCGCAGCCGGGCATGGGTCTCGTCGCGCAGCGCCAGCACGCGCGGGTGGTCGCACCAGGCCTTCACCCGCTCGGCGAAGGGGGCCGGCAGCTCGGCGAGCAGCTCGGCCAGGTCGATGGGCGCCGCGCCCTTCGGCCCGCCCTTGCACTGCCCGCCGCTGCAGCGCTTGTCGCCGCCGCCGCCGAGCAGCTTGTCGAACTCCTCGGCCACGAACTCGCGGTGCGCATCGAGCTCGGACAGGAAGGCACAACAGTCGGCAAAGCCCAGGGTGCGCGCGATCCAGCGCAGGTCGTCGTCGGCCACCGGCAGCATGTGGGTCTGCTGGTCGTCCAGGTACTGGATGCGGTGCTCGACCCGGCGCAGGAACTCGTAGGCACGCGCCAGTGCGTCGGCCGTGGCCTGCGGCATCAGCCCGGCTCGCGCCAGCCGCTGCAGCGCATCGAGCGTGGGCCGCGTGCGCAACTCGGGGAACTGGCCGCCGCGCACCACCTGCAGCAGCTGGACCGTGAACTCGATCTCGCGGATGCCGCCGCGCGAGAGCTTGACGTCGTTGGCGCGCTCGGGCCGGCCGGCACTGCGGCGCGCCGCCTGGTCGCGGATCTGGCGGTGCAGCACGCGCAGCGCGTCGAATACGCTGTAGTCGAGGTAGCGGCGGAACACGAAGGGCAGCACCACCCCGCGCAGGCCCTGCGCCAGACCACCCGTCACCACGGCGGTGGGCGCGACCACGCGGCTCTTGAGCCAGGCGAAGCGCTCCCACTCGCGCCCCTGCACCTGCAGGTATTCCTCCAGCGCGTCGAGCGAGACCACGCTCGGGCCCGAATTGCCGTTGGGTCGCAGCGCCAGGTCGACGCGGAAGACGAAGCCGTGCTCGGTCGTCTCGCCCACGAGCTGGTAGATGCGCTTCACGGCGCGGGCGAAGTACTCCTGGTTCGACAGCCGGCCGCGGCCTGTGGCGTCGCCGGCGGTTTCGCCGTCGTGGTCGTACAGGTAGATGAGGTCGATGTCGCTGGAGACATTGAGCTCCCGCGCGCCGAGCTTGCCCATGCCCACCACCCACAGCTGCGCACGGGCGCCTTCGGGGGCCTGCGGCTGGCCATGCACGGCGTCGAGTTCGGCGAAGGCGACGCCGCAGGCGGTGTCGAGCGCGAATTCGGCCAGCTGCGTCACGGCCTGCGTCACGTCCGACAGCGCGCACGGGAGGGCACCGTCGCAGTCGAGGGAGACCAGGCGCTCCATCACCAGCTGGCGCACGATGCGCAGCGCATCGCCGGCGGCATGGCCTTGTTCGCGCAGCACGCCGTAGGCGGCCTCCATGTGGCCGCGCACCGGTGCGCCTACAGGCAGCAAGGGCAGTTCCGCGGCATAACGGCGCCGCAGGCGTTGCACGAAACGGGCGTGGGCGGACGGCGGCGTCGCGTCTTCGCCGGCGCCCGCCGCGGAGGAACCCGGCCGGGGGCCGGCGGTCATAATTTCCGACACAGCGCGATCCTCAATGAACGTCACGACGCCTACCCCTTCACGACTGCTCAAGATGACGGCTGTGACGGCGCGTTGGCTGCTGGGGCTGCTGATCGCCGCATGGCTGGTCTTCGCGCTGTCCGTCGTGGTCCTACACGCGTGGATTGTGCCGCGAATCGCCGACTACCGTGGTGCCCTGGAGCAGCAGGCCAGCAAGGCCATTGGCGCCCCCGTGCGCATCGGGTCGATCACCGCAGAGTCCAAGGGGCTTTTCCCCACCATCGAGCTGCGCGACGTGGTGCTGCAGGACGCGCAGCAGCGCGACGCGCTGCGCCTGGCGCGGGTGGTGGCCAGCGTCTCGCCGCGCTCGCTGTGGCACCTGAGCTTCGAGCAGCTCTACATCGACCGCCCCGAGGCCGACGTGCGCCTGGACGCCGCCGGGCGGCTGCACGTCGCGGGCCTGGACCTGTCGAAGGACGGCGGCGACGACACCCGCTCGGCCGACTGGTTCTTCTCGCAGCGCGAGTTCGTCGTCGAGCGCGGCACGGTCCGCTGGACCGACGAGAGGCGCGGCGCAGCGCCCCTGCTGCTGAACGACGTGCGCTTCGTGTCGCGCAACAGCGCGCGCCGCCACCTGATGCGGCTCGACGCCACGCCCCCGGCCGGCTGGGGCGATCGCTTCACCGTGCAGGGCGACTTCCGCCAGCCGCTGCTGTCGGTGCGCAGCGGCAACTGGCAGACCTGGGACGGCCAGCTCTACGCCGAACTGCCGCGCATCGACGTGACGCGCCTGGGCCAGTACGTGACGTTGGACGCGCGCATCCGGGAAGGCAACGGCGCCCTGCGCGCCTGGGTCGACGTGGACGACGGCCGGCCGGTCGGCGGCGCGGCCGACCTGGGGCTGGCCCGCGTCGACGCCGTGCTGGGCGAGTCGCTGGAGCCGCTCGTGCTCAGCCAGGTCACCGGGCGGCTGGCGGTGCACAGCAGCGCCGACCTGTTCGCCTTCTCCACCCGCGACCTGCAGTTCACCACCGGCAGCGGCATGCGCTGGCCGGGCGGCAACCTGTGGTTCCAGCGCGTGCCGGCCAAGGGCCGCACGCCCGAGAGCGGCGCCTTCCGCGCCGACCGGCTGGACCTGGGCGCGCTGGCATTGATTGCCAACCGCCTGCCCATCGGCGACGAGGCCCACCGGGTCATCGCGGCCCGCGCACCGCGCGGCCTGGTGGAAGGCATCGACGTGGCCTGGCAGGGGCCGCTCGAAACGCCGCGGACCTACCAGGCCCGCGGCCGCGTGACGGGCCTGAGCCTGGCCTCCAGCGTGGACGTCTCCACCCCCGCCGCCCGCATCGCGCAGGCCCGGCCGCCGGTCGGCGTGCCCGGCGTGCGCGGCCTCGACGCCGAGTTCGAGATGACGCAGGCCGGCGGCACCGCGTCGCTGGCGATGGCCGACGGCGCACTGGACCTGCCGGGCGTGTTCGAAGACCCGGTGCTCCCCCTGGCGCAGTTCAGCGGCCGGCTGCGCTGGAAGCGCGACGGCGAGCGCATCGAGCTCGCCATGCCCGACGTGCGTTTCGCCAACGCCGATGCGCAGGGCGTGGCCGAGCTGGCCTGGCGCACCAGCGACCCCGCGAAGTCGGGCAGCAAGTCGCGCTTTCCCGGCATCCTGGACCTCAAGGGCCAGCTCACCCGCGCCGACGGCACCCGCGTCTGGCGCTACCTGCCGATGGACATTCCCAAGGACGTGCGCGACTACGTGCGCGATGCCGTGACGAAGGGCGAGGCCAGCGGCGTCGACTTCCGCCTGCGCGGTGACCTGTGGGACATGCCCTTCCTCGACCCGAAGCAGGGCGAATTCCGCATCGCGGCCAAGGTGCACGACGTGCACTATGCCTATGTGCCCCACGAGGCCGGCGGCAAGCCCTCCGCCTGGCCGCCGCTCACGGCCCTGTCGGGCGAACTGGTCTTCGAGCGCGCGAGCATGCAGGTGAACAATGCCCGCGCGCGCATCGCCGGCGCGACTGCGGTCGAGATGGTGAAGGGCGAGGCGCGCATCCCCAACCTCGAGCACGGCGTGCTCCAGGTCGACGCACAGGCCCGCGGCCCGCTGGGCGACGTGCTGCGCGTCGGCGCGCCGTTGCTGGGCGGCGCGCGCGATTTCGTGGCCGGCGTGCGCGCGACCGGCAATGGCGACTACCGCCTCAAGCTCGAGCTGCCGCTCGATGCCATGGACAAGGCCAAGGTGCAGGCCGGCGTGGTGCTGGCCGACAACGAACTGCGCCTGGCGCCCGAGGCGCCGCCGCTCACGCAGGCGCGCGGCACACTCAACTTCACCGAGAGCGGCTTCTCGCTGGCGGGCGTCCAGGCGCGCTTCGGCGGCGGCGACGTGCGCGTCGAAGGCAAGGGCCGCTACTCGTCCGCCGGACAGGACTTCAGCTTGCGCGCCACGGGCAACGTCACGGCCGACGGGCTGCGCGCCGCGCGCGAGGCCGACTGGCTCGCCCGGCTGGCGCGCCAGATGCAGGGCGGCACCACCTACACCGCCACCGTCGGCATGCGGGACGAGACGCCCGAGTTCAGCCTCGACAGCAACCTGCAGGGCCTGGCGCTGGACCTGCCGGCGCCGCTGGGCAAGGCGGCGGGCGACAGCCTCCCGCTGCACATCGCGCAGACCGTGCTGCGGCGCGACCGCGAGGGCCGGGCCACGCGCGACCAGTTCGAGATGACGCTGGGCAGCGCCGCCTCGGCCCAGTACGAGCGCGAGCTGACGGGCAGTACGGCCCGCGTGCTGCGCGGCGCGGTGCGCATCGGGCAGGCGGCGGTCGAGTCCGGTGCGCTTCCCGAGAGCGGCGTGCTGGCCAACATCGCCCTGCCCCGGGTCGACGTGGAGGCCTGGCGCAAGGTCTTCGAGGAGAACGCGGCCGGCAGCACGCAGGCCGTGGCGCCCGCGAGCGAGGCCGAGGAGTCGGCCTGGGTGCCCACGCTGGTGGCGATCCGGGCCGGCGAGCTCGCGGTGGCGGGCCGCACGCTGCACGATGTGGTGATGGGCGGCACCCGCGAAGGCACGCTCTGGCGCGCCAACATCGACGCGCACGAGCTCAGCGGCTATGCCGAGTACCGCGTGCAGCAGGCCGGTCGGCTGTACGCCCGGCTGGCGCGGCTGAAGATCGAGCCCAGCGAGGCGAAGCAGGTCGAGTCGCTGCTCGACGAGGAACCCGGCGACCTGCCGGCGCTGGACGTGGTGGTGGACGACTTCGAGTTGCTCGGCCGCAAGCTCGGCCGGGCCGAGATCGATGCCGTCAACCGCGGCGGCGCCACGCGCGAGTGGCGCCTCAACAAGCTGACCCTCACCACGCCCGAAGGCGCCTTCAGCGCGCAGGGCTCCTGGGCCGCCGCCGCCAACGCCGGCGGCCGGGCACCGCGGCGCACGGCGATGAACTTCAAGCTCGACATCGCCGACGCCGGCGCGCTGCTCGAGCGCTTCGGCATGAAGGGCGTGCTGGCGCGCGGCAAGGGGCAACTGGCCGGCGAGGTGCAGTGGCGCGGCTCTCCCTTCTCCATCGACTACCCCAGCCTGGGCGGCCAGATGCACCTGGACATGGCCTCGGGACAGTTCCTCAAGGCCGAACCCGGCATCGCCAAGCTGCTGGGCGTGCTGAGCCTGCAGGCCCTGCCGCGGCGGCTGACGCTGGACTTCCGCGACATCTTCAGCGCCGGTTTCGCCTTCGATTTCATCCGCGGCGACGCGCGCATCGCCGACGGCATCGCCACCACCAACAACCTGCAGATGAAGGGCGTCAACGCCGCCGTGCTGATGGACGGCTCGGCCGACATCGCGCGCGAGACGCAGAATCTGCGCGTCGTGGTGGTGCCGGAGATCAACGCCGGCACGGCCGCGCTGGTGGCGACCGCGATCAACCCCGCCATCGGCCTGGGCACCTTCCTGGCGCAGATGGTGCTCAGCAAGCCGCTCGCCGTGGCAGCGACCCAGGAGTTCCAGATCGACGGCACCTGGGCCGACCCGCGCGTGACCAAGGTCCCGCGGCGCATCGGCAGCGCGCTGCAGGAGGAGTTGCCCAAACTGCCAGCCTTGCCGTCACTGCCCCCCTTGACCGATTGGGCCCGCGGAGGCAGCGCCGGCCCCCAGGAGAATCGCCCATGAAGATCGCCGCGATCCAGATGGTGTCGGGCGTCGACCGAGACGCCAACCTCGAGCACGCCGGCGCGCTGCTGGCCGAGGCCGCTGCCGCGGGCGCCGAACTCGCCGCCCTGCCCGAGTACTTCTGCATGATGGGCCGCAAGGACACCGACAAGCTCGCACTGCGCGAGCCGCCCGGCGACGGCCCGGTGCAGCGCTTCCTGGCCGAGCGGGCGCGCTCGCTCGGCCTGTGGATCGTCGGCGGCACGCTGCCGCTGCAGGCGCCCGACGAGGCGCACGTTTACAACACCTCCTTCGCCTGGTCGCCCGAGGGCGACTGCGTGGCGCGCTACGACAAGATCCACCTCTTCTGCTTCGACAACGGCCGCGAGCGCTACGACGAGGCGCGCGTCATCGCGCCGGGCGCGCAGCCCGTGGTGTTCGAGCTCCCCTCGCGCGACGGCCGCCGCTGGCGCGTGGGCCTGTCGGTCTGCTACGACCTGCGCTTTCCCGAGCTGTACCGCGCGCTGGCCCGCGAAGGCGCCGACCTGCTGCTGGTGCCCAGCGCCTTCACCCGCACCACCGGCATGGCGCACTGGGAGACGCTGCTGCGCGCCCGCGCCATCGAGAACCTGGCCTGGGTCGCTGCGCCCGCGCAGGGCGGCACCCACGAGAACGGCCGCCAGACCTGGGGCCAGACGCTGGTGGCCGACCCCTGGGGCAGCATCGTCGCGCAGCGCGCCACGGGCGAGGGCGTGGTGCTGGCCGAGCTCGATGCCTCCCGCCTGGACGAATGCCGAGCCCAGTTGCCGGCGTTGACGCACCGCGTGTTGTGAGCGAGCGGCCGACTTCAGGGGCCGCATGAGCGCCACCCTTCCCGCACACGCCGCGCCGGTCGACACCGGCGCCGTGCCCCTGCCGCCGCCGGTGCCCGCGGCGCCCGCCGTGCCGCCCTGGAAGCGCAGCTGGCGCGCGCTGCGCTCGCTGTGGCGCCGCTGGTTCCTGTGGGTGCTGCTCGCGGTGCTGGTGTTGGCGCTGCTGGTCACGGTGGTCTGGCTGGCCGGGCGGCACGAGGTGGAGCAGGTGCAGACGCGGCTGGACCGCGACACCGCCGACGCGGTGGCCGACGTGCGCGCCGGTCTGGCGCGCAACGTGCAGGACCTGCAGGCGTTGCAGGCCCTGCCGGACGAGGCCGCCCAGGCGGCGGCCGCGGCCGAGCTGCTGCGCCGTCACCGCGAGTGGCTGCGCATCGAATGGCGCGCCGCCGATATGCGCCTGCTGCGCGCCGTCGACACGCCCTTTCGCGCCTCGGTGTTCGACCTCGCCACGCGCGCCGAGGCGCAGACCGACGTGGCGCTCGCCTGCACAGGTGCGCGCCGCCTGCGCGGCATCGCCTACTCGCCCAGCCACTACGTGCCGCTGATACACCCCGCCGGCATGGCCGGCGGCATCGAGGCCATGGAAAGCTGCCTGCCGCTGGAGGACGGCGGCTTCCTGGTCGCCACCTACTCGCTGCGTGCCATGCTCAACGAGCTGCTGGGGCCGGCATTGATGCGCGGCCAGGAGGTCTCGCTGACCGAGACCGACGGCACCCGCCTCGTGAGCCTGGGCACCGCGCGGCGCCTGGGCAACCGCGTGTTCACCGCGCAGCAGCTGCTCGACCTGCCCGGCAACGCGCTGGTGCTGCGTGTCGACGGCTGGCGCGCTGCGCCCGACCTGTTCCCCAACGTGCTGACCGGCCTGGTCACGGCCATGTCGATCGCGCTGGTGTCGGTGCTGGTGCTGCTGGCGCGCGACACGCGCCGCCGCGTCGCTGCCGAGGACAACCTCTCCGACGCGCTGGCCTTCCGCAAGGCCATGGAGGACTCGGTCATCACCGGCCTGCGCGCGCGCGACCTGCAGGGCCGCATCACCTACGTCAATCCTGCGTTCTGCGAGATGGTCGGCTTCAGTGCCGAGGAACTGCTCGGCACCTCGAGCGACGTGCCCTACTGGCCCGCCGAACTGGCGCACGAGTACCGCCAGCGCCAGCGCCAGCGGCAGGCCAGCGGCGGCACGGCGCGCGAGGGCTTCGAATCGGTGTTCCAGCGCAAGGACGGCAAGCGTTTCCCGGTGCTGATCTTCGAGGCGCCGCTGATCAACGCCCAGCGCGTGCAGACCGGCTGGATGAGCGCCTTCATCGACATCAGCGAGCAGCGCCGCATCGAGGAAATGTCGCGCGCCAGCCAGGAGCGCCTGCAGGCCAGCGCGCGCCTGGCCACGGTGGGCGAGATGGCCTCGCTCATGAGCCACGAGCTCACGCAGCCGCTGGCGGCCATCGCCAGCTATGCCAGCGGCTCGATGAACCTGCTGGCGGCGCCGGGCGAGGTGACGCCCGTCGACCGCGACGACATCGCCATGGCCATGCGGCGCATCGCCGAGCAGGCCGACCGCGCGGGCCAGGTGATCCGCAGCGTGCACGACTTCGTGCGGCGGCGCGACCGTGCGCGCGAGCGCGCCCAGCCGGCCGCGCTGCTCGAGGCCGTGATGCCGCTGGTGCGGCTGCAGGCGCACAAGCTCGGCGTGCAGCTGGTGCTCGACGTCGAGCCGCGCCTGCCGCCGGTGTTCTGCGATCGCACGCTGGTCGAGCAGGTGCTGCTGAATCTGGCGCGCAACGGCATGCAGGCCATGGACCGCGCGGACCGGTCGGACCGCGTGCTCACCCTGCAGGTGCGCCGCGCCGAAGGGCCGGTGAGCGCGCACGGCGGCGAGGCCGGCAGCGACGTGCGGCGCTGGCTGGCCTTCTCGGTGGCCGACCTGGGCTGTGGCATCGACGACGAGGTCGCGGCGCGCCTGTTCACCCCCTTCTTCACCACGCGGCCCGACGGCATGGGCCTGGGCCTGAGCCTGTGCCGCACGGTGGTCGAGCAGCACGGCGGCGTGCTGCTGTACGAGTCCAACCGGCCGCACGGCACCGTCTTCCGCTTCACGCTGCCGGTGGCCGAGCCCGCGGCGCGGCTGGACGGCGGCCAGGCCCAGCTTTCCTGAAAGACGAGCGGATGCAACCCCTGATCGATGCCCTGATCTTCATCGTCGACGACGACGCCAGCGTGCGCGAGGCCCTGGCCTGGCTGTTGCGCTCGCGCCGCCTGTCGAGCGAGCACTACGCCAGCGCCGAAGCCTTCGAGCAGCGGCTCTCGGAGAACCCCGGCCGCGAGCAGCCGCGCTGCCTGCTGCTGGACGTGCGCATGCCCGGCACCAGCGGCCTGGTGCTGTTCGACCGCCTGGCCGAGCGCAGCCAGCTGGCGGAGATGCCCGTCATCTTTCTCACCGGCCATGCCGACGTGCCGACAGCCGTCGATGCCGTCAAGCGCGGCGCCTTCGACTTCTGCGAGAAGCCCTTCTCGGACAACGCGCTGGTCGACCGCATCGAGCAGGCGCTCGTGCAGTCGCAGCGCGCCATCGACGAACGGCGCCAGCGCCAGCAGATCACGCGCCGCGTCGCCGAACTGACTGAGCGCGAGCGCGAGGTGATGCGCCGCGTGGTCGCGGGCCTGCCCAACAAGCTGATCGCCGACGAACTCGCCATCAGCGTGCGCACGGTGGAGGTCCACCGCGCGCGCGTGTTCGACAAGATGGAGGTCAAGTCCGCGGTCGAGCTGGCCAACCTGCTGCGGGGCGTCGACGACGGCGCCTGATCGGCCCTCCGATCAGCGCGGTGCGCGTTCGCCCACGTAGATCTCGACCCGCCGGTTCTTCGCCCGGCCGGCGTCGGTGGCGTTGTCGGCGACCGGCTCGCGCGAGCCGCGGCCGTCGATGCGGATGGCCTGCGTCGGCACGCCGCGGGCGACCAGGAAGTCGCGCGTGCTGGCCGCGCGCTCCAGCGACAGCGGGTTGTTGATGGCGTCGGTGCCGGTGCTGTCGGTGTGCCCGATGATGGACACCTCGGCGTTCGGGTTGTTGCGCAGGCCCGCCGCGAACTGGTCGAGCACGCTGGCCAGCTGTGGCTTGATGTTGGCGCGGCCGGTGTCGAAGCCGGCATCGCTCGGGATCGCCAGCTTCAGCTCGTTGTTCGCCGTCTGCGACACGGCGATGCCGGTGCCCTGCGTGGCCTGCTCCATCTGGCGCTTCTGCGCTTCCATGCGCTGCGACCACAGGTAGCCGCCGAGGGCGCCCACGCCGGCGCCGATCGCCGCGCCGGCCGCCGCACTGCGGCTGTTGCCGGTGGCCGCACCGATGGCCGCGCCGCCCAGGGCGCCCGCGCCGGCACCGACGCCGACGTTGCGTTGCGTGTCGGACATGCCGGCGCAGCCGGTCAGGGCGACCGCGAGGGCCGAGGTGCAGAGGACGAGTTGGGTTTTCATTGGATTTCGCTCCTTTGGATGGTGAGGCCGCCGCCGGTTGGCGCATGCGGGCCGCGCACGGCGCCGGGCCATCCGGCGCGCGCTGCGAAGGCCATTATGAGAAGCGAAAGCAGGGCCGGTTCCGTATCCGGAAGTGACAGTCTGCAGGATGTCGATGAAGCCGGAGCCCTTGTCCGTACTGGACTGTATGCTATTAAAAATATAGCAAACTCGGCCCCGTCGGAACGCGGTGCGCGGCCCGTGCGCACCTGCGCGCGGCATGCCGTCCGACAGGTCCGCGTAGGCCCGGGGCGCGGCGCCGTCGAACAGCCTCAGCGCCGCTCGTCGTCCTCGTCGGAAGGCAGCTCGCCGCCCTTGCGGCCATGGAACATCGTCCACCAGACGATGAGGACAAGGACCACGAGTGCCGCGAGGGCTTCAAGCAAAATCAGGCTCATGAGCAAAAGAAGTTGGGGGCTGGCCGCCGCCGTCGCGATCGTAGCAATGGTGGTGGGCTGCTCTTCCGGGCCGCCGGTGCGCGTGCCCCAGCCTTCGCCCACGCCCACCGAGCCGGCGCCGCTGCCGCCCCTGAGCGGCCCGCTCACCCATCCCAAGACCCGCTGGGTGCCGGCCACCTGGGCCGAACTGCCGGGCTTCGCGGAAGACACCCTGAGCGACGGCTGGGTCGCGCTGCTGTCCAACTGCCAGCGTCCCAACGCCGCCTTCGCGCCGCTGTGCGGCGACGTGCGCCGGCTGTCCATCGCCACGCCCGAGGAGCAGCGCGAGTGGATGGTGGAGCGGTTGCAGCCGTACCGCGTCGAATCCCCCGCCGGCCAGCAGGAAGGGCTGCTCACCAGCTACTACGAGCCCATCTTCGACGGCACCCGCCAGCCCACTGCCACGCACGGCGTGCCGCTGTACGGCCTGCCGGCCGGCTGGGCACCGCGCAAGCCCTGGTACACGCGCCAGCAGATCGACACCGACCCGCAGGCCCAAGCCGCGCTGCGCGGACGCGAGATCGCGTGGATGGCCGACCCCATCGATGTGCTCATGCTCCACATCCAGGGATCGGGCCGCCTGCGCATCACCGAGCCCGACGGCCGCCAGCGCACCGTGCGTCTGGCCTTCGCCGGCACCAACGAGCAGGGCTACCGCAGCGTGCAGGCGTGGCTGGCCGCCCAGGGCGTCAGCCCGATCGGCCGCTGGCCCGAGGACGTCAAGGCCTGGGCGCAGCAGAACCCGCAGCGCGTGCAGCAGATGCTGTGGAGCAACCCGCGCTACACCTTCTTCCGCGAGGAGCCGCTGGGCGAGGTCGATGCCGCCTTCGGCCCGCGCGGTGCGCAGGGCGTGCCGCTCACGGCCGGGCGTTCGGTGGCGGTCGACCGCGACGCGATTCCCTACGGTACGCCGCTGTGGCTGGCCTCCAGTGGGCCCACCGCGCAGCTGCAGCGCCTGGTGGTTGCGCAGGACACCGGCAGCGCCATCGTCGGTTCGGTGCGCGCCGACTTCTTCGCCGGCACCGGCGCCGAGGCCGGCCGCTTCGCCGCCCGCATGAAGCAGCCGCTGCGGCTGTGGGCCTTCTGGCCGCGCGGACTCGATCCGTCGTCGGGCGACATCGCGCGCCGCTGAGGCGCACCTGCGCCCAGCGGGCGCTGTCACGCCGCTGACACATCCCATTCGCGGCCGTGTCATGCGGCTTGCCTACGGTTCGGGGTCTTTCCACTGACCCCCACCTGACCAGGCAAATCCCATGAAGGCACCCCACAGCCTCGGCGCTCCGGCGATCGATCCGGACGACATCGGCCACAACCCCACCGACAACCCTGCCAGCCCTGCGATGGGCGAACTGATCGCCGCGCGCCTGAGCAGACGGCGGATGCTGGGCTTCGGCGTCGCCAGCGGCGGCGCTGCACTGCTCACCGCCTGCGGCGGCGGCGGTGGTGGTGGCGGCGGCTTCCCGATCATCGGCGCACCTGCGCCTGCCCCGGCCCCCGCGCCGGCACCGAGCCCGGCACCCGCTCCTGCGCCGGCCCCCTCGCCAGCGCCTGCGCCCGAACTGAAGTTCAACGCCGTGGCCAAGAGCCTGGCCGATATCGTCACCGTCCCGGCCGGCTATACCGCCACCGTGCTGTACCGCCTGGGCGACCCGATCGCCGCCGGCGTGCCCGCCTATGCCAACGACGGCAGCGACGACCCGACTACCTACGACCGCCGTGCCGGCGACCACCACGACGGCATGACCTTCTTCGGCGTCGACGCCGCAGGCAAGTGGAGCGCCACGGCCGCCGACCGCGGCCTGCTGGTGATGAACCACGAGGCCATCACGCCACTGTTCCTGCATCCCACCGGCCAGACCACCACCGGCAGCGGCGCGGCGCAGGTGCGCACCGTGGCCGGCGAAGTGCAGCGCGAGTTCTTCCTGCACGGCGTGTCGGTCATCGAAGTGAGCAAGAACGGCTCGGGCGTGTGGAGCTACCAGCAGAACTCCACCTTCAACCGCCGCGTGCACACGCTGACCGAGATGGCCTTCTCGGGCCCGGCCGCGAAGACCGACATGCTCAAGACCAGGTACTCGCCCGACGGCGGCAAGACCCGCGGCACGGTCAACAACTGCGCCAACGGCACCACGCCCTGGGGCACCTACCTCACCTGCGAGGAGAACTGGGCCGGCTACTTCCGCCGCATCGCGGCCAGCGACACCGCGCGCACCGCCAAGGAGACCACCTCCTTCGCGCGCTACGGCGTGGGCGGCAACGGCCGCGAGCTGTGGGCCACCGTCACGCCCGACACGGCCGACGACCAGTACGGCCGCTGGAACACGCAGGCCATCGGCGCCACCGCTACCGACGACTACCGCAACGGCCACAACACCTACGGCTGGGTGGTCGAGATCGATCCCTTCGCCCCCGGCAGCACGCCGAAGAAGCGCACCGCCCTGGGCCGCTTCGGCCACGAGGGCGCGTGCCTCGGCCCGGTCGCGGCCGGCAAGCCCCTGGTCTGGTACATGGGCGACGACTCGCGCAACGAGTACATCTACAAGTTCGTGTCCACCAAGGCCTGGGACCCGGCCGATGTCGGCGGCGGCCTCGCCGCGGGCGACAAGTACATGGACGACGGCCGCCTGTACGTGGCGAGGTTCAACGCCGACGGCACGGGCGTGTGGCTGGAGCTCAAGCTGGGCGTCAACAACATCACCAGCAGCAACGCCACCTTCGCCTTCGCCGACGCGGCCGACGTGGTGATCCACGCGCGCCTGGCGGCCGACGCCGCCGGCGCCACGAAGATGGACCGCCCCGAGTGGACCGCGGTGAACCCGAAGAACGGCGACGTGTACGTCACGCTCACGAACACCAACGCCGCCTCGCGTCCCATCACCGCCACCGACGCGGCCAACCCGCGCTTCTACAACGACCCCAAGGGCACCGCGCAGACGGCGCAGACCGGCAACCCCAACGGGCACATCATCCGCTTCGCGGACGACGGTGCGAACCCGGCGGCCACCACCTTCAAGTGGGACGTGTACCTCTTCGGCGCACGCTCCACGGCATCGGCCGACGTCAACATTTCGCAGCTGTCGGCCGACAACGACTTCTCCAGCCCCGACGGCATGTGGTTCAGCCATGCCACGCCGGGCCTCCTGTGGCTGGAGACGGACGACGGCGCCTACACCGACGTGACCAACTGCATGCTGCTCGCGGCCCTGCCCGGCAAGGTCGGCGACGGCGGCGCGAAGACCGTCACCAACGTCAGCGGCAGCACCACCGCGCAGCAGGCCACCTTCGTCGGCAAGGTGCCGGGCGATGCGGGGCTGCGCCGCTTCCTGGTCGGGCCGGCGGATTGCGAACTGACCGGCATCGCCGAGTCGGGCGACGGCCGCGCGCTCTTCGTCAACATCCAGCACCCCGGTGAGACCACGCCGGTGGCCAACATCGGCGACCCGTCGAAGTTCGGCAGCCACTGGCCGCAGGGCGGCACGGCGCGTCCGCGCTCGGCGACGCTGGTGATCACCAAGGACGACGGCGGGCTGGTCGGGCTCTGAGTGCTTTTCGGGTTGCGCGAAAGCCCGAATAACTGAGTGTGCAATCGGCCGCCAGCGCACGCCAGACGGGCGCTGCGGCCGAATTCGTCACATTCGTGACGATCGGGCGATGAGCGTCGGGCACGAGCGCCTACGGCCGCGCATCCTCGTCGCCGACGCTGGCCGATCGAGGCGACGACGAGTCTGAAGCCCTTTGCGGCGCCGCGTTGCGGCGCACAGGTGCAAGAGGCCCGATGACGAACATGACCACGCCCCCCGCAGGCGGCTGGGGATCGCTCAAGGCGGTGAGCGGCTCGCTGCTGCGCGAACACATTCCCATCGCCGGTGCGGCGGCGCTGCTGCGCCAGAACAAGGCCGGCGGCTTCGCCTGCGTGAGCTGCGCCTGGCCCAAGCCCGGCGCGCCGCGGGTGGCCGAGTTCTGCGAGAACGGCGCCAAGGCCACGGCCTGGGAGCTCACCGACAAGCGGCTGGCGCCCGACTTCTTCGCCGCGCACACCGTGTCCGAACTGCGCGCGTGGAGCGACCACGCCCTCGAGGCCGGCGGCCGCCTGACGGCGCCCATGCGCTACGAGCCCGGCAGCGACCGCTACGTCGAAACCGGGTGGGACGAGGCCTTTGCAGCCATCGGCCTGCGGCTGAAGGCGCTGCGGGAGCAAGACGCCGACGCCACGGTCTTCTACGCCTCCGGCCGCGCGTCGCTCGAGGCGAGCTACCTCTACCAGCTGCTGGCGCGCCTGTACGGCAACAACAACCTGCCCGACAGCTCCAACATGTGCCACGAGAGCACCTCCGTGGCACTGCCCGAGACCATCGGCGTGCCGGTGGGCACCGTGACGCTGGAGGACTTCGAACACACCGACTGCATCCTCTTCTTCGGCCAGAACCCGGGCGTCAACAGCCCGCGCATGCTGCACCCGCTGAAGGACGCGCGCGACCGCGGCGTGCCGATCGTCACCTTCAACCCGCTGCGCGAGCCGGGGCTCACGCGTTTCGTCGATCCGCAGTCGCCGCTGCAGATGCTGACGCCGGCCGACACGGCGGTCAGCACGCACTACCTGCAGGTGCGCGTGGGCGGCGACATCGCTGCCGTGGCGGGCGTGTGCAAGGCGCTGCTCGCGCTGGACGCCCGGGTCCGCGAACGGGGCGACCCGGCGGTGATCGACCACGCCTTCATTGCCGAGCACACGCAGGGATTCGACGGCTTCGTGGCCTGGCTCGACGGCCTGGCGTGGGAGGACCTGTGCGCCGAGTCGGCGCTGCCACGCGCGGCGCTGGAGGAGGTCGCCGTCGTCGTCTCGCGCGCACGTGCCGCCATCGTGGTCTACGGCATGGGGCTCACGCAGCACCGGCGCGGCGTCGAGAACGTGCAGATGCTGACGAACCTGCTGCTCATGGGCGGCCACATCGGCCGGCGCGGCGCCGGCATCTGCCCGGTGCGCGGGCACTCCAACGTGCAGGGCCAGCGCACCGTCGGCATCAGCGAGAAGCCCGAGCTGGTGCCGCTGGACCGGCTGCAGGCGCTCTACGGTTTCGAGCCGCCGCGGCACAAGGGCCGCGCCACCGTCGAGACCTGCGAGGGG
Source organism: Xylophilus ampelinus (assembly GCF_901875635.1). GTDB lineage: Bacteria > Pseudomonadota > Gammaproteobacteria > Burkholderiales > Burkholderiaceae_C > Xenophilus. The sequence continues at coordinate 59,518 of NZ_CABFMN010000128.1, read as the reverse complement.
GTGCTGGACGGCAGCGTGCGCGCCTTCGTCGGGCTGGGCGGCAACTTCCTGCGGGCCGTGCCCGACACCGACCGCATCGAGCCGGCCTGGGAACGGCTCGCGCTCACGGTGCATGTGGCGACCAAGCTCAACCACACCCACCTGGTGCCCGGCCGCGAAGCGTGGCTGCTCCCGTGCCTGGGCCGCATCGAGAAGGACCGCCAGGACGGGGTCGAGCAGGTGGTGTCGGTCGAGGATTCGAGCGGCTTCATCCACGCCTCGCACGGCGTGGCCGAACCGGCCGCGCCGGCGCTGCGCTCGGAGGTGGCCATCGTGGCCGGCATCGCGCTGGCCACGCTGGCACCCAACCCGCGCGTGCCCTGGCAAAACTGGACGCGCGACTACGCCCGGGTGCGCGAGGCCATCGAAGCCACCTGGCCCGAGGTGTTCGCCGACTTCAACGCGCGCTTCGAGCAGCCGGGCGGCTTCGCCAAGCCCAATGCCGCGCGCGAGCGGCGCTGGAAGACCGAGAGCGGCAAGGCGCAGTTCAAGCCGCCGGAAGGGCTGGCCGCCGACCCGGACCTGCCGGTGGAAGAGCCGGACGTGCTGCGCCTCATGACGATGCGCAGCGACGACCAGTTCAACACCACCATCTACAGCCTGGACGACCGCTTCCGCGGCATCGTCGGCACGCGCCAGGTGCTGCTGCTGAACCCGCACGACATCGAGCGCCTGGGCTTCGAGCCCGACGCGCTGGTGGACGCCCACGCCGCCACCGGCGACGGCGTGGCGCGCACGGTGCGGGCGCTGCGGCTGGTGGCCTACGACATCCCGCGCGGTTGCGCCGCCGGCTATTTCCCCGAGTGCAACCCGCTGCTGCCGCTGTGGCATCGCGCGGCGCGCAGCCATGTGCCCGCGGCCAAGTGGATTCCCGTCCGCCTGCAGGCCCACGTCCCCTCAGCCCCACCCTCGTCCGAAGGATTCCGCCCATGACCGCCTCCGCGCATTCCCCGTCCGCGCATGCCGTGCGCCCGCTCGTCTACGACCCGGCCTTCGAGCGGCCGGAGGACGACGAGGCCGAGACCGCGCAGGACCTGGTCGACACCATGCTGCAGATCAGCCGCAAGGTGCAGGCCGACGAAGGCCATGCCTACCGCAGCGTGCATGCCAAGGGGCACGGCATCCTGCGCGCGCAATTGCAGGTGCTGGACGGCCTGCCCGCCGCCTATGCGCAGGGCGTGTTCGCCCAGCCCCACGACTACCCGGTCGTGATGCGCTTCTCCACGCCGCCGGGTGACCTGCTGGACGACCGCGTCTCGACGCCGCGCGCGGTGGCGCTCAAGCTGGTCGGCGTGCAGGGGCCGCGCCTACCGGGCGCGCAGGGGCAGGCCACGCAGGATTTCCTGATGGCCAACGGGCCTGCCTTCAGCGCCCCGACGGGAAAGAAATTCCTTGCCAACCTCAAGCTGCTCGCGGCCACGACCGACCGCGCCGACGGCGCCAAGCGCGTGCTGTCGGCGGCCCTGCGCGGTGTCGAGTCGCTGGTCGAGAAAGTGGGCGGCGAAAGCGCCACGCTCAAGACCTTGGGCGGCCATCCGCTCACGCACATCCTGGGCGAAAGCTTCTTCACGCAGGTGCCGCTGCTCTACGGGCCCTACATGGCCAAGCTCTCGCTGGTGCCGGTGTCGCCCGAACTCACGGCGCTCACCGACCGCAAACTCGACATGGACGACCGGCCCGATGCGCTGCGCGAAGCGGTGGTGGCGCACTTCCGCACGCACGGCGGCCGCTGGGACCTGCGCGTGCAGCTGTGCGTGGACCTCGAGGCCATGCCGATCGAGGATGCGTCGGTGCCCTGGCCCGAGGACCGCAGTCCCTACGTGACCGTTGCGCGCTTGAGCGCCGCGCCCCAGGACGCCTGGAGCGACGCGCGGGTGGCGGCCGTGAACGACGGCATGTCCTTCTCGCCCTGGCACGCGCTGCAGGCGCACCGGCCGCTGGGCTCGGTCATGCGGCTGCGGCAGGCAGCCTACGAGGCGGCGGCGCGCTTTCGCGGCAGCAGCAATGCGACGCCGGTGCGCGAGCCGGAGCAGCTCGACGACTTTCCCGACTGAAACCGAAGCCGCCGCGCCGCGTGCACCTTCCTCCTCAGAAGCGGTACTTCATCGACACCGTCGCGCTGCGCGGCGCGCCATAGGTGATCTGGTCGTAGGCATCGAACATGCCGTAGGTCTTCTTGTTCGTCAGGTTGTCGATGTTCAGCTGTGCCGAGAGGCGGTCGTTGAAGTCGTAGCGCGCCATCAGGTTGACCAGGGCGTAGGCGCCCTGGTTGATGCGCTGCGTCGCGCCCAGCGGGTTGAGCGCGTCGGTGTAGGTGCGGCCCTGCCAGCTCACGCCGCCGCCCAGCGTCAGGCCGGCCAGCGCGCCCGTCAGGCGGTAGGTGGTGAACACGCGCAGCAGCTTGCGCGGGAAGATGGTGTTGACCTGCGTGCCGTCCGCGTCCTTGAGCGTGTACTGCGTGTAGCCGGCCGCCAGGTTCCAACGCGGCGCGATCTCGCCCGAGACCTCGAGCTCGAAGCCCTTGCTGGTGGCGCCGTCCGAGGCGCGGTATGCCGTTTCGGGCAGGCCGCCGATGCCCACGAGGCGGTCCGTCGTCGCCACGGCCAAGTTGTTCTGCTTGATGTGGAAGACCGAGGCCGAGGCGTTGAGCTTGCCATCGAGGAATTCGCCCTTCAGGCCCGCTTCGAAGGCCTTGCCCTTGATCGGGTCCAGCGTGTTGCCGCCGATGTCGCGCTGCGTCTGCGGCTGGAAGATGCTGGTGTAGCTGGCGTAGGCCGACAGCTGCTTCGTGATGTCGAAGACCACGCCCGCATAGGGCGTGACCTCGCTCTTGTTGCGGATGCTGTACGGGTTGCTGTAGATGTCGTCGCCCCAGCGGCGGTAGTTGGTCACGCGCGTGCCCACGATGAGCTTGAGCGGGTCGGCCACGTTGAAGCGCGCGGCGCCGTAGACCGCGTCCTGCCGCGTCTCGCTCTTGCCGTAGTAGGTCAGCGGTCCCCAGGAGGGTTCGGGGAAATAGCCGTTCCAGGTGTTGAAGTTCGAGGCGAAGCCGACCGAGGGCGTGGCGGGGCGGCTGTCGGCGTGGAACTTCTGCGTCGAGCTCGCATAGCCGAACACCGCCTCGTGCTCGCGGCCGAAGAGCTGGAAGGGGCCGCCGGCCTGCAGGCCGATGTCGTCCTGCTTGGTTTTCACCAGGTAAGAGGCCGCGAAGGTGTACAGGCCCAGGCCGGTGAACACGCTGGGCGCGCCCGAGAGGTACAACAGGTGCGAGTCGGCCTCGCGGTCGCCGCGGGTGTAGCTGGCCTTGAGCCTCCAGCCATTGCCGAAGCGGTGTTCCAGCGAGGCGAAATACGTGTCGTAGGTCGTGTCCCAGCGCGTCCAGTCGGCCGCGGTGGACTTGGAGACGTCCCAGTTCGTCATCAGCCCTTCCGCGTACCAGACCGGCAGGCCGCCCCACATCGGGCCCTGGGTCTTGAGCTTCTGGTGGCTGAAGCCCGCCGTCAGCAGCGTCTGCGGCGTCAGGTCGGCCTCGACGGTGGCGAAGAGGGTCTCGTTCTTGTTGTTCAGGCCGCGGACGTAGCTGTTCTTGTCTTCCAGCTCGCCCACCACGCGGGCCCGCACGGTTCCGGCCGCATTGACCGGCGTCGACAGGTCGACCGCCGCCCGGCGGTTGGCCCAACTGCCGTAGTCCAGTTCCACGTTGCCGGTGAAGACCTTGCTGCTGGCGCGCTTGCGCACCAGGTTCACGGCCGCCGACGGGTCGCCCGCGCCGGTGGTCAGGCCGGTGGCGCCGCGCACCACCTCCACGCGGTCGTACATCGCCAGGCTGGTGAAGATCTCGCCCGAGCTCCACGGCTGCTCCCAGGTGGTGGGCACGCCGTCGATCAGCAGCGTGTTGATCTTGAAGCCGCGCGAGACGAACTGGCCGCGGCTGGTCTCGTACTGGTTCACCGACACGCCGGTGGTGTTGTTCATCACGTCGGTGATGGTGCGCAGGCGCTGGTCCTCGATGCGCTGCTGCGTGACCACCGTGACCGACTGCGGCGTCTCGCGCAGGCTCAGGCTCAGCGGCGTCGCCGTGCGCGAGGCGCCGGTGGTGTACGAGCCGGTGCCTTCGGTGGTTTCCGGGTCGCTGGCGGCCTCGACCTGCACGGCCGGGAGGGTGGTGGCCGCGGCAGGCGCTTCCGGCGCGGCCTGCTGGGCCCAGGCGAGCGCGGGTAGGGCAGCGGCGAGGCAAATGGCGAGCGGCGTCAGGCGGGCGGGCGCGCCGGGCCGCGGCAGGGAGGCTGTCTTCATGTCGGATCGGTGGGAGGCGGCGTCGCGCCTCTTGATCCGCCCCGCGGCCGCTGGTGGGCGACGGCTGGCCGGAATTCACAAAGGAATGACGCTCATCAAATGAGAGTGATTGTCATTTGAAGTGTATCCGCGCTTGACCTTGGCACTGTCAGCACTGCGCAACAAGTGCCTCCGAAATATGCGGCCATGCATTTGGTAGCATGCGCTCACTTGACGAAAAGAGGCCGCCCGTACGAAAGGTGATCAGCTCGCCGAACGTGCAGGCAGCGGCAGCGCCGTCTTGTAACGCACCTGCTTGAGCGCGAAGCTCGAGCGGATCTTTTCGATGCCGGGCGTGGGCGTGAGCTGTTCGAGGATGAATTTCTCCAGCGCCGCCATGTCCGCCACCGCGATGCGGATCAGGTAGTCGCTGTCGCCGGTCATGAGGTAGCACTCCATCACCTCGTCGTGCTCGGCGATGCGGCGCTCGAAGTCGGCCAGCGACTCCTTGCTCTGGGTCTTCAGGCTGATCGAGATGAAGACGTTCAGCCCCAGCCCGAGCGCCGGCGCGCTGCACAGCGCCACGTAGCGATCGATCACGCCAGCCGCCTCCAGCGCCTTGACGCGGGCCAGGCAGGGCGAGGGCGAGAGGTGCACGCGCCGGGCCAGTTCGACGTTCGAGAGCGCGCCGTCGCGCTGCAATTCGTCCAGGATGCGCAGGTCGATGCTATCGAGTTGCATGAAATGCTTTAGCCAATGAATTCGGCGGCAGTTTATGCCGCTGCAGTCCGATCTCGCGGTGCATTTCGAAACCTCATTTCGGCGCCATCGGCCTAGAGTGCGCAAGCATGAACGCTCCGATTTCCGCCGACCAGATGCGTGCCCTGCTCCAGGGCGCCGCCGACGCCACCGATCCCGACCCGGCCGAGACGGCCGAATGGCGCGACGCCTTCCTGGCGCTGGTGCAGTCGCACGGTCCGGCGCGCGCGCGGCAGATGCTCGACGAGCTCGCCCGGCTCGCCCGGCTCGCGCGGCGCGAGCGCATCGGCTGGCAACCCGAGCTGGCGACGCCGTACGTCAACACCATCGCGGTGGACGAGCAGCCGGCCTTCCCCGGCGACCTGGCGATCGAGGAGCGCCTCGCCTCGCTGATGCGCTGGAACGCGCTGGCGATGGTGGTGCGGGCCAACCAGGCGTACGGCGAGCTCGGCGGCCACATCGCCAGCTACGCGAGCGCGGCCGACCTCTTCGAAACGGGCTTCAACCATTTCTTCCATGCGAGAAGCGGCGCGCATGGCGGCGACCTGGTGTTCTTCCAGCCGCACAGTGCGCCCGGCGTGTACGCGCGGGCCTTTCTCGAAGGCCGGCTGAGCGAGGACGACCTGCTGCATTACCGCCAGGAACTTGCGGCCTCGAGCCAGGGCGTCCAGGGCCTGTCGAGCTACCCGCACCCCTACCTGATGCCGGACTTCTGGCAGTTCCCCACCGGCTCGATGGGCATCGGCCCGATCAGCTCGATCTACCACGCGCGCTTCATGCGCTACCTCACGCATCGCCAACTGCTCGACTGCCAGGGTCGCAAGGTCTGGGGCGTCTTCGGCGACGGCGAAATGGACGAACCCGAATCGATGAGCGCCCTCACGCTCGCCGCGCGCGAGAAGCTCGACAACCTGGTGTGGGTCGTCAACTGCAACCTGCAGCGCCTGGACGGCCCGGTGCGCGGCAACGGCCGCATCATCGACGAGCTCGAACAGCTCTTCGCCGGCGCCGGCTGGAAGGTCATCAAGCTCGTGTGGGGCAGCGACTGGGACGGCCTGTTCGCCCGCGACACGCAGGGCGCCCTGGCGCGCGCCTTCGCCCACACCGTCGACGGCCAGATGCAGACCTTCGCGGCCAAGGACGGCCGCTTCAACCGCGACAACTTCTTCGGCCAGGACCCCGAGCTCGCGCGCCTCGCGCAGGGCATGACCGACGAGCAGATCGACCGCCTGAAACGCGGCGGGCACGACCTGGTGAAGATCCATGCCGCCTACGCCGCCGCGGCCGCGCACAGCGGGCAGCCGGTCGTCATCCTGGCCCACACCAAGAAGGGCTACGGCATGGGCACGGCGGGCCAGGGCAAGATGACCACGCACTCGCAGAAGAAGCTCGACGAAAGCGACCTCATCGCGTTCCGCAACCGTTTCAACCTGCCCCTGTCGGACGAACAGGCCACCTCGCTCGCCTTCCACAAGCCGGCCGAGGACAGCGCCGAGATGCGCTACCTGCGCGAGCGGCGCGCCGCGTTGGGCGGCGCCCTGCCGCGGCGCGAGACGGCCTGCGACATCGTGCCCGTGCCGCGGCTCGCGAGCTACGCGAAGTTCGCCACCGAGGCCGGCGGCAAGGAGATGAGCACCACCATGGCCTTCGTGCGGCTGCTGGGCCAACTGCTCAAGGACCGCGAACTCGGCCCGCGCATCGTGCCCATCGTGGCCGACGAGGCGCGCACCTTCGGCATGGCCAACCTCTTCAAGCAGGTCGGCATCTATTCGAGCGTGGGCCAGCGCTACGCGCCGGAGGACATCGGCTCGGTGTTGAGCTACCGCGAAGCGACCGACGGGCAGATCCTCGAGGAGGGCATCAGCGAGGCCGGCGCCATCGCGAGCTGGACCGCCGCCGCGACCAGCTACAGCGTGCACGGCCTGGCGATGCTGCCCTTCTACATCTACTACTCGATGTTCGGCTTCCAGCGCGTGGGCGATGCCATCTGGGCGGCCGCCGACCAGCGTGCGCGGGGCTTCCTGCTGGGCGCCACCTCGGGGCGCACCACGCTCGGCGGCGAAGGGCTGCAACACCAGGACGGCAGCAGCCACCTGGTGGCTGCGACCATCCCCAACTGCAAGGCCTGGGACCCGGCCTTCGCGGGCGAGATGGCCGTCATCGTGGATGCCGGCATGCGCGAGATGCTCGTGGAGCAGCAGGACGTCTTCCACTACATCACGCTCATGAACGAGAACTACGCGCAGCCCGACGTGCCCGCCGAGGTGCATGCCGACCTGTTGCGTGGTTGCTATCGTTTCGATAGCTGGTCGCGCCCGTCCGGCGGGCGCCAGGGGCCGATTTCTTCTGCAAGGAAGGTCACGCTCATGGGCTCCGGCGCCATCCTCACCGAGGTCGTGAAGGCCGCGCAGCAACTGGCCGAGGAAGGCATCGACGCCACCGTGTTCAGCGTCACCAGCTGGAGCGAACTCGCACGCGACGGCCGGGCCTGCGAGGCGCGCGCGCTGGCGGGCGAGTCCGAGGCCGGCACGCCCTTCGTCACGCAGCAGCTCGCGCGCAGCGAAGGCCCCGTCATCGCCGCCACCGACTACGTGCGCGCCGTGCCCGAGAGCGTGCGTGCCTTCCTGCCCGAAGGCCGCCGTTATCTCACGCTGGGCACCGACGGCTTCGGCCGCAGCGACACCCGCGCCGAGCTGCGCCGCTTCTTCGCCGTCGACGCCGCGGCGATCGTGCGGGCGGCGAGGCACGCGCTGGGCTGAACTGCGCACTGCGCCGCACCAGGCGGCGCCACGGCCTCAAGGACGCCGAAGCGACGACCTGATTGCTACCAAATTGGTAGCTGCTGCCGCAGTCACCGCGGGCGCGGCGGCCGGATTTGTCTTGAAAGTCCGCCGGTGCCGGGGCACAGTTCGCGCCTGCCCCGAGAATGCCTGCCTCGCCATGAGCCCCGACACCAAAGCCCGCCAACAGATCGACGACAGGGCCCCACGCCAAAGCATCCTTCGCGCGGCCTTCTCCGGCCAGTTGGTTCCGCAGGACCCCAAGGACGAGCCAACCAGCATGTTGCTGAACCGCCTCCGCGCCGAGCGCGCCGCGGCCGGCGAGGGGCCTGTCCGCCGACCCAGCAAGCTGCGAGCTCCGGCCGGGGCGCCGGCATGAGCAAGCCGCCCCACTACGCGGGCCTGCTGGCCGAGGTCAAGCAGCGCATCCAGTCAGCCCAGTCGCGCGCCGCGCTGGCGGTCAACCGCGAGCTGGTCCGGCTGTACTGGCAGATCGGCGGCCTGCTCGACGCGCGGCAGGCGCAGGAGGGTTGGGGCGCGGGCGTGATCCCGCGGCTTGCGCGCGACATCCGCAACGAACTGCCCGAGGTGAAGGGCTTTTCCGAACGCAACATCGACCGCATGCTGGCCTTTGCGCGGGCCTATCCGCGGCCGGCCGAGTTTTCGCCACAGCCTGTGGCGAAATTGCCGGCACCACGAAAAGCGCCACAGGCTGTGGCGAAATCGGGTGCCGAAGCCGACAGCCTGCTCTGGCAGATCCCCTGGGGCCACCACGCCCTGCTGCTGGAGAAGCTCGCCACGGTGGAATTGCGCCGCTGGTACATGGCGCAGACCGTGGCGCAGGGCTGGAGCCGCAGCACGCTGGCGCTGCAGATCAGCGCACAGGCCCATGCGCGCCAGGGCCAGGCGGTCAGCAACTTTGCCGACCGCCTGCCGGCGCCGCAATCCGACCTGGTGCGGCAAGCGCTGAAGGACCCGTATGTGTTCGACTTTCTGACGCTGGAGCCGGACTTCCACGAGCGCGAGCTCGAAACCGGGCTGGTGCGGCATGTGGAGAAATTTCTGCTCGAACTGGGGCAGGGCTTCAGCTTCGTTGGCCGGCAGTACCGCCTGGCGGTGGGCGACAGCGAGTTCTACATCGACCTGCTTTTCTATCACCTCAAGCTGCGCTGCTTCGTGGTGATCGAGCTCAAGCGCGGGGACTTCAAGCCCGAGTACGCGGGCAAGCTCAACTTCTACTGCAACGTGGTCGACGACACGCTGCGCCACCCGCAGGACGCGCCCACCATCGGCTTGATGCTGTGCCAGCGCAAGGATCAGGTGCTGGCCGAATACGCGCTGCGCGGCATCGACAAGCCCATCGGCATTGCCGGCTACGAACTGACGCGCGCCCTGCCGCCCACGCTGGAAAGTGCGCTGCCCAGCATCGAGACGCTGGAGGCCGAACTGGCCAAGGCGTCCGATCCCGAACCCGATACCCCATGAATGCTTCGTCCCTCGTCCAGAAGATCTGGGACTTCTGCCATACGCTGCGCGATGGCGGCGCCGGCCGACGGCAAGGCGCTCACCCAAGGCGTGTGGATCTACGACTTGCGCACCAACAAGCACTTCACGCTGAAGACGCGGCTGCTGTCGCCACGTCCATCCAGGCGGTGTGGCCTTGGGCGCGGAATGTGCTGTCCCTCGTGGATCTTTCTCCCGGAGCCTTCCCATGAGCATGGGCAAACCCATGGCCCGCTACGCCGCTGCCAAGCGCGTGGGCGATTTCGTTTTCATGAGCGGCGTGGTGGCGGTCGACCCCGCCACGCGCCGCGCCGTCTCGACGTATGAAGAGCTGCCCGAGGCCGCGCAGGCGCCGCTGCGCGGCCTGGGCTACGCCACGGGGCAGATGTCGGTCGACGTCTTCGAGGCGCCGATCGTCGCCCAGAGCTGGTTCGTGCTCGAGCGCATCCGCCAGATCGCGGCGGAGCACGGCGGCACGATGGACGACGTGGTGAAGCTGGTGCAGTACTTCACCCACCTGCCGCACTACGCCTTCTTCAACCGCGTGCGCGGGCTCTTCTACCCTGGCGAGCCGCCGGTCAGCACGGTGGTCGAGGTGAATCGCTTCCTGCCGGGCGACGGAGTGCTGGTCGAGGTCGAGGCGACGATGTACCTGCCCGCCAAGGGCTGAAAAACCTGAAAGTGCAATCGGGCTGCAGCGCCCGCCTGGCGGGCGCTGCAGCCGAATTCGTCACGATCGTTACGATGGACCGCACCCTTTCGGGCTGAGCCTGTCGAAGCCCCGCCCCCCGCCTTACACCGGCATCGGCAACCCGGCCAGCAGCTTGTCCAGCGTCACCGGGTAGTGCCGCACGCGCACGCCGGTCGCGTTGTAGACCGCGTTCGCCACCGCCGCCGCGACGCCGCAGATGCCGAGCTCGCCCACGCCCTTGGCCTTCATCGGCGAGGAGATGGGGTCGGTCTCGTCCAGGAACACCACGTCCTGGTGCGGGATGTCGGCATGCACCGGCACCTCGTAGCCCGCGAGGTCGTGGTTGACGAAGAAGCCGCGGCGCTTGTCGATCGCCAGCTCCTCCATCAGCGCGGCGCCCACGCCCATGGTCATCGCACCGATCACCTGGCTGCGCGCCGAGGTCGGGTTGATGATGCGGCCGGCCGCGCACACGGCCAGCATGCGGCGCACGCGGATCTCGGCCGTGGCGGGGTCCACGCCGACCTCGACGAAGTGGGCGCCGAAGGTCGACTGCTGGTACTTCTTGTCGAGGTCGCCGTACTCGATGTGGTCCTCGGCCACCAGTTCGCCGTCGCCAGCGGCCTGCGCGAGCGGCAGGGCCCGCCCGCCGCCGCGCACGCGGCCGTCGGCGAAGGTGGCTTCGGCCGGGTCCATGCCCAGCTTGCGGGCCACCGCCTCGCGCAGCTTCATGCAGGCCGCGTAGACCCCCGAGGTCGAGTTGTTCGCGCCCCACTGGCCGCCCGAGCCGCAGGAGGCCGGCAGCGTCGAATCGCCCAGCCGGACGTTCACCCGGTCCAGGCCCACGCCCATCATCTCGGCCGCGGTCTGCGCCAGGATGGTGTAGCTGCCGGTGCCGATGTCGGTCATGTCGGTTTCGACCGTGACGATGCCGTCGCGGCCCAGGCGCACACGCGCGGCCGACTTCGTCAGCAGGTTGTTGCGCAAGGCCGCGGCCACGCCCAGGCCGACCAGCCACCGGCCGTCGCGCACCTGCGCGGGGCGGGCGCTGCGACGGTTCCAGCCGAAGCGCTCGGCGCCGATGCGCAGGCAGTCGACCAGCCGGCGCTGCGAGAAGGCGCGCTGCGGCTTCTCGGGGTCGACCTGCGTGTCGTTGCGAATGCGCAGCTCCACCGGGTCGAGGCCGAGCTTCTCCGCCATCTCGTCCATGGCGATCTCCAGCGCCATCATCCCCGGCGCCTCGCCCGGCGCGCGCATGGCGTTGCCCTCGGGCAGGTGCAGCACGGCCAGGCGCATGGCGGTCATGCGGTTGGGCGCGGCGTAGAGCAGGCGTGTCTGGCCCACGGCTGTCTCGGGCTGGCCGTCGGGCTGGTCGCCCGACCAGCTCTCGTGCGCGATGGCGGTGAGGCGGCCGTCCGCGGTCGCGCCGAGGCGGATGCGCTGGATCGTCGCGGGCCGGTGCGTGGTGTTGTTGCCGATCAGCGGCCGCTGCAGCGCGATCTTGACCGGCCGGCCCGCGGCGCGCGCGCCCAGTGCCGCCAGCAGCGCATCCGCGCGCACGAAGAGCTTGCCGCCGAAGCCGCCGCCCACGAAGGGCGAGACCAAGCGCACCTTTTCCTTCGGGATGCCCAGCGTCTTGGCCAGGTCGCCGGTGCACCAGTCGATCATCTGGTTGGAGGTCCACACCGTGAGGCGGTCGCCCTGCCAAGCCGCGATGGAGGCATGCGGCTCCATCATCGCGTGGCTGTGGTCGGGCGTCTCGTAGGTGGCGTCGAGCTTCACCGGCGCGGCCGCGAAGGCGCTGGCGAAATCGCCCACCGCGGTCTGCGGCGGGCCACCGTCGGGGCCGGGCTTGGCCAGCGGTGCGCCGTCCTTCACTGCGGCCAGGTCGAAGGCGCCGGGCGTGGCCTCGTAGCGCACGCGGATGCGGTGCGCGGCGTCGCGGGCGCGCTCGAAGGTGTCGGCCACCACCACGGCGATGGCCTGGTGGTAGTGCGCGATCTCCGGGCCACCCAGCAGGGGCGCGGTGTTGTACTGGCCCTTGTTCAGCCTGCCGGCGTTCTCGGCCGTCACGATGGCCAGCACGCCGGGCGCGGAACGAGCGGCCGACAGGTCCATCGACACGATGCGCCCCTTGGCGATGCCGGCGCCCAGCACGTAGCCGTAGGCCGGCGCGGTGGGCGTCTCGCGCTGCTCGTAGGCATAGCGCGCGGTGCCGGTGGTCTTGCGCGGGCCGTCGATGCGCGGGGTGGGCCGTCCGACGACCTGCAACTGGTCGATCGGGTTGGTGGTGGCGGGGGTGTCGAACTTCATGCGCGTGCCTTTGCTTCCGCCAGCGTGGCGGCCAGGGTGCGTTCGGCCAGCGTGAGCTTGAACGCGTTGTCGGGGGCGGGCCGGGCACCGGCGAAGAGCGTGGCGGTGCCGGCGCGCAGGTCGGTCGCGAGGGCCGGCTCGGCCGCCTCCACCCGCCAGGGCTTGGGCGCCAGACCGCCGAAGGCGACGCGGGCGCGGCCGTCGCGCTGCACGATCGCCGCCACCGACACCAGCGCGAAGGCGTAAGAGGCACGGTCGCGCACCTTGCGGTAGAGCTGCACGCCGCCCGCAGGCGGCGGCAGTGTCACGCCGGTGATCAGCTCGCCGGGCTTCAGGGCCGTCTCCACCTCGGGCGTGTTGCCGGGGAGGCGGTGGAAGTCCGCGATCGGGATGCGGCGGCGCTCGCCGCTGGCATGCACCGTCTCCACGGTGGCGTCGAGCGCGCGCATGGCGACCGCCATGTCGCTCGGGTGGGTGGCGATGCAGGCCTCGCTGCCGCCGATCACCGCCAGTTGCCGCGCGACGCCGCCGATGGCGGAGCAGCCGCTGCCCGGCTGCCGCTTGTTGCAGGGCTGGGCCGTGTCGTAGAAGTAGGGGCAGCGGGTGCGCTGCAGCAGGTTGCCGGCGGTGGTGGCCTTGTTGCGCAGCTGGCCCGAGGCGCCGGCGAGCAACGCGCGCGAGAGGACCCCGTAGTCGCGCCGCACGCGGGCATCCGCCGCCAGGTCGGTGTTGCGCACCAGCGCGCCGATGCGCAGGCCGCCGTCCGCGGCGGGCTCGATGCGGTCCAGCCCCAGCGCGTTCACGTCGACGAGGTGGGTGGGCGTCTCGATCTGCAGCTTCATCAGGTCGAGCAGGTTGGTGCCGCCGGCGATGAACTTGGCGCCGGGGCGCTGCGCCACCGCCGCTGCTGCGGCTTCGGGCGTCGCGGCCCGTTCGTAGCTGAAGGCCTTCATGTGCGGCCTCCCGGTGCCTGCGCCACTTCGGTGATCGCGTCGACGATGTTGGAGTACGCGCCGCAGCGGCAGATGTTGCCGCTCATGCGCTCGCGCAGCTCCTCGGCCGACAGCAGCGGCTGCGCCGTGATGTCGCCGCTCACGTGGCTCGGGACGCCGCGGCGCAGTTCGTCCAGCGCGCCGACGGCCGAGCAGATCTGGCCCGGTGTGCAGTAGCCGCACTGGTAGCCGTCGTGCTTGACGAAGGCGGCCTGCAGCGGGTGCATGCGGGCGGGCGTGCCCAGGCCTTCGATCGTCGTCACCTGGGCGCCCTCGTGCATCACGGCCAGCGTGAGGCAGGTGTTGATGCGCCGGCCGTCGACCAGCGCCGTGCAGGCGCCGCACTGGCCGTGGTCGCAGCCCTTCTTGGTGCCGCCGAGTTGCAGGTGCTCGCGCAGCGCGTCGAGCAGGGTGGTGCGGGTGTCCAGCTCCAGGCGCTGCGCCTGGCCGTTGACGGTCAGGTTGACCGACTGGGTCACGCCGCCCTCGGGCGCGGCACCGGGCGACGCAGCGCCCGTGCCGGTGCCCGAGGCAGCGCAGCCCGGCAGCGCCACACCGGCCGCGCCGGCGCTGCCGGCCAGCAGCACTTCACGCCGCGACACAGCCGGCGTCCATTGGCAGAAAGTCATCGTGGGTTCTCCGTGGGGAGTCGCTACGTTGCTCGCGCCCGCCCGCCCACCTTGCGGGACGGCGCCCACGTCGGATGTGGGTGCGAGGCTTTCCAGGCCCGCGGCGCGACCGACCCGCCATCGACGCTTGGATGCAGCGTCTGGCGGTGCGAAATTCAGAAGTGCAATCGGCCGCCAGCGCACGCCCGGCGGGCGTTGCGACCGAATTCGTCACGAACGTGACGATCCGGGGAAGGCGCCGCGAAGGGCGTCCTTCAGCGCCGCACGACGTAGCGCGTCACCACCGGCTGCGACTCGCCGATGTGGAAGGCCAGGCGCCGCTCGCGCAGCGCCATGTCGGTGGCCGTGGCGCGGCTGAAGCGGCGCAGGTGCTCGGTCCACGACTCGTCGACGATCTCCTCGACGTACCGCTCGGGCTGGCCTACGTCGTGCAGCAGTTCCCAGCCGACGGCACCCTGGCTCAGGCGCACGCGGCGCGTCTGCTGCATCACGAGGTGGAAGGCGGCGGCGCGCGCCGGGTCGATGATGTATTCGACCATCACCACCACGCGGCCGCTTTCCTCGGGCGGCTCCGGCGGCGGGCCGGCGGCCCAGCCGGCCTGCGCGGGGCTCATGTCGTCCTCGTCGGCATGGTCGGTCACGAAGCGCAGCGCCAGCAGCATCACCGCGGTGCCGCTCACGGCGGCGACCAGCAGGCTGGTGCGCAGCGAGCTGGCCTCGGCCACGTTGCCCCACAGCGCGGCGCCGAAGGCGCTCGCGCCCATGATGGCCATCTGGTAGGTGGCCATGCCGCGCGCGCGCACCCAGTCGGGCAGCGCGAGCTGGGCCGACACCGACAGCGAGTTGGCCACCGTGATCCACGCCGCGCCGCCGAAGAACATCGCCGGCACGGCGACCCAGGTGTTGGGCGCCACCGCCATCACCGCCGTGGCCACCGACTGCAGGGCCGTGCCGCGCAGCACCAGCTGGTCGCGTCCCAGCGCCTGGCGCAGCCGCGGCAGGAACAGCACCGCCACGATCGCGCCTGCGCCCATCGAGGCCAGCAGCAGCGTGAAGGTGCCGGCGTCGCCGCCCTGCAGGCCGCGCGCCAGCAGCGGCAGCAGCGCCAGCAGGGCGGTGGAATGCAGGAAGAAGATCGCGATGCGCGTGAGCACCGCGCGCATGCGGGCCGACTGCCGCACGAACTGCACGCCGACGCGCATCGCACTGATCAGGCGTTCGCGGCCCAGCGGATTGGGCGTGTGCTCGCGCCGCCAGCGCAGCACCACGAAGCCCGAGGCCACCGACAGCACCGCGTTGAGCGCGAACACCCAGACGCTGCCTGCACTGGCGATCAGCACGCCGGCCGTGAGCGGGCCGATGATGCGCGAGGCGTTCATCGCGATGCCGTTCAGGCCCAGCGCCGCCGGCAGCAGCGGCCGCGTCACCAGCTCGGGCACGATGGCCGAGAACACCGGCCAGCGCAGCGCCAGGCCGATGCCGTTGGCGAAGGTCAGCGCCAGCAGCAGCGGCGCATTCATCCAGCCCAGGGCGATCGCCACGCACAGCACGATCGCCGTGCCGGCCAGCCAGAACTGCGTGGCCACCAGCCAGCGCCGGCGGTCCAGGATGTCGGCCAGCGCGCCGCTGGGCAGCCCGAGCAGGAACACCGGCAGTGTGGACGCCGACTGCACCAGCGCCACCCACACCGGCGAGGAGGTGAGCGTGGTCATCATCCACGCCGCCGCCACGTCGTTCATCCACATGCAGATGTTGGCGATCAGCCAGGTGCTCCACAGCATGCGGAACACCGGCAGCTTCAGCGGCTCCAGCGCCGCCAGCTTGGGCGGCCGGGGCTTCAGGGGCGGCAGGGGGGATTCGTCGGGGGCGATGGGCGGCATGGGGCCGGGTGATTGTGGCGTGCTGGCGGTCGCGGCGTGCCGCTGGCAAAGCTGTGCGATCGAATTTGTCGCTGGTCCAGCAGTGCGATCGGCGCTTGCTGCAGGCCGTACGCCGGCGCTTCACCACGGCCTGCCGGCATCAGCCCTTCTGCGGCTCGCCGCGACCGGTCATGGCCTGGAGCTCCTCGATTCGCTCCGAAGCCTGCGCCTTGGTCAAGGTGTCGTCGAAAGCTTCCCTGGCCTCTTCTGAAAGGGTCTTCAGGTAGGAGTGCTGGGCGCCGGTCATGGGCTCGTCGCCCGTGACCCACGTGCTGGGATCTTTTTCCATGTTGCTTCGCGGGCATGGGTCTGGGTGGCTTTGTCGGTCATGGTGGATCTCCTGTTGATGATGTCGATAACTGTATGAACGTACAGTTGTTGCGGCGTCGGACGACATGCCAACCCGCTGCATGACGCGGCGGGCAGACCGCGGCTATAGGCCCAGGCCTACCCGCCGACGGCTCGCGCTGCCGATGGCAACAGCGAAAGGCGAAGCGACAGTCGGCTCATGAGCCAGCCGCCAAGCACCCACCGCGTCGAGGAAGTCGTTGCGGCACCACGCGCCGATGCGACCCGGAGCGAGGTGCATGCAGGTGCCGCTGCGAGCGAGGAAGCCAGCAACCACGCACAAGTGCAGGCCCTCCTGGCCTCACAGCATGGTTTCTCGATCGAGGCGCTGAACGAACTGTCCCGCGCGCTGTCGGCCGGGGGCGGCGCGATGGCGCAGTTCAGCCATCCCGAGCTGGGGGGTTCCGGGCAGTGGATGCGCAACGGGATGGTGATGGTGGGCGACATGTTCAACCATCGCTTGGCCGGGCGCGTCGCGGCGGTCTGCGAAGCGCTGGCGCCTCTGGTGGGCGCAAGCCTGCCGCCCGTGGCCCAGCGCCATCTCGACGTGGATGGCCGCCCTCCGTCGGCGGAGGAACAGTTCGGCCTTCCGGCCGCCAGCGGTTCGCAGAACGGGATGCGCTACGCGTGGTTCCCTGCGCACCGGCGGCTGGTGGTGGAAGGACACGGCCGCCGCCGGGTCTTCGACACCGCCGACCTCGCCATCCATGGCGTGGCCCAACAGCAGAGCGTGGACGGAACCATCACGTTCACCAGCCAGCACGGTCCGGTCGACCTCGCTTCGTTGCGGGAGGTCGACGTGCCCGCCCACGGCATCCATGGACATTCGCCGGAAGCGGGTCCAGGGGCCAGGGCGGATGAGAACCGCGAGCGGTCGACGAGCGCCAGGCCCGCTGCGGCGGACTCGACCGTCGTCGAGGCCGAAGCTGCGAGCAGCGTTGCGCCGACATCGCAGGCGCAGACCCTGGATCTGCTCTCCAAGCTTGCCGAGCTGCACGCGCGCGGCGTCTTGACGGACCAGGAGTTCACGAGCAAGAAGTCCCAGCTGCTGGATCGCCTTTGATCGAGGAGAACACCTATGGAGCCCATGAAGCCGCTGAAACCCATGACGCCGATGCAACCCATGAAACCGATGGAGCCCCTGCAGGCCGCAAAGGAAGAGTGGTGGCCGGAAGGGTTGGACTCGCCTGCGAGCTCGGGCAGCCAGAATGGAATGCGCTATGCGTACTTCGCGGCCGAGCGCCGCCTGGTCGTCGAGCGTGACGGCGCAGTGGCGCATTACGACACGGGCGAGCATCGGATCGAGGGCGTGGCGCAATCCGCAGGCTCCGATGGGCCGACGTTCAGCAGCCAGGACGGCGAAATCGCGCTGGATTCACTGAAGAAGGTCGCGTAGCCATCGCGGGGTCGTCAGGTGCGCGGGCGCGAGTCGCCCTTCACGGGTCCTTCACCTTTCAGGTGCGCCAGTGGCAGCGCCCGGCTCGTTTTCACCTCGCCCAGCGAAAAGCTCGTGTGCAGGTCTTTCACGTTGGGCAGGTTCATCAGGTGCTCGCGCGCGAAGCGGGAAAAGCCGTCCAGGTCCTGCGCCACCACCTGCAGTTCGAAGGTGCCGGTGCCGCTGATGTAGTGGCAGCTCACCACCTCGGGCATCGTGCGGATCGCCTCCTCGAGCTTGCGCGTGGCTTCGCCGGTCACGCGCTCGGTGTCCACGCGCACGAAGGCCAGCACGCCCAGGCCGATCTTGTGGCGGTCGATCTCGGCGTGGTAGCCCTTGATGAAGCCCGCCGCTTCGAGCGCCCGCACGCGGCGCCAGCAGGGCGCAGCCGACAGGCCCACGCGCTGGGCGAGCTCGGCATTGGTGAGCCGCGCGTCGGCCTGCAGTTCTTGCAGGATCGCGAGGTCGTACTTATCTATTCTTTCCATATCTTCCACCCTTGCGAAAGAAGCTTTCTTGAAGGGCCGAGTTTGAGGCATAGAAAGCAAACACCTGTCGGCGCGCCGGGCATACACTTTGCGAGCATCATGGCCGCGGGGCAAGTGTGTTCACCCCGACCGCCTGAGCGCCCCGACCACGCCACGCCCACAAGGCACAGCCACGGAGACAAACCAGCACCATGAACGCCCCCCTGCCCGAGCACATCCGCAAGGCCCTCGAGACGGTCACGCTCGACGACAAATACTCCCTGGATTACGGCCGCGCCTTCATGAGCGGCGTGCAGGCGCTGGTCAAGCTGCCGATGCTGCAGCGCCTGCGCGATGCGCAGCAGGGCAAGAACACCGCCGGCTTCGTCAGCGGCTACCGCGGTTCGCCGCTGGGCGGCTACGATCAGGCGCTGTGGAAGGCGAGCAAGTACCTCAAGGCGCAGAACATCGTCTTCCAGCCCGGCGTGAACGAGGAGCTCGCGGCCACGGCGCTGTGGGGCACCCAGATGATGGGCTTCGCGCCCCCGGGCAGCAACAAGTTCGACGGCGTCTTCGGCATCTGGTACGGCAAGGGGCCGGGCGTGGACCGCTGCTCCGACGTCTTCAAGCACGCCAACATGGCCGGCACCACGCCCTGGGGCGGCGTGATCGCGGTTGCGGGCGACGACCACATCTCCAAGAGCAGCACGGCCGCGCACCAGAGCGACCACATCTTCAAGGCCTGCGGCACGCCGGTGTTCTTTCCGACCAACGTGCAGGAGATCCTGGACCTGGGCATCCACGCCTTCGCGATGAGCCGCTTCTCGGGCGTGTGGTCGGGCATGAAGACGATCCAGGAGATCGTCGAATCCAGCGCCACGGCCATGATCGACCCGGAGCGCGTGGACATCGTCATCCCGACCGATTTCGAGATGCCGCCCGGCGGCCTGCACATCCGCTGGCCCGACGCGCCGCTGGAGCAGGAGGCGCGCCTCATGCACTACAAGTGGTACGCCGCGCTGGCCTACATCCGCGCCAACCGGCTCAACCACAACGTGATCGAAGGGCCCAACGACCGCTACGGCATCATGGCCAGCGGAAAGGCCTTCAACGACACGCGCCAGGCGCTGATCGACCTGGGTCTGGACGACGCGGCCTGCCGGCAGCTGGGCATCCGGCTGCACAAGGTCAACGTGGTGTGGCCGCTGGAGGCGCAGCTCACGCGCGACTTCGCCACCGGCCTGCAGGAGATCCTGGTGGTCGAGGAGAAGCGCCAGGTCATCGAGTACCAGCTCAAGGAGGAGCTCTACAACTGGCGCCCCGACGTGCGCCCCAACGTGCTGGGCAAGTTCAACGAGCTGGGCAACGACCACTCGGGCGGCGAATGGTCCATGCCCAACCCGACGGCCAACACGCTGCTGCGCGCCAACGCCGACCTGAACCCGGCGCTGATCGCCAAGGCGCTGGTGCAGCGCTTGAAGAAGACCGGCGTGCTCGAATCGGGCGGCGCCGACATGGTGGCGCGCGTCGAGGCGCAGATGGCCATCCTGGAGGCCAAGGAGCGCTCGATGCAGGTGCTGCAGGCCGATGGCGTGCAGGGCGCCGACCGGGTGCCATGGTTCTGTTCGGGCTGCCCGCACAACACCAGCACGGTGGTGCCCGAGGGCTCGCGCGCGATGGCCGGCATCGGCTGCCACTACATGGCCAACTGGATGGACCGCGCCACCTACGGCTTCACGCAGATGGGCGGCGAGGGCGTGCCGTGGGTGGGCCAGGCGCCCTTCTCGAACGAGCAGCACATCTTCGCCAACCTGGGCGATGGCACCTACTTCCACAGCGGCCTGCTGGCCATCCGCCAGAGCATCGCGGCGGGCGTGAACATCACCTACAAGGTGCTCTACAACGACGCCGTGGCCATGACTGGCGGCCAGCAGGTGGGCGAGCGGCCCGAGGGGCATTCGGTGCTGCAGATCGCCGAGAGCCTGCATGCCGAGGGCGCGAAGAAGGTGGTGATCGTCACCGACGAGCCGCAGAAGTACGAGGGCGTGCAGATTCCGGGCACCTACGGCGGCGAGAAGGTGCAGGTGCGCCACCGCGACCAGCTCGACGAGATCCAGCGCGAGTTCCGCGAGATCGCCGGCACCACGGCCATCATCTACGACCAGACCTGCGCCACCGAGAAGCGCCGCCGCCGCAAGCGCGGCAAGGCCGTCGATCCGGCCGTGCGCGTGGTCATCAACGAGCTGGTGTGCGAGGGTTGCGGCGACTGCAGCGTGAAGAGCAACTGCATGAGTGTGGAGCCGCTGGAGACCGAGTTCGGCCGCAAGCGCACCATCAACCAGAGCACCTGCAACAAGGACGTGAGCTGCGTGAAGGGCTTCTGCCCGAGCTTCATCACCGTCGAGGGCGGGCAGCTCAAGAAGAAGTCCAAGGCGAGCAAGGCGGCCACGCCGGCCGAACTGGGCGAACTGCCCGAGCCGGCGCTGCCGCCGCTGCACGGCGGGCAGGTGTGGGGCATCGTGGTGGCCGGCGTCGGCGGCACGGGCGTCATCACCATCGGCCAGCTGCTGGGCGTGGCGGCGCACATCGAGGGCAAGGGCATCGTCACGCAGGACGCGGCCGGCCTGGCGCAGAAGGGTGGCGCGACCTGGAGCCACGTGCTCATCGGCGATTCGCAGAACGACATCCGCACCACCCGCGTGGGCACGGCCGCGGCCGACCTGATCCTGGCCTGCGACCCGATCGTCACGGTCAACTACGAAACGCTGGCACGCATGCGCGAGGGCCGCACGCACGTGGCGCTGAACAGCCACAGCGCGCCGACGGCCAGCTTCGTGAAGAACGCCAATTGGCAGAACCCGCAGGACGCCTGCGCGATTCAGATTGCCAAGGCGGTGGGCGAGGCCGGCCTGGGCAGCTTCGATGCCGACGCGGCCGCGACGCAGCTGATGGGCGACACGATCTTCGTGAACCCGATGATCCTGGGCTACGCCTGGCAGAAGGGCTGGATCCCGCTGGGCCACGAATCGCTGATGCGTGCCATCGAGCTCAACGGCGTGGCGATCGACGCCAACAAGGCGGCTTTCGAATGGGGCCGCCAGGCCGCGCACCGGCCGGGCGAGATGGCCAAGCGGCTGAACCCCGGGCAGGTGATCGAATTCAAGAAGCGCGACACCGTGGAGTCGCTCGTGGCGCGGCGCGTGGAGTTCCTCTCCGCCTACCAGAACGCGGCCTACGCCGAGCAGTACCGCGCCTTCGTGCAGAAGGTGCAGCAGGCCGAGGCGCCGCTGGGCAAGACCACGCTGGCCGAGACGGTGGCGCGCTACCTGTTCAAGCTGATGGCCTACAAGGACGAGTACGAGGTCGCGCGCCTGCACAGCGACACCGCCTTCCTGGCCAAGGTCAACGGCATGTTCGAGGGCGACTTCACGCTCAACTACCACCTGGCGCCGCCGGCGACGGCCAAGAAGAACGCCAAGGGCGAGCTGATCAAGAAGAAGTACGGGCCGTCGATGCTCACCGGCTTCAAGCTGCTGGCGAAGCTCAAGGGCCTGCGCGGCACGGCGCTCGACCCCTTCGGCCGCACCGAGGAACGCAGGACCGAGCGCGCGCTGATCGGCGAGTACCGCGCCACCGTCGAGGAACTGCTGCGCGGCCTGACGGGCGACAACCACGCGCTGGCGGTGGAGATCGCGGCCCTGCCGGAGCAGATCCGGGGCTACGGCCACGTCAAGGAGCGCAATCTGGCGGCCGCCCGCATCCGCTGGAACGACCTGCTGGCGCGCTGGCGTGCGCCACAGGGCGCGCAGCGCGCGGCGGCCTGAGAGCTTACAAGCCAAATCGGGCGCTGACGCCTGTCCCTCTTGCGCCGGCAGCTATCAAAAACATAGCGATCGAGTGGCTGGCAAGGGGCACCAATGCCCCGAATCGGCCCCCGGGAAAGGCCCCGGTGACTGCGGGCGCGGCGCATACAATCCCCCGGTTGTGCGCTGCCCGCCGGGCGGCGCGTGCCGGCCGCGCCCTGCGGCCCCGGAGCCGCAGGCTGCGCCTGCGCTCCCATCCCTGACCTCCGTTGGAGACGCTCTTGTTCATTTCCACTGCTTTTGCCCAGACCGCCCCGGCCGCCTCCGGTGGCGGCGACATGATGTCCTCGCTCGCCAGCATGCTGCCGCTGCTGCTGATGTTCGTGGTGCTGTACTTCGTGATGATCCGTCCGCAGATGAAGCGGCAAAAGGAAGCCCGCGCCATGCTCGAGGCGCTGGCCAAGGGCGACGAGGTCGCCACCGCCGGCGGCCTGCTGGGCCGCATCAGCGTGCTGGGCGACCAGTTCCTCACGCTCGAAATCGCCAATGGTGTCGAGATCAAGGTCCAGCGCAGCGCCGTGGTGCAGGTGCTGCCCAAGGGTTCGTACAAGTAAGGAAGACGCCGCACGGGCGCCCATGCCGGAGGCCGCCGCCACGCGAGTGGGGCCGGCCTCCGCGCCGTTGGGGCCCATGCGTTTTTGCAGGCAATACGCGCGATCATGAACCGTTATCCGGTCTGGAAGTACGCGATCATCGTGATCGTGCTGCTCTTGGGGCTCATCTACGCCCTGCCCAATTTCTTCGGCGAGGCGCCGGCCGTGCAGGTCTCGGCCGCCAAGTCGACCGTCAAGGTCGATGCGGCCACGCAGGCGCGCGTGGAGGAGGCCCTCAAGGCGGCCAACCTCCGGCCCGACCTGCTGACGCTGGACGCCAGCTCGGTGCGCGCGCGCTTCGCGACGCCCGACGACCAGCTCAAGGCGCGCGACGTGCTGCAGCGCGCGCTGGTGCCCGATGCGAGCGACCCGGGCTACACCGTGGCGCTCAACCTCGCCTCGCGCTCGCCGGCCTGGCTGACGGCGCTGCACGCTTACCCGATGTACCTGGGCCTGGACCTGCGCGGTGGCGTGGACTTCGTGCTGCAGGTCGACATGAAGGGCGCACTGGACAAGCGCGCCGAGACCTTCGCCAGCGACCTGCGCAGCGCCTTCCGCGACAAGAACCTGCGCGGCAGTTCGGTCACGCGCAACGGCCAGTCGCTCGAGGCGCGCTTCCGCGATGCCGCCACCAAGGACGCGGCCAAGAACATCCTCACCGACCAGTTCGCCGACCTCACGGCGGTCGAGAGCCAGGACGGCAGCGACTGGAAGCTGGCCATCACCATCAAGCCCGAGGCGGCGCGCCGCCTGCAGGACCAGGCGCTCAAGCAGAACATCACCACGCTGCACAACCGGATCAACGAACTGGGCGTGGCCGAGCCCGTGATCCAGCAGCAGGGCCTGGACCGCATCGTGGTGCAGCTGCCCGGTGTGCAGGACACGGCCAAGGCCAAGGACATCCTGGGCCGCACCGCCACGCTGGAAATGCGCCTGGTGGACGAGAGCCCCGAGGGCCGGGCCGCCGCGCTGGGCAACGGGCCCGTGCCCTTCGGCTCCGAACGCTTCCCCACGCGCACCGGCCAGCCGGTGATCGTCAAGAAGCAGGTGCTGGCGACGGGCGAGAACCTCAGCGACGCGCAGGCGGGCTTCGACTCGCAGAAGCAGGAACCGGGCGTGACGCTCACCATGGACGCCAAGGGCGGCCGCGTGATGCGCGACGTCAGCCGCGAGAACCTGAACAAGGGCATGGCCATCATCCTGTTCGAGAAGGGCAAGGGCGAGGCAATCTCGGTGGCCACCATCCGCGGCGAACTGGGCACGCGCTTCTCGATCTCGGGCGCGATGGGCATCACCGAGGCCAACGACCTCGCGCTGCTGCTGCGCGCCGGCTCGCTGGCCGCGCCGATGGAGATCATCCAGGAGCGCACCATCGGCCCGAGCCTGGGCGCCGACAACATCGACAAGGGCTTCAAGAGCGTGCTCTACGGCTTCGTGGCGATCATGGTGTTCATGTGCGTGTACTACGCGCTGTTCGGCGTGTTCTCGTCGATCGCGTTGGCCGTGAACCTGCTGCTGCTTGTGGCCATCCTCTCGCTGCTGCAGGCCACCCTCACGCTGCCGGGCATCGCGGCCATGGCGCTGGCGATCGGCGTGGCCATCGACTCGAACGTGCTGATCAACGAGCGCGTGCGCGAGGAATTGCGCAACGGCGCGTCGCCGCAGGCAGCCATCCACGCGGGCTACGACCGTGCCTGGGGCACCATCCTCGACTCGAACGTGACCACGCTGATCGCCGGCATCGCGCTGCTGGCCTTCGGCTCCGGCCCGATCCGCGGCTTCGCGGTGGTGCACTGCATCGGCATCGTCACCTCGATGTTCTCGGCCGTGTTCTTCTCGCGCGGGCTGGTGAACTTCTGGTACGGCCGCAAGAAGAAGCTCAAGAGCGTGTCCATCGGCACGGTCTGGAAGCCCGCCACCGACACGGCCATCGCGGCCGACGCCAAGTAAGGAGCCCGCGATGGAGTTCTTCCGCATCCACAAGACCATCCCGTTCATGCGCCATGCGCTGGTGCTGAACGCGATCTCGATCCTCACCTTCGCGCTGGCGGTGTTCTTCATCTTCCACCGCGGGCTGCACCTGTCGGTGGAATTCACCGGCGGCACGGTGATGGAAGTCGCCTACGAGCAACCGGTGGACGTGGGCAAGGTCCGCGAGACGGTCAGCAAGCTCGGCTATGCCGACGTGCTGGTGCAGAACTACGGTTCCTCGCGCGACGTGCAGATCCGCCTGCCGGTGCAGAAGGGCCAGACCTCGGCCCAGCAGAGCGCCCAGGTGATGGACGCGCTCAAGGCCGCCGATACCACCGCGACGCTGCGCGGCAACGAGTTCGTCGGGCCGCAGGTGGGCGAGGAGCTCACCACCAACGGCCTGAAGGCGCTGGCGATGGTGGTGGTCGGCATCATGATCTACCTGGCCTTCCGCTTCGAATGGAAGTTCGCGCTGTCGACCGTGCTGGCCAACCTGCACGATGTGGTGATCATCCTGGGCTTCTTCGCCTTCTTCCAGTGGGAGTTCTCGCTGGCGGTGCTGGCGGCGGTGCTGGCCGTGCTGGGCTACTCGGTGAACGAGTCGGTGGTCATCTTCGACCGGATCCGCGAGAACTTCCGGCGCTACCGCAAGATGACGACGATCGAGATCATCGACAGTGCGATCACGGGCACCATCAGCCGGACGATCATCACGCACGGCTCCACGCAGCTGGTGGTGCTGTCGATGTTCTTCTTCGGTGGCCCGACGCTGCACTATTTCGCGCTGGCGCTGACGATCGGCATCTGCTTCGGCATCTACTCGTCGTGCTTCGTGGCGGCCGCCATCGCGATGTGGCTGGGTGTCAAGCGTGAGGACCTGGTCAAGGGCCCCGTCCACAAGAAGGATGACCCCAACGACCCGAACTCCGGGGCGGTGGTCTGAGGACCGATACGATCCAGCGGGCCCGGCATTTGCCGGGCCTTTTCGCGTCCGGCCTCCGGGTTGAGGCGCTTGTGCCCGGGCGCCGCGCGCGGCACGCTGTGGTGCTGTAACATTTTCTCCCACACCGACACACCCCCATGAGCACCGCGTCCGCGCCCGAATCCGGCCAGCAGCTCGCCCGCGAGACGCGAAAGCGTTTCGTGGAGGCGACGGACGCCGCCATCGGCAGTGCCGCGCAGGCGGTGCGCGAACGGCTTGTGTCGCTGGCCGACGAAACGAGCACGGCGCGGGTGATGCAGGACAACCGCGACAATCTCGTGGCCTACCGTGGCGCCGAGTCCAACTGGGTCTCGCTGTCGCGCGCTCAGTGGCGCAAGGCCCTGGGCAGTGCCGTCACCGCTACGGAAGGCGCGCCCAGCAGCGGCAGTTCGCTGCGCCTGGAGCTGGTCGGCGACGAGGTGGTGGAAAACAGCATCCTGTCTTCACGCCTGGCGCTCGCGATCCAGGACAAGGCGAATTTCGAACTCAACGACCTGCGCCTGCGCATCCAGTTCCTCGAAGGCACCGAGGAGCTCCATGCCGGCGATGTGCTCAAGCCCGAGTTCCTGGCCAAGCTGCTGGTGGACCAGTGGCTGGCGGCGGGCATGAGCCGCCAGCTCTGGACCCAGGTGCAGGGCCTGCTGCATGCCCAACTGGGCGAGGCGGCCGTCAAGGCCTACAAGGAAGCGAACGCCTTCCTGATCGCCGAGGGCGTGATGCCCGAGATCGATCTCAAGCGCCTGGTGCGCAAGCCGGCCGCCGGGGCGGGGTCGTCGGGGCCGGCGCCGCTGGGCGCGGGGTACCACCCCACGGCCATGGCTTCGCAGCCGCAGGCCGCATCCTGGCCGAGCGGGGGCGGCAGCGCTGCCGGCATTCCGCCGGGCATGGCCGGCTTCGCCCCGGCCGCGATCGGCGTACGGCCGTCCGGACCGCTCGGCGCGCCGGGGAGCCTCGGCCAGGACACGCTGGTCGCCACCGGCATGTCGCCATTCATGGTCGCGCGGCAGCGCGCGCAGGGCGTGCTGGTGAGCCTGCGCCGCTTCGTCGGTGCGGTGACCGGCGGGGTTCCGGCGGGCGCCCCCCTGGGCAGTGCGCCGGCGGCCGCAGGCGGGGCGGCGCCTGGCGGCTCCCCCGCGTTCATGGCGGCCATCGCCGATGCGGGAGCTGCCTACCAGGTCGGCAGCTCCGCCTATGTGGTGGGAGTGGACATGGGCGGCGACGGGGCGGTGGCAGTGCAGCGCAGCGCAGCGGAACTGCGGCGCCGGTCCAACGAGCTCAAGCGCCAGGCGCCGACCACCGCCGACAAGGCCACGGTCGAGATCGTCGCGCTGATGTTCCAGGCCATCCTGGCCGAGGAGCGCATTCCCTTCTCGGCCCGCGTGTGGTTTGCCCGCCTGCAGATGCCGGTGCTGCGCGTGGCGATCGCCGAGCCCGAGTTCTTCGGCACGCTGCAGCATCCTGCACGCATGCTGATCGACCGCATGGGTTCGGTGGTGATGGGTTTCGACGCCGCAGCCATCTCCGGCAGCGCGCTCGAGAACGAGATCCGTCGCGTGGTGCAGGTCATCGAACAGTATCCCGAGACCGGGCAGCGCGTGTTCAAGCTGGTCTATGACGAGTTCGTGGCTTTCCTGAACAAGTACCTGACGCAGGGCGACGCGACCAAGAAGCTCATGAGCGTGGCGCAACAGGTCGAGCAGAAGGAGACGATGGCGATCCAGTACACCATCGAGCTGCGCAAGATGCTCAACGACATGCCGGTGCGCGAAGAGATCCGCGAGTTCCTGTTCAAGGTTTGGGCGGAGGTGCTGGCCCTGGCTGCGCTCAAGTACGGTGGGCAGGACGAGCAGACCGTGATGCTCAAGCGTGTCGCCTCCGAACTCGTGTGGGCCGCAAGCGCCAAGCCCAGCCGCACCGACCGCGCGCGTGTGATCCAGGAGTTGCCCAAGCTGCTGCAGCGGCTGCGCCAGGGCATGGAGCTGCTGGGGGTGACCGGCGCGCCGCAGGAAGAGCAGATCAAGACCATCGGCAAGACCTTGTCCGACGCCTTCATGTCGAAGACGGCCGCGATCTCGCCGGCACAGATCGAGGCCATGGCCTCGCACCTGACCAACCTCGAGGATTTCGTGGGCGCCGAGGAGGGCGGTGCTGAGGTGCCGCTGGACACCGCGAGCATCGAGCTGCTGCTCGGCGTCGATGCGGACTCGATCGAGGTGGTGCCCAACACCGGCACCAAGGTCACCGAGGACATGCTCACCTGGGCACATGAATTGCAGGTGGGCAACTGGTTCATGCTCGACCACAACGGCCGCGCGAGCCAGGTCCAGTTCGTCTGGCGCAGCGAGCGCAAGCACCTGCACCTGTTCGCGGCCGCCGACGGCCGCAAATTCCTCATCCAGGCCGGGCGCCTGGCCTCCTACCTGCAGGCGGGCTTGCTGGTGCCGGCCGAAGAGGAGACGCTGACCGCGCGCGCCACGCGCGAGGCCCTGGCCAAGCTCGACGCCAACCCCGAACGCCTGCTCAACTGAGCGCGGCCGGCGCGCCCGTGCGGTCTGCATTCGACCGTACCGCTAGGCTCGTCAACGGAGCCGTCGGATTCAAGTCAAAGCGTCTCAATGCGCCACGCGGTCCCGCGTGTCGTCGCACAGCTCGTCGAGCATCAGCGCATCGGGCTCGATGCCGGTGCTCCAGTGCACCATCAGCACGATGATCTTCAGCTCGTCGAGTGCCACCGGGTCGCCCGGTGCCGCCATGGCCCGGTCGATGACGATCTCGCGCAGCCGCGCCGGCAACAGCCCGGCCGATTCGAGAAAGCTGATGAAGCCCAGGCACTGGGCGCCCAGGTGTTCCTGCTCGGCCGCGGAGTAGACGCGCATGGTGTCCGGCGAGGCGGTGAAGTCGCTGTCCTCGGCCATCTGCAGCGTGACCGTGGCGCTGCGGTCGTCCTCGTGGCGCGTCCACTGCAGCCCTTGCGTCGCGAAGCTCAGGCCGTCGAGCCACTGGAGCGCTTCGCGGATCTCTTCGGCATCAAACCCGTTCGCGCTGAGCTTGCGGCCCAGCAGTTGCGGTTCGGGGCATGCGTCACCACGCCAGTAGTTTTCGTAGACGAAGACGAGCACTTCGAACATGGCCCAATATAGCCCAGCACGGTAAGGGCGGGCACGAACGTGGCGCATGCGCCACGAATGGCCCTTCAGCCGCGTGCCATGCGTTGGAAGAGCCCGCCGGGCAGGCGCGCCACTTGGCCGTCGAGCTCGAGCTCGAGCAGCTCGACCTGCAGGTCGGCGGCACTCTGGCCCGTGCGGGCACTGAGCGCGTCGAGGCTCACCGGGTCGTGCCCCATCTGCGTGAGCAGGCCATGCGGCGCGGCGTCTTCATCGTCCGTGGCGGTGGCTGGGGCGCTGCCGTGCGGCGCGGCGCCGGGCTGGAGTTCCTCGAAGATGTCCTGTACCGACTCGACCAGCTTCGCACCCTGGCGAATCAGCGCATGGCAGCCTCGCGACTGCGGCGAGTGGATCGAGCCCGGGATGGCGAACACCTCCTTGCCCTGCTCCACCGCCAGCCGCGCGGTGACGAGCGAGCCCGAGGCCAGGGCCGCCTCGACCACCAGCGTGCCCCGGGACAGGGCGGCGATCAGACGGTTGCGCTTGGGAAAGTTGGGGCTCAGCGGCGGCGTGCCGAGCGGAAACTCGCTGACGATCAGTCCGCGCTGGGCGATGCGATGCGCCAAATCTCGATGGCGAGCCGGGTACACGCGGTCCAGCCCGGTGCCCACCACCGCCACGGTGGCAAGCGCCATCCCGGGTGCCGCACCGTCGAGCGCGCCATCGTGCGCGGCACCGTCGATGCCCAGCGCCAGGCCCGAAACCACCGTGAGACCGCTGCTTGCGAGGCTGCGGGCGAACAGGCGTGCGTCGACCGCGCCCTGGGGCGTGGGGTTGCGGCTGCCGACGATCGCAATGGCGTGCGGCGCCAGATCGGTCAGGGCATCGTGCGGCCTGCCCATGACGTACAGCATGAGCGGCGGGTCGACCGTGTGCAGCAGGTCGGGTGGATAGGCGGCGTCGCCCAGCGTCACGATGGCACGCGCCACCGGCGCGCCGTCGGCGTCACGCAACCATTGCCAGGCGCGCGAAAGCGCGCCATCGAAGTCGGGCGGAAGCTCGCCCAGGGCCTTCGCCTGGGCCGTGCTGCAGACCTGCGCCAGCGCGTCCCGCGACTGGGCGAAGATGGCATCGGGCAGGCCGAAGGCTGCAAGCAGCCGCCGGGCCGTGCCGTCGCCGACACCCGGAGTCAAGGCGAGCCGCAGCCAGCCGGCGAGCTCGTCCCGTTCCACCGCCGCAGGGATCCCGGGGCCTCAGGGATTGGCGAGCAGGTCGCCGGCGCGCGGCGTGTCGGTGATCTCGAGCACCAGCGCGTACGAGACCTTGGCGAAGGTGCGGAACACCATCAGCAGGCCGATGCGCTCGTTGGGCAGTTTCAGAGTTTCCTTGCCGCCGCCGGTGCGGTCGATGATGGTTTCGCCGTTCTTCAGGATGGCGAGCACGTGGCCGCTCTCGATGCCGTCGCGCTCGCCCTTGTTGATCGACACCACCTGGTTCTGGCCCGCGAAGCTCACGGCGCTGCCGTAGATCGACACGATGCGCCCGTCGGTGATGACCTGCTGAGGCGCGCGCGGCACGTAACTCACGAGCTTGCGCGGTGGCTCGGGCAGCAGGCGGTCGCCGGCCCGGATTTCCTCGCGCGCGGCGACCACGTCCAGCGTGGCCGGAACCACAGTCGTGCCGGCCGGCAGCGGCGTGCCGGAATTTGCTTCGACGACGGGTGCCGGCGCCGTGCATTCGCCACAGACGCTCAGCTGCGTGCCGGCGGCGGCAGGCACCGCTGCCGTCGCAGCCTGCTGGCTCGTGACCTCGGTGCTTTCGCCGCGCTGCAGCTGCACCTTGCCGAGGTACTGGGCCTCGTAGCCCAGGATTTCGCCGGTCACCGGGTCCTTGAGTGCCACGGCGCCGCGGAACACGCGGAATGTCTTGAGCGGGCCGGGGGTCTCGATCAGCGGCGTGCCGGGACCGCCGCGGGCGTAGAGGCGGTCACCGCGGGTCATCATCACGCGGCTGTCGTTGCCGGCCACGATGCGCGGGGCCTGGGTGATCGTGCTTTCCTCGTCGACCACTTCCGGTTCGGTGAGGAAAGGCTCGATCAGACTGGGGTTCAGCGTGGGCAGCGCGAGGTCCGAAGCCGACTCGAAGCGTGTGCGCGGCGAGAGCTTGACCGTGCCGCCGTCCCCGGAGAAGCCGCCGCCGCGACGCAGCGACAGGCGGGCACGGCCGCCGCTCTTGTCGAGGAACAGCACCTGCCCCGGATAGATGCGGTGAGGGTTCGCGATCTCGCCCATGTTCATGCCCCACAGCTCGGGCCAGCGCCACGGGCTCTTGAGGTACATGCGCGAGATGGCCCACAGCGTGTCGCCGCGGCGCACCGTGTATTCATCGGGCGCATTGGGCGCCAGTTCGGACAGCGGCACGCCCTGCGCGGCCGCCTGCTGGGCCGTCGCCCGTTGCTGCGGCGTGACCGGATAGGTCTGGGCCTGCGCCGCACCGCCGGCACCGAGCAGGGTCAGGGCGGCGGCCAACGCGCCGGCGAGGGCGGCACGTTGCGGGTGCGGACGAAGGCGGAGGCTGGACTGCTTCATGGACGGATGGTCGCCCACCGCCGCAGCATCGACGCGCCCCGGCAGGTGAACAAATACTCACAATTTGCAACGAATTTTGCGCCCGAAGCCCCCGGCACGGCAACGTCAATCGCACCGTACGAGGGCGTGGGGTTGCGGAAATGGCGAAAATAGCCACAACTTCCCCCCGATTCATGGCCCTGAGAACCATTCTGAGCTACCCCGATCCTCGCCTGCACACGGTCGCCAGGCCGGTGCAGGGCGTCGATGCGCGCATCAAGGCCCTGGTGGCCGACATGATCGAGACCATGTACGAGGCCAACGGCATCGGCCTGGCCGCGACCCAGATCGACGTGCACGAGCGGGTGGTCGTCATCGACATTTCCGAAGAGCGCAACCAGCCGCTGGTGCTGATCAACCCCGAGATCGTCTGGGCCAGCGACGAGAAGGTGATCAACGAGGAGGGCTGCCTGTCGGTGCCCGGCATCTACGACGGCGTGGAGCGTTCCACCGCCGTGAAGGTGACGGCGCTCGACGAGCAGGGCGACGCCCGGACGATCGAGGCCGAAGGCCTGCTGGCCGTGTGCATCCAGCACGAACTGGATCATCTGCGCGGCAAGGTGTTCGTCGAATACCTCTCGCCGCTCAAGCGCAACCGCATCAAGACCAAGCTCGTGAAGCAGCAACGCGAGGAGCAGCGCGACGGGCGCCGCGGCGCGTGACCATGCGCCGCCTTGCCGCGATCCTCGGCACCGCCCTTCTCGGGCTGGTGGGCTGCGCCAGCGACCCGGCCCGGCTGCCGCTGGGCACCTCGCGCACCGATGCACTCCAGCAACTGGGCACGCCCACGGCCGTCTACCCCCGCCCGGGTGGCGGAGAGCGGCTCCAGTACTCGCGCCAGCCAGCCGGCTTCGAGGTCAACGACGTCGACCTGGACGCCTCCGGCCGCGTGGTCGCCGTGACGCAGGTCATGAACGAGGGCCAGTTCGCGCGTGACATCCTCGTCGACGCCTGGCGCGTGCCCGATGTGCTCTACACCTACGGCCGGCCCGAGCAGGTCACCCGCGTGAGCTCCTTCGATGGCGATGTCTGGCAGTGGCGCTACCTGCAGGCGAACAACCCGCGCCTGCTCTACATCTACATCGATCCGCAGGGCGTGGTGCGCCGTTGGCACATGGGCGACGACCTGCGTGTCGTGCCCGGCAACCTCGGCGGCGACCGGAACTGAGCGTGCGCCTCGTCTTTGCGGGCACGCCCGAATTCGCACGTGTCGCGCTCCAGGCCCTGAAGGAAGCGGGCTTCGACATCGCCCTGGTGCTGACGCAGCCCGACCGCCCGGCCGGGCGCGGCATGAAGCTGCAGGCTTCGCCCGTGAAGGCCTACGCACTCGAGCAGGGCTGGCCCGTGGCGCAGCCGCGCAGCCTGCGGCTGGACGGCAAATACCCCGACGACGCGGCGGCCGCCAAGGCGACGCTCGACGCGGCGGGCGCCGATGCGATGGTGGTGGCGGCCTATGGCCTCATCCTGCCGCAATGGGTGCTGGACACCCCTCGTCTTGGCTGTTTCAACATCCACGCCAGCCTGCTGCCGCGCTGGCGCGGCGCGGCGCCCATCCACCGCGCGATCGAGGCGGGCGATGCGCAGACCGGCGTCACCATCATGCAGATGGACGTCGGCCTGGACACCGGTGACATGCTCCTCGCCGAATCGCTGGACATCGGCGACGACAGCACCGCCCGCCTGCACGACCGCCTGGCGACGCTCGGCGGCCGTCTCATCGTCCAGGCGCTGCGTCAGGCCGAGGCCGGCGCGCTGACTCGCACGCCGCAGCCTGCCGAGGGCGTGACCTACGCCCACAAGGTCGAGAAGGCCGAGGCGCGCATCGACTGGGCGCAGCCGGCCGAAGCCATCGTGCGGCGCATCCGCGCCTTCGACCCCTTCCCCGGCGCCAGCAGCGAGCTCGATGGCGAGACGGTCAAGCTCTGGGCAGCCCACGCCGAGGGCGGTGCGCCTGGCGCACAACCCGGCACGATTCTGGCCGCAACGCCCGCCGGCATTGCGGTGGCCGCTATCGATTCCGTAGTGACCCTCACCGAGCTCCAGCGCCCCGGCGGCAAGCGCCTGCCGGCGGCTGACTTCCTGCGCGGCTTCGACATCAAGCCCGGCCAGGTCTTCGGCCTGCCCGACGCCTGATGTTTTTGTCGCCCACGATCCGGCGGCACCCGGCCTTCCGCGAGGGCTGGCGCGACATGGCCCCGATCGCCATCGGCATCGGCGCCTGGGGGCTGATGACGGGCGTGGCCATGCTCAAGGCCGGTATGAGCGTGACCGAATCCGTGGCGATGGCGCTGCTGGTGTTTGCCGGCAGCTCGCAGCTGGCGGCCATTCCGTTGCTGATCGCCGGCGCGCCGGCCTGGGTGGTGCTGGCCACGGGCTTCTGCGTCAACCTGCGCTTCGTCGTCTTTAGCCTGCACCTGCGGCCTTATCTGATGCACATGCCCCGCTGGCGCCGCATCCTGCACGGCTACCTCACGGCCGACATGAGCTACGCGCTGTTCACGCGGCGCTTCCCGCAGCCAGGCGAGGACCCGGTCCAGCGCGCCGCCGAGGAGGCCTACCTGGTGGGCGGCTACGCCATCAACTGGTGCGTGTGGATGGGCATGAGCCTGCTGGGCATCGCGCTGGCCAACTTCATCCCGACGCAGTGGGGCCTGGGCTTCGCCGGCGTGCTGAGCCTCGTGGCCGTGACCTGCTCGATGGCGACGACGCCGCTGCGCATGCTGGCCGTGCTGATCGCCGCCGCGACCGCCGTCGCCGCCTTCGCATTGCCCTTCAAGCTCAACATCGTGGCCGCCATCGGCGCCGCCGTCCTGCTGTGCTTCTGGCTCGAGAAGCAATTCGGCCTGAGCCCCGACGCGGAGGACGAACGATGAAGGGCCAGACCGATCTCTGGACGCTGGCCGTCATCGTCGGCCTGGCCGCCGTCACGGTGCTCACGCGATGCTTCTTCTTCATCCTCGACCGGCCCTGGGGCCTGCCCGAGTGGGCGCACCGCGCGCTGCACTACGCGCCGGCCGCGGCGCTGGCGGCGGTGATCGCGCCCGAGATCCTGATGAGCAACGGCCAGTTCATCCACACCTGGCAGGACGCCCGGCTCTACGGCGCCCTGGCTGGCGTGCTCTGGTACTTCTGGCGCGGCGGCGTGCTGGGGACGATGCTCGCCGGCATGGCGGTGTACCTCCCTCTGCACCTCATGCTGCGCTGGTAGGGCTGCCGGGCGACCGGACCTCGGTGCCCATCTGCGTCTCGACCCAGCGCACCAGCTCGCTCACGCTCACGCCCGGCCCGCGCGCCAAGTGGGCGGCCTGCCACATCTGCTGGCCGGTGCCCGACAGCATCGCCGGCAGGCCTTCGGCGCGCGCCAGGTCGAGGGCGATGCCCATGTCCTTGAGCATCAGTTCCAGCTTGAAGGGGTCGTCGAAGCTGCGGCTGAGCACGCGCTGGTGGATGTGGGTGCGCGTGATCCACGAGCCGCCCGTCGATTCGTTCAGAACTTCCGTCATCACCGCCGGGTCCAGCCCGCAGTGCGTCCCGATCGCGAGCCCTTCGGCGGTGGCCGTGAGCGTCAGCGCGGTGATGAGGTTGTTCAGGCACTTCATGGTGTGGCCGGCCCCGAGTCCGCCCAGATGGAAGGTGGCGCGGCCCATCACGTCCAGCAGCGGCGCGACGCGCGCCACGTCGGCCTTCTCGCCGCCGACCATGAACACCAGTTCCGCCGCCTGCGCGCCCCACTGGGCGCCCGACACCGGCGCGTCGACCATGGCCACGCCGCGTTCGGCCAGGCGGGCGGCGGTCTCGCGCGTCACCCATGGCTCGGCCGACGAGGTGTCCAGCAGCAGCGAGCCGCTGGCCAGACCGGCGGCCAGCCCGTCCTCGGCGAACACCACGTCGCGCACCACGCGGCCATTGGGCAGCATGGTCACGACGATGTCGCTCGATGCCCCGACCTCGCGCGGCGTGGCGCAGGCCCGGGCCTGCGGCAGCGTCAGCGCGAGCTGCTGGGCCAGTTGCGGCGCCACGTCGTAGAGGGCGACCGGGTAGCCGGCGTTGGCCAGGTGCGAGGCCATGGGGGCGCCCATCACACCCAAGCCGATGAAACCCAGGCGCTGGCGCGAAGAAGATGAAGCAGCAGTCATGGTGAAGACGAATCGGAAAATGAAGGGAAGAACAAGAGTGCGGGTCGCTCACCCCAGCCAGCGCAGCAGCACCGTCGTGATCGAGGGAAAGAGCATGAGGATCACCAGGCTGAGGATGAGCGCACCCAGGAAGGGCATGACGCCGGCGAACACCGTGCGCACAGGCACGTGCGGCAGCAGCGAGTTGAGCACGAACAGGTTCATGCCCACGGGCGGGCTGATCATGCCGATCATCACCACCATCACGATCAGGATGCCGAACCAGTGCGGATCGAAGCCCAGCTGCACGATCAGCGGGAAGAACACCGGCACCGTGAGCAGGATCATCGACAGCTCCTCCATCACGCTGCCCAGCAGGATGTAGATCACGCAGATGGCCGCGACCACCGCCAGCGGGTGGATGCTGAACTGCTGCACGAAGTCCTTCAACTGGTCGGGCGCCCCGGTGAAGTTCATGAAATTGCCGAAGATCAGGGCGCCGATCAGGATGGTGAACAGCATCGCCGTGGTCCGCGTCGACTCGTTCATCACCTGCTTGAACAGCGTCCAGCTCAGCGTACGCCGGCCCAGCGCAAACAGGAAGGCCCCGAAGGCGCCGAAGCCCGCGCCTTCGGCCGCGGTGAAGAGCCCGCCGTAGATGCCGCCCATCACCACCGCGAACAGCAGCACCA
Organism: Xylophilus ampelinus; assembly: GCF_901875635.1. Taxonomy (GTDB): domain Bacteria; phylum Pseudomonadota; class Gammaproteobacteria; order Burkholderiales; family Burkholderiaceae_C; genus Xenophilus. The sequence goes on along the minus strand of NZ_CABFMN010000128.1, from coordinate 23,421 downwards.
CGCCCCAGATGCCGCGCAGCGCGCGCAGCCGCCCGGGCCAGTCGATGCGTTCGCTCGCCGGCGCCGCCTGCGGGTCGCGGCGCGCCACCCAGGCCACGGCCAGGCACAGCATCACCGTCACCAGCAGGCCGGGCAGGATGCCGGCCGCGAACAGCTTGCCGATGCTCGTCTCGGTCATGATCCCGTAGATCACCAGTACCGTGGACGGCGGGATCAGGATGCCCAGCGTGCCGCCCGATGCGATGGTGCCCGCCGCCAGCCGGTCCGAATAGCCCAGTTGGCGCATCGACGGATAGGCCACCTTCGCCATGGTGGCGGTGGTGGCGATCGACGAGCCGCAGATGGCACCGAAGCCTGCGCAGGCGCCGATGGTCGCCATGGCGATGCCGCCGCGCCGGTGGCCCAGGAAGGTGCGCGCCAGCGAGAACAGCTCGTTGGCCATGCCGGCGCGTGCCGTGAAGTTGCCCATCAGGATGAACAGCGGGATCACCGACAGGGTGTAGGAGAAGCCGGTGCTCTTGATGACCGAGAGCACGCTGACGAGCGAGGCGTCCCAGCTGCGCAGCAGTGCGAGCCCGACGAAGCCGACGATCGCCATCGCGATGGCGATGGGCACGCGCAGCACCATCAGTGCCATGATGGCGGCGAAGCCCAGGAGGGAGGATTGCATGGGAGCTGTCTCTTCTTGTTGTGTCGTTGCGGGCGTCACTCGTAGGCTTCGGTGGCCGCCGGTGGGGGCGGCGCCACGAAGCAGCGCATCAGGTGCATGGCGGCGGCCAGGAGCAGCATCGCGGCCATCAGGTAGACGAAAAGGCCCACCGGCACGCCCAGGTTGGCGCTGACGTCCCCGTCCTCCAGGGTCCGGCGCGCGTAGCCCCAGCAGGCCCAGCCCACGCCGCCAAAGGCCGCGGCGCAGATCAGGTCCATGACGGCCTTCGACACGCGCTCGGCACGGCCCTTGTAGATCGCGTCGGCCAGCTCGAAGCACACGTGCTCGGCCCGCCACGACACCATCGGCAGCGCGCAGAACAGCACCACCACCATCAGCATCTCGCTGAGCTCCAGCGCGCCGGGCACCGAGCGATAGAACTCGCGGCCCATCACGTCCACGAAGGTCAGCAGCATCAGCGCGAAGAGGGCGCAGCCGGCCAGCACGGCCAGCAGCGCGTCGACCGCGGCCACGGCGCGAGGCAGCCAGGGCCGCGCGGTCTGCGCGCCGCTCACGGCTTGCGCGCCTGGGCGCGGTAGTCCTGCACGATCTGCTCGGCGTTGGCCACGCCCTTGCTGCGCGCCAGGTCGGCCCAGCGCTTGTTCAGCGACGCGGTGCGCGTCTCGACCTCCTTCACCAATGCGGCCGGCGCGACGCTGGTCTTGATGCCGCTGGCCTGGGCCAGGGCCTTGCCTTCGGCGTCGCGCTTGTCGAAAGCACGGCCGAGTTCACGCGCGTAGGGCACGCCCGAGAGCTTGTCGATCTCGGCCTTGTCGGCCGCGCTCAGGCCCTCGTAGGCGCGCTTGTTCATCATCACGATGAAGGTCGAGTTGTACAGGCCACCCGGAAACACCGTGGCATGGCGCACCAGCTTGTCGAGCTTGTAGGTGATCAGCGCCTCCCACGGCAGCCAGACGCCGTCCATCACGCCCGTGGACAGCAACTCGTAAGACTCGGTCGCCGGCTTCAGCGTGGTGTTGGCGCCCAGCAGCTTGCCCACCTCGTTGACCACGCCGCCGCCGACGCGGAACTTCAGCCCCTGCAGGTCGGCCAGCGTCTGGATGTCCTTCTTCGTGTTGAACACGGTGCCGGGGCCGTGCGAGAAGAGCGCGAGCACCTTCACGTCCTTGTATTCGGCCATCACCGGCGGCACCTTCTCGGCCAGCTGCTGGAAGGCGACCGAGTTGGCCTCGGCGGATTCGCCCATGAGCGGCAGCTCGGCGATCTCCGACAGCGGGAAACGGCCCGGCGTGTAGCCGATGACGGTCATCGCCACCTCGGCCAGCCCGTCGCGCACGGCGTTGTAGTGACCCGGCGGATTCGTCACCGGTTGGGGCAGTGTCTTGAACCTGACGCGGCCCTGGGTGGCCTGCTCCACCTTCTGCGCCCAGTCCTGCATCACCCCATGGACCGGGTGGCCCGCGGGCAGCCACTGCGAAACCGTGAGCGTGGTCTGCGCCTGCGCTGCGGGGGCGACCAGCAGTGCCATGGCGGCGAGGCCGGCCGTGCGGCGAGTGAAATTCAGAATCCCGTTCATGTCCTGTCTCCTTCGTTGTTGAAATGCGCGCCCCTCGAACCGGGGCGTCGATGCGGTCGAACTCAGTCCTGCGGCTGCGCCGCGCGCCAGGCCAGCAGCGCGCGCGACTGGTCGACGCCGTCGCCCAGCGCAGCGCGTGCCTGCTGCCAGCGCTGCTGCACCAGCCGGCTCACCGGCGCGTCCACGCCCAGGTGCTCGCCCAGGCCGGCCGCGATGCCCACGTCCTTGGCCAGCAGACCCAGCGCGAAGCCGGTGGCGAAGCGCTGCGTCACCACATGCGGCGCGAACACGATCTCGCTGTTGAAGCTGCGGCCGGTGGAGACGTTGAGGATGTCCACCATCAGCGCCTCGTCGAGCCCAAAGCGCGCGCCGATCTGCAGCGCCTCGGCGGTCGCGGTGTAGGCAGCCGCGGCGACGAAGTTGTTCAGCGCCTTCATCGCGTGGCCCGAGCCCGGCCCGCCGGTGCGGAACACGCGCTTGCCCATGGCTTCGAAGACGGGCATCACCGCATCGATCTGTGCGGGATCGGCCGCACCGGCCATGATGGTCAGCGTGCCGGCCACCGCGCCGGGCACGCCGCCCGACACCGGTGCGTCGACGAAGTGCAGGCCCCGCTGCGCCAGCGATTCGGCCAATGCCCGCGACCCGGTGGGCTCGGACGAGCTCATGTCGATCACCGTGGTGCCGGGCGCCAGCACGGCTGCGAGGCCGCCGTCGGCTTCCAGCAGCACGTCGCGCACGATGGCGCCGGTCGGCAGCATGGTCACGACCACCTGCGTGCCCTCGGCCAGCGTGCGCCAGTCGTTGCAGGCCTGTGCACCGTGCGCCTGCGCCACGCGCTCCGCACGGGCTGTGTCGACGTCGAACACCTTCAACTGGAAGTCGGCCTTCGCCAGGTTGGCCAGCATGGGCTCGCCCATGTTGCCCAGGCCGATGAGGGCGACATTGCGCACGCCGCTCATGCTTGTGCCTCCGCGCCGAATTCGCGCAGCGCGGCGTCGGTGGTGTAGGTGGCGTCGACCGCGGCCGGCACGCCGCAGTACACGGCCGCGTGGCGCATCAGCTCGCGCAACTCCTCCACCGTCACGCCGTTGGCGAGCGCGCCCTTGACGTGCCAGCGCAGCTCGTGCGAGCGGCCCATGCCGATCAGCAGCGCGATGGTCAGCAGGCTGCGCAGGCGGCGGTCCAGGCCGGGGCGGCTCCAGACCTCGCCGAAGCACTGCTGCGTGACCACGTCCTGGATCGGGCGCACGAAGTCGCTGGCATCGGCGATCTGTTTGTCGGTGAACTCGGCGCCGAACATGGCGTGGCGGATGGCCAGGCCGGCGTCGTACACAGGATTGCTGTCTCTCACTGGATGTCTCCTCGTCTCGTTGTGGTCGTCGGAATCAGTAGGCGATGCACACCGACTTGAGCTCGGTGTAGGCCTCGATGGCGCTGCGGCCGTGCTCGCGGCCCACGCCGGAGGACTTGAAGCCGCCGAAGGGCATGGCCGGGTCGACCATGTTGTGCGTGTTGACCCACACGGTGCCGGCCTGCAACGCGTCGATGGCGCGCTGCGCGCGGCGCAGGTCGTTGGTCCAGACGCTGGCGCCCAGGCCGTAGGCCGAGTCGTTGGCCTGCTGCAGCACGCTGTCCATGTCGTCGTAGGGCATCGCCACCAGCACCGGGCCGAAGACCTCCTCGCGCACCAGCGTGAGGGGCTTGTTTGCCGTGTTGGCGACGATGGTCGGGCGCACGAAGTAGCCCGGCCCGTCGCCGGCCCGCCCGCCGGCGACCACTTCGCCGCCCTCGGCCGCGCCGGTGGCCATCAGCGTCATCACGCGGTCGCGGTGGCGGGCCGACACCATCGGGCCCATCTGCGCATTGGCGTCGAAGCCCGAGCCCAGCACCGTGCCTTCGGCGACCTGCGCGAGGCCGTCCACCACCTTGTCATAGAGCTTCTTGGCCACATACAGGCGCGAACCGGCGGTGCACACCTGCCCGTGGTTGAAGAAGATGGCCCCGGCCGCGCCGGCGACGGCGGTCTCCACGTCCACGTCGTCCAGCACGATCACGGGGCTCTTGCCGCCGAGCTCCAGCGCCACGCGCCGGATGTCGCGGCCGCACTGTGCGCCGATGAGGCGGCCGACCTCGGTCGAGCCGGTGAACGAGATCTTGTCGACGCCAGGGTGGCGCACGAGTGCCGCGCCTGCGGTCTCGCCATCGCCCGTCACCACGTTGAGCACGCCCGGCGGCAGGCCCGCCTCCAGCGCCAGCTCGGCCAGGCGCAGGGCGGTGAGCGGCGTCTCCTCGGCGGGCTTGAGCACCACGGTGCAGCCCGTGGCGAGCGCGGGTGCGATCTTCCACATCGCCATGGCGAGCGGGAAGTTCCACGGCACGATGGCGCCCACCACGCCCACCGGCACGCGCTGGGTGCTGGTGCGGTACTTCGTGCCGGGCGGGAAGGGAATCGACACCTCGAAGCTGCTGCCCTCGACCTTGGTGGCCCAGCCGGCCATGTAGCGCAGCCACTGCGCACTGCCGCCCACCTCGACGGCATGCGACCAGGGCAGCAGCTTGCCCTGGTTGAGCGTTTCCAGCTGCGCCAGCTCGTCGGCGTGGGCCTCGATCAGGTCCGCGAGACGGCTCATGATGCGCTCGCGTGCGTAGGGCGTCAGGCCCGCCCAGGCGGGCGCGACGAGCGCGGCGCGGGCGGCGGCCACGGCCGCGTCCACGTCCTCGGCCGTGGCCTGCGGCACCTGGGCGATCTCTTCGCCGGTCGCAGGGTTGTGGACGGCGAACGTGCGGCCATCGGCGGCATCGCGCCAGTCGCCGCCGATGAACATGCGGCTGCGCAGCGCCGCGGCGGCGGGGGCGGGAATCGGCATGGGTGGTGTCTCCTTCGGGGGCGACGGGTTGTCGCCGGAGACGCGATCTTCAAAGCCGGCCGGATGGTGCGGCTTGGCGATTCGTGCAGCGTGCTTGTCTGGTTGCGCAGGCCTCGGGAAAGTACCGAGGGTGCGCGAGCATCAGCCGCGCGCGCCGCGCTCGCGCCAGGCCGACGGCGCCATGCCGAAGCGCGCATGGAAGGCGCGGCTGAAGTGCGCCGGATCGGCGAAGCCGCTGCGCTGCGCGATGACGCCGAGCGCCAGCTCGCGGCCGGCGTCCTGCGCCATCAGTTGCTGCGCGCGGGCCAGGCGCGCATCCTGGATGAAGGCGCGCGGCGTGCGCTGGCTGCCCAGAAAGAGGTTGTAGAGGCTGCGGCGCGACATGCCGAAGGCCTCGGCCACGCGCTCGGGCGTGAGGCCCGGCTCGGCGAGATGCTCCAGGATCCAGCGCTCGATACGCTGAAGCCGCGCGCCACCTTCCGCTTCGGCCGGCACCGTGTGCGCGCGTGCTTGGGTGTCGATCGCGCATTCCACCAGCGCCGTGACCGAGGCCTGCAGCGTTCGCTGCTCGTCCTCGGGCAGGCGCGCGTCGTCGCGCAGCATGCCCGCGAGCGCCGACATCACGATCCGTGGCGCGCCGCGCCCGTCCAGCGCGCGCCCGGCCAGCGCTTGCACCGCCGGCGCCCAGCCCGGGCAGGCGGTCTGCGGCAGCAGCAGGACCATGAAGCGTGCGCGCTCGCTCGACTCGATCTGGTATTCGCGCGTCGTGTCGTACACCGACCATTGGCCCGGCTGCAGGTGGCCCGTGCGTCCGCCCTGCGCCACGCGGCTGTGGCCCTGCAGCTGCCAGAACAGCTTGAAGTAGCGCGCGTCGCAATGCTCGGCCACCACGCGCCGCCGGATGACCCGCGTGGCCGGCACCGAGAGCTCGGCGGCCAGGCTGTCGCCGAAGCGGGCCACCAACGCCGTCGCGCGGAAGTGCGCGGGATCGTCGGCGCGGCAGTCGAGCTGCAGGAAGTGGCTGTTGGTGTTCTCCTGCCAGGCCGCCACGCTGCCCAGCTGCAGTTCGGTGGGCGCGCCGGCGGCCGCCTGCAATCCGGATGCGTTCACCGCGCGCTCCTCGTCCCCTGATTTCTCAAGGAAAAAATGGCTGTAACGCCCGTCCCGCTTGCGCGAGCAGCTATCGATTCGATAGCAACGGCGCGTGGATCAGTCCAGCCGCACGCCCGATGTCTTGATGACCTGGCCCCAGTGGGCGCTCTCGGCGCGGGCCAGATCGTGGAAGTCCTTCGGCGATCCCGGCAGCGCCTCGAAGCCGAACTCGCTGAACACCTGCTGGATGCGCGGCGTCTGCAGCGCCTTGCGCAGCTCGGCGTTCAGGCGGTTGACGACCTCGGGGTTCATGCCCGCCGGGCCGATCAGGCCGTGGAAGGCGAAGGCATTGACCTCGGCGTAGCCCAGCTCGGCGAAGGTCGGCACGTCGGGCAGCGCCTTGGCGCGCTGCGGCAGGGCCACCGCCAGCGCGCGCAGCTTGCCGGTCTTGATGTAGGGCAGCGCGGCGGTGAGGTCGAGCATCATCATCGGCACCTGGCCGCCCATGATGTCCTGCAGGGCCGGCGCGCCGCCCTTGTACGCCACGTGCGTGATCGTCAGCCCCGCCTTCTGCTTGAACAGCTCCATCGCCATGTGGTGCGGCGTGCCGATGCCCGGCGACGCGTAGCTGGCCTTGTCGCCCTGGGCTCTCACATAGTTGACGAACTGCGCCAGGTTCTGCGCCTGGAAGTCGGGCCGCACGACCAGCGCCAGCGGAATGCGCCCGATGGCGCCGATGTAGGTGAAGTCGGTGGCGGGCTTGTAGGGCAGCTTGGCGAACATGTGCTCGTTGAAGAGCAGCGCCGCGTTCTCCGCCTGCATGATGGTGTAGCCGTCGGGCTTGGCCTGCATCAGCGCGCCCACGGCGATGTTGGTCGAGGCGCCCGGCCGGTTGTCGATCAGCAGCGGCTGGCCGAGCGACGGCTGCATCGCGTCGGCGAGCTGGCGCGCGATGTTGTCGGTGCCGCCGCCCGCCGCGTAGGGCACCAGCCACTTGATGGGCTGGCTGGGGTAGCTGCCCTGGGCCGAGGCGGCAGGGCCACCGAGGGCCAGGGCGCAGGCGATGGCGGCGCCGAAGGCGCGGGCGAGGTGTCGGATCATGGGTTCGTCTCCTGGGGTCGTTGTCGTTGCTCTTGAAAGAATCGGTCAGCCACGCAGCACCTGCCAGAGATCGCGGTCGCGCTCGGCGGTCCACACGACGGGGTGCTCGGTGCCGGTGAGCTCGTCGTAGGCGCGCGAGACGTCGAAGGGCAGCACGTGCTGGAACACCGGCCAATTGCCGAAGCGCGGCGTCATGGCGGCCTCGGCACGCGCGAAGCAGCCCTTGAGCGTGTCGCCGGCGTCGATGCCCGTGCGCACGGCGCCGAGCAGGGTCGACAGGAAGTCCTTGGTGAGGTCGATCGCCTCGGCACAGGCGGCTTCGTCCTGGAGCACCGCGCCGCGGCCCGGCACCAGCACGCGCGGGCGCAGCGCCTTCACGGCGTCGAGCGTGGCGGCCCAGTCCTGGATGTAGGCATCGCCGGCGTACACGCCGCAGTGGTTCTCCACCACGTCGCCCGAGAAGCACACGCCACAGTCGGGCAGCCAGGCGACGGTGTCGCCGCTGGAATGGCCACGGCCGAGCGCCAGCAGGCGCAGCTCGCGGCCTGCGCCCAGCCACAGGCTCATCTCGCCCGCGAAGCTCATCGTCGGCATGGTCAGGCCGGGAATCTCCTCCACGCCCTGGAACAGGCGCGGGAAGCGGCCCACCTCGGAGTCGAAGTCGGCCTGGCCGCGGGTGCGGATCCAGTCGAGCGTGCCGTTGCTGGCGATGATCGCCTGCACCTCGGGGAAGGCGCTCGCACCCATCACGCGCACCGCGTGGTAGTGCGTGAGCACGATGAACTTGATCGGCTTGTCGGTCACCGTGCGGATGGCGGCGAGGAAATCGCGTGCCATGCGCGGCGTGGGCCGCGTGTCGATCAGCACCACGTGCTCGTCGCCGACCACGAAGCCGCAGTTGGGATCGAAGTCGCTGATGTAGCCGTAGACGCCGGGCGCGAGTTCTCGCAGTTGGGGCTTCTGCTCGCGCGTGTCGGAGGCGGAGGCGAAGGAGACGGTGGTGTTCATCGTGGATCGTGGGAGTCGGGTTCAGGCGGCTTCGCGCGCCGCCGCGATGCAGGCCAGCAGCGTGGCCTGGTCGCCGCACTGGTTGGCCAGCAGCAGCACCAGGCGGGCGTTGAGGTCGGCGCTCGCGTCGTCGCTCAGGCCCTCGTGGGCTTCCAGCCACGCGGCGTAGAAGCCGTCGGGGTCGGGGATGTGAGGCTCGGTGATCAGGGGCATGGCGCAATCAGTTCAATGCGAAGGCAGTCCGGATGGCAGCGGCCACGGCGGCCGGCGTCGGCACGGCCAGGCGCGCTGCGCGGTAGCCGTCGGGCCGCACCAGCAGCAGGCTGCCGGGCGTCGCGAGGTCCAGGTGCGCCAGCTCCGCCTCGCCGGCCTCGAAGGCGGTCAAGCCGCTGCTGCCGCCAAGCGCGACCAGCCGCACGGGCAGGCCCGCGAGGGCCGTGGACATCGCTTCGGCGTCGGCCGCGGAGGGTGCGCGCCACAGCACGAGCCCGTGCGTGCCTTCGCGCAGCAGTTGCGCCAGCGTCGTCGTCGCGCCGCCCGCGGCGCGCAGCGCCACGTTCTGCACCGTGCGGCTGCCTTCGGGCAGATGCGGCGCGCTCGGGTAATCGTTGGCCACCGACATGCGCCCGGTGTTGACCAGGCCGCGCGCGAAGGCATGGCGCTTGGCGAGCGCGACCACGGCATGGCGCATGACGTGCTCGGCGTTCGAACGCGGCGCGAGGAAACGGGCCGAGCGGCTCGTCACCTCGAGGTTCTTTTCGGCCGCCGGGCGACGCTCGGCGTCGTAGCTGTCGAGCAGGGTGGCGTCGGCGCGGCCGCCCAGCACCAGCGCGAACTTCCACGCCAGGTTGGCGGCGTCCTGGATGCCGGTGTTGCCGCCACGTGCGCCGAACGGGCTTACCACGTGGGCCGCGTCGCCGATGAAGAACACGCGCCCGTGGCGAAAGCGCTCCAGCAGGTGGTCGCGGTAGCCGTAGGGGCCGATCCAGACGAACTCGAACTCCACGTCGGGCCCGAGCTGCTCGCGCAGGCGCGCGCCGGCCACTTCGGGCTTGCTGATCTCGGCCACGTCGCAGTCCTCGGGCATCTGGTAGTCCATGCGCCAGACGCCGTCGCCCATCAGGTGCTGCCACACGCCGCGCCCGTCGTTGAAGGGCGCATCGACCCAGGTCCAGCGCTCGATGGGCAGCGGCTTCTTGAAGCGCACGTCGCTGATGCACCAGCGGTCGGTGCTGCGCGAGGCGTGCGCGGGCAGCGCGAGCTGCGCGCGGATGGGGCTGTTGGCGCCGGTGGCGTCGACCACGTAGCCGGCCTCCAGCGCGTAGGTGCCGGCGGGCGTCTCCACCTGCAGGGTCGCCCCGTCCTCGCGCGGCGCGATGTGGGTGAGGCGGCTTTTCCAGCGCAGGTCCGTGAGGCCCAGTTCTAGGATGCGCTCGACCAGGAACCACTCGATGTAGAACTGCTGCAGGTTGATGAAGGGCGGCTGCACCGAGCAGCTGTCGGTCTTCAGGTTGAAGCTGTAGACCTCCTCCTCGCCCGAGAAGGTCTTGCCGAAGGACCAGGTGATGCCCTTGGCCGCGATGCGCTCGTAGATGCCCAGGCGCTCGAAGATCTCCAGGCTCTTCTGCGCGTAGCAGATGCCGCGCGAGGAAGCGCCGCGCACGCCGACGGTGTCGTCCTCGTCCAGCAGCACCGAGCGGATGCCGCGCACCGCGAGGTCGCAGGCCAGCGTGAGGCCCGACAGCCCGCCGCCCACGATGACGATCGGGTGGCGCGTGGCATCGCCGTTGAGTTCCGGCGGCGGCACGAAGGGCCAGCTCGGCAGCGCGTAGGGCTCGGCGAATCGGAAGCTTTCCATGATGGGGGGTGTCTCGGGTCGTTCTTCTTGGCGCATCGCGCGCTCTTGCGTCACAGCGCGTGGGCGAATTCGGCGATCGCGTCCGCCGCCTTGGGCACCAGGTGCGGCTGGCCGGCCAGGTAGTGGTTCCCGCCCACGATGTCGACGTTGCGGATCGTGGCGCCGCCGGCCTGCAGCCAGGCATCGCGCGTGCTCGGGAACGTGGACTGGTCGGCGGTGTAGGTCAGCAGCAGCTTGGGGCAGCCGGTGCGCGCGAGGTTGGTCGGCCCGTCGGCCTGCGAGCGCGAGGACCACTGCGACAGGAAGGCTGTCAGCGAGGTCGTGCGCCCCATGGCGTTGGCCGAGTAGTTGACCTGCCGCGCGTCGCCCCAGACGCTGCCGGGTGCACGGTCGTTCGGGTCCAGCGTCAGGTCCACGCAGCGCGGGTCGGCGTGCGTGCGGTAGACGATGAAGGCCTGGTCGCGCGGCGCACCGGGCGTGGCGCGCAGCTGCTCGAGCCGGCCCAGCGCCCAGTGTTCGATGCGGTCCAGGCGCGCCTTCTGCGCGCCCTGGAAGCGCGCCAGGAACTCGGCGCTGTACGGCATGCGGTGCCGCGCGTCGTACATGTCGAGTTCGGGGTCGACCGAGAGCACGTCGTGTTCGTCGGTCACCGACGGGTCGATCCAGTCGCGCAGCAGCCGCGAGCGGCCCAGGTGCGCCGCGCACAGCGCGATGCCGTCCACCGGCGGCAGGTCGTCGGCATGCAGGTGCGTCGGGTCGCCGTCGGGGAAATGCGTGGCGGTGAGCCGTTCGGCCTGCGCCTGGTAGAAGCTCGACAGCGCCGCGCCGCCCGAGTTGCCGATGAGCATCACCTTCTCGTAGCCCATCGCGCGCAGGTGCTTCACGCCCGCGCCCAGGTCCTGGATGGCGCGCTCCATGAGCAGCAGCGTGTCGTTGCCCATGTAGCGCGAATTCAGGCCCATGCAGCAGACGCCGCGCTCGGCCAGCGGGCCGATCAGGTAATGCCCCATGAAATTGCTGGTCGGGTGCATCACGATGGCCGCGACCTTCTTCGGGCCCGGCGGCGCCATGAAGGCGCCGAAGATGCGCGGGCGCAGCATCTGCAGGCCCGACTGGCTCTCCAGCGACGCACCGGGCTTGACGTCGATGACCGCGAGCTGGAGCTCAGGCATGGGCGGCCCCTTCGCGCGCCGTGCGCAGCTGCGCCTTGCGCTCGGTCCACGCATCCAGGTCCGCATGGGCCTTGAGCGCATGCGCATCCATCTGCGCCTTCGTCGCGGTGGGGGTCGTCAGCTCCACACGGATCCCGTTGGGATCGAAGAAATAGATCGACTCGATGATGTGGTGGTCGGTGATGCCCAGCACCTCGACGCCCGCCGCCTCCAAGCGCGCCTTGGCCGCGAGCAGGTCGTCGACGCCGTCGACGCGCAGCGCGATATGGTTGACCCAGGCGGGCGTGTTGGGCGAAGGGTCGGCCTTCACGTCGTCGCCGAGGTCGAAGAAGGCGATGAAGGAGCCGTCGCGCATCTGGAAGAAGATGTGGACGTAGGGGCAGTACTCCCCCGTGCTGGGCACGTGGTCGCTCTTGATCACGTGCACCAGCGGCAGGCCCAGCAGGTCTTCCCAGAAGCGGCGGGTTTCCTCGCTGTCGCGGCAGCGCCAGGCGAAGTGGTGCAGCCCGCGGATCGGCGGGTTCGCGGGCGCCGCCGGGGCGGGGGTCTCGGGCATCGGCTTGTCTCCTTGGGAAGCGCGATTGGACGGGCACCGGTTCCATGATGCAATCGAAATAAATTCATCCATTGATGAAGGATTGCCATGAATGTGTCGCTGCGCCAGTTGCGCGCCTTCGCTGCCGTCGCGCAGGCGGGGAGCTTCACCGCCGCCGCCCGCGAACTGCACCTCACCCAGTCGGCGCTGAGCGTGCTGGTGCGCGAGCTCGAACGCGAGCTGGGCGTGCAGCTGTTGGACCGCCACACGCGCCGCGTGCAGCTGTCGGAGGCGGGCCGCGAGTTCCTGCCCTCGGTGCACCGGCTGCTGGCCGGGTTGCAGACCGCGGTGGCCGGCGTGACCGACCTGCGCGACAAGAAGAAGGGCGTGCTGCGCCTGGCCGCGCCGCAGCTCATGGCCTGCACGCTGATGCCGCAGGCGATCGCAGCCTTCCGCTCCCGCTACCCGGAGGTCGAGGTGCGCCTGGCCGACACCCTGCCCGAGCAGCTGCTCAACGGCGTGATGGCCGGCGAGGTCGAGCTGGCGGTCGGCCAGGACGTCGCTGTCGACGAGGCGATCGCGCGCCGCACGCTGTTCCGCGACCGGCACTGGCTGATCTGCCCGCCCGACCACCCCTTCGCCCGGCGCCGCTCGGTGCGCTGGGCGGAGCTGGGGCCGTGGACCTTCATCGCACCCACGCGCGACTTCCGCGGCCGCATCGCGCCCGAGCTCACGGCTGATGCGCGCGCCCTGCTGGAGCGGCCGGGCACGCAGGAGGTCTCGTACATGACCACGGCGCTGGGCATGGTGGCTGCCGGCCAGGGCCTCACCGTGTGCCCGACCTACTCCTCGCCGCTGGTGCGTGCCTGGGGGCTGGCGATGGTGCGCCTGGCCGCGCCGGACTTCCACCGCGAGGTGTGCGTGTACGCGGACGCGCGGCGCTCGCTGTCTCCGGCGGCCGCGGCCTTCGTCGAGCTGCTGGTCGCGCAACGGTCCCGGCCCGGCATCTCATGAAGACGTCGGGCCGCCCCAAGTTTTCTTGCACCCTTCGGGGGGCCGGCCTCGGCTTGCCGAGCCTGGGGCCTCATGAAGGATGCATGAAGGGATGCGCGGCGGGGTCTTCGCGTACAGGGCCGCGGCGGGGGCCTCCCTACAATCGATTCCATCGGCGCAGCCCCATTCCTGCGGCCCTCGCAGGCCCGCGCGCTGCGCCCACCGCTTGTCCAATCCGAGCCGCTCTCAGAGCCTTTCCACCATGAACGTTCTCCGCTTTTCCGATCTGTGCGCGCAAGGCAAGGCCGCCGGCCAGCGCGTCTTCATCCGGGCCGACCTCAACGTGCCGCAGGACGACAGCGGCGCCATCACCGAGGACACCCGCATCCGCGCCTCGGTGCCCTGCATCCAGATGGCGCTCGACGCCGGCGCGGCCGTGATGGTCACCTCGCACCTGGGCCGTCCCAAGGAAGGCGAGTTCAAGCCCGAGGATTCGCTGGCGCCGGTCGCCAAGCGCCTGGGCGAGCTGCTGGGCCGCGAGGTGCCGCTGGTGTCCGACTGGACGGGTGGCGTCGACGTCAAGCCTGGGCAGGTCGTGCTGCTGGAGAATTGCCGCCTCAACAAGGGCGAGAAGAAGAACGACGAGGCGCTGGCGAAGAAGCTCGCCGCCTTGACCGACATCTACGTGAACGATGCCTTCGGCACCGCGCACCGCGCCGAGGCCACGACCTACGGCATCGCGCAGTTCGCCAAGGTGGCCTGCGCCGGCCCGCTGCTGGCGGCAGAGATCGACGCCATCACCAAGGCCCTGGCCTCGCCGAAGCGCCCGCTGGTGGCGATCGTGGCCGGCTCCAAGGTCAGCACCAAGCTCACCATCCTGCAGAGCCTGGCGAAGAACGTCGATCAGCTGATCGTCGGCGGCGGCATCGCCAACACCTTCATGCTGGCGGCCGGGTTGAAGATCGGCAAGTCGCTGGCCGAGCCCGACCTGGTGGGCGAAGCCACGGCGGTGATCGAGGCCATGCGTGCACGCGGCGCGGCGGTGCCGATCCCGGTCGACGTGGTCACGGCCAAGACCTTCGCGGCCGATGCGCCGGCCACCACCAAGGCCGCCGACGCCGTGGAAGACGACGACCTGATCCTGGACATCGGCCCCAAGACTGCCGAACTGCTGGCCGCGCAGCTGCGCGAGGCCGGCACCATCGTCTGGAACGGCCCGGTGGGCGTGTTCGAGTTCGACGCCTTCGCGCACGGTACCGAGACCATCGCCCGCGCCATCGCCGACAGCAGCGCCTTCAGCATCGCCGGCGGCGGCGACACGCTGGCGGCCATCGCCAAGTACGGCATCGAGAAGCAGGTCGGCTACATCTCGACGGGGGGCGGCGCCTTCCTGGAAGTGCTGGAGGGGAAGCAGCTGCCGGCCTTCGAGATCCTCACCAAGCGCGCTGCTGGCTGATTTGCTACTGAATTGATAGCTGATCGCGCAGGCGCGACGGGCGTTTCGTCCCTGTTTGGCATTCAACCCATTCGGGGCTGTCGCCACGGCGGCAAAGTGTATACAGTTGGGAATACAAAAAGGAGATGCCCATGAGTTCGATCCGCCTCCCCCGCCACGCCACCAAGATCGTCGCCACGCTGGGGCCGGCGTCCAACACGCCGGAGATCCTGGAGCAGATGATCACGCACAAGGTCAGCGTGGTGCGCCTGAACTTCAGCCACGGCACCGCGCAGGACCACATCGCCCGCGCCGCCATGGTGCGCGAAGCGGCGCGCAAGGCCGGCCGCGAGGTGGCCATCATGGCCGACCTGCAGGGGCCGAAGATCCGCGTGGGCAAGTTCGCCGAGGGCAAGGTCTGGCTGGAACCGGGCGCCAAGTTCGTGCTCGACGCCTCGCGCACCGAGCTGGGCGATATCGACGCCGTGGGCCTGGACTACAAGGACCTCCCGCGCGACGTGAAGCCCGGCGACCGGCTGCTGCTGAATGATGGGCTGATCGTGCTCACCGTCGACGCCGTGCGCGGGGAGGCCGTGTACACGACGGTGAAGCTCGGCGGCGAACTGTCGAACAACAAGGGCATCAACAAGCAGGGCGGTGGTCTCACGGCGCCGGCCCTCACCGCCAAGGACATGGAGGACATCAAGACCGCCATGAGCTTCCAGGCCGACTACGTGGCGGTGAGCTTTCCGAAGAACGCCACCGACATGGAGATGGCGCGCCAGCTGTGCAACGTGGCGGCGGCCGAGTTCGGGCACAAGCCCGGCATGATCGCCAAGATCGAGCGCGCCGAGGCGATCCCCAAGCTGGAGGAGATCCTCAAGGCCAGCGACGGCATCATGGTCGCGCGCGGCGACCTGGCCGTGGAGGTGGGCAACGCCGCCGTGCCGGCACTGCAGAAGAAGATGATCCGCATGGCCCGCGAGATGGACAAGGTCGTCATCACCGCCACGCAGATGATGGAGTCGATGATCACCAACCCGGTGCCCACACGCGCCGAGGTGAGCGACGTGGCCAACGCCGTGCTCGACGGCACCGACGCCGTGATGCTCAGCGCCGAGACCGCCTCGGGCCGCTACCCGCTGGAGACGGTACAGGAGATGAGCCGCATCTGCGAAGCCGCCGAGCAGGCCGAGGACACCACGCGCGACCTGGACTTCAGCGGCCACTACGCGCGCATCGACCAGTCGATCGCCATGGGCGCGCTCTTCACCGCCCACCACCTGGGCGCCAAGGCCATCGTGGCGCTGACGGAGTCGGGCTCCACGCCGCTGTGGATGAGCCGGCACGCGGCGCACATTCCGGTCTACGCGCTCACCTCGCGGCTGGCTACGCAGCGCAAGATGGCGCTGTACCGCAACGTGCGCCCGCTGCTCATGGATTCGGAGACCGACCGCGACGCTGCGCTCGACCAGGCCGAGCGCCACCTGAAGAAACGCGGCATCGTGCAGAGCGGCGACGTCTACGCCATCACCTGCGGCGAGCCGATGGGTGCCCCAGGCGGCACCAACATGCTGAAGATCTGCCGGGCGAGCTGAGGTCCACAGCAAGGGCGCGCCGCCGTCAGCGGTGCGCTGAGGCGTCCTACGCGCGTGGCTGTCGGGGGTGGACGATGCTCGCGGCGCGCCGGTTCGACGCCCCTCGTGTGCAGGCCAACGCGGAATCCAGGGGTGGCCGGCGCGCGTACATCGCCCATGCCGCTTCCCTCGTCTTCCCTTCTCCCCCGGCGCCGCCTGGCCTGGCTGCTGGCCCTGGCCGGCCTCCTCGGCCTGGCCGCCTGCTCGCCGGTGCGCATCGTCAATGGTCTCACGCCCGACAACAGCTTCTCGCTCGATGCCGGCCGGGCCTATGGTCCCGAACCGAGGCAGCGGCTGGACATCTACAGCCCGCGGACGGGCACCTCGCCGCCGGCCGGCCAGCGCCCGCTGGTCGTGTTCTTCTATGGCGGCACCTGGTCGAGCGGCGAGCGCGCCGACTACAAGTTCGTCGGCGAGGCGCTGGCGTCCCGCGGCGCGGTGGTGGTCGTGCCCGACTACCGCCTCTCGCCCCAGGTGCGCTACCCCGTCTTCGTCCAGGACAGCGCGCTGGCGGTGAAGTGGGCGATCGACCATGCTGCGTCCCTGGGCGCCGACCCGGCCCGCGTATACGTCATGGGCCATAGCTCGGGCGGCTACAACGCCGCCATGGTGGCGCTGGACGGGCGCTGGCTCGGCGCGCTGGGCGCCAGTCCGCGCCAGCTGGCCGGCTGGATCGGCCTGGCCGGTCCCTACGACTTCCTGCCCATCGAGAACCCGCAGGCGCAGGTGGCGTTCAACTGGCCGGACACGCCCACCGACTCGCAGCCGCTGGTGCACGCGCGCGCCGGTTCGCCGCCGGCGCTGCTGCTGGCGGCGTCCAAAGACAAGCTGGTCGACCCCGATCGCAACACCGGCCAGATGGTGCAGCGGCTGCGCGCCGCGGGCGTTCCGGTGCGCACGGAGCGCTTCGACGACCTGAGCCACATCACGCTCATCGGCGCCGTCGCCAAGCCCCTGCGCTGGCTCGGCGGGCCGGTGCTGCCGCCGGTGCTCGACTTCATCGGCCTGCCGCCCGGCCCCCGCTGAGCGTGCCCCACCCCCGCAAGTGGGCTTGCAGCAGTGGCCAAAAAGGCGGTCGATACAATCTTGCGATTCATCCATACGCCGCCCGCGCGGTGAACCAGAGAGCGAAAAAGCTGTGAACAAGGAACAACTGGACAAGGTGGCAAGCGGCAAGGGTTTCATCGCCGCGCTCGATCAAAGCGGGGGCAGCACGCCCAAGGCGCTCAAGCTCTACGGCGTCGAGGAGTCCGCGTACACGAACGAAGCCGAGATGTTCGACCTGGTGCACGCCATGCGCGCGCGCATCGTGGGCAGCCCGGCCTTCACCGGCGAGCGCGTGCTCGGCGCCATCCTGTTCGAGATGACCATGGACCGCCAGTTCGACGGCCAGGACGCCGCCGCCTACCTGTGGGACAAGAAGCAGGTCGTGCCCTTCCTCAAGGTCGACAAGGGCCTGGCCGACGAGGCAGACGGCGTGCAGCTCATGAAGCCGATGCCCGGCCTCGACAGCCTGCTGGCCCGTGCCGTGGCCAAGGGCGTGTTCGGCACCAAGATGCGCTCGGTCGTCAACGCCGCGAATGCCAAGGGCATCGACGCCGTGGTCGCGCAGCAGTTCGAAGTGGGCAAGCAGATCCTGGCCGCCGGCCTGATGCCGATCATCGAGCCCGAGGTCAACATCAAGGCGACCGACAAGAAGGAAGCCGAGGCCTTGCTCAAGGCCGCGATCCTCAAGCAGCTGGACGCGCTGGGCGCCGACCAGACCGTCATGCTCAAGCTCAGCATTCCCACGGTGGACGGCTTCTACAGCGAACTGGTGCAGCACCCGAAGGTGGTGCGCGTGGTGGCGCTCTCGGGCGGCTACAGCCGCGACGAATCGAACGCCATGCTGGCCAAGAACCCCGGCGTCATCGCCAGCTTCAGCCGTGCGCTGACCGAGGGCCTGTCGGCCCAGCAGTCCGACGCCGAGTTCGACGCCGCGCTCGACAAGGCGGTGGAGTCGATCTACCGCGCCTCGATCACCTGACGCCGCACAGGCGGGGCAGCAGCCGCCCTGCCGACCTCACCGGCCACCGCTCGCGGTGGCTTTTTTCTGCGCGCACAATCCCCGTCGCTGCTTTTCCGACCACATCCCGGCTTCGACCCCATGACCACCACCGTCCACACCTCCTCCATCCAGAGCCTGCCCCTGCTCGCCCGCGGCAAGGTGCGGGACAACTACGCGGTGGGCGAGGACCGCATCCTCATGGTGGCCAGCGATCGCCTGAGCGCCTTCGACGTCATCATGGGCGAGCCGATCCCCGGCAAGGGCGAGATCCTCACCAAGATGGCGCTGTGGTGGTTCGACCGCCTGGGCAGCCTGTGTCCCAACCACTTGACCGGCGAAACGCCCGAGTCGGTGGTGCAGCCGGGCGAGGTGGCGCAGGTGCAGGGCCGCTCCATGCTGGTCAAGCGGCTCAAGCCCATCCCGGTCGAGGCGGTGGTGCGCGGCTACCTGGCCGGCAGCGGGTGGAAGGAGTACCAGGCCAACCGCCAGGTCTGCGGCGTGCCGCTGCCCGAGGGGCTGACCAACTCCGCCAAGCTGCCGCGTGCCATCTTCACCCCGGCCGCCAAGGCCGCCGCCGGCGAACATGACGAGAACATCAGCTACGACCGCGTGGTCGAGATCGTCGGCCCCAAGCTGGCCCAGCAGATCCGCGAAACCAGCATCGCCATCTACGAAACGGCGGCGGCCATCGCCCTCACCAAGGGCATGATCATTGCCGACACCAAGTTCGAATTCGGCCTCGACGAAAAGGGCACGCTGGTGCTGATGGACGAGGTGCTCACGCCCGACAGCTCGCGCTACTGGCCGGTCGAGGGCTACGAGCAGGCGCTGGCCGACGGCAGCAACCCGCCGAGCTACGACAAGCAGTTCGTGCGCGACTGGCTCGAGTCGGTGCGCATCAACGGCAAGCCCTGGGACAAGACCCCGCCGGCGCCGCGCCTGCCCAAGGATGTGATCGACAAGACCGCGGCGAAGTACCGGGAGGCGCTGGAGCGCCTGACGGACTGAGAGGCTGAGGGCTGCTCCCGGCCGGCCCCGGCCTCCCGGGGCCGGCGCAAGGTGAATGGATCACAAGCGGGCGGGTAATACTCACCTTTTGGGAGGCGTGCGTTTTTTCACACTCTGACCTCATCACTTATGAGGAAGGAGCGCCCGATGACCATCCCCCAGACCGACGCCGCCGGTGTAAACGCCGCGCCCGCCGCCCTGCCCCCGCTCGAGGCCGCCTGGCCGGCCCTGTTCGCCGCCGCGCTCGACGAGATCGAGCACGGGCTGCTGCTGCTGGACCTGAGTGGCCGCATCCTCCACGCCAACCACCCGGCCCGCCGCGAGCTGGTCAGCCAGCGGGTGCTGCGTGAAGGCCACAGCGGTGTCCTGTGCGCCGGAAACGGCACGGCGCACGCCCGCATCCGGCTGGCGCTGCACGACGCCGAGCGCGACTGCCGCAGCATCGTCGAGCTGGAGCATCCCGAAGAGTCGCTGTCCCTGGCCTTCGTCCCGCTGGCCACCGGCCGCTCCGGCACGACGACCGATGCCGTGCTGGTCATCTGCAGCCGCCGGCCGGGCGTGCAGCCGCTCACCCTGCAGATGTATGCCCGCGCCCGCGGGCTGACGCCGACCGAGCAGTCGGTACTGGGGCAACTGTGCGCCGGCAAGGCGGCCGAGGAGATCGCCGAGAGCCAGGGCATCCGCATGTCCACGGTGCGCACGCACATCAAGAACATGCGCGTGAAGACCGGCGCCGCCAGCATCCGTGCCATCGTCCACCGCGTCACGCGGATGCCGCAGATCGTCTCCACCCTGCGCATGGTGGCCGCGAACGAATAGAGGCGAATGGCGCGCGGCGCAGTCGGCGCCGCGTCGCCGAGGCGTCGCGGCGCGGGCGCACGGCGCGGCGGCCCGGCGGAGGCGGACCTATAGTCCGCGCATGCCGCCGCGGTCCGCTGCCCCTGCCGAATCCACCGACTCGCTGCCGGCCGACGTGGCGCGGCTGGCGGCGCGCGGCGTGCAGCGGCGCTTTCGCACGCGCGCCCTGCTCATCCAGGAGGGCGAGCGCGGCGACACGATCTACATCGTGCTGTCGGGCCGGCTGCGCGCCTTCGTGTCCGATTCCCGCGGACGGGAGGTGACGCTGAGCCACCACGGCCCCGGCGAGTACGTGGGCGAGATGTCGCTGGACGGCGGCACGCGCTCGGCCAGCGTGGAGGCCGTCGAGCCCACCGTGTGCGTGGTGGTCACGCGCGACAGCGCGCTGCGCCACATCGCCGAAGACCCGGAATTCACCCGCGGGCTGATCGAGCGCCTGATCCGCCGCGCGCGCCTGGCGACCGAGAGCGCCCGCAGCATGGCCCTGCTCGACGTCTACAGCCGCCTGCGCCGCGTGCTGGAGGAACGCGCCGCGCCGGGCCCGGACGGCACGCCGTCCATCGCCGAGCGGCTCACGCACCAGGCGCTGGCCTCGGAGATCGGTTGCTCGCGCGAGATGGTCAGTCGCCTGCTCAAGGACCTCGAGACCGGCGGCTACCTCGCCGTGCGCGAACGCCGCCTGACCATACTGCGCTCCCTGCCCGCCCGCTGGTGAGGCCGCGCTCGGGCTTTCGGAGCGCGCGTTGCGGGGCTTTCCCGGCGCAGGACACAATGTCTCCCAAATAGTTGGGAGATCCATGGCAAGAGATGTCGAGGGCATGGTGCAGGGCGCGCCGGGCGAGTTGCGCCGGCACATGACGGTGCTGTTCACCGACCTGTCGGATTCCACGCGCTTGTCGGGCCTGCTGGAGGCGGAAGTGTTCGCGGCCCTGCAGGACGACGTGCGTCGCGCGTTCGACGAGGTGGTCCAGCGCAGCGGCGGCACCATCAACCAGTACCAGGGCGACGGGCTCCAGGCCCTGTTCGGCCATCCCGAGGCGGGCGAGGACGACGGCCTGCGCGCGACCCAGGCGGCGCTGGAGGTGCACGAGCGCGTGCGCGCGCTGCGCGCACGCCATGCCTACCGCGAGGACATCGTGCTGGACGTGCACAGCGGCATCCACGCCGGACTGGTGCTGGTGCGCGAAGGCACCAACGGCATCGCCGGGCGCTTCGAGCTCTTCGGCGCCGCCCCCGGCATCGCCAAGCATTTGAGCGACGTCGCCGAGCGCGACGAGATCCTGGTCAGCGAGGAGACGCTGGGCCCGGCCCGCTACCTGTTCCAGACCGAGGCCCGCCGGCTCGCGCTCAAAGGCCGCGACGACCCGCTGGCGGTGCACCGCATCCTCGCGCGCACGGCGCTGCGCACGCGCTTCGAGGCCCAGACGCGGCGCGGTCTGGTCGACTTCGTCGGGCGCGAGGCCGAACTCGCCGCCCTGCAAGGGGCGCTCGCCGCCGCGCGCGGCGGCAGTACCCGGCTGATGGTGGTCTCGGCTCCCGCGGGCGTCGGCAAGACACGCTTGGCCGAGGAATTCCTGCGCCACGCCTCGTCCAGCGGCTTCTCGCTGTGGCGCGGCTACTGCGAGGCCGAACTCAGCGCCGAGCCCCTGCAGCCCTTCCTGCAGATGCTGCGCGCCCGCCTGGGCACGGCCGCCGCAGGCCTGGCCGCGCCGGCGCTGCTGGGCGGTGTGATCGCCGCGCTGCCGGCCGAGTTGCGCGAGCGCCACCCCGAGCTGGCGCTGCCGGCCCAGCCGGCGGACACGCCGGCGGCGGCCGCCGCGCAGGCGCAGCAGGTGCTGCAGGTGCTGGGCCGGCTGGTCGGCGTGCTGGCCGGGCAGGCGCCGCAACTGCTTTTCATCGACGATTGGCAGTGGGCCGACGACGCGACCCGCCAGGTCGTCTACGCCCTGGCCGCCCAGCCCGACCTGCCGCTGCTGGTGCTGCTGGCCACGCGCCCGCTGGAACTGGGCGATGCGCAGCTGGCGGCGGCCGAGGTGCTGGCGCTCGGGCCGCTGTCGCAGGCGGAGGCCGACACGACGATCCGCACGCTGCTGCCCGACGCCGACCCCTTCGTGGTGAGCAGCATCCGCGAGCATTCCGGCGGCAATGCGCTCTTCCTCGAGGAGCTGTGCCACCTGGCGGCCGATACGGGTGCCGGCCTGGATGCGCTGCGCGGCGGGCCGGCCTGGCTCGAATCGCTGATCGAATCGCGCGTGGCGCGCCTGGCGCCGCAGCAGGGCGCGGTGCTCGGGGCGGCGGCCGTCATCGGCAACGTGGTCCCGGCCTGGCTGCTGCAGGAGCTCACCGGTTGCGATGCCCAGCATCCGCTGGTGACCGCCATGGCGGCGCAGGACCTGCTCTTCGCCGGCGAGCAGCCCGGCACCCTGCGCTTCAAGCACGGCATCACGCGCGACGTGGTGTACGGCACCCTGGGCCTGCAGCAGCGCCGCGACATGCACGGGCGCGTGGCGCAGCTGCTGCGCGCGCGCGATGGCGCGACCGAGCTCGAGCAATGCGAGCCGCTGGCCTACCACCACGCCGGCGCGGCCGATTTCGCGGCCGCAGCGCGCTACGCCGAGATGGCCGGCGACAAGGCGATGTCGGCCTCGTCCATCGACCGCGCGAAGACGCAGTACCGCGCCGCCCTCGAGATGCTCGACCGCCTGCCCTCGACGCCCGAGCGCTACCAGCTCTGGCGCTCGGTGGTGCGGCGGCTGGGCCTCGCCACCGTGTTCGATCCGTCGCGCGACGAGAAGGCGCTGCTGCGCCGCGCGGTGGACAAGGCGCGCGCGCACGGCGACGCGACGGGCCAAGCCTATGCCCAGTACTGGCTCGCCTACCTGCACTACGCCCTGGGCGAATCCAAGGACGCCCTGCTGCACGGCGAGGAGGCGCTCGACCACGCCACCCGCCTGCAGGACACGTCGCTCATCGTCCAGGCCCGCACCACGCTGGGCCAGGCAGCGGCCTCGGCCGCCGACTACGGCCGTGCCGTCGAGCTGCTGGACGAGATGGCGCACGCCGTGCGCCAGCGCCGGCCGGGCAGCCGCGCGCCGCTGCCGGCCATCGCCTACGCCATGGCCTGCCGCGCCAGCGTGCTGGGCGACCTGGGGCGCTTCGAGGACGCGCACGCCAGCTTCGACGAGGCGCTGGCGGCGCTGCCCGGCCGCGGCCACGAGGTCGAGGGCTCGGTGCTGTGCTGGCGCGCGGGCGTCAACCTGTGGCAGGGCCGCTGGCAGGCCGCGCTGGACGATGCGCAGGCCGCCCACCGGGTGGGCGAGCAGGTCAAGAGCCTGTACCTCTTCGCCATGAGCCACGGCCTGGCCGCCTATGCGCGCTGGATGCTCGGCCCGCAACCGGCCGTGCTGGAGGCGCTGCAGGAATCGGCGACCTGGCTCGATTCGCACGACAAGGGCCTCTTCGCCTCGCTCAACCACGGCTGGGTGTGCGAGGCGACGGCCGCAGGCGGCCGCACGGCCGACGCGCGGGCGGCGGCCGCCCGCGTGCTGCGCCGGGCCCGCC
>NZ_CABFMN010000127.1 GCF_901875635.1 Xylophilus ampelinus | reverse complement strand
TCGGCGGCGCTGACCGTGGGCGTGGACGCGAAGCTCACGCAGGCCGTGTCGCTCTACGGCTCGGCCAGCTACCGGCGCGCGCTGGGCGACAGCCGCGGCCATGCCTGGGGAGCGCAGGCGGGCGTGAAGGTCGCCTGGTGAGGCTCCCGGCGAGATCGTCACGTTCGTGACGAATTCGGCGCCAGCCCAGGCGTGGCGAGGGCTGGCGGCCGATTGCATGTTGCCGGACGGGCGCAGTCGCACAGATGACGGCGCCCGGGGCAATCCGCATTGAGCGCGCTGCTGCGGCGCACTACGCTGCCCGCCATGACCGCTCCCTACATCCCCCAGATTCGCCTTTACCAGAACTGGCTGCGCGAGACGCGCGGCCTCGCCTTCGACTCGTACGCCGACCTGTGGCAGTGGTCGGTCACCGACCTCAACGCCTTCTGGCAGAGCATCTGGGACTACAGCGGCATGCAGTCGCCCACGCCGCACACCGCAGTGCTGGCCGAGGACCGCATGCCGGGTGCCGTGTGGTTCCCCGGCGCGCAGGTCAACTACGCGCGCGAGGTGCTGCGCCATGCCGACGCCGCGCATGCCGCCGGCTGCCCGGCAATCGTGAGCGACAACGAGCTGGACGAGGTGCGCGAGATGTCCTGGCCCGAGCTGAAGCGCCAGGTCGCCTCGGTCGCGCTCACGCTCAAGTCGCTGGGCGTGCAGCGCGGCGACCGCGTCGCGGCCTACCTGCCGAACGTGCCCGAGACGATGGTCGCCTTCCTCGCCTGCTCGAGCATCGGCGCCGTGTGGAGCGTGTGCGCGCCCGACATGGGCACCGCCGCCGTCGCCGACCGCTTCCGCCAGATCGAGCCGAAGGTGCTGATCGCCGCCGACGGCGTGCACTACGGCGGCAAGCCGGTGGACCGCAGCGCCATCGTGCAGGAACTGCGCGACGCGCTGCCCTCGGTGCGCAAGCTGCTGCTGGTGAAAAGTCCGTACGCTACCAAATCGATAGCGCACGACGCCGACTGGGCGGGCGCTGCGGCCCGAAACGATGCCGAAACCGCGGCCTTCGAACCGGAATGGCTGCCCTTCGACCACCCGATCTGGGTCGTGTATTCGAGCGGCACCACGGGCCTGCCCAAGCCCATCGTGCACGGCCAGGGCGGCATCATCATCAACATGTACGCCTGCGGCCTGCACAACGACGTGGGCGCGAGCTACGGCCAGAACAACCGCGGCGAGCGCTACCACTGGTACAGCTCCACCGGCTGGGTGATGTGGAACTCGCAGCTCTCGGGCCTGGCCTTCGGCGCCACCATCTGCATCTACGACGGCCACCCCGGCGGCAGCAAGGACAAGCCCGACTGGACCGTGCTGTGGCGCTTCGTCGCGCGGCACCGGGTCACCTTCTTCGGTGCCGGCGCGGCCTACTTCACCAACTGCATGAAGGCCGGCGTGGTCGCGAAGGACTGCGGCGACCTGTCGCGCGTGCGGGCGCTGGGCAGCACCGGCTCGCCGCTGGCGGAGGACGTGCAGCGCTGGGGCACGGCGCAGCTGAAGGCCGCCGGCTCGCCCGATCCCTGGTGGTGCAATATTTCGGGCGGCACGGACTTCTGCGGCGCCTTCGTCGGCGGCAACCGCGAGCTGCCCGAGGTGCCCGGCCAGATGCAGTGCCGCCAGCTGGGCGCCAGCGTCGAGGCCTGGAACGAGAACGGCCAGCCCGTGATCGGCGAAGTGGGCGAGCTCGTGTGCAGCCGCCCGATCCCTTCGATGCCGCTGTACTTCTGGAACGACCCCGGCAACGCGCGCTACCTGTCGAGCTATTTCGACACCTATCCCGGTGTCTGGCGGCACGGCGACTGGATCAGGATCGGCGAGGACGGCGGCTGCGTCATCTACGGCCGCAGCGACGCCACCATCAACCGCCAGGGCCTGCGCATGGGCACCAGCGAGATCTACAACGCCGTGGAGGCGCTGCCCGAGGTGATGGACTCGATGGTGGTCGACCTCGAGTACCTCGGCCGCGACAGCTACATGCCGCTGTTCGTCGTGCTGCGGCCCGGCGTGGCGCTCGACGACGCGATGCGCCGGAAGCTCAACGACGCCATCCGCACCGCGCTGTCGCCACGCTTCCTGCCCGACGACATCTTCCAGGTCGCGGAGATCCCGCGCACGCTCTCGGGCAAGAAGCAGGAACTGCCCATCAAGAAGCTGCTGCTGGGCCAGCCGATCGAGCGCGTGGTGAACCGCGAGGCGATGGCCAACCCCGGCAGCCTGGACTGGTACGTGGCGCTGGCCGAGCGGCGGGCGCAGGCGGCAGCTGCGCAGGCGGTGGCCTGATGGCGCGGCCCGACGCCCGACGCCGCCACGCGCTGCAGGCATTGCTCGCGTGGCCCGCCCTCGGCCTGGCCGGCTGTGCCACCGTCGGGCCGGGCGGCGCGATGCGCAGCACCGTGCGCGGCACCATCACCTGGCGCGAACGCATCGCCCTGCCGCCTGACGCCGAGATCATCGTCCGCCTGCAGGACGTGTCGCGCATGGACGCGCCTGCCACCGTGCTGGCCGAGCAGCGCATCCGTGCCGACGGGCGCCAGCCGCCCTTCGCATTCGCGTTGGAGGTCGACGCATCGCGCCTGGACGCGCGCATGCGCTGCACGGTGTCGGGACGCGTGGAGCAGGCCGGGCGGTTGCTCTTCATCAACGACACGGCTTATCCCGTGCTGACGCAGGGCGCACCGATGCAGGCCGACCTGCTGCTTGTGGCCGTGAAGCACTGATCGCATCCGCCGCGGTGTGAGGCCCTTCCCACAGCCGTTGAGCGCGGGGGACGGCGCCGGTGTTGCGCCTGGCGTGGCGACATGGGGTCTCTTCAGGAGATTCCCATGACCGATCCACGCCACCCCGCCCCCATCACCCACCCCGAACCCGGCGAAGCCCTCGCCGGCGACCGTGGCGAGCAGTCCGGCGTCAACCTGCAGCAAAGCCGCGCCATCGGACAGGACCCGCCCGAAGAGGGCAGCCGCATGGGCCGCGAAAAGCTCAAGCAGCAGGGCTACCCCGGCACGCCCGACATCTCCAACGACGCCTGGCAGGACGAGGAGGCGAAGCGCTTCGACGCCGAGCGCTGAGCGTCCGCGCCCGCTCGATCCGGCGTGCGACAGGGCCGCCGGCGACCGCGGGTTCTAATGCGGGCCGACCCCCCGCGCCGTTCCCGTGCGGGGCCGCCGTCGATCCTGCTCCATGGTCAGCCCTGCCACCACGCGCGGCCTGCGCGCGCTCACCGTCGCCTTCGCGCTCAGCCAGTTCTTCCGCACCTGCCTCGCCGTCATGGCGCCCGAGCTGCAGCACGACCTGGCGCTGTCGCCGGCAGGCTTCGGCGCGCTGTCGTCCTGCTTCTTCTTCTCTTTCGCGCTCGCGCAGGTGCCGGTGGGCATGGCCTTCGACCGCTACGGCGTGGGCGCGCCCACGCGCGTGCTGCTGGCGGTGGGCGTGGCGTCGGCACTGCTTTTCGTGCTGGCGCCCAACGGCGGCACGGCGATGCTGGCGCAGCTGGGCCTGGGGCTGGCCTTCGCGCCGGTGTTCATGGGCCTGATGCACCACGCGTCGGCGACTTTGCCGCCGCAGCGCTATGTCGCCTTCATCGGCCGCACCAATGCGCTGGGCATGGTGGGCGCCCTGCTGGCGACGGCGCCCCTGGGCTGGGCCGTGCACGCGGTGGGCTGGCGCGTGCCGATGGCGCTGGCGGCGCTGTGCATCCTGGTGGCCTGCATCGGCGTTTGGCGCCAGGTGCGCGACCACGGCCATGCGGATGCGAAGGGCGAGGCGCCGCTGGCGATGCTCGGCGCCAGTGCCCGGCTGCTGGGGCGGCCCGCCCTGTGGACCTTGATTCCCCTGTGCGTCGCCATGGCCGCCGGCACGGCGTTTCGCAATGCCTGGGGCGGTCCGTACCTGGCCAACGTGTTCGGGCTGGAAGCCGGCGCGCGGGGCATGGCGTTGACGGCGTTGAGCCTCGGCGGCTTCTGCACCGCGCTGTTCCTGCCCTGGCTGGTGCGGCGCAGTTCGCTCAAGCGCACAGTGCTCGGCTGGTCGATGCTGTCCTTCATGGCCGCCGTGGCACTGGCTGCATGGCCGGCGGTGGGGCTGCCGCCCGACCTCGCGCTGCTCACGCTGTTGGGCACCGTGGGCATGCTGCATCCCCTGGTGATGGCGCATGGCCGCGGCCTCGTGGCACCCGCCCTGCGCGGACGCGGGCTGGGCGTGCTCAATAGCTTTGTCTTCCTGGGTTCGGCGCTCGCTGCCTGGGCCTTCGGGCTGATCGCCGACTGGGGCCAGCGCGCCCAGTGGGCGCCGGCTGGGAGCTATGCAGCCATCTTCGGCTGCGCGGCGGTGCTGGTGCTGGCGGGGCTGCTGCCCTACGCCTTCAGCCCCCGGCCCACGCTGGTGGACGGCCGGTCCTAGGCCGCCTCGTCTTCGTCGTCGTCCGCCAGGCCGTCCGCGGGCGCCACATCGTCGTCGTCGCTGTCTTCGCCGGGCAGCCGGCCGGTGCGATCGGGCAGCAGGTCGGCATCGATCTCCGGCGGCGCCGGGTCGGCGGAGGCGCTCTCGCCGGTGCCGGCCGAGTCGCTGGTGCTGTCGTGCGCGATGGGGAGCGCGCCTTCCGATCCTTCGTCGGGCAGGGAGGTGCGGCGCAGGTCGGTCTGCACGTCGCTGCCGCTGTCGCTGGTGTCGCTCGGGCCGAGCGCGTCGATGTCCTTGCCGGGGGCCTGTGCGGGGGCTCGGCTGCCGCCGAGGAAGGGGTCGGTGCTCATGGGTCGATGCTCCGTTCGTCCAGGGGCCGCGGGGTGCGCGGTGCGATCGACCCACTGTGAGCACCGGCGTCCGAGGGCCGTGTGAGACGGCGCCGACGGCGGGCGTCGTCCTGGCCAGCCGATGGGCCACGCACGCAAGTTTGCTATGAAATCAGTAGCTGCCTGCGCCCGACTGGCGGGCGTTCCAGGCCGTTTTGGCTTGAAACGCCTTGGCGGCTGGCTTCAGAGCCAGTTGCCCGTTCCCTGGGGCATCTGGATGGTGGTGGCCGGGTCGCTGCCGCCGAGCAGCGAGCCGATCAGGATGCTGAGGATCGACACGAACAGGCTGGCGAACAGCGCGGTCCAGAAGCCGGAGACACGGAAACCCTTCACCAGCGCCGCGACCAGCAGGATCATGAGCGCGTTGATGACCAGCAGGAACAGCCCGAAGGTCACCAGCGTGAGCGGCAGCGTCAGCACGATCAGCAGCGGCTTGACGATCGCATTGGCGAACCCCAGCAGCAAGGCCGCCACGATCAGGCTGCCGGTGCTGTCGAACTTCAGGCCGCGGAAGATGTGGCTCGCGACCCAGAGCGACACGGCGGTGATGGCCCAGTGGATGAGGAACGGCACGAGGTTGGCGAGCATGCGGCCGATCATATCGGCGGCTTCGCGCGGACGAGGTGCGCACGGCGAGCGGCCGACACGCGCCGCAAGCGATGGCCTACGCATGGGGCGGGTGAGGGCGCGAGCATGGCCCTTCATCCAGGAGACCACGCCCATGTCCCAAGCCGCCGCACACCCCGCCCAGCGTGCCACCGGCGCACGCTGGTCGCAACGCGTCACCGACACCAGCGACGCGATGGACCTCGATCCGGGGGTTTTCAAGCTCGGCAGCGCGCAGGCGATTGCGCGCTCGCTCAAGCGCTCGGCCGAACGCAGCCGGCGCCGCAAGAGCGAGCCCTACCGCTCGGCGATGTCGATGCTGACCTTCTACATCAACCGCGCCGGCCACAACCTGTCGCCCACCCGCCTGCGCCGGCTCGAGGCCGCCAAGCGTGCGTTGCGAAGGCTGTTCCACAAGCCGGTCGGGCGCGGCGCGCGAGGCTAGGGCTGCCGGCCGCGGCCGATGCCCGCGGTGTCGGTTCGTTCGGCAGGCGCATGCGATGCATTCCTACCCGTCCGGGCATGGGCGCGGCGCAAGTTGAGCCTTCCGAAATACCCACGACGAAGGAGTCATCACCATGCCGACCACCCCTGCCGATGCCTGCAGCCTGCTGGACACCGACCACAAGAACGTCAAGAAGATGTTCGAGACCTACGAGAGCCTGAACGCGTCGAAGGCGCAGGACGTACGCAGCCGCAAGCTCGAGCTGGCGCGCCACATCTGCCTGGAACTGACCGTGCACACTCAGATCGAGGAAGAGATCTTCTACCCCGCGCTGCGCGGCCAGATCCGCGACGAGGACCTGCTGGACGAGGCGAACGTCGAGCACCAGAGCGCCAAGGACCTGATCGCCCAGATCGAACAGGCCCCGGAGGTCGATGACATGTTCGACGCCCGCGTGAAGGTGCTGGGCGAGTACATCGACCACCACGTCAAGGAAGAGCGCAACGAACTCTTTCCCCAGGCCCGCGCCAGCGGCGTCGACCTGGTGAGCCTGGGCGAACTGCTGCGCCTGCGCAAGTCCGACCTCATGGAAGAGCAGATGGCGGCGGCTTGATGCCGCTGCGCGCGGGACGGGCGTCGCAGCGGCGCGCGCCGTCGGCCGGGCGGCTGCCCAAACATGTGCGGACGCACCACAATGCCGTGATGCGCCCTCTCATCTGCTCCCTCGTCCTTGTGGCCGCCTCGGCGGCAGCGCACGCCGATGTGCTCCG
This sequence comes from Xylophilus ampelinus, assembly GCF_901875635.1. GTDB lineage: Bacteria > Pseudomonadota > Gammaproteobacteria > Burkholderiales > Burkholderiaceae_C > Xenophilus. The sequence continues at coordinate 21,955 of NZ_CABFMN010000127.1, read as the reverse complement.
CTGCACCGATGCGACGGGGAAGGTCAGCTACACCGACCAGCCCGCCTGTCCCGCGGGCTCGAAGCCGACCGGCAACGTGCCCGTGCCCGAGGCGGCCCCGCCCGGCTACGCGCCGAGCGATCGCGCGGCCCAGGATCAGATCGACAGCGTGAACCGCGCACGTCAGCTGCAGCAGGACACGGTCGACGCGGCCAACCGGCCTGCACAGCCACCGGCGGGCGCCGCGATCATCGACGGGCGCGGCGGCAACGCCCGCGAGGTGGCGCCCGATCCGCGCACCAGCGAACGTGGCGAGCCGGGCATCGTGGCCGACACCTGGTACCCCTACGGGGGCGGCTACCACGGGCGGCCGGCACCGCCGCCGCGCGACATGCGCCCGACGCTGCGCAACTGCGACGCCAATGGCTGCACCGACACCCTGGGCAACCACACCAACCGCAAGGGCCAGATCGACCGCTACCAGAACGGCGACGGCAGGACCTGCCGCCAGATCAACTCGACCCAGGTCTGCCGCTGAACGGGGCGTGGCGACAACTGGCCGCCGTCAGGGCTTGCAGGCGCCGCCCATCGACACCGTGCCGTCGCGGCACTCCGTGAGGATGCGCTCACTGCCTGCGCCCCTTGCTGCAGGCGCGGCTACCGCAGGAGCGCCGGAAGTGGCGGGCGCTGCGGGGGTGTTCTCGTAGACCAGCTTCTTGCTCCCGAGCTCGCAACTGCCGACCACCTTGCCGCTGGTGACGGGCGCATTGGCGTCGACCACCGTGACGCTGAAGCGGGTGACGCCGCCCGCCGCGATCCTGCCTTCGACCTCCGAGCGGAGCTGATCGCAGGCGGTGGCCGCGTGTGCGGCCGGGGAGGTGGCCACGAGCAGGCCGGCCAGGGACAGCAGCGACAACAGGGACTTCATGGGCAGGAACGGCGCCCGGGCGGGCGGGCAGACAAGGGTGGGCCGGCCAGTCTAGTCCCGGGCCCGGCCCGGCATGTTGCCGAGTGCAAGCATGTCTCATGCTCCTGTTTTCGTAGCTGCTCGCGCAAGCAGGACGGGCGCGGCAGCCCGATTTCATTCGAGGATGCGCAGGCTCAGCCCGCCGTTGCGAATCCTCGCGAGCGCCCGTGTGCGCGCAGCAGCAGCGTGAGCGCGATCGCCATGTTCAGCAGGTTCCAGGCGATGCCGTTGACGAAGGCCGCGTGGTAGCTGCCGGTGAGATCGAACACCTTGCCCGACATCCAGCCGCCCAACGCCATGCCCAGCAGCGTGCAGCCGATGATGGTGCCCACACGCGCGCTGGCCTCGGCCGGCGGGAAATGCTCGCGCACGATGATGGCGTACGAGGGCACGATGCCGCCCTGGAACAGCCCGAACAGCGCCGACACCACGAACAGCGGCACCAGGCCGTCGAAGGGCAGGAACATCAGCAGCGCCAGGCCTTGCAGCACCGAGCCCAGCAGCAGCGTGCGCAGGCCGCCGATGCGGTCGCAGATGGCGCCCGAGACCAGCCGGCTCACGATGCCGCAAGCCAGCATCAGCGACAGCATCTGCGCCCCGCGCGCCGCGCCGTAGCCCAGGTCGGTGCAGTAGGCCACGATGTGCACCTGCGGCATCGCCATCGCCACGCAGCAGGCGGTGCCCGCCACGCACAGCAGCCCCTGCGCCATGCCCAGGCTCAGGCCGAAGGGCCGCATCGTGGCGGCCACCGCTGGCGACGCACCCGCGGGGCCGGCCGCAGGCGCCGTGGCCAGGGCCGGCGGCCGCTCGCGCAGGCACAGCGCCAGGCCGGCCATCGCCAGCCCGCAGAACAGGCCCAGGCCGACGTAGGTCGCACGCCAGCCCGCCGCCTCGACGAAGTGCTGCACGATCGGCGGCCACACCGCGCCGGCCACATAGTTGCCGCTGGCGCACACCGCCACCGCCATGCCGCGCCGCCTGACGAACCACAGCGAGGTGTCGGCCACCAGGGGCGCGAACACCGCGCCGCTGCCCAGCCCGATGAAGAGCGCCTGCACCAGCGAGAAGCCGAGGATCCCGCCGGTGAAGCTGCTGGCCACGAAGCCCGTGCCCACGCCCACGGCGCCCAGCAGCAGCGGCCACATCACGCCGTAGCGGTCGGCCAGCTTGCCCATCACCACGGCGCCCAGGCCGAAGCCGGCCATCAGCAGCGTGTAGGGCAGCGAGGCCTCGGCGCGCGCCACGCCGAAATCGGCCTGCACCGCCGGCAGCACGACCGACACGACGTACATGCCGCTGCTGCCCACGGTCATGATGAGCAGCGTGACGACAAGGCGCATCACGGCGTAGCGCGAGTCCGGCAGGCGCGCCGGGCGCGGGGGCGTTGTCTCCATGGGGTCCTTCTTGGCCAGGCGCGGCATGCGGGGCCGCCGCGCCCTGCCGAGTGTGCCGCGCCGGCGCAGATCGCGCTGTCGCTCCTGATTCGATAGCGCCCGGCGCCCCGTCGGCGAGCGCTACAGCCCGATTTGCCATGGATTCGTCGGCGCCGGAAACGCCACGGGGCGGCCGATGGGCCGCCCCGTGGGGTTCGATGCGATCGGCCGGCGCGGTGCCGGCCACGGGCGTCAGCTGCTCGGCCGGCAGTTGCCGAAGGTGCAGCGCACTGCGAGGATGCGGCCGCCGTCGCAGGGGACCGTGTAGCTCTCGTAGCCGGGGCCCTTGCCCACCAGGTTGGCGAAGGGCGTGGCGGTGCAGCGGCTGGCCTTGGCCACCTGTTCGGCGTTGTAGGTGTCCACGCCCGTGCGGCGCAGGCCCTTCACCGCAGCAGCCGGCGTCGGCGTCCATGTGACGGCGACGCTGGGGTCGGCGTTCAGGTAGCCCTTGCGCGCCATGCAGTTGGCGATCGCGCTTTCCTGCCGCGCATAGAACGCCGCGCGCTGTGGGGAGTAGACCGCGTACTCGAAGCCGTTCATGAAGCCCCAGGTCATTCCGGTGGTGGCGAGCTTCGGTACCACGCCCGAGGGCAGGAACGCCGCGGAGCCGAGCGTGACGACGTTCAGGAAGAACAGCGCATCCCGGTGCTCGTCGGGCGTGACGAAGGTGTAGCTGCGCGCCGTCTTCTGGCAGGCCGCCACGTCGGCGTCGTAGGTCGAGGCGGGAACGTTGTTCGACTGCACCACCGGGACGTAGTCCGCCCCATAGCCGGAGCCCGGGCCGGTCATCGGCCGGCTGGCGCAGCCCGCCAAAATCGCCAGGGCGCAGGCGATGCCCATCCACTTCTTCATGTTCGTGTTCCCTCCGCCACCGTCGGCGAGGCATCGAATCTAGCCGAAACCTTTGCTTACGTCTCGCTTAACGCGTTTCGCCGTCGCTTTTGCGTCGAAATGCGCGTTGGGCGGTGGCGGCTCAGGCGGCGGGGGCGGCGGCCGGCGGGACGGACTCCAGCAGCTCGTAGACCAGCAGCGGCTTCTGCCGGCCACGGATGGTCATGGCGTCGATGCGGCGCGTGGGCAGCCGGCCGGCCAGGCCGTCGAAGGTGGTTTCGGAGATCAGGACGCGGGTGCCCAGCTCCTTGTTGATGCCTTCGATGCGGCTGGCGACGTTCACCGTGTCGCCCACGGCGGTGTAGGCCAGCCGGTCCTTCGAACCGAGCACGCCCGTGATCGCCGGTCCGGTGTGGATGCCGATGCGGGTCTGGAATTCGGCCAGCCCGCTGGCGCGCCATTCCGCGTTGAGCACGTCGAGTTCGGCCTGCAGTTCCAGCGCGGCGCGGCAGGCGCTCTCCTCGGCGTGCGGCACGTCGCCGGGCGCGCCCCAGAACACCATCGTGCCGTCGCCGATGTACTTGTCGATCGTGCCGCCGTGGCGCGTGAACACGGCCGCCGCGAGATTGAAGTACCGCGTCATCTGCCGCACCAGCACCTCGGTGGGCGTGGCTTCAGCGATGCGGGTGAAGCCCGCCACGTCGGTGAACATCACCGTGATCTGGCGCGGCTCGCCGCTCGGGCCGAGCGTGTGGCCGCTCTCGACCAGTTGCGTGACCACGTCTACCGGCACGAACTTGCGGAAGGCCTTGAGGCCGCGCGCCGAGTCGTCCAGGGCCTGGTCGAGGTGCTGGATCTCGAGGACCCGGCTCTCCACGCGCGGGAGGCCGTCCAGCTCCAGCCGGCCGATGCGCCGCGCGATCGACGACAGCCGTTCCACCGGCGCCGTCACGCGCTGGGCCAGCCGCAGCGAAACGCCGACGATGAGCACGAGGAAGGCCACCACCAGCAGCATCGACCACAGCACCGCGCGCCGCAGGCCGCCCAGCAGCTTGTCCTCGGGCACCCAGCTGATCAGGCGCCAGCTGGTGGCCGGGATGCGCGAGGTCTGCACCAGGTAGCGCTGGCCGTCGAAGTCGATCGGGAAGGCCGTGCTTACCGTGCCGCGCGCGCTGCCGTCGGCCAGCATCCGGGCGTGGATGGCGCCCAGCACGCCGTTGCCGGGCAGCGCCAGGGCCTGGATGCGGCCGGGCCGGTCGCTGCGGGCCAGCACCTGGTACTCGCCGCTGAGCAAGGCGCTGTCGCCATAGCCGGCGCGGCTGAACAGGCGCACGAAGTCCGACAGGCGGCCCAGCGTCACGTCGCCCGAGGCCACCAGCACCTGCGCGCCGTCGCGGTCGCGGCGCTGGCCGGGGACGGCGTAGGTCACACCCAGTTCCTGCGAGGCGGCGAACACGTACGGCGCGGTCCACACCGGAACCCCCCTTTGCGTCGCCTGCACATACCAGCTGCGCGCACGTGGCTCGTACTGGGTGCGGAAGGCCGAGATGCGTTCGGTCACGTAGCGCTGCTGGGTGTCCTTGCCGTCGTCGGCGGCGGGCTTGTACTCCCAGGTCTCGACGGTGAAATCGCGTTCGCGCACGATGTGGCGCACGGCGACCTCGGGGTAGCGCTGCACCATCAGCATCCGGCCGGCGTCGTTGGCGACGTAGAGGCTGTCGAGCTCGTGCGACTGCTGCAGCAGCACCCACAGCAGCTCGGCCGTCGGCTCGGCGCCTTCGCCCGCCGGGCGCAGGCTGGGCGCTGCACCGACGGCATCGACCACCGAGGCGGCCTTGGCCAGGAAGGCGTTGACCTTGTCCTCGATGCGCAGGTGGTCGGCGCGCTGGGCCGACTCGCCGATGGTCGACACCAGGCGCTGCGATCCCCAGTAGCCGATCGCCACCAGGAGCAGGGACTGGAACAGCACCACCACCGTGATGATGGTGCCGACATCGACGCGAAATCGGCGCAGGCGAGGGGAGCGGGAAGGAGCGGTGGCGGACATGAACAATCGCAACGGGCCCGGCAAGCCGGGACCGGCATCATGCGTGGACGCATTCGTTTCGTCTTCCCCTCCAGGAGGTCAAGAAACAATCAAATGACATTGCATGGCGAATTCGACACACTTTTTTCCGAAAACCGATGACGCGTCGCCCCGACGGGGCGCGCGGCGTCAGTCGATCTGCGCCAGCAGCCACCGCCGCATCTGCGCCACGACGCCCCGCTCGTCGGATCGCGCGGGCGTGACGAAGAAATAGCTGCGCTCCCCGCGCAGCGGCCGCGGGCAGGCCACCACCAGTTCGCCGCGGGCCAGTTCGGCCTCGATCAGCAGCAGCGGCATCAGCGCGACACCGAGCCCGTGCGCAGCCGCCACGGCGAGCATCGAGAACAGCTCGTAGCGCGGCCCGCTGCGCGCACGCGGCGCTTCCACGCCCTGGGCATCGAACCACTGGCGCCAGCCCTCGGGCCGCGTGCTCTGCTGCAGCAGCGGCAGGCGCGCCACCGCCGCGGGCGTGAGCTGCCGCTTCGGCGCGATGAGGGCGGGGCTGCACACCGGCACCACGTCCTCGTGCATCAGCACGGTGGACTGCGTGCCGGCCCAGTTGGCCGCCTGCTCGGCCGTGCCCGCGTACAGCGCGGCGTCGAAGGGCGAGTCGGCGAAGAGGAAGGGCCGCGTGCGCGTCTCGATGTGGACCGTGACGTCGGGATGCGCCTGCGCAAAGGCTGGCAGCCGCGGGATCAGCCAGCGCGTCGCGAAGGTGGGCACCGCCGCGAGCTGCAGCGCGCCGCCGCTGCCCTGGCGGGCCATGGCGTCCAGCGTGTCGCGCTCCATGGCGTCGAGCTGGCGCGAGATCTGGCGTGCGTAGTCGGCGCCCGCGGCCGTGAGTTGCACGCCGTGGCGCGTCCGGCGGAACAGGGCCAGGCCCATGAAGTCCTCGAGCGCGCCGATCTGGCGCGAGACGGCGCTCTGCGTGAGCGCCAGCTCCTGCGCGGCGCGCGTATAGCTCTCGTGCCGCGCGGCGGCCTCGAAGCAGGCCAGGGACTGGGTCGAGGGGATCTTTCGGCGCATGGTATTCGGCAGCTACATAGTTGGATCGTGAATGGCGTGGGGATCGCACAGACATCCTCCGCTCCAAGACATGAGCGAACAGCATATCTGGGTGTGAAATTCTCGTTTGCCCGCGTCGCGGAGGCAGTCGTACGATGGCGGCTTTCCCCCTTTGTCCATCGCCGCGCATCGCGCCTCACCCTCCGGAGACCGCACACCATGGCCACCAAAGCCGCCTTCCATTGGGACGACCCCTTCCTGCTCGAGCAGCAGCTCACCGACGACGAGCGCGCGGTGCGCGATGCCGCCAACGCCTACTGCCAGGACAAGCTGGCGCCGCGCGTGCTGGAGATGTTCCGCGGCGAGAAGACCGACCTCACGATCTTCCGCGAGATGGGCGAGCTGGGCCTGCTGGGCCCGACCATCCCCGAGCAATACGGCGGCCCCGGCCTCAACTACGTCTGCTACGGCCTGATCGCCCGCGAAGTGGAGCGCGTCGACTCCGGCTACCGCTCCATGGCCAGCGTGCAGTCCTCGCTGGTGATGGTGCCGATCCACGAATTCGGCTCCGAGGCGCAGAAGCAGAAGTACCTGCCCAAGCTGGCCAGCGGCGAGTGGATCGGCTGCTTCGGCCTGACCGAGCCCGACCACGGCTCCGACCCCGGCAGCATGGCCACCCGCGCCTACAAGACCGACGGCGGCTACCGCCTCAAGGGCAGCAAGATGTGGATCACCAACTCGCCGGTGGCCGACGTCTTCGTCGTCTGGGCGAAGGAAGTGAGCGAGGGCGGCGCCGTCGGCCCGATCCGCGGCTTCGTGCTCGAGAAGGGCATGAAGGGCCTGTCGGCCCCGGCGATCCACGGCAAGGTCGGCCTGCGCGCGTCCATCACCGGCGAGATCGTCATGGACGACGTCTTCGTGCCCGAGGAGAACGCCTTCCCCGAGGTGCAAGGCCTGAAGGGCCCCTTCACCTGCCTGAACAGCGCCCGCTACGGCATCAGCTGGGGCGCGATTGGCGCTGCGGAAGACTGCTGGCACCGCGCCCGCCAGTACGTGCTCGACCGCAAGCAGTTCGGCCGCCCGCTGGCCGCCAACCAGCTGATCCAGAAAAAGCTGGCCGACATGCAGACCGAGATCGCGCTGGGCCTGCAGGGCAGCCTGCGCCTGGGCCGGATGAAGGACGAGGGCATCGCCGCGGTCGAGATCACCTCGATCATGAAGCGCAACAACTGCGGCAAGTCGCTCGACATCGCCCGCATGGCGCGCGACATGATGGGCGGCAACGGCATCAGCGACGAGTTCGGCGTGGCACGCCACCTGGTCAACCTGGAGGTGGTCAACACCTACGAGGGCACGCACGATGTGCACGCCCTCATCCTTGGCCGCGCGATCACGGGGATCGCGGCGTTCTCGAACTGAAGACGGACATCCGTACGCGAAGGGCGCGAAGATTTCGCGAAGGACGCGAAAGCAGAATCAAGAAAATCTTGGATGTTTCTTTCGCGAACTTCGCGCAACCTTTGCGTCCTTCGCGTACCGGTACCCGAATTCCATGACCCCAGCAGCTCTCGACGGCATCAAAGTCCTCGACCTTTCGCGCGTGCTCGCCGGCCCGTGGTGCACCCAGATCCTGGCGGACCTGGGGGCCGACGTGGTGAAGATCGAACGCCCCGGCGTGGGCGACGACACGCGCACCTGGGGCCCGCCCTTCCTCAAGGACGAGGCGGGCCAGGACACGGCGCAGTCCACCTACTTCACGGCCTGCAACCGCAACAAGCGCAGCGTCACCGTCGACATGGCCACGCCCGAGGGCCAGGCCCTGCTGCGGCGCATGGCCGCGCAGGCCGACGTGGTGGTCGAGAACTTCAAGACCGGCGGGCTGAAGCAGTACGGCCTCGACCACGAGACGCTGCGCGCCGCCAACCCGCGGCTCGTGTACTGCAGCGTCACCGGCTTCGGCCACGACGGCCCGTATGCCGAGCGCGCCGGCTACGACCTGATGATCCAGGCCATGAGCGGCATGATGAGCATCACCGGCCGGCCCGACGGCGAGCCCGGCGGCGGCCCGCTGCGCGTGGGCGTGGCACTCACCGACCTCTTCACCGGCTGCTACGCCAGCACCGCCATCCTGGCCGCGCTGCGCGTGCGGGAGCAGACGGGCCAGGGCCAGCACATCGACATGGCGTTGCTCGACGTGGGCATGGCCATCCTGGCCAACCAGGCCAGCGCCTTCCTCAACACCGGCAAGGCGCCGCAGCGCCAGGGCAACACGCACCCCAGCCTCGCGCCTTACCAGGACTTCCCGACGAAGGACGGCGCGATGCTGCTGGCCATCGGCAACAACGGCCAGTTCGCGCGCTTCTGCGAGGCGGCGGGCCAGCCCGAGTGGGCGGCCGATGCACGCTTCGCCAGCAACACGCTGCGCGTGAAGCACCGCGACGCGCTGATCGCCGCCATGGAGCCCGTCACGCGCACCCGCACCACTGCCGAGTGGGTCACGCTGCTGGAGGACAAGGCCGTGCCCTGCGGTCCCATCAACGACATCGGTGCCGCCTTCGACGATGCGCAGGTGAAGGCGCGCGGCCTGGCCGTGTCCCTGCCGCGCGAGGCGGGCGACGGCATCGCGGCCATCACCGGCGTGGCCAGCCCGCTGCGGCTGGCGGCCACCCCGCCCGTGCTGCGCCGTGCGCCGCCGGCGCTGGGCCAGCACACCGACGAGGTGCTGGGCGAGATGGGGCTGTCGGCGGCGGAGATCGAGGCGCTGCGCGCCCAGGGCGTGCTCTAGCGCCGTCAGCGCCGCTGGCGCATCGGCATGCGGTCGATCTCGTCGAAGACCGCCTGCAGGTCCACGTCGGCGCCCTCGCGCATCTTCACGCCGCCGTCCTTGCCGACCAGCACGAAGGCGGACGGGCCGCGCGTGTCCAACGCCAGCGCCCGCAGCAGCGCCGCCGTCTGCGCGGCGGCCAGCGGCCGGCCGTTGCGGCTGCCATGGCCGCCGACCACGGTGTAGAGCGCCATCTCGCGCTCGCGAAAGGCCTCGCGGCCCGCGGCGTCTTCGAGGGTGGCGCGTACCTTGCGCAGCAGCGGGTCGTCGCCCTCGGGCACGACCACCACGACCGGACGCGTCTTCCATCGTTCGGCCTGCAGGGGGTTGGGGTCGGCGGCGCCGGCCGCGAGCGGCAAGGCCAGTGCGGCGGCGAGCGTGAGTGGCAGGACGGGCATGGGCCACAGTCTCCCGCGCACCTGCCCACGGCGGCGTCGGACGGGGCGCCAAGGCCGCTCAGGTCGGACGCTGGCGCGTGCCGTCCTCGGCCGCCGCGGGGCGCGGCGCCTCGCTGCGCGCCAGCCACAGGCCGCTGGCGACGATCAGCGCGCCGCCGCCCAGCGTCCACGCGTCCGGCACGGCGTGCCAGAACAGCCAGTCCAGCGCGATGCCCCAGGCCAGCGCGCTGTACTCGAAGGGCGCGATGGCCGCGGCCTGGCCATGGCGGAAGGCTTCTGCGATCGTGACCTGGCCCAGGAAGCCGAAGACGGCCAGCCCGGCCAGCACCCAGCCGTGGCCGGGCCGGATCGGGACCCACTGCGGCGCCGCCAGCAGGCTGCCGCCCACCGCCATCGCTGCCGTGGTCCAGAAGACCAGCGCCGCACTCGACTCCGTGCGGCTGATGAGCCGGCCCAGCATGTTCGACAGCGCATAGCAGGCCGCGGCCGCCAGCACGGCCAGCGCGCCGGCCGAGAGGAAGTCGCCCTGCTCGGGTCGCAGCGCGATCACCACGCCCGCGAAGCCCAGCCCGATCGCGAGCCAGTGCCGCGGCAACACCGATTCGCCCAGCAGCGGCACCGCGATCAGCACCATCAGCAGCGGCGCGATGAAGCTCAGCGTGTAGGCCTCGGCCAGTCCCAGCGTCTGCAGGCCGTAGACGAAGAGCACCAGCATCGTCATGTTCAGCGCCGCCCGCAGCAGGTGCAGGCCCCAGCGCAGGCGGCGATGCACCAGCGCGCCGGCTTCGCGTCGCCACGCGATCCACACGCACACCAGCGGCAGGGCGGTGAGGCCGCGCAGCGCCATCACCTGCAGCGGCGGGTAGTGGCCGGCGAGCTGCTTGAGCAACGCGTCCATGCAGGCGAAGAAGGCGCAGGCCAGCAGCATGGCGCCGATGCCGCGCAGGGTTCCGTGGGGACGCATGAAGGATCGTGGACCGGGGATTCGAGAAAAAAGTGGCTGCAGCGCCCGCCAGTCGGGCGCAAGCAGCTATGAAATCAATAGCAAATGACTGGCCCGGTCAAGCGGCGCGCCCCACCAGCGCCACCGCGAATACAGCCGTTCCGAGCGCGAGGTTGGTCGCCACCAGGCGTCGGATGGTGGCGAGCCGCTCACCGGCCTCGGGCCACTGCGCGGCCGCCGCCGCACGGCGCAGCGCGGGCAGGCCGCGGGCGCGCAGCCAGACGTAGACGCCGGTCATCACCAGCGCCAGCGTGAGCATCGCGTGCACGCGCCAGTGCGAACCCGCGAAGCCGCCCAGCGTGGCGAACATCGCGAGGCCGCTGGCCCACAGCACCGTGAGCGCGATGTCCACGCCGCGGAAGAAGCGGCCCAGTGCCGCGGCCATGAAGGGCAGGCGCTGCGGGGGCGCCAGCGTGGCCGCCGCGGCCGGCCGCGCGGCGAAGTGCATCGCCGCCATGCCGCCGACCCAGAAGGCCGCGCTGGTGACGTGCAGGAAGAGGAGCGTGGCGTAGGTCAGGGCGTTCATGGTCGTGGGTTGAAGTTGTCGGATCGGGTCGTGGCTCGGGCGGCGCGGTGCGCGGCGGCACGCCGGGGCGGGGGCTCCAGTGCCAGCAGCTCGGCCGGCAGCTCGTCGTTCCACACCTCGCGGAAATAGGCGCGGTCGCTGGCCACCAGCTGGGGCAGGGCCTCCCGCAGCGCACCCAGCGAGTGTGCCGCGGCGCGCAGGTCGCCGGCATGGGTCGCGTACCACGCATGTTCGAACAGCAGGCTCGCGTGCTGCAGGCCGGGGTAGCGGCGCTGGCCCTGGCGATGCTCGTCGAGCCGCAGCCGGGCCACGTCCACCTAGCGCGCGGGCCAGGCCGCGGGCGCGAAGGCGTCGGCCAGCGTGCCCGCCTGCGCCGCGAGCACAGCCGGCGTCAGAGGTTCCAAAGCGCGGAAGGCGCGCAGCGTGCCGCCTGCCGCCGGCCGGCAGGCGCCGCGGGCGATGCGCAGCAGGTAGATCGCGTTCCACGCCGAGCGGCCCTGCACGTCCACCAGGCCGCTGAGCCATTCGCTGAAGGCGATCCACTGCACCGCCTGCGCCACGGCGTCCTCGCCCCGGGCGCTCCCGGCATCCGGCAGCGTGAGACCCACGCGGTCGAACAACCACACCGCCATGCCGAGGTTCGCGGCCACGTGCTGGGCCGCGTCGAAGGCATGCGACTCGAAGGCCGCCGCCAGCGCGCGGCCGAAATGCTGCATCGCCTCCTGCGCCTGTACGGTGGCGGCGGGCGCGTCGTGCGCGGCCGTCGCCAGCGCGCGCGAGCGGCAGGCCAACGCCCACAGGTTGCTCCACTCGAAGCGCACCTGCGGGTGGTGGCGCAGAAGCGGCGCATGGGCCGGGTCGCCGGCCAGCGCCGAGAGCTGCGCCTGCGCCGCCGGCAGGTCGCGCGCCGTGTAGGCGCACCAGGCCGAGACGATGCCCGCCATCGCGCCCAGGTATTCGTGGCCGGCGATGTGTTGCGCCAGCCGCTGGCGCTGCAGGGCCTGCACCCGCCGCCGCGCCTGCGCCTCGTCGCCCAGGCGGCGCCACAGCAGCGCCTCGTTGAGCGTGACGAGCGCGCGCTGGAAATCGCCGTGCGCCAGGCTGCCGGCCTGCCGCATCGCCTCCAGTGCGTTGGCCGGCGCCGCCGCGCCGCGCGGCCCGACCACCGGCGTCGCCCAGCGGCCCTGGCGCATCGCCTGCTGCGCCGCCGCGAGCTGCTGCCAGAAGCGCGCGTCGCGCAGCTGCACCCCGGCCGGTGCGAGCGGCGCCGTGACGGGCGCGCGGGGGTCCAGGCCCAGGAAGGACGCGACATCGGCGGCCGTCGCCGGCTGGCCTTCGACCTGCAACCGCAGCCGCGCCGCCTGTGCGGGCGGCAGCCAGAAGGGGCCCTGGCTGCGCCCTTCCGCGTTGAGGAAGCGCGGGTCGCGCGATGCGTCCGCGCCCCAGCCCACGGCCACGCCCCAGGCCTTGAAGTCGCGGAATGCGCGGCTCACCACCATGCGCAGCGTCGCGGCCGAGGACACCTGGCCGCGCAGGTCGTCCAGGCGCAGCGGCGCGCCGTCGAGGCGGGCGCGGTGCAGGCGAACCAGCAGCCACAGCGACTGGTAGGGCGCGGGCCGGCCGTCGACGGACTGCGGCGACGTGAGTTCGACGGTGAGGGGCGGCAGGGCCATGTGACAGGCGTTACAGCAGTGTGCGGCGAGGGGCCCGGCCATGTTGGTGGCGGCGACCTGACTTCCTACGATGCGAAGCGTCGCGACATGGCCATCCCATCCACCGGCGCCGCATTGTCGGCGCACCGCATCCTCTGGAGACCTCGAATGCCCTTCCTGCCGCCCCCCACGGCCCCTTCGCTCACCCGCCGCCACCTGCTGATGGCCGCCTCGCTCGCGCCGCTGGCCACCGCCTGCTCGGCCGCGCCGCGCGGCGCCTCGCGCGACCCTGCCGCCGCACTGGCCCGCCTCGAGGACGGGCTGAACGGCCGTCTCGGCGTCTTCGCCATCGACACCGCCAGCGGCGCCGCGCTCGGCCACCGCGCGAGCGAGCGCTTTCCGATCTGCAGCACCTTCAAGGCCATCCTCGCCGGCGCCGTGCTGGCGCGCGGCGTGCGCGAGCCGGGCCTGCTCGACGAGCGCGTGCGCTACACGAAGGCCGACCTGATCGCCCACTCGCCGGTCACGGGCCGAGAGTTGGCGCGTGGCATGACGGTGGCCGAGCTGTGTGCCGCCACCGTGCAGTACAGCGACAACGCCGCGGCCAACCTGCTGCTGCGGCGCATCGGTGGTCCCGAGGCGCTCACGGCGCAGGCGCGCGCGTGGGGCGACAGCACCTTCCGCCTCGACCGCTGGGAGACCGAATTGAACAGCGCGCTGGCCGACGACCCGCGCGACACCTCCACGCCCGAAGCCATGGCCCGCCTGCTGCGCACCCTGGCGGTGGACGACGGCCTGCCCACGGCGCAGCGCGCACGCCTGCAGGACTGGCTGCGCGGCAACACCACCGGCGGCGCACGCATCCGTGCCGGCATGCCGGCCGCATGGACGGTGGGGGACAAGACGGGCACCGGCGCCCATGGCGCAGCCAGCGACATCGCGGTGGTGTGGCGGCCGCAGGCGGCGCCGCTGGTGCTGGCGGTCTACACGCGGCTCGACGCGCAGGATGCGAAGCCGCGCGACGACGTCATCGCGGCCGCGGCGCGCATCGTCGCCGGCTGGGCCGGCGCGGCCTGAGCGGCGGGCTCAGTCTGCCTCGCGCACCAGCGCAGGCAGTTCGCTGCGGCCCACGCCGAGGTCGTTGAGTTCGTGCTGGCCCAGCGCCATCAGCGCGCGTGCCTCGGCCTTCTGGCGGCGCACCACGGCGGCGTGGTGCCACCATTGCTGCAGGCCGCGAAGCGGCAGAAAGGACGAGACGGCAGGGCGCAGGACGGCGTTCATGATCGGGCTCCAGGGTGGCAGGCAACAGGGCTGTGAGTGAGAGTGACGCGATCATGCAGCGCGGCGATGGATTGGAGAAGTTGAGATTTCTGAGTCCTGTGATCAGAATCGCTGATGCGCCATCTCAACCTCGACCAGCTCCGCACCCTCATCGCCATCGCCGACCTGGGCAGCTTCTCGGCCGCCGCGCAGTCGCTGCACCTGGCGCAGCCCACCGTCAGCCTGCACGTGAGCGAGCTCGAATCGCGGCTGGGCGTGCCGCTGCTCGTGCGCGCGTCGCGTCGCGTGCAGCCCACGCCCGCCGGCGCCGAGCTGGTCGAGCGCGGCCGGCGCCTGCTGCGCGATGTGGACGAGGCCATCGACGCGGCGCAGCGGCGCCATGCGGGGCTGGAAGGGCGGGTGCGCGTGGGCGTGAGCACCACCGGCATCGTGGTCGACCTGCTGCCGCCGGTGTTCGAGGCGCTGGCCAAGCGCCATCCCGGCATCGAGATCGCGCCCATGTTCATCGGCTCCGAAGGCTCGGTCGCCGGGCTGCAGGTCGGCACGGTCGACCTGGCGCTGGTGTCGCTGCCGCAGCCTGCGCTGCCGGGCGTGCGCTTCACGCCCTGGCTCACCAACGAGATGCGCGCACTGGTGCCGGCGTCATGGCCGGTGGTCAAGCGGGCCACGCCGGCGTGGCTGGCCGAGCGGCCGCTCATCATGAACGAGCCGGTCAGCCGCATGCAGACGCTCACCATGGAGTGGTTCGCGCGCGCCGGCTATGCGCCGCGCCCGCGTATCGAGCACAACTACGACACGGCCATGCGTGGCCTGGTCGAGGCCGGCTACGGCGCCGCGCTGCTGCCGGTGGCGCCCGGCGACAAGGCCTACGCCAACCCGCGCGTTCGCGTCGTGCCGCTGAGTCCGCGGCTGGTGCGCAAGCTGGTCATCGGCCAGCGTGCGACCGAGTCGCGCGAGGGCGCCGTGGCGCGCGTGGCGGAGGTGCTGCTGGAGTTCTCGCGCGCCTGGGCCGGGCCGGCATGAGCGGGCTTGCGGGATGTTGCCGAGAGTGCCGGCGCGTCCTGCCGACCGGCGCAACAATCCGTGCTGACGTTTCGCCACCGCCTGGAGCCACTGCTTGAAACTCGTCTCGACGACCGCCCTGCGCTACTTCGCAGAAGTGGCACGCACCGGTTCGATCCGCGCGGCCTCCGAGAACCTGTTCGTTGCGGCGTCCGCGGTCGGCCGCCAGCTGGTGATGCTGGAAGATTCGCTGGGTGCGCCGCTGCTGGAGCGCCGGCAGGGGCGTGGCAAGGTCCGGCTCACGGCGGCCGGCGAGCTGCTGATGCGCTACTACAAGAACATCAGCAACGAAACGCGGCGCGTGCATGCGGAACTGGAGGCGCTGCAGGGCCTGCGGCGCGGCCATGTGAATTTCGGCATGCCCGAATCCTTCACGCGTGACCTGATGCCCGGCTTCTTCTCGCGCTTCTCCAAGGACTATCCCGGCATCTCGTTCAGCGTGCATGTGGCCGGCAGCCCGCGATTGACGCAGATGCTGCTGGAGGACGAGCTCGACGCCTGCTTCACCTTCGGCGATGTTCCCCAGACCGACATGCGCACCGTCTACTCGCGCCTGATGCCGCTGTTCGTGCTCGTTCCGAGCGGCCATCCATTGGAAGGGCGCAAGTCGCTTCGCCTGTCCGACTGCGCCGAATACGGCCTCTCGCTGCTGGATTCCTCGCTGTGGGCCAAGCAGCAGACCGACGACATGCTCGCGAAGGCCAACATCCGCCCGCGGGTGGCGCTGGAGACCAATTCCTACGAGCTCATGCGCAACGTGGCGGCCGAGGGCATGTGCCTGACCTTCACCACCACGCCGATCGAGGACCCGCAGGCCAGGCCGCGGGCCGGCTCCTACGTGCCGCTGAAGGACCCGCGGGCCCGCCCGCAGCGGCTGGCGCTGAGCGTGCACCAGGGCCGCAACCTGCCGCTGCCCGTCGAGACCTTCCTGGCCGAACTGGTGCTTGTCCTCGAGGATGCCGAGGCCCGCGCGCAGGCGGCGCCGACTGCGCGCTGAGTGGACGCGCAGCCGCGTCAGACCTCGGCGGCCGCCAGCTCGGCCGGCGTCCTGTACTTCTGCACGGTGGCGAAGCGGCTCACCAGGTACTCGCCCGACTTGATGGGGGCGTGCCGGGGCGCGCCTTGCGCGGGCTCGAAGCCGGGCAGGCAGCGCACCGGCGTGTCGTAGTCGAGATTGAAGAACGTGGGGATCGAATAGCGTTCGCGGCCAGTGCGGTTGGCCACGCGGTGCGGGTTCGACACGTAGACACCGTTGGTCCACACCTTCACCAGGTCGCCCAGGTTCACCACCAGCGTGCCCTCGACGTACGGCGCGGCCACCCATTCGCCGCTGCGAGTGCACAGCTCCAGCCCGCCGATCGGGTCCTGCGTGAGCAGGGTGAGCATGCCGTAGTCGGTGTGCATCGCCGCGCCGAGTTCGAGGTTGGTGAAGGACTCCTGCGGCGGATAGTGGAAGAGGCGCGACTGCACCATCGGCTTCTTCGCGTACTGCAGGAAGAAGCCCTCGTCCTGGCCCACTGCCAGCGCGAACACGCGCAGCAGGTTGCGGCCGAGTTCGATGGTGGCATCGAAGTAGGTCATTGCCGCCTTCTCCAGCCACGGCTTGTCGGCGGGCCAGCGGTTGGGCCCGTGCAGCGGCCGGCCAGCCTGCACGTCCGCGTCGGTCAGCGGCAGGTCCAGGCCCAGCTCGTAGCTTTCCTTGCGGTCGGGCTTGTGGCCCGGATGCTGGGTCACGCCCATCGGCATGAAGCCGCGGCGGAAGCGCTCGTCGATGCGGTCCTTCAGCCGTTCCTCCATCGGCAGCGACATGTAGCGGCGGGTGGCCTCGAACACGTCGTCGATGACCTGCTGCGGCACGCCATGGTTCTTGACGTAGAAAAAGCCGGTGTTGGTGCAGGCCGCCTGGAACTGCTCGACCAGCGGGCCGATCGGTCCGCCGGCCAGCCACGGGCCGAGGTCGAGGATGGGCATCTCTTCAGCGGATGCACGGCGGGGCGCGTCGATGGTGTGCTCGGCGAGCGTCATGGGGATCTCCTTGGGAATGAGGGCGGCTCAGGCGCCGCGGGACAGGTCGGTGAAGGCGTCGGCCCAGAAGATGACGCGGCGCGCGATCGACTTCACGACGGCGTGCAGCACGATGCCGATGACCGAGAGGACGATGAGGATCGCGAACATGCCGCCCGCGTCCATCGAAAAGTTGCGCTGCAGGATGAGGTAGCCCAGGCCCGCCTGCGCGCCGACGAACTCGCCGACGATCGCGCCGATGACGGCCAGCACGATGCCGATGTCCAGCCCTGCGAAGACGTAGGGCAGCGCATGGGGCAGCCGCACCATCCGGAAGACGTGCCAGCCCGAGGCGGTGAAGGCACGCATGAGGTCGATCTGGTCGCGCGGTGCCGAGCGCAGCCCCGCGATGGTGTTGGCCAGCACGGGGAAGAACACGATGGTGGCGGTGATGACGACCTTGGAGGTGGTGTCGAAGCCGAACCACAGCACGAACAGCGGCGCGATCGCGACCTTCGGGACCGTCTGGAAGGCCACCACGTAGGGGTAGAGCACCGCCTCCAGCAGCGCGCTCTGGCCGATCAGCGCGCCGAGGACGAAGCCGGCCAGCGCCCCCAGCCCGAAGCCCGCCAGGATCTCGTAGAGCGTGACGCCCAGGTGCGGCCACACCTCGCCGCTGGCGAACACGTCGTGGATCGACTGGGCCACGCTCAGCGGCCCCGGGAAGATCAGGTGCGACACGTTGAACGCGGTCACGGCCGCGTGCCAGAGCACCATCACCACCACGAACACGCCGGCGATCAGCAGCCGGCGCCGGCCGGGCGTGAGCCAGTGCGATGGGCCGCCCTCGTCGTCGTCGGCCTCCATCGGGCGGATGTCTTCTGCGATGGCGGCCATCAGTCGAGCCCTCCGGTGGCGTTGAGGTTGGTGCGGATGCGGGAGACGTGGCTGCCGAAGCGCTCCGTGTTGATGAGGTCGAGCGTGCGCGCGGCCGGCAGGTCGACGTCGATGACCTGGGTCACCCGGCCGGGCCGCGGCGACATCACGACCACACGGTCACCGAGGAACACCGCTTCGGGAATGCTGTGCGTGACCAGCATGATGGTGGCACCGGTGCGCTCGCGCAGCTTGAGAAGCTCGACGTTCATGGTCTCGCGCGTCATGGCGTCGAGCGCGCCGAAGGGCTCGTCCATCAGCAGCAGCAGCGGATCGTTGATCAGCGCACGGGCGATGCCCACGCGCTGCTGCATGCCGCCCGAAAGCTCGCCCGGGTACTTGGTCTCGAAGCCCGCCAGACCCACCAGCTGCAGGTAGTGCATGGCCCGCTCCCGCGCCACCCGGGGGTCGCGGCCCTGGATCTGCGCGGGCACCAGCACGTTGTCGAGCACGTTGCGCCAGGGCAGCAGCACCGGCGCCTGGAACACCACGCCGATGTCTCGGCTCGGGCCCGCATGGCGGCGGCCGGCCAGCTCGACCGTGCCGCGGCTCGTGCGCTCGAGCCCGGCCAGGATGCGCAGCAGCGTGCTCTTGCCGCAGCCGCTGGGTCCGACCACGGTCACGAACTCGCCCCGCGCCACGCTGAAGCCCACGTCGTGCAGCGCCACCACCTCGCTGCCGTCCTTGGATTTGAAGGTCTTGTGCAGGCCGTCGAAGCGAAAGGCCGGCGTCGAGGATGCGGCCGTGCCGTGCAGGCCGGGGTTGTCGCGTCCCGCGACCACGTGCAGCGTGGCGCGCGCGCCCGCCGGGAGGCTGTCGGCCTCGCCCGCGGCACGCGCCGCCATCGGGAGGGTCGTGCGCTGGCTCATGCGGCCTCCGCCTGGTTGGCCCAGCGGTCGATGGCCTGCAGCGCCTCGGCCCGGCGCGCGTCGGTGATGAACGCGGCCTCGAAGCTGTTGCGCGCCAGCGCGACCAGCTCCGCGCGTTCGAGCCCGAGTGCCGCCTGGCAGGCCAGGTAGTTGTCGTTGACGTAGCCGCCGAAGTACGAGGGGTCGTCGGAGTTGACCGTGACGCACAGGCCGGCGTCGAGCAGCCGCTTGAGCGGATGCGCCGCCACCGACGGCACCACGTTCAGCCGCAGGTTGGACAGCGGGCACATCGTG
This sequence comes from Xylophilus ampelinus, assembly GCF_901875635.1. Classification (GTDB taxonomy): domain Bacteria; phylum Pseudomonadota; class Gammaproteobacteria; order Burkholderiales; family Burkholderiaceae_C; genus Xenophilus. Next base: position 2,805 of record NZ_CABFMN010000127.1, on the reverse strand, counting down.
AGCGGGATGCGGCTGCGCGCAAGCTCGGCGACCAGCGCCGCGTCGTCCACGCAGGCGTTGCCATGGTCCAGCCGGTGCACCTGCAGCACTTCCAGCGCCTCGCGCACGTAGCCCGCCGGTCCTTCCTCGCCCGCATGGGCGACCACCTTGAAGCCCAGCGCGCGGCAGCGGCGGAAGAACTCGGTGAACTTGCTCGGCGGGTGGCCCACCTCGGCACCGCCCAGGCCGAAGCCCAGGATGCGGCCGTGCCAGGGTTCCAGGGATTCGAGCAGTTCGAGCGCCTCGGCCTCGGTGCGGTGGCGCTGCGCCACGACGATCAGACCGGCACTGATGCCGTCGGCCGCCTCGGCCTCGGCCACCGCACCCAGCACGCCGTCCATCACCGCGGCCAGCGGCACGCCGCGCGTGGTGTGGCCCTGCACGCCAAGGAACATCTCGGCATGCAGCACCCGGTCGGCGTGCGCGCGCGCCAGGTACTCGCGCGTGATGTCGTGGAAGTCCTGTGCGGTCACGAGCACGCGGCAGCCGTCGTAGTAGAGGTCCAGAAAGTCCTGCAGGTCCTCGAAGCGGTAGGCCGCGCGCAGTTCCTGCTCGGTCTTCCAGCGGATCTCGACGCCGTTGCGCCGGGCCAGCCGGATGAACAGGTCGGGCTCGATCGAGCCCTCCAGGTGCATGTGCAGCTCGGCCTTGGGCAGGCCGGCCACGAACTGTTCGGGCGTCATGTCAGAAGCCCTTGCAGGCCTTGGCCGCAGCGATCACCGCGTTGCGATCGAAGTTGTTGATCGCCTCGACGAAACCGGGCTTCAGGTACAGCATCGACTCGGGCGGCAGCGTGCGCTTGATGGTGCCGTCCTTGAGCATGAAGTCCTGCATGCGGCCGTAGGCCGCCGGGCTCATCGCACCGATCAGCTTGCCGCCGTTCATCGTGTGGGCGGCGGCCATGGTCTCGAGCTGGGTCTGCAGCAATGCCAGGTCGTTCTTGACGAGCGTGGCCTCGTCGGCCCCGGTGGGCTTGCTGCCGGGGAAGTGCTTCCAGTGGATCTGGCGGGCGCACTCGGGGTTCGTCTGCGCGAACAGCGTGGCCTTGGCCGCGCCGCGGGCGATCGCCTCGACCATCTTGGGATCGGCGTCGATCGTCTTCTGCAGGGTCGCGAAGGTGAAGTCTGGCAGCGCGCGCCAGGCCGGGTCGAACAGGATGCGCATCGGCATGCCGGCGTTCTGGAAGCCGGTGAGGGCGGAGCCCCAGAACATCAGCGCCTGCACCCGGTCGGTCTTCAGCGCCTCGAGCGCCGGGGCGCCGGCGCCGGTGGCGATGATCTGCACGTCGGTGTCGGGGTTGACGCCGTTGCTGCGCAGGTAGCCCTTGAGCAGCGGCACGCCGCCCGTGCCGAGGCTGAAGATGCCGATCTTCTTGCCCTTGAGGTCGGCGGCCGTCTTGATGGGGCTGTCGGCCGGCACGCCCACGCCCCAGTCGATGACGCCGGTGCCCATGATGCCGCGCACGGCCACGTTGTTCTCGGTGTTGGCCTGGATGAGGCCGGTGGAGTTGACCTGCGCGAAGTCGACGCCGCCGGCCATCATCTGCTGGATGGCCTGCAGCGAGCCGCCGGTCGTCACGATCCGCACGTCGTAGCCGTCGTCCTTCCAGTAGCCCAGGGCGATGGGCAGCGTGAGCCAGGGATAGGTCACGTTGACCACCTGGGTGCCCAGCGCGATGGAGACCGGCTTCGGCGTCCGGGCCTGCGCCGCGGCGCCGGAAACCAGCCCCGCGGTGAGCGCGAGGCCGGCCAGCGCGTGGGTCAGCAGGCGTGGCAAGGAGCGAAGAAATGGGGACATGGGAGCAGGCTCGGCAGTTCGGATCGGCCGAAGTTTGCGCTGCGAAATCGATCGCTTTGGATCAATATTCAGAGCCTGCTTGTCGAATTATTCGTTCATTGATTCGGCCCTTTCGGACGCTTGATGGTGCGGTCGTGCACCAGGGCTGTGAGCCTTCGTCCGGAGCCGGCACGCGCTGCGCGGGTGGCCTTGAGTTGGTGCGCCGTCGAGGGTGCCGTGGCACCTCAGGCCGTCGCGGGCGCCGGGCCGACGTAGCGCGCCCTCGGCCGGATCAACGTGCCCGTGGCCCGCTGTTCCAGCGCATGGGCGATCCAGCCAACCGCGCGGCCGAGCGCGAAGAGGACGAATGGCGCCTCGGGTGGCAGCCGGCGCGAATCGGCCATCGCCGCGAGCGCGAAGTCGATGTTCGGTGGCTCGCCCAGCAGGTGCTCGCCGGCCTGCCGCAGCTCGGCAAACGCCGGTGGGAGTTCGAACTGCGCGAGCAGCGCCTGCCCGCGCACGTCGCCCTTCGGGTACAGCGGGTGCCCGAAGGCCGCAGGCGGTCGGCCCAGCGCGAGCCATTCGCGCAGCGCCGCGTCCGCACCCTCGCGGGCCGAGGCCTGCACCAGCGCACGCACGGCTGCGGCAGCGCCGCCGTGCAGCGGGCCGCTGAGCGTGGCCAGCCCGCTGAGCAGGCAGGCGGCCAGCGACGCGCCGGTGGAGGCCGTGACCCGCGCCGCGAAAGTGGAGGCGTTGAGTTCGTGGTCGGCCAGCAGCACCAGCGCACGGCGCAGCAGGTCGGCCGAGCGCGGCCGACCCCAGGCGGCGGCCAGGCGCTGGTGCAGGTGCTCGCCCGTGGCCGGCCCGGCCATCGCGTCGGCCAGCGTTCCCATCAGCGAACGCGCCTCGCCCTGCAGCGCGGCCTGGCCGCGCCCACGTGCGGGCGGGTCGACGGCGGCCCGCGCGGCCAGCGCCTGCAGGGCACCGGCC
>NZ_CABFMN010000126.1 GCF_901875635.1 Xylophilus ampelinus | reverse complement strand
CTTCGCGCAAGGTCGCGTAGCATCACGAATGAGGAGCCGCTGCCCTCGACGGTTCAACAGGGAGCGGGACATCGCCCTACAGTGCGTCAACTTTATTTCCGTTTCGCCCTGCAGAAACGACAAGAAGTCGCGGACCAACGGTCTGACGATGCTTCTGTGAGGCAAAACTGCATAGATCGATTTTCCGCGCAGCGGGTGATTTGGGAGTACCTCAACTAGCGCGCCTGAGGCAAGGTCCTGATTCACGTGAAAGCGATAGAAGTTGCCGATGCCCGCACCGGCAAGACACGCAGCTTTCAATGTGTCTCCATTGTCCGAAAGCAAGACGGCGCGTGGCCGGACCGCGCTCCAGCCGCCAGCGCTTTGCAGATGCCAAGTTTCGGCTACCTCCGAAAACCTTGGGCATAGACAATTGTGTCGAGATAGTTCCTCAATCGACATGGGCTTCCCCCGAAGGTCAAGGTACTTTGGGGCAGCGCATAGAACTTGGGGACATTGCGCAAGAACCACCTGAGCTTGTTTGGTCGGCAATTCGTCGCCGATGAACACTGCGATGTCCACACGCTCTCGGACAAGATCGGGTATGTCGCTGCTGACCACAACATCGACGGTAGCGGTTGGGTGAAGGTCAAGGAACTTGGGAAGACCGGCCGCAAGGACAGCGCTGGCGAACGACGGAGGAGCTGTGACTCGGAGATGGCCACCCGATGCGCGTTCCCCCGAAATCCCGGCAATTGCACCTTCCAACTGTTCGAGGATTTCAACGCAGCGGAGGTAGAAGGATTCGCCCGCGTCCGTCACGCTGATTCGTCGCGTCGTTCGATGAATCAGAGCCGCGCCGGTTGCGCGCTCGAGCAACTGCACATGCTTCGTAACCGCCGACGGCGCCAAGCGCAGCTGCCGGGCTGCCGAGGAAAAGCTATGGGCATCCACTACGGCGACGAAACACCGCAGCGAAAGGACAGATGCCTGGTTCAAATGGTCGGGCACGGGTGATTCCCCTCGATCAGGAAATAGTCTTTTCGTTAATTTCTGGATTGTGCGGCATCGCGGTGTTCGCAATCATTGCGACCTGACAACAAGATTCAGAGACAAGAGCAACCGGACACGCCATCCGGGCTCCCCACAGAATGACCCGCCTTATCACCCTTAGCTTCGACAACGGACCGACGCCGGGCGTCACCGACATGGTCCTGGAGGCGCTTGATCGGCACGGAATTTCGGCGACGTTTTTCGTTCTCGGGAAGAACCTGCAAACTTCTCAGAGCCGCGATCTGATGGCGCTTGCTGCGCAGCGCGGGCACTGGATCGGCAATCACACGTTCCACCACGACATTCCCTTCGGTGAAAATCCGGATCCACGGGCGGTCGAAGCGGAGATCGAAAGCACCCAAGCACTAATCGGAAAGCTCTCGCATCCCGACCGGTTGTTTCGACCGTTCGGTAAAGGCGGGCTTATCGGCCATCACTTGTTGAGCTGCGCCGCCGCCGATCACCTGCTCGCCAATCACTACACCTGCGTTCTGTGGAACGCGATCCCGCGCGACTGGGAAAACGTGTACGACTGGCCAGACATCGCTCTCGGTCAGTGCAGGGCGCAGAACTGGTCGCTAATCGTCCTTCACGACTACGACACCGGTGCCATGAAGCAACTCGACAACTTCATTTGTCGCGCGGTCGGGGAAGGCATGCAATTTGTTCAGGCGTTTCCGCCGGACTGTGTACCTATTCGGCGTGGGCAGCCTCAAACCCCACTCGATGCGATCGTTGCAAGGTCGGTCAATCACTACAACCAGGAGCAAAGGGTATGAACTCCCCTGCAAACGCGTGCATCGTCACCCTCGACGAAGGCGAGCCGATCAAGCCGTTCGGTCTCGACATGAAGATTCTTCTGAGCAGCCAAGCCACAGGGGGACGCATCTCGGTCATCTTGGCTTCGCACAAGCCGGGCGAGGGGCCGCCTGACCACCTGCACCACTCGCAGGAGGAATGCTTCTACGTCCTCGAGGGCACCTACGAGATGACAGCAGGGACCGAGACCCGCACTGTCGGGCCGGGAACGATCGTCTACCTGCCGCGCGGCGTTGTCCACCGCTTCAAGAACATCGGTGAAACCGTGGCAAGGATGCTGGACTGGAGCCTTCCTGGCGGGCAAGACAAGTACTTTGCTGCCATCTCCGAACTCGCTGCCGGCGGCGGCTTCACTGGCGACCGCGTCAAGCAGATTAGCAGCGAGCACGACACGAACTTCCCTACGCCGCACTAGCTGATTTCTTCACATCGTCTGAACGCGACGCTTCTCAGCGTCACGTTGGGCGAAGCCATGCCCGATTGAAACACCTTGAACGTACCAACCCGCCTCTCTCGGTCGCGCCAACTCTTACACACCATCGACATGAACACCAAGATCGGGATCCTGGTAGGCAGCTTGAGGACAGACTCCGTCAACCGGCGACTGGCAAAAGCGCTCATCCGGCTCGCGCCAGTAACGATGTCTCTGCAGATCCTCGAGATCGGTGCACTGCCGCACTACAACGAGGACGACGAGGCCGCACCACCGTCCGCTGTGCGCGAGTTCCGTGAGGCCATCGACAAAACGGACGGCATCATCTTTGTGACCCCTGAATACAACCGCTCGGTGCCGGGCGTGTTGAAGAACGCCATCGACCAGGGATCTCGACCCAAGGGCGCCAGCGTGTGGTCAGGTCGGCCTGCCGGAGTCATCGGTGCTTCGCCCGGCGTCCTTGGAAGTTGCATGGCGCAACAGCATCTCCGCAACATTCTGGCCGCTGTCGACATGCCGACACTTGGTCATCCGGAAGCCTACGTGCAACTCGCAGCGCAGGACTTCGACGAGGCTGGAAGCCTGATCGATGAATCGAAGACCCGGTTCGTCCAATCCTGGTTACAGCGCTTCGATGCCTGGCAGCAGCGCATGCATTTGCCTCTGGCAGCTTAACTTTATGGAGAGACGATGAAATTGTTCAGACATGGGCCTTCGGGCTCTGAGCGAGCGGGCATGCTTGATCGCGAAGGCGGCCGGCGCGACTTGTCGGCAGTTGTCCCGGATGTCACGGCAGCCTGGCTTGAAGCGTGTGGACTGGATGCGATCCGTTCCGTTGATCCCCAGTCGCTGCCGAGGGTCGCGCGGGACGCACGCATCGGCTGTCCCATTGCCGGCGTGCGTCAACTGATCGCGGTCGGCTTGAACTATCGAGAGCACGCAGCCGAAGCCGGTCTGCCGATTCCGACGGAGCCGATCATTTTCAACAAAGCGATCACGTGCTTGAACGGCCCTGACGACGACGTTGTACTGCCGCATGGTTCGATGGCCAGCGACTGGGAGATCGAGGTCGCGATTGTCATTGGTCAAGTGGCTCGACGCGTCAGTGTGGAATCTGCGATGTCATACGTCGCTGGTTTCAGCCTGGCCAACGACGTCTCCGAACGGGACTGGCAACTCAAACGCAACGGCCAGTGGGGCAAGGGAAAAAGCTTCGACACCTTCGGTCCGCTCGGACCTTGGCTGGTGACGCCCGACGAGATCAACGCTGGTGACATCCCGTTGACGCTGTCCGTCAACTCTCAAATCAAGCAGTCCAGCAACACGCGCGACATGATTTTCGACGCGGCGTACATCGTGTCGTACATCAGCAGCTTCCAGACCCTGCTTCCGGGCGACGTGATCATGACCGGAACCCCGCAGGGCGTCGGCCTGGGCATGAAGCCGCCCCAGTACCTGCGCGCCGGCGACCGGATGGAGCTCGATGGCGGGCCGCTCGGCACACAGACGCAACTCGTCGTTTCCACCCCGTTATGAACCAAGCAACACAGGACCAAAAATTATGATCACCTATCTGAAGCGCGGCAAGGACGCCAGCGTCAAGGCCGTAGACGACCTCAAGGTCCGCCAGACTGTGGAAGGCATCATCAAGGACATCGAGACGCGCGGCGACGATGCAGTACACGACTACAGCCGCAAGTTCGACCAGTGGGATCCGGCAGATTTCCGCCTTTCACGCGAGGAGATCGAAGAGGCCCGCAAGAAGCTGTCGGCTCGCGAAATCGAAGACATCGCGTTCGCACAATCGCAAGTTCGCAACTTCGCTCAGATCCAGCGCGACTCCATGAAGGACGTGGAAGTAGAGACGCTCCCTGGCGTCATCTTGGGTCACAAGCACATTCCTATTGGTGCAGTCGGCTGCTATGTGCCCGGTGGAAAGTACCCGTTGTTGGCTTCTGCTCACATGAGTGTGCTTACCGCCAAGGTGGCTGGAGTTCCGCGCGTCGTCGCGACCGCACCGCCGTATCAAGGCAGCCCGCATCCGGCCGTCGTCACCGCGATGGACATGGCAGGCGCCGACGAGATCCTAGTGCTCGGGGGTGTGCAGGCCGTGGTCGCGATGGCCGTCGGCACACCAACGGTAGCGCCGGTCGACATGCTGGTTGGCCCAGGCAACATGTTCGTGGCCGAAGCCAAACGGCAGCTCTTCGGGCGCGTAGGCATCGACCTGTTCGCCGGCCCGACCGAAACGCTGGTCATTGCGGACGACAGCGTTGACGGCGAACTGTGCGCGGTGGACCTGCTCGGGCAAGCCGAACACGGCCCAACTACACCTTCGGTGCTGCTTACCACCAGTGAAAAGCTCGCCCGCGACACGATGGCCGAGGTTGAGCGGCAACTGCAGATCCTGCCTACCGCGGCAATCGCTCGCCAGGCTTGGGAGAACTACGGCGAAGTGATCGTTTGCAGCACCGAGGACGAGATGATCCAAGTTGCCGACGAGATCGCTTCCGAGCACGTGCAGGTCATGACGCGCAATCCGGATGAATTTCTACGCAGGATGACCAACTATGGCGCGCTGTTCCTTGGCCCGCGCACGAACGTCAGCTTTGGCGACAAGGTCATTGGCACCAATCACACGCTTCCCACAAACAAGAGCGCGCGCTACACCGGCGGGCTCTGGGTCGGCAAGTTCCTCAAGACGTGTACTTACCAGCGCGTCGTCACGGACGAGGCCAGTGCCCTGGTGGGCGCCTTTTGCTCACGTCTGTGCCACATGGAGAACTTTGCAGGCCATGGGGAGCAGGCCAACATCCGTGTCCGCCGCTACGGCAACCAACCCGATTTGGCTTGGTATCGGCCGGTGGCAGCCGCGTGAAGCCGATGCGCACGCCGTCCTTTCGACTTGACGGCAAGAAGGCATTCGTCGCGGGCGGGAGCCAAGGCATCGGGTTCGCCGCAGCGTCCGCACTGGCGGAGGCTGGCGCAACCGTGACCTTGGCAGCTCGCAGCGAGGGCTCTTTGCGGGAGGCTTGCGCGACGATTACCGAGGCGGGTGGACGGTGCGATTACCTCGTGCTTGACGTCACCGACAGCAAAGCAGTGGAAGACGTTTTCCGTCGCCGCGCGGACTACTCCGTGGTGGTAGCCAGCGCCGGCATGAACCGGCCAAAGCCGCTTGCGGAGGTGACCGACGAGGATGTTCACGACATCCTGGACCTGAACGTCAAGTCTTGCTTCTACCTTGCTCGCGCCGCCGTCAAGGCGATGGTGGGCGCGTCGATTCCGGGGTCCATCATCCTTGTCTCTTCCCAGATGGGCCAAGTGGGCAGCCCGACGCGAACGCTGTACTGCGCGAGCAAGCACGCCGTGGAAGGTCTCACCAAGAGCCTGGCGTGGGAGGTGGGTGCGCATGGTATTCGCGTCAACACGCTGTGCCCCACGTTCATTGAGACACCCATGACTGAGCCGATGTTTTCGCGGCCCGGATTTCGGGAGTGGGTTGTAGAGCGCATTGCGCTTCGGCGCGTCGGGCGAATGGAAGAAGTCATGGGGGCCATCGCGTTCCTGGCGAGCGATGCGTCCAGCCTCATGACGGGTAGCGCGCTCTCCCTCGACGGAGGGTGGTCAGCCGCGTAAGTCGTTCGTCTCCCCGCAATCGTTTCTCACGCCAGTTTCATCTACCCAAAACGTTCGACCAACTCATAAACCACTAGGAGACACTCAATGACGCTTCAAAAACTATCTCGCCGCCTGTTCACAGCGGGCATCCTGGCTTTCAGCAGCATGGCTGCACTAGCGCAGGGGGTGTGGCCCAACAAGCCCGTCAGGCTGGTGATCGGGATTCCGCCTGGTCTCGCAGCCGATGTGTTTGCACGGGTTTACGCAGAGAAGCTGTCGAAAGCGCTGGGACAGCCAGTTGTCGTCGACAACAAACTGGGAGCTACGGGAAACATTGCGCAGGACGTCGTCGCGAAAGCACCTGGAGACGGCTACACCCTTCTGTATGCTGTGTCCAACTCTTTCGTGATCAACCCGTACATCTACAAGAAGCTCCCCTACGACGTCGACAAAGACTTCGCGCCCGTCTCGCCAACTGTCATCAGCGGTCTTTATCTGGTTGCGTCCAAGAACTTTCCCGCCAAGACGGTCCCCGAGATGATCAAGTTGCTCAGGGCGAATCCCGGCAAGTTTTCCTACGGCTCGTACGGCGTCGGAGGCTACCCGCACATGATGATGGAGCTGTTGCTCGATCAGGAGCGACTGGACGTGGTCCACGTGCCGTACAAGGCGGGCGCCATGACCGATGTCATTGGCGGCCTCGTACCTTTGCTGATGGAGCCGCCCAACTCCGCAGTGCCCTTTATCAAGGAAGGGCGTGTACAAGCACTTGCCTATCTCGGCCCAGTGCGCAATCCTGCCACGCCCGACGTGCCGCTTCTGCAGGAGTTCGTCAAGGACGCAGAGATCAACAGTTTCCACGGCATCTGGGCACCGGCCGGAACACCCAAGGAGATCGTCACACGGTTGAATCTTGAGATCGCCAAGATCAGCCGCGATCCAGAGGTGCAGGAAAAAGTGAGGGCAACCTATGCAGAGACGACATCGTCCTCTCCAGAAGAGATGGGCGCGTTGGTTAAGCGCGAGCAGGCCCGCTGGAGCCAACTGGTGAAGGCAAAGAACATCCAACTGGATTAAAGGGCAGCCAGGCCTTTGAGGAGAAAGAAGTGTCGACCTTAGACGAGCAGCAACACCTCGCCATCGAAAGTCACTGCATGCGCCTGGTGCATGACTTTGCAGCCTTCGTAGACCGGCGTGAGTTCGACAGATTGGCGAACCTTTTCACGGTTGACGGCCACTTCTCGCGTCCGCGTTTGCCAGATGTGGTTGTCGCTGGACGCGATCGCATTCGAGCCTCATTCACCCAACGCCCGTCTGCCGAATTCACGCGACACCTCGTGAACAACTTGCGGGTAACCGTGACGTCGCCGACGCATGCACGCGGTGAGTTTTGCTTGGTCCTCTACACAGCAAAGGTTGATCCTCACGCAGGTGAGTTCGGTGCCTGCGCGGAGGCAAGGCAATTGATCGCAGACATCGAAGATGACTTTGCTCTGACTGATGAAGGTTGGCGTATTGCTTCTCGACGAGGGCGGATTGTGATGCACACGTAGAGTGCGCGGTGCCAATCCGACACTCTGCCAAGGCTTCGAAGTGGATGACGATCTTGTGGTTGGAGGCGCCTCTTTTGAGCCCGACCGTCTGGTCCTGAGCAAAGCGGTCGTTCAACAATTTCCCTGCGACAGACGGCAACCAGTCTGCTGCCGACCATGCTGGCGTCTGGTTAGGGCCCTGACCCGCCGTCCACCCTCGACCGACGAGCGGCCGCTGTGCGATCGAAAGCGGTCGAGATGTCGGGGCCACGTCTTCGATGCTCAGCTCAGGAGCGCCTTGCCCCGATCAAGACGAACAGCATGGTCGCCGGCTTGTCGCTCTTGTTGCGCCAGGCGTGGCGCGTGCCATTCTGGATGACCACGTCGAGCGGCGTCAGCTTCTTAGTGACTCCATCGTCGAGTTCAAGGTGTAGCTCGCCATCGACCAACACGCCGTAGTCCACGGAGTCGGTGGTGTGCATGCCGGGATGCTCCATCTCGAACTTCTCCGCCAAGCCGGGCAGCACCCGCATGTACTCGCCACCGGCGGCAGCCGGATCGAAGTCAGGACTCATCGTCACAGCGTCGGGAGGAAACGTGATGAACATCAGGTTCGTGCCACCTGGCGACGGCGTCCATGACATGGCAGAAACTGCCGGGTCACCCTCGCCCGCAGGCACTGTCGCGTTGGGAGCCGTCTCCCACAACAACGAAGTGACGAACCCTTGAACGTGCTCGAACTCGGTTCTGCGCGGTGCGGCCGCGTCCGATACGAAGACGGCGTTTCCCTTCGGGTCGTGCCCGGTGACGATGCGTCGGATGTGCATGGTGCTCTCCTTGCTGGCGGTCAATGCATGATCACGACGTTGGTGAATCCACCGCTGCGCTGATCGATCGCATCCAGTGCTTCGTTGACACGCTCAAGTGGAAAACGCTCATGCTCGAACACACCGAGGTTCAACGTGCCCGCGTGGGCCATCGCTGCCATGTCCTGCCCTTCGGCGGTCGTGAACCACAGGGAGCCGATGTAGGACTTCTGAAGGCACATCAGGGGAAACGGTTCCAGCGGGATGGGATCGGCCACGCCGCCGATGTTGATCGCCTTCCCGCCGCGGCGCAGCGCGTTGAACGAGTCGAGCACCGTCGCCACGGCGGCGTTGGGGCCTAGCGACTCGATCAGCGCATCGACACCGAAGCCCCCGGTCGCTTCCATCACGATTTCGGAAGTCGGGCGCGATCCGAGTGCGATCGGGACGATGCGCTGCGGGTCCAGTTGCTGCAGCTTTTCGAGCAGCGCCGTGTTGCGCCCCGTCGCGAAGATCTTGGCCGCGCCCATGGCCAACGCCAGGATGACCGCGCCGAGCCCCAGCGTGCCCGTCGCGCCGTCAATGAGCACCGTCTGGCCGGGGGAGAATTCGGCCTTGCGCAGGGCCGAGTAGGCGGTGCCCAGATAGCCGAAGCGAGCGCCTTGCTCGAAGCTGATGCTGTCGGGCAGCTTCACCAGGTTTGCGGCGGGTGCCGTCAGGTACCGGCCGAAGCCGCCGTATGGATAGTCCTCGAAGAGTTGCTGTGAGCCTGGGCCGAAACCGAAGTAGCCCTGGAACGTATAGGCAGCGCAGTTGATGTGGTCGCCGCGCCGACATGCAAGGCAGCTTCCGCAAGACAGCCCCGGATTCACGTACACGCGGTCGCCGGGCTTGATGTCCGCGCGAACCTGGCTGCCCACCTGCGCCACCACCCCGGCCGAGTCGAGGCCATAGATCGCGGGCAGCGCGGGCAACGGCAGGAAGGGGAACCACTTCGGATAGCTGGTCACCACATTGCGCAGGTTTGGCACCACGCCGGCGGCCTTCACTTCGACAAGCACGTCGGTGGGCCGAACTTCGGGCACCGGGATCGTGTCAACCTGGAACGGTTCACCGATCTTGTGCAGGCGCGCTGCATTCATCATCTTGGTCATGGCTATCTCCGTTGAACTAGGGACAAGAAGGATCGGGCGCCTACGCCCGACCGAGGGATTCATACGGACGCGGCTTTCCGACCGCCACGCAGCGGGCGAGGCGTTCAAGGAAAGATCAGCGCCCGCGTGGGCTCAGCGCGCGAGGAAGTCCAGCACCATGCGGTTGAACTTGTCGGCGTGCTCCCACTGCGCCCAATGACCGCAGCGGCTGAAAACATGCAGGTCGGCCTTTTGCAGGCCCGTCACCAGCCGCAGGCCGATGTCCAGCGGAACGAAGCGGTCGTCGCGGCCCCAGACCACCAGCGTCGGAGACGCGATCTCGCCAAGCCGGTGGCCCACGTCCGGGAACTGCTTCGGGTTCGCCTCGGCGCTCTTGACGAAGTTTTCGAGGTGATCGCGACGGCTGAGCATGTTGTCCAAGCGCGCCTGGAAGAGCTCTTCGGTGAGCTTGCTCGTGTCGTAGACGAACACGTTCATCATGCGCTTGAGGTTCTCGATCGTGGGATCGCGGTACAGGGCGCCAATCAGCTTGATGCCCTCGGTGGGCATCGGCACGAACGGGCTGAGTCCGCCGGTGCCGCCGCCCATCAGCACCAGCTTGCCCACGCGCTCGGGGTTAGCCAACGCGAAGGCCACCGCGCTGTGTCCACCCATCGAGTTGCCGACGATGTGAACCTTGTCGAGGCCGATGGCATCCATCAAGCCCTTGAGCGCCCGTGCGTTGAGGTCCGAACGCGATCCCGTACTGACTATTGGGTCGCTCTTGCTCCAGCCCGGACAGTCCATCAGGACGACGCGGTAGCCGGCGGCCACGAATGGCTCGACGTTGCGGTTGAAATTGGCCCATCCGCTGGCGCCGGGGCCAGAGCCGTGGAGCATCACCACTGTCTCGGCGCCGCTGCCGGCGTCGTTGTAGTGCAGTTGCAGGTCGAGGTCGCCTTCCTTGATGCGGACGAAGCGGCCTGTACTGGATTCGGTGATGGGAGCGTTGTTGGTGGACATGATTGGGTCTCGGATGTGTTGATGTGGGGAAGAGGGACTCAGGCGGCTTCGCTCATGGTCGGCGGTTGGTGAACCCGCTCGTGCTCGATGCCCTTCAACAGGTCGAGGGCCACGTCAACGATCATGTCTTCCTGGCCACCGACCATGCGGCGCTTGCCCAGTTCCACCAGGATGTCCACGGTCTTCAGGCCGTACTTGCTGGCGGCCACCTCCGAATGGCGCAGGAAGCTCGAATACACGCCGGCATAGCCGAGCGCCAAGGTCTCGCGATCCACGCGCACCGGGCGGTCCTGCAAGGGACGCACGATGTCGTCGGCCGCGTCCATCAGCTTGTAGAGGTCCGTGCCGTGGTTCCAGCCGAGGCGTGCGGCCGCTGCGATGAACACTTCCAGCGGCGCGTTGCCCGCACCGGCGCCCATGCCCGCCAGGCTCGCGTCAACGCGGTCACAGCCTTCTTCCACCGCGACGATGCTGTTGGCCACGCCCAGGCTCAGGTTGTGGTGCGCGTGCATGCCCGTCGCCGTTTCGGACTTGAGCACGTCCTTGAATGCACGGAAGCGATCTCGCACGTCGTTCATGCTCAGCGCACCGCCTGAATCCACCACATAGCAGCAGGTCGCGCCGTAGCTTTCCATCAGCTTGGCCTGCTGTGCCAGCGCTTGCGGCGTGGTCATGTGGCTCATCATCAGGAAGCCCACGGCTTCCATGCCGAGATGTCGCGCGTACTCGATGTGCTGCCTCGAAACGTCCGCCTCGGTGCAATGCGTGGCCACGCGCACGATGCGCGCGCCTGCTTCGTACGCGGCCTTGAGGTCATGCACGGTTCCGATGCCCGGCAGCAGCAGCGTTGCAATCTTCGCGTGCTTGACCACGCTGGCGACCGCCTCGATCCACTCGACATCGGTGTGGGCTCCAAAGCCGTAGTTGAAGCTGCCGCCCTGCAGTCCGTCGCCATGGGCGACTTCGATGGAATCGACTTTTGCTTCGTCGAGCGCCTTGGCGATTTGCTTGGCCTGTTCCACGCTGTACTGGTGGCGGATGGCGTGGCTGCCGTCGCGCAGCGTCACATCGGAGATGTAGATCTTCTTTTCCGGTTGGTGGCTCATCACTGTCTCCTTCAGGCTGGCACGGCGGCGAGCATCCGCTCGGCCATGGATTCGGCGGTGCGCAAGGCGGCACTGGTCATGATGTCGAGGTTGCCGGCGTAAGCAGGCAGGTAGTGCGCGGCGCCTTCCACCTCCAGGAAGATGGAGGTTTTCAGCCCGTGCATGCGCGCTCCCACGCCGGGAATGCGGATCCGGCGCTCGGCCTCGATTCGATCGAATTGCACTCGCTGCTTGACTCGATAGCCGTGCACATACGCTTGCACGTCGGCGGCCGTGCGCTCGACCGACGCGGCGATTTCGTCCTCATCAGCGAAGTCGCTCAGCGTGTAGACGGTGTCGCGCATCATCAGCGGCGGCTCGGCCGGATTCAGCACGATGATGGCTTTGCCCTTGGCAGCGCCGCCGACCACCTCGATAGCCTTGGAGGTGGTCTCGGTGAACTCGTCGATGTTCGCGCGGGTGCCGGGGCCGGCGCTCTTGCTCGAGATGCTGGCGACGATTTCGCCGTAGTGAACCTTCGTCACACGCGAGACGGCAGCGACCATCGGGATGGTGGCTTGTCCCCCGCAGGTGACCATGTTGACGTTGGGCGCGTCCAAGTGCGCCTGGCCGTTGACCACGGGAATGCAATAGGGGCCAATCGCCGCGGGCGTGAGGTCCACCAGGCGGATCTCCGGCTTGAGGCTGCGCAGGAAGGCGTCGTTCTTGATGTGCGCGCCGGCCGAGGTGGCGTCGAAGACGATGTCGATGTCGTCGAAGACGGGCAGGCGCGAGAGACCTTCCACGCCTTCATGGGTGGTGGCCACACCCATGCGCGCAGCACGTGCCAAGCCGTCGGAGGCGGCGTCAATGCCGACCATTGCGCCCATTTCGATGTGGCGGCCGTGGCGCAGGATCTTGATCATCAAGTCTGTGCCGATGTTGCCGCTTCCGATGATGGCGGCTTTCAGTTTGCGGGTCATGGATGTTCCTTGCTGGATGGAGCGATGTGAGAAGTGATGAGGCTGCTCATGCTGCGGAGAAGCGCGCGCGCACGCTGCCCACTCCTTCGATCCGTGCCTCGAAGTGGTCGCCCGCCAGGACGGGCACCATCGGGCCCAACGCGCCCGTGAGGACGAGGTCGCCAGCACGCAGGGGTTGGCCAAGCGAGGCCAACTTGCGTGCCAGCCAGACGGCGGCGTTGAGGGGATGGCCCAGGCACGCCGCCCCGCTGCCGCTCGACACGGTCTCGTCGCCGCGAACCATCGTCATGCCGCACAACTTGAGGTCCAGGCCGTTGAGCTTCGTGGGTACGCCGCCGAGCGCAACCAGACCGCTCGAGGCGTTGTCGGCGACCGTGTCGGCAAACCGGATGTTCCAGTTGGCGATGCGGCTGCCCACGATCTCGATGGCCGGCAGGACGTAGGCCGTGGCGCCGATCAGTTCCACCAGCGTGGTGTCGGCCGCCAGCAGGTCACGCTCAAGCACCAGCGCGACTTCGGCCTCGACCTTGGGTTGCAGCGTGCGCGAGAGCGGAATTTCTTCGTCGTCGCCATAGAGCATGTCGGCGAACAAGGTGCCGAAGTCGGGCTGATCGACGCCAAGCTGGCGCTGCACCGCAGGCGATGTCAGCCCGATCTTGCGGCCCACCACTCGCCGGCCCTGCGCCACGGCATGCGCGACGTTGGCCTGCTGGATGGCATAGACGAGGCTGCCGTCCGGGTCCGTGCCGAGTTCGTCGCGCAAGGGGGCGATCGGCTCTCGTTGAACCTCGGCCATGCGCAAGCGCTCGGCCCACTGTTCGATGCGGGGGTCCATTGGTGTTTCTCCTGTTCAGTTGGGTTGCTTCAGCAACATGAGGCCGAAGCCGGCGATGTATTCGGGAATGGCCTGGTAGTGGCGCAAGGTGCAGGTCAGCGGGCGGTCCATGGTGAGGGCGCTGCGCGCGACGAGCCAGCTCTTGGACTCGTGGGCCGACAGACCCCCCTCCTTTTCGATGCTGTCTTCGCTCATCGCGCACAGCGCGTCGAGCCCGGCAGCCCCTTCGACCAGCCCATTCATCCAGCGGCGGTCCCATTCCGGGTTGATGGGCTTCATGGCGCTATTGCCCGTTGCCAGCGCGAGGCCGGCGGCCATCACACGCTGCGTCTTGGCCTCGCGCTCCGCCGGCGTCGGCTCGCTTCGGCGAGTGATGCGCTCGCGAACGGCAGCGTCCGGGTGGGAGAGCGTGGGGACCGGCGGCTCGTGGGAAAGGCCCCCTGAGCCAATCAGCAGGGTGCGCCGCGGTTCGTTGTCGAGAAAGCGACCGATGGCTTGCCCCAATGCACGGCAGCGGCGCAGGCGCGGGATTCCGGGCTGGGCTACTGCGTTGAGAAAGATCGGCAGCACCGGCGGTGTATCCAGGCCACCCCACAGAAGCTGCAGCGACTGTGCAAAGCCATGGTCCACCTGCATGCGGCGCGAGACGGCGAGGTCGAAGTCCTCGTCCATCAATCGCGTGGCCAGTGCCACGGCCGCGTCGGCTTCCACGTTGAGGTCGCCAGCGGGCGTCAGGTAGTCACCCACCGAACGCGCCTGCGTGCCAATGCAAAACGGCGGCATCAGCTCGTTGAAAAAGCCGTTGTAGTGATCGGGCGCCACCAGCACGACGAGTTCCGGCGCGAAGGTCTGCACCTGCTCGCGTGCGCTGGCAATGGCGGCCTTCAGTGCCTGCTCCACCGCTGGCGCGACGGGGTTGAGCCCCATCAGCGGCGAATGGGAGATGCCCAGGAAAGCGCGTTCCATTACACCTTCTCCGACACCCGTGACTTCTGACCGAGCAGCGAAGCCAGTGCGAGTTCGAGCTCCTTCCTGGCCTGCGCGGTGTTCGCCACGCCGGCATGCTGGCGCCATGCCACCACACCATCGGGGCGCACCAGCAGCGCACCGGCTTCCTCGACTTCACGCACCGCATGCCAACTGCAATAAACGTCTTGTGCAGCCGGGCCACCGATCAAGACACTGCGCAGGAACGGCAGGCCCATTTCATGCACGGCGTCCGCCCAAGCTTGACCAGCGATACCCGTCACCAGCGAGAACTTGCCCTTGCCGACCAAATCGAGCGTGGACACTCGACGGCCGTCCTGGCCCACCAACCAGGCATGCGGCAGCTTCGCGCCAGGGCGGGTCGTCGGCTGGACGTGAAGTTGCGGGTCGCGCTTCCAAACCTCCTCGGCCGCATCAGGCTCGGGAAGGACGGCTGCTGAGACGCAACGCTGGTTGAGCTCGACGCCCTGCGCATTGAACTCGTAGTTCTTCAGCTTCAGGGCCTCAGCCAACGCCGCGCGCCGGGCGACGCCCCCCGGCCCCGGATCGGCGAGTTCCTTGATGCCCGCCGCAAGGGGGTCCGGTGCATCCGTGTCGCGGAAGCTCTGGTTGAGCGGCGCGTAGTCCAGCCGTGACTGGTTGGCGCGCTTCACGATCTGCGCGCCGACGGGTGCGCGCTCCACCGTGTAGGACTCCAGTAGTTGCTCGCCGGCATGACCTTTGACCACGAACGCCAGCTTCCAGGCCAGGTTGAAGGCGTCCTGCATGCATGTGTTCGAGCCCAGGCCGCTCGATGGGGGGTGGCGGTGCACCGCATCTCCGCCGCAGAAAACGCGACCGGACGAATAGATCGGCGCATGCGCCTGGTTGACGTACCAGACCGACGTGCTGTCGATCTTGATCTCCAGCTCCGGATCGCCCACGAGGACGCGCACCTTGCGCTTGATTTCCTCTGGTGAGAAGTCGGGCTCGCCCTTCGTCATGTCGAAGCCCCAGCCTGCGATCCATTGCTTCCACGGCTCGATGGCGCGCAACAGCCCCATGCCGATCTCGCCGAAGGAGGCGTCGGAAGTCACCATCCAGTAGAGGATGCTGGGGCGGTGCGCAACGTAGCGCGTCAGGTCGGCAGTGAACAGCACGTAAGCCGTCGCGGCGCGCGCCTGTTGCCCCTCGACCTTCAGGCCCGCGTCGTCCATCACCTTCGATTTGGCGCCGTCCGCGCCCACGAGGTAGCGCGCCCGCACCTGGTATTCGCGACCACTGAGCAAGTCGCGCAGCATCACGGTCACGCCGGTGGCGTCCTGCTCATGGCCGCGGTACTCGGTGTTGAAGGAGAAGACGGCGCCGCGCTGGACGGCGTTCTTCACCAGCAGCGGCTCCATCTTGTCCTGGGGCAAGTCCATCATCGGGCAGGGGCTGGCCTGCAGGTAGTCGCCGATGCGTTCGTCGCCGGTGCCCCAGGTGCGAAGCCGGGCAATTTCCGGTCCGGCAAGACTTGTCGTGAAGAGGGTGTCGCCCATCCATTCCCAAGGGGTCGCATCGCGCCGTGCTTCCTGCTCGACGCCCAGGTCGCGCAGTACTTCCATCGCGCGCTGGTTGGTGATGTGCGCCCGCGGGGAGTTGGCGGTCCAGTTGTAGCGGTTGACCACGTGCACGCGCACGCCATAGCTTGCCAGTGCGAGGGCAGTCGTCGCGCCCATCGGGCCGGTGCCCACCACCAGCACGTCGGTTTGATATTCGTCCGGTCGAGTCATGATTTGCTTTCTGTTGGGTTACTTCACGGTTGCCTGGATGACGGCGCCATAGGTGTCGATGTCGCGACGCACACGCGCCGACAGTTCGGCGGATTCGGCCGGATAGGGGTCGCCCGAGATGCCGAGCTTGTCCTTCATCGCCGGCTGCTTGAGGGCGGCGTTGAACTCGCGGCCCAGCCGGTCCACGATGGCTTGAGGCGTCCCGGCGGGGGCGACAAAGAAGAGGTAGTTTGAGATCGACAAGCCCGGGTATCCGCTTTCCGCCAGCGTCGGCACTTCGGGGAGAAGCGGGTGGCGCTGCGCCCCCAGAGTTGCGATCGGCACCAGCTTGCCGGCCTTGATGTACTGCTGCGCGTAGTGGACCGGCATGACCATGGTGTCGATTTGCCCGGCGAGCAGGTCCGTGGCCGCGGGTGCCAGGCCCTTGTAGGGCACGTCCACGAAGTCACCGCTGGTCAGGCTGTGCAACTGGTGCATGTGAATGGACCACGGGCTTCCCGTTCCCATGGTGCCGAAGTTCAAGCCCGCACTCTTGCGGTCCTTGGACAGTTGGACCAACTCCTTGACGGTGCGCGCCGGGATCTTCGGGTTCACCACCAAAACCAGCGGCACGATGATCATTCCGGAGACGGGAATGAAGTCCTTGATCGCGTCGTAAGGCACCTTGGCGCCAAGAACGTCGGCGGCCTTCGGGAGCTTCGCCATCGCCTGATTGATGGCGTGCGAGTCCGACACCACGCCGATGGTGTAGCCGTCCGCCGGCGCCCTCGATACCGCTTCGGTGCCGATGATCGAGGACGCGCCAGGACGGTTGTCGATGATGATCGTCTGCTTGAGATTGGCCGACGCTGCCTCGGCCACGGCGCGTGCTGCCGAATCGGCGTTACCGCCGGCCGGGTACGGCACGATGAAGCGAATCGGCTGCTTGGCAGGCCACTCCTGCGCCCACGAGGGATTGGCGGCGAAGCCCAGTGCGGCGAGGGTGCAAAGGGCACGGCGGGTGATGGTCATCTTGTCTCCAGATACAGGTGTTGAGGATTCGGTGATCGCATTCGCTGCGGATGCATTGCAGTGTCTGAGCGGGCCCCCGCGCCGTATAGTCCGTGCACACAGTGCACCAAAAAGAGGCCGGCTCATGCCTACGTCCACCAGCTTTGGCGACCCATCTCTCTATCGGGAAGTGCGCGGGCTAAGCCGCGGGTTGGCGGTGCTGCGCGCCCTGAACGCGATGCCCGGTGGCATCGGCGGGGTGGTCGAACTGGCTCGCATCACCGGGTTGCACCGAACGACCGTGAAGCGCCTGCTCGAGACGCTGAAAACCGAGGGGTTGGTACACCACAAGGACGACGGGTTGTCCTATGCCTTGGGCTTTGAAGTCAGGCGCCTGTCCGAGGGATACGTCGGCGCCGACTGGATAGACCGGGTGGCGGCGCCGGCCATGCGTGCGCACCTGCGGGCGCTCTCGTGGCCGAGCGATCTGGCCACGCCCGACGGGGGCTTCATGATCGTGCGCGAATCCACCCACCGGGTGAGCATGCTGTCGCAGCACCGCGCGACGATCGGTATTCGCATCCCCATGCTGGTCTCTTCGCTGGGACGCGCTTGGATGACCTGGTGTGCGGACGAAGAGCGCGAGGCGACGCTGTCGTTGCTGCAGGAACGCACCGACGCCATTGGAGAAATGGCGCGCGACGGCGCCTATGTGAAGCGGGTCCTACGCGAGACGCGCAGGCGTGGCTATGCGATGAACAGAGGCGAGTGGCTGACCGAGGCCAGCGTCACGGCAGTGGGCTTCCCCATCCGGATCGGGGAGCACGCGGTCGGCGCGATCAATCTGGTTCTGCAGAACAACGCCGTGACCGATCGGGAGATCGCCACGCGCTATGTGCCCCTGTTGCGCACCTTGGCAGACGAAATCTCCGAGGGCGTCGCGAGCTCGCCGCGCGGCTGACCATGACGCATTCAGGGATTACGGGAAAACCCTTTACCCAGACGTAGCCACACGCCTAAGACCGGCGCCGTCCGCGATAACAAGACAGTGCTTCCCTAGCCGCATTGAGCCGCTGGCGTGGAATAAGGAGGCTCCACGGATCCCGCTTCACCCCTGTCGTGCTCGTCCGAACCGCGCAAGACGCTGAAGTGGGCCCTGAAAGGGGCGGTCGACTCCAGGACTCGCAGGCGGTGCGTACCCAGGTAGTCGCCGATCCTTGGTATGGCCTCTTTAAGCGACGAGGTAGCCACGAGGGCCGTATGCCGCGTCGCCGGAATGTCCTGCAGCAAGATCACAGTTCTTCCCGCGGCACGCCGTCGTGGGTGATAGCCCCTTCGTGTGCGGACCTGACCACCGCCGCGTACTTCTGCAGAAGCCCGCCCAGGCGCCTGTGAACGGGTGGCGATGCAGCGCGTTCCGCACGGCGGCGTTCGATTTCGCGGTCACTCAGCTCGACGTGAAGCTGCAGTGCGTCTGGTCGCGCGTCGATCGCGACCATGTCGCCGTCCCGCAGAAACCCGATCATCCCGTCCGCCGCCGCTTCGGGCGAGACATAGCCCACGCACAAACCCCGAGTGGCGCCCGAGAAACGGCCGTCGGTCACAAGCGCAACCTGTTCGCCCATTCCCTGACCGTAGATCAGGGCCGTGATCCCCAGCATCTCTCGCATTCCTGGTCCACCCTTCGGTCCCTCGTTGCGGACGATGAGGACGTCGCCGGGGTTGTAAGAGAGCTTGTTCACAGCCTCCATGCAGTGTTCCTCGGATTCGAAGATTCGCGCTGGACCGCGATGCTGCAGTTTCTTCAGCCCCGCAACCTTCACCAGTGCTCCATTCGGTGCCAAGTTGCCCTTCAACACAGCAACTCCGCCAGTCGGCGCGATGGCGTCTCGCACACTGACGACCACCTCGCCATCGGGCGCCGCCGCTGTCTGGAGTTCCTCTGCCAGCGTGCGACCCGTGATCGTCATGCAATGGCCGTGCAGGTGGCCGCCATCCAACAGCGCCTTCAGGATCACCGGGGCACCACCGATGTGGTAGACGTCGCGCGCCAAGTAGCGCCCCCCCGGTTTGAGATTGGCGATCAAAGGCGTCCGTGCCAAGACCTTTGCCACATCTTCCAGGTCGAAGCGGATGCCCGCCTCGTGAGCGATCGCCGGGATGTGCAGCGGCGCATTGGTGGACCCGCCGGTAGCCGCGACAACCGCACAGGCGTTCTCGAGGGCTTCGCGCGTAATGATGTCGCGCGGGAGCGGCCCGTCGCCCTTGACCGCGCGCATCAGAACGCGCCCGGCCCTGCGCGCCAGCGGCGCACGCTCGGAATACACCGCAGGCACCATCGAGGACCCGAGTAGCGCAAGCCCGAGCACCTCGGACACCATCGCCATGGTGTTCGCGGTGTACTGGCCCGCGCAGGTGCCGAAGGTAGGCACACATGTGCGAGTCATGGCGTGCAGCTCTTCCTCCGTGGCTTTGCCCGCCAGCACCTGACCAACAGTTTCGTAGGTGTCCACGATGTTGATTACGTTCCCGCGGTGATAGCCCGGAAGGGCCGCGCCCCCAAACAGGAAGACGGATGGGACATTGCAGCGGACCATGCCCATCACAAGGCCGGGCATGTTCTTGTCGCAGCCGCCCACCGCGAAGACACCGTCCCACTGATGAGCGCGCACCGTCGCCTCTACGCCGTCCGCGATAAGGTCACGCGACACCAGCGAAAAGCGCATTCCGGAGTGCGCCACGGACAAGCCGTCTGCCACTGAGGTAATCGGGCATTCGTGGGGTGTGCCCCCCTCCGCATAGATGCCGGTCTTGGCATGCATCGCCTGATCGCGGAGGTTGGCGTTGCAGGGTGCCATCTCGCCGCCCGTGTGCAGGACACCGATGTGGGGTGCATTGATGTCATCCTCGTCCTGACCCAGCGCGTATAGGAAGCCGCGGGTCGGGGCGCGCAGGAGTCCTTCGTGCATGGTGCGCGAACGGAGGGGCTTTTTTGGTTCAGTCATTCGTTGCTCCAGGGACTTAAGCTGCTTACTCGTCGATGCGGAAGCCGGTGCTCTTGGCTACCGGCCCCCAACGATCCAGATCGTTGCGCAGCAGCGCTGCGAGTCCCTCCGGGCTGGTGGTCTTGGGGAACAAGCCGGCGTCGGCCAGGAACTTCCCGAGTTCCGGCCTGGCGATGGCTTCAACTACGCTCTGATGCAGTTGTGCGACCACGCTCGCCGGGGTGCCTGCGGGCGCGAAGAGGCCGAACCACTCAGCAGCTTCCAGTGTGGGAAATCCCGCCTCCGTCATGGTCGGCACATCCGGAAGCTGCGGCAGGCGCTGCGCGCTGGAAACGGCCAGAACGCGCACCTTGCCCGCCTTGGCATGTTGAAGGACTTCGCTTATGACGTTGATGCTCGAGGCAATCTGCCCGCCGATGACATCGAGGACCGCGGGGCCGCCGCCCTTGTATGCCACCTGCCGGTAATCAAAGCCGGCAGCCCTGCCGAACATCCACCCGACGAAGTGCGGAGTGGTGCCTTCACCAGGACATCCAAAGAATGACTTGTCCTTGTTGCTCCGTCCCCAGGCTGCAAAGTCCTTCAGCGTCCGGACAGAGGCAGGCACCACCGGACCCACCGAGATGCTGTACGGCACCTCGCACAGCGTGGTGATCGGTTGCAGATCGCGGACCGGGTCGTAGCCGACTTTCGTATACACGTGGGGGAAGATGGTGAGAACGGACGCAGGGCTCACCAGCAGCGTCGCGCCATCGGCAGGCGCAGACTTGACCGCCACCACCCCGATGCGGCCGCCCGCGCCCGCACGGTTCTCGACGATCGTTGAGCTCCCGTCAGGCAACCTCATGTTGCTCGCCACCTGGCGTGCGATGGCATCGGTCGCGCCGCCCGGGGGAAGGCCAACGATGATGCGCCGGACACTCTGGGCCCAGGCGGGTGAAATGCTCCCCAAGGCTGCGAGGGAGGCGAGGAAGCTGCGGCGGTCGAACATTGATTGTCTCCTTTGAGTGGGTGGGTGCGCCCGTCTTCCGGTGTTGCCAGAAGGTGGCACGATGGTGACGTGGCTTGGTGTTGGCTGCTATCCGTTTCCGGCGAACAGGTGTGCGAATCGGGCAAGATTGGGCAGGTTGGAGGACCGGCGAACGCGACTGCGCGCTACTCCAGGAAGCTGGAATCCTTCTCGATCATCAATCGCGTCATCGCATCGAAGACGAGCTTCGGTTCGACGCCCTTGTTGCCCGCAGCCAAGTGTTGACGTGCCGACTTGACGCAGGCGTCGCGGGGCGCCGAGAGCACCCCATCCCTGCCGCCTGCGAGTGCTGCCACTTGCACTTCGCACGCGCGTTGCAAGTGATAGAGGTCGATAAAGCAATGCGCGAGCGTCGGGCCGCAGGCAAGAAGTCCGTGGTTGCGCAGGATCATCACCGGCTTGTCGCCGAGGTTGGCTGCGAGACGTTCCCGCTCGTCGGTGTCCAGGGTGATGCCCTCGAAGTCATGGTACGCAACGCGGTCCGTGAAGAACATGGACGTGAAGCTCAATGGCAGGAGACCTTCCTTCTGGCAGGCAACGGCTTGTCCCGCGGTGGTGTGAGTGTGGGCCACCGCATGGGCATCCTTGCGGCCGGCATGAACGGCGGAATGCACGATGAATCCCGCCGGGTTGACCGGGTAATCCGACTCTCCCACGATGTTCCCGTCGACATCGATCTTCACCAGGTTCGATGCCTTCACTTCCCGGTACATAAGTCCGAATGGATTGATCAGGAAGTGGTTCTCGGTGCCGGGCACGCGGACCGTGATGTGGTTGTAGATCAGCTCGTGCCATCCGAAGTGGTCGAAGAGGCGGTAGGCGCAAGCCAGCTCCTGCCTTGCTTCCCACTCCTGGGGGGTCATGCCGGCCGGCACGTGGCCTGGCCCGGGAATGCGGCTCATCGGATTCCTCTTTCATAGGGTTTCAGGCACGCGTAAGCGAACGCGTGAAACGGGGTGGGAATGCCGTGCTGGAGGCCACGCCGCACCAGGGTGCCGATGAGGCCTTCGAGTTCCAGCGGCTTGCCTGCGGCGAGGTCGTGGTGCATCGACGCGTACATCGACGCGGGCAGGCCTTTCAGCAGACCGAGGGTCCGCTGGGCATGGTCGTCCGGGAAGCTGGCTCCTGCGGCGCGTCCCACGGCAATGACTTCCGCGATCGACTGTTCGGCGAGTACCAGCAGTTCGGGCTGGGTGTAGACGACGCCGGCCGGTTGCCGGGTCAGGCACGTCAAGGCGGCATTGGTGGCGAGGGCCGCATGCTTTTGCCATTGGGCGCTCGCGACATCCTCCACCAGCTTCGAATGCAGCGGCATCTGTACATCGCCGCGACCGAGCTGCTCGTGCAGGGCCACCAAGCTGCGTTGGCGCGTTGCCCCCGGTCCACCGAAGGTGATGGAGGACATGTCGGACTGGTAGCGGACCTGCCCCGGTGCCTCCACTTGTGCCGCAACGTACGCCAGCCCGCCGTAGACACGTTGCAGGCCCGCACCCTCAGCGATCAACCTGGCGCCGTCGATCCCGTTCTGCAGGCTGACCACTGCGTCCGCCGACGCAAGGAGCGGCGACCATTGGCGTGCGGAAGACTCCGCGTCGTAAAGCTTCACGCACGAGAGCGCGACGTCGAACGGGGCGCCAGCTTCCTCGGGCGACGCGATGGCCTGCACTCCATCCAGGTGGAATTCGCCGCGGGGACCGGTGAGATGGATGCCCTGTGCACGCAGATGTTGAGCCGAGGAGGGACGGGCGCCGAACACGACTTCATGTCCGCCACGGGCCAGCAGGGCGCCGACGTAGCCGCCGATCGCTCCCGCTCCAATGATGAAAATTCTCATGCCTTCACTCCAAAATGGCTTCGATCGCGTTCAGTCATTGTGAGATGCGGTAGTTCAGGGTCGTCAGATGCGAAACCGCCCTCATTCGACATTGATGGCTGCTTGCCTGACAACTTGAGCCCATTTAGCCGTCTCGCTCTTCACGTATGCGGCCATCTCCTCCACGGTGGTGGCGAGGGGCTCGACGCCGGCTTCGACCAGTTTCTTGTGGATCGCGGGATCGGCGATTGCCTTCGCGTACTCCTTATTCAGGCGTGCCACGATTTCTTTCGGCGTGCCAGCGGGCACTGCCAGGCCTTGCCAGGCCCACGCCTCGAAGTCGGACACTCCTTGCTCTGCCAGCGTGGGGACGTCCGGCAACGGCGCAATGCGCCTTGAACTGGCGACACCCAACACTTTCAGCTTGCCGGCCTTGATCATTGGCGTTCCCGCTGCCAAGTCAACGAACATCACCGGCACCTGACCACCGGCCACATCCTGAATCGCCGGACCGGCGCCCCTGTAAGGTATGTGGTTCATCTTCACGCCTGCCCGCTGCAGAAAGAGCTCCATCGTGAGATGGTGCGTGGTGCCGGCTCCGACCGACGCGTAGCTCATCTTCCCCTGAGCCATTCTGGCTTCGTCGATCAAGTCCTTCACCGAGTTCGCCTTGGACGCAGCCGGATTCACGACCAACAACATTGCGAAGCGGGCCGTCAGCGTCACGGGTTGAAGGTCCTTGGCCGGATCGAACGGTAGCTTCTTGTATAGGCTCGGGTTGACAGCGAGGGTGGTGCTGTCCGCCACCAGGGCCGTGTATCCATCCGCCGAGGCCTTTGCGGCTGCATCCCCGCCGATGATGGTGGCCGCACCCGGCTTGTTGTCGATGATCACCGGTTGTCCCAGTCCCTCGGCCAGCTTCTGGCCCACTGTGCGGGCGAAGAAATCGGTGCCACCACCGGCGGCGTAAGGAACGATAAGGCGGATGGGCTTGGCAGGGTAGGGCTGGGCGAGCGCCGGGGTGATCGACAAGGTCATCATCGCTGTGCCGGCCAGGGCAAGACAGAGGCGGCGGTATGTCGAATGCACGGGGAGCTCCTGGTGATGATCGCGTCAGAGTTCGAGGACGAGCTTGTTGCCACCAGCGCGCGAGCAACAGGCCATCATCCTGGTGTGGGTCTCGCGTTCGCTGCGCGTAAGCACGACGTCACGGTGATCTACCTTCCCGGAAAGCACGCGCACTTCGCACGATCCGCACAGGCCTTCCTCGCAATCGCTCTGGACGTCGATGTTCGCGCTCCGCAGAACCTGCAACAGCGTCCGATCCGGCGGAACCGAAAGGGTGATTCCCGAGTCCTTCAGTTCGACCACGAATGGATGCTCGCGCGAAGGATCCAGCGTCCCCTTGCTGGCGACAAAGTGTTCGATGCGCAGTGAGTCATCGGGCCAGTGGGAGCAGGCGTCTTGCACCGAGGAAAGCATCCCCACGGGGCCGCATGCGTAGATCTTGGCGCCCGGAAGCGGCTGCGCGAGCAGCGCTTGCAGGTTGTTGCGGCGGCCCTCATCGTCCGCGTAGACGTGCAGCCTATCCCCGTGCAGCCCGGCGAGCTGATCGAGGAAGGCCATCGAAGACCGTCTGCGGCCGCTGTAGTGAAGCTCGTACGGGATGCCCAGCACCCCCGCGCGTCGCGCCATCGCACTGATGGGTGTGATGCCGATGCCGCCGGCAATGAAGATGAGGCGGGTGGCAGCTTCGTCCAGGCGGAAGTGGTTGCGCGGGCCGCGGATCTTGAGCCGGTCGCCGGCTTGGACCTGGTCGTGGATCCAGGCCGAGCCGCCACGGCTATTGCTTTCCCGCAGCACCGCGATCTCCAACGCGTTGCCTTCGGCCGGGTCCCCGCAAAGTGAGTACTGCCGAGTCACCTCCGGCGAACCGCATTCGACGTCGATGTGCGAGCCCGGTGTCCAGCGCGGGAGTGGACGCCCATCGGGCGCCACCAGGCGCAGGCGGACAACTTCGTCGGCCACGCGGGTGACTTGCTCGACGACCAGCGGCCGGGCCGTTGCGTGCTTGGACGTTTCCCCGATGCGCACGGGGCTGCAACGGTCCCTTAGCTTTGGATTGATTCGCTCCGGGTTGTGCGCAGGGTCCCATTCCACCCACAGGTGCTCGGGTCCCCGGAACGAGGTGTTGGGCACGTACGTGAAGCGCTGGTCGGCGAGCCGCATGTGGGGCAGCCGACGGGAGAACTCCTCGAGGAAGATCTGCATCTCCATGCGCGCCAGGTTCTTGCCCATGCACTGGTGCGAGCCGTAGCCGAAGGTGAGATGGTCGCTGGCGTTGTCGCGGCGGATGTCGAACAGGTCGGCGTCAGCGAAATGCCGCTCATCGTGATTGGCAGAGGACATCACGATCAGCAGCCTGGAGCCCGCGGGGAGGTCGATATTGCCGACGCGTGCGTCCTTGGTCACCAGGCGCCGCCAGGCCGCCACAGAGCCGTTGTGCCGCAGGCACTCCTCGACGGCGTTCGGGATCAGGCTCGGGTCTTCGCAGACCTCCCGCCACACGTGCGGGTGCTTGAGGAGCAGCAGCATCGCATTGGCCGTCGCGTTGGCGGTGGTCTCGTGCGCTGCGACGATTCCGGCCATCATCATGGAATGCAGATAGGAGTCGGTGACAATCTCCGGATGCTCGGCCTGTTTCCGGAGGCCGTACTTCATCCAGCCCGGCCCCGAGGGATCCTGGCGCATCTTCTCGAGCACCTTTCCGGCGAACTGCCAGAAGTTGCCGACGGCGTGCGCAACCTCCACCTGCTCTTCCGGTCTCGGACGGCCCCAGGTGTTGACGGTGTGCGCAATCGAATAGCGTCGCAGAGTGTCCATGTCTTCCTCGGGCACGCCCAGGAAGTGCAGCGCCACCGTCAGTGGGACTTCCCACAACATCTGGTCCACGAGGTCGGCCTTGCCATCATCGATGAAGCGGTCGACGTACTCGCGCGCCAGGCGCCTGACCATCGGTTCGTGGTGCTTGAGCTCTTCCGGCGTGAAGGGGTCCATGAGCAGGCGGCGCCTGGGCATGTGCGCAGGCTCGTCCTCGTTGACCAAGGTCCGGTTCATCGCGTAGCCGTACGAGGCGAGGACTGCATTGGCCTCCTCGCCGGTCGGCGTGATCTTCTCCAGCGCGATGGACGGGCTGAAGGTGATGTTGTCGCGGAACACCGCCTTGATGTCCTCGTACCGGGTGATCACCCAATAGCCAAGCTTGGGGCTGAAGAACACCGGCTCCTGCTCCCGCGCCCAGCGAACGTAGTCAGGCGGGTCCTGCTGATACCCGTCTTCGAAGGGGTCAAAGTTCGCCGCGTGTGCGCTCACCGGGCAGCCGGTCGGCGCTCGGGAGGTCGCGAACGGGCAGCTGGAGGCAGAAGAGTTCAACACACAATCTCCAATTCACTTTTGCGTAATTTACTTCCGCTTGGCGGAAAAGTAAATAGGTTGACTGGTTCGAGGGGGTGTTTTGTCTGTTAACGTTCCGGACATGAAGAATTCCGCTATGCGTGATCCTGATTCGAAAAACAGTCGAGAAGCTGAGCCGGGCACGGCGGACCGGCGCAGCCGGGTGCAGTCGGCGGGCACTGCCGTTTCGGTTCTCAAGGCGCTCGCGGAACTGGGTGGAGCGGCCTCGCTGACCAGCCTGTCGGCCCACCTGGGCGAGAGCCCTTCGAAGGTCCATCGGTACCTGGCAACCCTCGTCGACGCGGACCTCGCCCTGCAGGACCCCGCGACAGCCCGCTATCTGCTCGGGCCGGAAGCGATCACCATTGGCTTGGCTGCCATGCGGCAGTCGGCCGTCCTGACGCTTGCAGGGGTGGAATTGGCGAAACTCGCGGAGAACCACCAGCTGTCTTGCTTCGCGGCCGTGCTGGGAAACCACGGCCCGACGATCGTCCGCTGGGAGGAGCCGGCATTGCCGGTGACGGTGAACGTGCGCGTCGGCTCTGTGCTGCCTGTGCTGTGGTCTGCAACGGGGCGGGCGTTCGGTGCGTTCTCGGGTGCAGCACTGCTCAAGGAGCTTGCGAGGGAGGAGTTGACGAGAGCGACGCCCGAGCGTCGGCATCAACTGTCTGACCAACGCGCGGTGGACGCGCTCTTTCAGGAAATCCGGGCGCTCCGATGCGCTCCGATGCGCGATGTGCTGCTTAACGGAGTGAGTGCTGTCGCGGCCCCGATCTTCACGGAGAGCGGCAAGGTCGCTGCCGTCATCACGGCTCTGGGGCCGTCAGGCAGCTTCGATCCCACTCCGGGCGCCAGCACCGCGCTGCTCGTAGTGCACGCAGCAGAGAACGTGAGTGCGCGACTCGGATACCGGCCTGACCCGACCAAGATGAAGGCCAGCCCAGTTTGAGACAGCAAGGTCGAGGTTGAGGGGCGCGGACGCTGCGAACAAGGTAAGCCCGATGTGGGGATCTCGTCAGTCACGCGGCATCCACGCGACACCGAGGGAAATCTCTTCCGCAAGCGAACGCAGTAAAGGCACGTACCGCGTCGAGATGTCGCGATCCGACACGGCGTTAGTCTGGAGAACCAGGTTGATGGCGCCGATCGCGTGCTCTCCTACCTCAATGGCAGGTTGGCGTCAGAAACCCGCCGTAGCAAAACGGTGCGAGATCGACTGGTGATCGCCGTCTGCCGCAGACGCCCTTGCGGCCGCAGTGTCTAGGGTTGTCCGACACCTGTCCGTGCACAACGACAGCGCCGAGCCCGCCAACGCTTGAGGGCAGGTGTTGGACAAGCCTAGACCTGAGCCGTCTTTTCAAGACGTCGGCGCGATGTCCGCATCGGACGTGAGCAGTCGTTAAAGGCTACTCAATTGGGCTATCGCCACATTCGTGGTGACAGCGAAGA
The DNA here is from genome assembly GCF_901875635.1 of Xylophilus ampelinus. Lineage (GTDB taxonomy): Bacteria > Pseudomonadota > Gammaproteobacteria > Burkholderiales > Burkholderiaceae_C > Xenophilus. The sequence goes on along the minus strand of NZ_CABFMN010000126.1, from coordinate 2,497 downwards.
GCGATCACACAGCGCGCCTTGGGATCTTCCGACCCGGATGTGAATGTTCGCTCTAGGCGCCCGCTCTAGGCCAGCGTGTAGGCGGTCTTCACCGTGGTGAAGAACTCCTGCGCGAAGCGACCCTGCTCGCGCGGACCGTAACTCGCGACGACCAGCCTGAAGTACGCGACGTGTTGGCGCCGACCGAAAACTGACCATCTGAAGCGAGGTCTGCCGATCGAAAATTGACCAGGGTGTTCAACTGCTCTGCTGATTTTTTCAGCAGGGCGAACTGGTGATCACCATGGACATGATTGGCAAGGTCAAGCGGATGCATTTCCGCGACCATCTCTCGTTCAGCGACATTGCCCGGCGCACGGGCTTGTCGCGCAATACCGTGAAGAAATGGGCGAAGGCGCCCGCCGAGGTCGAACCGCGCTACCGGCGCGATGCGGTCCCCGGCAAGCTCAGCGCGTTCGAGGAAGCACTTGTGCAGATGCTGCGCTGCGATGCGCGGCGCGCGAAGCATGAGCGGCGTACGGCCCGAGCGCTGCACACCGAACTCAAGGCCCTGGGCTATGAGGGTGGCTATAGCCGGCTGACCGACTTCATTCGGGCCTGGCGGCAGGGTGAAGGCCAAGCCGCGGCGACCAAGGCGTTCGTGCCGTTGGCCTTCGAGTGGGGAGAGGCCTTCCAGTTCGATTGGAGCGAGGAAGGACTGGTGATCGGCGGCGTCTACCGTCGGCTGCAGGTGTCGCACCTGAAGCTGTGCGCGAGCCGCGCGTTCTGGCTGGTGGCCTACCCGAGCCAGGGCCATGAGATGCTGTTCGACGCGCACACGCGCTCGTTTGCCCCGCTGGGCGGCATTGCACGTCGCGGAATCTACGACAACATGAAGACGGCAGTCGACAAGGTCAAGAAAGGCAAGGGGCGCGTCGTCAATGCCAGGTTCGCGGTGATGTGCGCGCACTACCTGTTCGATGCCGACTTCTGCAACGTCGCCAGCGGCTGGGAGAAGGGAGTCGTCGAGAAGAACGTGCAGGACAGCCGGCGCCGCATCTGGCTGGAAGCGACGCGGCAGCGCTTCAGCTCTCTGGCCGAACTCAATGCATGGCTTGCCGCGCGCTGTCGGGCGCTGTGGGAGGAGCTTCGCCACCCCGAGCACGAGCAGTTCAGTGTGGCTGAGATGCTCGAGCATGAGCGCTCCCACCTGATGCCGATGCCCGAGCCCTTCGATGGGTACGTCGAGAAGCCGGCGCGCGTCTCCAGCACCTGCCTGGTGGCGGTGGCACGCAATCGCTATTCGGTGCCGTGCGAACTGGCCGGGCAGGTGGTCAGCACCCGGCTGTATCCGAGCGCGGTGGTCGTGGTGGCCGACGACGCGGTGGTGGCAAGCCATGAGCGCCTGGGCACCGAAGGCCAGACGGGCTACGACTGGCAGCACTACATCCCGCTGCAGCAGAGGAAGCCCGGTGCCTTGGGCAACGGCGCGCCGTTCGCGGATCTGCCCGCACCGCTGCAGCAATTGCGCCGCGGCCTGCTGCGTCAACCCGGAGGTGATCGTCTGATGGCGCAGGTGCTGGCCATCGTGCCGACGGCCGGATTGGAGGCCGTCCTGGTGGCGGTGGAACTGGCGCTGGAGAACGGTCCGCCGTCCGGGCGCGTCAGCGTGGAGCACGTGGTTAACGTGTTGGGACGTCTGGATGCCAAGCCGATGCCCCCGGCGGTCGCAACGGCCCTTCAGATCCTGGAGCCGCCGCGTGCGGACACGGCCCGCTACGACCGCCTGAGAGGCGCCGAAGACGTGCAGGAGGTGCGCCATGCGTGACATCGTCGTGGAACTCAAGCAGCTTCGTCTGCACGGCATGGCAGGTGCCTGGAGCGACTTGGCCGAACAGGGCGCCAAGGTGGATCTGGACAACTCGCGATGGCTCATCGAGCAGCTGCTGCAGGCCGAGAGCGCCGACCGTGGCATGCGTTCGGTGAATCACCAGATGCATGCAGCCAAGTTCCCGGTGCACCGCGACCTCGCGGGCTTCGACTTCGCCGGCTCGCCGGTGGACGCCAAGCTGATCCATCAGCTGGCCAGTTGCGAGTTCACCGAGGATGCGCACAACGTGGTTCTGGTCGGCGGGACCGGCACCGGGAAATCGCACTTGGGGACCGCCATTGGCGTGGCAGGTATCACGCGGCACGCCAAGCGCGTGAGGTTCTACTCGACGGTCGACCTGGTCAATGCGCTGGAGCAGGAGAAGGCACAGGGCAAGGCCGGACGGATTGCCGGCAGCTTGCTGCGCATGGACTTGGTCATATTGGACGAGCTGGGCTACCTGCCCTTCAGCCAGTCCGGAGGGGCGTTGCTGTTCCACTTGCTCAGCAAGCTGTACGAGCACACGAGTGTGCTGATCACAACGAACCTGACGTTCGCCGAATGGTCCAGCGTGTTCGGCGACGCGAAGATGACCACCGCCTTGCTCGACCGGCTCACGCATCACTGCCACATCGTGGAGACGGGCAA
>NZ_CABFMN010000125.1 GCF_901875635.1 Xylophilus ampelinus | reverse complement strand
GCGCCGGAGCGCGCGGACGATGCGGCAGTGGTCTCCGAAGGCGACTACGCCCCGGACACGGCCATCCTGTCCAGTGCCTCCAAGGGACGCGGCATCGGCGACTGCGGCTACGCGGCGCAGTGGGCCTTCGACGGCAAGGGCTTCGTGCCCGCGAGCTACGACTACCAGCGCCGCTGCGCCGGCGCGCCCGGCGACTGGCTGCCGCTGTACCGCGCACGCGTCGAGAAGGAGCGCTGACGTGTCCGACGCCAGCTCGCTCGATGCCCTGGTCGACGCGCTGCGCCGCCTGCCGGGCGTGGGCGCGAAGTCGGCCTCGCGCATGGCCTTCCACATGCTGCAGCACGACCGCGAGGGGGCGCAGTTGCTGGCGCGCGCGCTGCAGACCGCTGCCGGCACGGTGCGCCACTGCGACCGCTGCAACACCTTCACCGAGGCCGAGATCTGCAACGTGTGCCGCGACCCGCGCCGCGATGCCAGCAAGCTCGCGGTGGTCGAGACGCCGGCCGACCAGGCCGCACTGGAACGTACCAACGCCTTCCGCGGCTACTACTTCGTGCTCATGGGCAAGCTGAGCCCGCTCGACGGCATCGGCGTGCGCGACATCGGCCTGCACCGGCTGATGGAGCGCGCGCTCGACGGCCAGGTGAGCGAGGTGATCCTCGCCACCAACTTCACCGCGGAAGGCGAGGCCACGGCGCACGTGATCGGCGAAGCGTTGCGGTCGCGCGGCCTCACCGTGACGCGTCTGGCACGCGGCGTGCCCGCGGGCAGCGAACTGGAGTACGTCGACCTCGGCACCATCGCGCACGCGCTGGTCGACCGACGGTGATGTCGCTGCAGGTCGATGCTATTGTTTTGATAGCTGGTCGCGCCCGTCTGGCGGGCGCTGCAGGGCGATTCGGTTCATAACTTTCATTCGGAGACGCGATGAGCTTCAGCCACCTGACCCTGGCCTACTGGTGCGTTCTTGTGGCCGCGCTGCTGCCTTATGCATCGGCGTGGCTGGCCAAGGCCGGCGCATTCGGCGTGGGTGACAACGACGCACCCCGCGAATGGGCGGCGCGCCAGAGTGGTTGGCGTGCGCGCGCCAACGCGGCGCAGGCCAACAGCTTCGAAGGCCTGCCGCTGTTCATCGGCGCCGTCATCGTGGCGCATCAGTTCGGCGCCGCACAGGGGCGGCTCGATGCGCTGGCCCTGGCCTACGTGCTGCTGCGCGTGGTCTACATCTCGCTGTACGTGCGTGGCCGCAGCACACTGCGCAGCCTGGTGTGGAGCACGGCGCTGCTGGTCAACATCGCGATCTTCTTCATCGGGCGCTGACGCCTGCCTGAGGTTAGCGCAACCGTTGCGCTGAGCGTTTCGGCTTACCGTGGAAACCCGCGTCGGGATGTTCCGGATGCCTTCGGCAGGGGTGCCACCTAAGCTCGATCGGGTCTTTCAGAACGATCCGCTCGACCCTCATGCTCAACCGACGCTCCTTCCATTCGCTGGCCATGGCCAGTGCCGCCCTGGTCGCCGCGCCCGCGCTGCGTGCGCAGCCCAAGCTCGAGAAGTCCAAGGTCTCGATCGCCGTCGGTGGCAAGGCTGCGTTCTACTACCTGCCGCTCACCATCTCCGAACAACTCGGCTACTTCAAGGCCGAAGGGCTGGAGGTCGAGATTTCCGATTTCGCCGGCGGCGCACGCGCGCTGCAGGCCGTGGTGGGTGGCTCGGCCGACGTGTGCTCGGGTGCCTTCGAGCACACCATCAACCTGCAGGCGAAGAACCAGTTCTTCGAAGCCTTCGTGCTGCAGGGCCGCGCACCGCAGATCGCGGTCGGCGTGTCGACCAAGAACATGGCGGGCTACAAGGGCATCGCCGACCTCAAGGGCAAGAAGATCGGCGTCTCCGCGCCGGGTTCGTCGACGAACATGGTGGCCAACCTCGTGCTCTCGCGCGGCGGCCTGAAGGCCAGCGACGTGAGCTACATCGGCGTGGGCGTCGCCGCCGGCGCGCTGACTGCGCTGCGCTCGGGGCAGATCGACGCGATCAGCAACACCGACCCGGTGATGACCATGCTCGAGCAGAAAGGCGACGTGAAGATCATCAGCGACACCCGCACGCTCAAGGGCACGCAGGAGGTCTTCGGCGGCCCCATGCCCGCGGCCTGCCTGTACGCACCGGCCGAGTTCGTGCAGAAGAATCCCAACACCTGCCAGGCGCTGGCCAACGCAATCGTGCACGGCCTCAAGTGGCTGCAGACCGCCGGCCCCGGCGACATCATCAAGACCGTGCCCGAGACCTACCTGCTGGGCGACCGGGCGCTGTACCTGGCGTCCTTCGACAAGGTGCGCGAGTCGATCTCTCCGGACGGCATCGTGCCGGCCGACGGGCCGAAGACCGCGCTGGCCGCCATCACCAGCTTCGACACCACGGTCAAGGGCGATCGCATCGACCTGGACAAGATCTACACCAACGACTTCGCCAGGCGCGCCAAGGATCGGTTCAAGGCCTGAACGCGCCCGTCGCCCCGCTGCGTCCCGGCCTTCGTGCCGGGATTTCCTTTTGCTCAGCGCCCCAGAGCTGGGCTACGCCCAGCCCGCCCCCCGAGGGGGCAAGAAAACTTGGGGCGGCCCGGCGTTTTCTCGAGAGAAGCCCATGTCCGACCACGCCCTCGAACTGCTCGACATCACCTGCACCTTCCGCGCCAAGGACGACGCGCGCCAGCGCTACACCGCGGTGGCCGACACCACGCTGCGCATCGGCGCGGGCGAATTCGTCTCGGTCGTCGGGCCCACCGGTTGCGGCAAGTCGACGCTGCTGAACATCGCGGCGGGGCTGCTCGCGCCCTCGTCGGGCACGGTGCGCGTCTTTGGTCAGCCGCTGGCGGGCATCAATACACGGGCCGGCTACATGTTCCAGACCGAAGCGCTGATGCCCTGGCGCAGCGCGATCGACAACGTGATGGTCGGCCTGCAGTACCGCGGCGTGCCCGAGCGCGAGGCGAGGGCGCAGGCCGAACAGTGGCTGGCGCGCGTGGGCCTCGCGGGCTTCGGCGACCGCTATCCGCACCAGCTGTCGGGCGGCATGCGCAAGCGCACGGCGCTGGCCCAGACCCTGGCGCTGGATCCCGACATCATCCTCATGGACGAGCCCTTCAGCGCACTGGACATCCAGACGCGGCAGCTGATGGAGAACGAGGTGCTCGAGCTGTGGGCAGCCAGGCGAAAAGCAGTCCTGTTCATCACGCACGACCTCGACGAGGCCATCGCCATGAGCGACCGCGTGGTCGTGCTGTCGGCGGGCCCGGCCACGCACCCGATCGGCGAATTCGTGATCGACCTGCCGCGGCCGCGCGACGTGGCCGAGGTCCGCATGCAGCCGCGCTTCGTCGAACTGCACACACAGATCTGGGACGTGCTTCGCGAGGAGGTCCTCAAGGGCTATGCGCAACAGCTGAAAAAGGCCGCCTGATGTTGCGCCCGAACGAACGCAATGCGCGCGTGTGGCAACTCGCGCTGCTCGTCCTGCTGCTGGTGCTGTGGCACTTGGCCTCGCGCGACCAGAAGGTCGCCTTCTTCCTCGGCGAGCCGATCCAGGTGGCCGGCCGCATCTGGAGCTGGTTCCTGCCGGTCGACGTGCCGCCCAATGCGCTCTTTCCCGACGGCCTCAAGGGCAATGCCGACATCTACATCCATTTGGGCGTGACGCTGTTGGAGACGGTGCTGGCCTTCGGCATCGGCACCGTGCTCGGGCTGTCCTGCGGCCTGTGGCTGGCGCTGGCGCCCACGGCCAGCCTGATCCTCGACCCCTACATCAAGGCCGCCAACTCGATGCCGCGCGTGATCCTCGCGCCGATCTTCGCGCTGTGGTTCGGCCTGGGCATCTGGAGCAAGGTGGCGCTGGCCGTCACGCTGGTGTTCTTCATCGTCTTCTTCAACGTCTATCAGGGCGTGCGCGAGGTCAGTCCCGTGGTGCTCGCCAACGCGCGGATGCTGGGGGCCAACCAGCGGCAGCTGCTGCGCACGGTGTACCTGCCCAGCGCCACCAGCTGGGTCTTCTCGAGCCTGCACACCTCGGTGGGCCTGGCCTTCGTCGGCGCCGTGGTGGGCGAGTACCTGGGTTCGGCGCGCGGGGTGGGCTATCTCATCCTGCAGGCCGAGGGCACCTTCGACGTCAACACCGTGTTCGCCGGGATCGTCGTGCTGACCGCCTTCGCGCTGGTGCTCGATGGCCTGGTCGGCATGATCGAGCGACGATTGATGAAATGGCAGCCGCGCAGCGGTGAGACCGAGAAGCTCTGAGCCCGCCTTGAGCCGGTCCGCGACGGCCGATTCCGCCGAGCGCCCATGCGATGATCGCGTCGCGCGCCGGGGAGCGCGAAGGGGCACAGATGCACAACGACAGCCTTCCGCGCCAGCCGCTGCTGCGTTCGCGGACCCATGAGGCCAAGGTCCTCAACGAAGAACTCTTCTTCGACCTGGTCTATGTCTTCGCCGTCACGCAGTTGTCCCACTACCTGCTCGAGCACCTCACCGTGCTCGGTGCGGCGCAGACGCTGCTCATGTGGTTCGCGGTCTGGCTCGGCTGGCAGTACACGTCGTGGATGACCAACTGGTTCAACCCGGGCGCGCTCCCGATCCGGCTGGTGCTGTTCGCCATCATGATGGTCGCCCTGGTGATGTCGGCTGCGCTGCCGCAGGCCTTCGGGGATCGGGGCCTCATCTTTGCCGCCTGCTATGCGCTGATCCAGGTCGGCCGAACGGCGTGGGTGCTGCTGGCCCTGGAGCGCGGCAGTCCCATGGCGCCCAACTTCCGGCGCATGCTGGCGTGGCTGTGCGTCTCGGCGGCTTTCTGGATCGCGGGCGGCCTGGCAAGCGACGGCATGCTGCGCCTGGGCCTGTGGGCCGTCGCGGTGGCCTGCGAGTATTTCTCGCCCATGACGGGCTTCGCCTTTCCCGGGCTGGGTCGTTCGGCGACCAGCGAATGGACCATCGACGGCGGACACCTCGCGGAGCGCTGCCAGCTCTTCGTGATCGTCGCGCTGGGCGAATCGGTGCTGGCCAGCGGTGCGTCCTTCGCCCTGGCGAAGGAATGGGACGTGTGGGCGGTCTTCGAGATGGCCGTCACCTTCCTCGGCAGCATCGCGATGTGGTGGATCTACTTCGACACCAGCAGCAAGGCGGCCAGCCATGTGATCGAACACGCCGAGGACCCGGGCCGCATCGGCGCGCTGTTCCACTACATCCACGTGGTCCTCATCGCCGGGATCATCGCTTCGGCGGTGGCCGATGACCTCGTGATCGGCCATGGGGACCACCACGTCGAGCCCAAGTACCTCGCCGTGCTGCTCGGCGGGCCGGCGATCTACCTGCTGGGCAACGCCCTGTTCAAGCGGGTGGTGCATGGCAGCTTCCCGGTCTCGCACGGGGTCGGCCTGCTGCTGCTGGCGCTGTTGATTCCCGTGATTGGGCACCTGAGCATCGCGATCGCGGGCACCGGCACGACGGTGGTGGTGATCGTCGTTGCGCTCTGGGATTCCATGGCGCGACGCCGCCGGCACGCGACACCCCAGGTCGGCCACTGAATGGCGAGGGCCGGCTCAGCCGGCGAAGCCGCCCGCGTCCAGGAAAGTCCGTTCCTCGGGCGTGGTCGTGCGGCCGAGCAGGTGGTTGCGGTGCGGGAAGCGGCCGAAGCGGCGGATGATGTCCAGATGGCCCTGCGCATGCTCGCCCGACTCGGCGCTCAAGGCGCGGTTCAGGGCGAGCGAGCGCTGCTGGTCGGCCATGTCTTCGGAGTGCGCGAAGGGCAGGTAGCAGAACAGGCGCAGCGATTCTTCGATCCGTTGGTCGAAGCCCTGCGCGACCAGGCGGTCGGCGTAGTGGCGGGCCAATGGGTCGGTGGCGTACATGTGGCCCGTGCCGCGGAAGGCGTTGCGCGGATACTGGTCCAGCAGCAACATCAGCGCGAGCGCACTGTGCGGCTCCTGCGTGACCCAGGCATCGTATTCGCGACGGGCGGCGGCAAAGTGCGCGTCGTGAAAGCGTTCGCGAAAACGACGGTCGAACTCCGGATTCTTCTTGAACCAGGCCGGGGGCCCGGCGTCGCGCCAGAAGTGGACGACATCGTCCCAGGCCGCGCGACTCATGCGCCGTCCTTCTTCTTGCCCACGTTGCTGAACAGCACGGCCGTGCCGGCGAACAGCCCGCCCGCGGCTTCGAGGCTGAAGCGCTCCGTGTCGCGGCGGCGGACCTCGGCCACGGCCTCGTCCGCCTCGCCGGGCGTCGCGCCCAACGCCAGGATCGCCTGCCGGCTGAAGAGCATCGCCGATTCGAAGGTCTCGCGGATCTGGTAGTCGACGTTGGCCTTGAGCAGTTCCATCGCGTGCTCTCGGTCGTAGGCTCGAACGAGCAATTGCGCATGCGGAAACTCGGCCTTCACCAGTTCGGCAATGCGCGTGGCGGCGGCCCGGTCGTCGATGCACACCAGGATGGCGCGCGCCTGGTGCGCACCGGCGGCGTGGAGCACGTCGGCGCGCCCGCCGTCACCGTAGTAGACCTTGAAGCCGGCGGAGCCCGCGGTGCGGATGACGTCGGTCTCGCTGTCGATGATCGAGATGCTGGCGCCGCGCGCCAGCAAGCCCTGGCTGGCGATCTGGCCAAATCGGCCGAAGCCGATGATCAGCACGCTGCCCATGAGGTCGTGGGCCGTCTCGATCCCTTCCATCGAGGCCGCGGCCTTGGGCGCGAAGCGCCCGTGCGCCAGCACGACCAGTGGAGTGAGCGCCATCGACAGCACGACGATCGCCGTCATGTTGGCGTTGACCACCGGATCGATCACTTTCGCGCCCAGTGCCGCCGAGAAGAGCACGAAGGCGAATTCGCCGCCCTGCGCCATCAGCACGGCGCGGTCCAGCGCGTCGGCGTGCGAGCTCCTGGCCAGGCGTGCCACGCCGTAGATGCACAGTGCTTTGACCACCATCATCGACAGCACGCCGGCCACGATGATCGGCCAGTTCTGCGCGACGACGGCCAGGTCCAGCGACATGCCCACGCCGAGGAAGAACAGGCCCAGCAGCAGCCCGCGGAAGGGCTCGATGTCGGCCTCGAGCTGGTGGCGGAAGGTCGATTCGGACAGCAGCACGCCGGCCAGGAAGGCGCCCATGGCCATCGACAGCCCACCCAGTTGCATCAGCAGCGCGGCGCCCAGAACGACCAGCAGCGCCGCGGCCGTCATCACTTCGCGTGCTTTGGCGTTGGCGAGGACGCGGAACAGCGGGTTGAGCAGCCACAGCCCGGCGGCGACCAGCGCAGCCAGCGCGCCCACGGCCACCGCCACGCCGAGCCAGCGCGACTCGGCCGCCACGCGGTCCACCGGTGCGCTCGCGTCGACCGGCGCCATGAAGGCCACGATGGCCAGCAGCGGCACGATGAGCAGGTCCTCGAAGAGCAGGATGGCCACGATCTTCTGGCCGCGTGGTGCCGCGATGTCGCCGCGTTCGCCGAGCAGCTGCATGACGATCGCGGTCGAGGTGAGCACGAAGCCCATCGCGCTCACGAAGGACACCGCCAGCGAGAAGCCGAAGGCCACGCCCACGCCGGTGAGCAGCAGCCCGCACACCACGACCTGCAGGCTGCCCAGGCCAAAGATCTCGCGCCGCAGGCTCCACAGGTGCGACGGCCGCATCTCGAGGCCGATGACGAACAGGAACATCACCACACCGAGCTCGGCCGTGTGGAGGATGGCCTGCGGATCACTGAAGAGCTTGAGCCCGAAGGGACCGATGGCCAGCCCCGCCGCCAGGTAGCCCAGCACCGAGCCGAGCCCGATGCGCTTGAACAGGGGCACGGCCACCACCGCCGCCCCGAGCAGGGTCACGACCTTGACCAGGTCCCCCGCGCTGCCTTCTGCCGCCATGCCGACATCCTCCGTGTGTGTTGGTTTCGCGGCGTCCCGCACGCACCTTTCGCGCCCGCGGCCGTGGCAGGCCGGGCGCTGTTCCGTCATCGGCGCCGTCCGGCGGCGCCACTGATCAGCGCTTTTTCTTTGCGGGCGTGCCGCCGCGCTTTTCCTTGACCACCTGCTTGCTCGAAGCGGTTGCCTTCGCCGGCGCCGCGCGCACCGGGGCGGTGCTTGTCCTGACGACGCCGCCGCCGCGCTTGCTGGTCACGACGGCATGCTTGCCGCGGGCAACCGGCTCGCGCACGCCCGTGCCCACGCGCGCCGCCGCGGCCGCCCGCACCGGCAGGTACACCACGACCTGGTAACCGCGCTTGAAGCTGTGGCCGGCGCCGACGTCGTTCCACTGCGCGACGCTGGCCGGGCTCAGCCTGTAGCGGCGCGCGATGCTCGCCACGTTGTCGTTGCGGCCGGCCTTGACGACCGTGCGGCGCGTGACGATCTCGGGCTCGAAGCTCAGGTGGCCAGTGTCGGCCACGGCGGCGGCCACGTCTTCCTGCACGCGCGCACTGCGCGGCACGATGAGTGTGGAGCCGGCCTTGATGAGCATGCGCGGCGGGATGTTGTTCATCGCGCGCAGATCGGCCTCGCTCATGCCGGATCGTTGCGCCGCATCGGCCACGGTCATGGTGCCGGGCACGGTCCAGGCCGTCCAGCTGGCGTATTGGCCCTGGCTGTACGCCTCGAAGTTGCGCTGGAAGACGGCCGCGTTGTCCCAGGGCAGCAGGATCTGCGTGTTGCCGCCGGCGGCCAGCAGCACGGGCTTGTGGGCCGCGGGGTTGAGCGCGCGGAAGTCCTCGATGCGCACGTCGGCCAGCTTGGCGGCCAGCGTCACGTCCAGGTCGCGCGTGAGCGTCACGGTCTGGAAGTAGGGGTGGTTGGCGATCACCGGCAGGTCGACGTTGAACTGCTGCGGATTGGCCACGATGTTCTTCACCGCCTGCAGCTTGGGCACGTACAGGCGCGTCTCGGCCGGCATGTTGATGTCGGTGTAGCCGGCCGGCAGGCCCGCCTTCTGGTTGCGCGCAACGGCGCGGCCCACGTTGCCTTCGCCCCAGTTGTAGGCCGCCAGCGCCAGCTGCCAGTCGCCGAACATGTTGTAGAGGCGTTGCAGGTAGTCCAGCGCGGCACGCGTGGAGGCGATGACGTCGCGCCGGTCGTCGCGGAAGATGTTCTGCTTGAGGTCGTAGTCGGTGCCGGTGGCCGGCATGAACTGCCACATGCCCGCGGCGCGTGCGCTGGAGACGGCCTGCGGGTTGAACGCGCTCTCGATGTAGGGCAGCAACGCCAGCTCGGTCGGCATGTTGCGGCGCTCGAGTTCCTCGACGATGTGGAAGATGTACTTGTTCGAGCGCTCGGTCATCCGCTGGATGTAGTCGGGCCGGGTCGCGTACCACTGTTCGCGGTCGCGCACCAGGTCGCTCTCGAGGTTGGGCATCTTGAAGCCGCGGCGGATGCGGTCCCACATGTCCACGGGCGGTGCGAGCGTGACCACGCTGCGCTGGCTGCCGCCGGTGCGGCCCGGCGCGATCGGCGACAGCGAACCGTCGGGATAGATCGGCGACGCGCTGCTGCCAGGGGCCGACGAAGACGAGGAGGAAAAGGGGGAGGAGGAGGAACCGTTGGGGTCGGTGCCGGTGGCGCAGCCTGCAAGCAGCAGGGCGCTGGCCACGACGGCAGCTAGGAGGATCTTCATCGGAAGTCGTTTTTCCATTGGCGCAGCGCGGCGAAGACGTCGATCTCGCCCGCATCTGCGGGGAGGTCGGCGTGCTCTTGCACGGCGGCGGTGACAGTGGCTTCGCGGCTGCGAAGGAAGGGGTTGATCTGGCGCTCGGTGGCCAGGCGGGCGGGCAGCGTGGGCTGCCCCTGGGCGCGCAGCGTCTCGCAGTGCGCGATGTAGCGGGCCAGTTCTGCGTTGGCCGGCTCGACGGCGCGCGCGAAACGCAGGTTGGACAGCGTGTACTCGTGGGCGCAGCATACGCGCGTGTCGCCGGGCAGCGCGGCCAGTGCGTCGAGCGAGTGCAGCATCTGCGCAGGCGTGCCCTCGAACAGGCGGCCGCAGCCGCCCGAGAAGAGCGTGTCGCCGCAGAAGAGCAGCGGCGCCTCGCCGCCCTGGGCGGGCAGGAAGTAGGCGATGTGCCCGGCCGTGTGGCCCGGCACGTCGATCACCGTGAACTCGAGGCCGAGCACCTGCACGCGCTCGCCTTGCGACAACGGCGTGAAGGGTCCGGGGATGGTCTCGTGCGCCGGTCCGTAGACCTGGGCGCCGGTGGCCTCGCGCAGCGCCGCCACGCCGCCGGTGTGATCGGCGTGGTGGTGCGTGACTAGAATCGCCGCCAGCGTCAGGTCGGGCCTCGTCGCCAGCGCGTCGAGCACCGGCCTCGCATCGCCCGGATCGACCACGACCGCATGCGCCCCGACCTGCAACATCCAGATGTAGTTGTCGGCGAAAGCGGGCAACGGAACGAGGGTCATGACCGGTCAAATTATAGGTTTGCAGGATTGGTTCGAGACCCCGGCCGGGCGTTACCTGCACCACTGGGAACAGGCGCAGTTCGACGACGCGGTGGCCGATGTCTTCGGCTACCACGCGCTGCAGCTCGGCCTGCCGTCGATCGACGCCTTGCGCGCCAACCGCATGCCGCACCGCTGGGTCGCGTCGCCGCACGCAGGCGGTGCGCCGACCGCGCTCGTCACCGATTTCGCGGCCCTGCCTTTCGCGGCCAACAGCCTGGACCTGCTGGTGCTGCCCCATGCGCTCGAACTCAGCCCCGACCCACATGCCACCTTGCGCGAGGTGGAACGGGTGCTGGTGCCCGAGGGCCGGGTGGTGGTCTGCGGCCTCAACCCGGTCAGCCTGTGGGGCATGCGGCAGCGCCGTGCGCGCCTGTACCGGCGCCTGGGCTTCGGCGAGCTGTACCTGCCGGCCGAAGGCGAATTCATCAACTACTGGCGCATGCGCGACTGGTTGCGGCTGCTGGGCTTCGAGGTCGAATCGGGCCGCTTCGGCCTCTACCGGCCCGCGGTGCGCAGCGAGGCCTGGCTGGAGCGCTGCCGCTGGTTCGACACCGTGGGCGAGCGCTGGTGGCCGATCTTTGGCGCGGTGTACTTCATCGTGGCCGTCAAGCGCGTGCGCGGCATGCGCCTGCTGCCGGCCGACTGGAAGCGCCGTCCCGCGATCGCCACCGCGCCGATGCCGGTGGCGGGCCGCATGCACCGCGAAGGCGGGCGGGTGCGCGCTGCCCCTTCAGAGAGAAAGACAAGAGATTGAACGAAGTCACGATCTACACCGACGGCGCCTGCAAGGGCAATCCCGGCCCGGGCGGCTGGGGGGCCTGGCTCAAGTCGGGCGTCACCGAAAAAGAGCTGTTCGGCGGCGAGTTGAATACCACCAACAACCGCATGGAGCTCACCGCCGTCATCGAGGGCCTGGCCGCGCTCAAGCGGCCCTGCAAGGTGGTGCTGTACCTGGACAGCCAGTACGTGCGCCAGGGCATCACCGAATGGATCCGCGGCTGGAAGGCCAAGGGCTGGATCACGTCGACGAAGCAGCCTGTGAAGAACGTCGAACTCTGGAAGCGGCTCGACGAGCTGGTGCAGAACGGCGGTCACCAGATCGAATGGCGCTGGGTCAAGGGCCACTCGGGCGACCCCGGCAACGAGAAGGCCGACGCGCTGGCCAACAAGGGCGTTCTGCGGGCGCAGGGGCGCCTGTAGGGCTCACAGGAAAACGCCGGGCCGCCCCAGGTTTTCTTGTCTCTCTCCGGGGGGTGGGCTGGGCGCTCATACCCGCGGCAGTTCCTCGAGCGACTCGCCCATGCGGGCGCGAAAGAGCAACTCGTCGGTGTGGCGCAGCCGGCGGCTGAGCTCGCGGCCGATGTTCATCTGGATGGTGGCGAACTGCGCCGCGTCGCGCTGGAAGAGCCGGTAGAGGTTCGCGGGCGTGAGTTCGATGGCGCGGCAGTCCGTGTCGGCCCGCACCGAGGCGCTGCGCGGGAACAGGTCCAGCAGCGCCATTTCGCCGAAGCAGTCGCCGTCGCGAAGGCGCCGCAGCAGCAGCGCGTGGCCCTGCCAGTTCTTGCAGACGCTGACCTGGCCGCTTTCGAGCACGAACATCGATGCGGCCGGCTCGCCCTCGCGGAAGAAGAAGTCGCCTGCCTGCTTCAGCACCAGAGGCGCCGGCGCTAGCAGGAACTCGAGCGCATCCGCGTCCACCGCGCCGAAGATCGGCATCTGCTGCAACAGTTCGACGCGCGCGGCGAGCATCGCCGCATGATGCCGCCGAACACCGTCGCCTCCTACCCGGCGCCGGCGACGACGCGGCCTTGGTGGCCGCGCAAAGGTGGGGCGGAGATTGCGGTGACGCATCCCGGTTTACTATCATTTTGATAGCTGCTATCGCCCGTCCCGCGGGCGTTACAGGCCAATTTGTCTTGAAAGAAGGCGTTGTGACGCGCGGGTCAGCGCGAAGGCGCGATCGCCTGCAGCTCGGCCAGCGTGTTGGCGTTGAAGAAGGCGTCCGGCGCGTCGCCGGGCTGGTCGAAGGGCACCAGCGCCACGGTGTGCTGCGACGTCCAGGCCGAGACCTTGCGCCCGCCTGCCTGGAGGAAGGCTGCCAGACTGCCCTGCAGCGTGGTGCGCAGCAGGCAGAACACCGGCTGCGGTCGCAGGCGGCTGCCGCCGTCGGGCTGCGGCTCGGGCGCGCTGGCGATGGCGATGTCCGCGCCCTGGGCGTTCATTGCTGCGGCGAGGCGCCGCGCCAGGTCGGGCGGAAAGTTGGGCGCGTCGCAGGGCACGGTGAGCAGGCAGGGCGTCTCGCAGTGCCGCAGGCCGGCCAGGAAGCCGGCCAGGGGGCCGGGATGGTCGGGCTGTGCGTCGGTCACCACGGGGGCACCGAAGAACTCGTAGCTCAGCAGGTTGCGGTTGGCGCTCAGCATCACGCGGTGGACCTGCGGCGCCAGCCGCTGCAGCGCGCGCAGCGCCAGCGGCTCGCCGGCGAAGTCCTGCAGGCCCTTGTCGAGCCCGCCCATGCGGCTGCCGCGGCCGCCGGCCAGCACGAGGCCGGTGATGTCGAGGTCGGGGCGGACCGGCGTCATCCGCCGATGTAGCTCATCTCGACCCGGCGCGGGCCGCCGTCGCCGGTGTCGGGCTCGCGCAGGGCGCGCAGTTCCGAATAGCGGTCGGCGCGGCCCTGCCAGATGTGGCCGATGGCCGAGAGGATCTGCGCATCGTCTGCGTCACCGCGCAGCAGGGGTTTGAGGTCGTGTCCGCGATTCGCGAACAGGCACAGGTAGAGCTGCCCCTCGGTCGACAGGCGCGCGCGGCTGCAGTCGCTGCAGAAGGCCTGCGTGACGCTGCTGATGACGCCGATTTCGCCGCCGCCGTCGGCGTACGCCCAGCGCTGCGCCGTCTCACCGGGTGCGCTCGCCTCCATTGGAACCAGCGGGAATTCGGTCGCGACGCGCGCCACCACCTCGGCCGAGGGCAGCACCTCGTCCATGCGCCAGCCGTTGGTGGCGCCCACGTCCATGTATTCGATGAAGCGCAGCACGACCCCGGTGCCTCTGAAGCGCCGCGCCATCGGCAGGATTTCCTGCTCGTTGGTGCCGCGCTTGACGACCATGTTGACCTTGATGGGACCGAGCCCCGCCGCCTGCGCCGCCTCGATGCCGGCCAGCACCTCGCCGACCGGGAAGTCGACGTCGTTCATGGCGCGGAACACGGCGTCGTCCAGCCCGTCGAGGCTCACCGTCACGCGCTGCAGGCCGGCGGCCTTCAGGGCCTTCGACTTGCGGGCGAGCAGCGAGCCGTTGGTGGTGAGCGTGAGGTCCAGCGCTTCGCCGTCGGGCGTGCGCAGGTGCGCCAGCTGTTCGACCAGGCCCTCGATGTTCTTGCGCAGCAGCGGCTCGCCGCCCGTGAGGCGAATCTTGCGCACGCCGTGTTGCACGAACAGGCGTGCGACGCGCGTGATCTCCTCGAAGCTCAGCAGGTCGGCATGCGGCAGGTAGCGGTAGTCCTTGTCGAACACCTCCTTGGGCATGCAGTAGCTGCAGCGGAAGTTGCAGCGGTCGGTGACGCTGATGCGCAGGTCGGTGAGGGGCCGGCCGAGCCGGTCGAAGAGGGCGCCGGTGGGCGCCTGCGCGGGCGCGTCGGCCGGCGCCACGACGGGGCGGCGTGCATCGACGAGGGGGATCACGCGCATGGGCATGGGGGTCAGCGGCGCGGCGCCACGGCATGCGTGCGCGGCTGAAATGGGGGGTGGGCGAGGGCGGCTGTCACGGGGAAATCGCGGGCGCGCGTGGCGGTCCGGCAGGTGGGGCCGGCCAGTTTAGCGAGCGTGGGCTGCACGAGCCGCCCGTGGGGTCGTCGCGTGCTCGGGAAACCCTTCTGGATGGAGGTTGTTGAGAATTACTATCATTCATCCACGCCCAAGTACGCACGGATGACGGACGCATCGACGCAAAGGGCTTCTTGTGAGCAAGGAGCTTGTGCATGCATCCCATCCCGAACCCTTCCCGGCCGGCGGCCCCCATCGAGGCCGCACGCGGTCTCGCGCACTGGGAGCGGCTGACGCGCGCCGCGCTGGAAGCGCACCGCCACGGCCGCCTCGAAATCGCGCTGGCCGCCCATGTCCGTGCCCTGTGGACGGCCGAAGCGCTGGTCGACGGCGGGCTGCTCGCCATGCGGCCCGACGACTGCCTGGCGGCCCTGGTCGTCTCGCACCACAACCTCTCCGAGCTCTACCGCTGCCGCGGGCAGCTGCCACAGGCGGCCGACCACCTGTGCCTGCCGCATCGCCTGCTGCTGCGCCTGCTCGAGGAGGGCGGCCAGCCCCACGACGTGCGCCAGGCCGCCTGGCGCCACCTTCGCGAGACCCGCGCCCAATTGCTCGGCTGGCTTCGCGCCTATGGCGAGGAGCGGGCGGTCGAGGCCGCGCTGCACGCCACGCCCGCGCCTGCCTTCGGGCAGCGGCCGGCGCATCTGCACTGAGCGCATCCCGTTCTTTCCACCGCATCTTTTCACCAGGAGTCCCATGCCCTACACCCTGCCTCCGTTGCCCTATGCCCACGACGCGCTCGAGCCGCACATCGATGCGCAGACGATGGAGATCCATCACAGCAAGCACCACCAGGCCTACGTCAACAACCTCAACGCGGCGGTGAAGGACACGCCCCACGACGGCATGCCGGTCGAGCAGCTCATCGCGCGCATCGATGCGCTGCCGGAGGCGATCCGCATGGCGGTGCGCAACAACGGCGGCGGCCATGCGAACCACAGCCTGTTCTGGGCCGTGATGGCGCCCCCGGCACAGGGTGGTGGCGGCACGCCGGAGGGCGCGCTGGCGCAGGCCATCGACCGCGATCTCGGCGGCTTCGATGCCTTCAAGGACGCCTTCACCGGGGCGGCGCTCACGCGCTTTGGCAGCGGCTGGGCCTGGCTGGTGGTCCAGGGTGATGGCCGGCTCGCCGTGGAAAGCAGCGGCAACCAGGACAGCCCGCTGATGCAGGGCATCGGTTCCGGCGCCACGCCCATCCTGGGCCTGGATGTGTGGGAGCACGCCTACTACCTCAAGTACCAGAACCGCCGGCCCGAGTACATCGCCGCCTTCTACAACGTGGTGAACTGGGCCGAAGTGGCTCGCCGTCACGCGGCGGCGCGCGCCTGATCCGCCCGCCGCGCCCGCACGTCGACCGCGCAGGAGGAATCCGGATGAAAGAGACCGAAACCGCAGGACCCACGCTGGCGCGTGCGCCCCTGTCGCCCCGCGAATGGCTGGGCTTGGCCATCGTGACCGCGGGCGCGCTCGTGCTGGGCGGACAGTTCTGGGCCTTCGTGCGCAGCGATGCACTGGTCTGGCATGCGCTGCTGGGCGGCTCGGTGGCGGCGCTGGCGACGGCCCTGGGCACGGTGCCGGTGATGTTCTCGCAGCGCCTGTCGGACCGGGTGCAGGACACCCTGTTCGGTTTCGGCGCCGGCGTGATGCTGGCGGCCTGCGCCTTCTCGCTCATCATCCCCGGCCTGGAGGCCGCGCGGCGCCTCGGCGGTGCGGGCGACAGCGCCTGGGCAGCGGGCGCGCTCATCGGCACGGCGATCCTGCTCGGCGGCATCGCGCTGATGGCGATGGACAAGCTGCTGCCGCACGAGCATTTCATCAAGGGCCGGGAAGGCATGGACGGCCACGCGGCGCGCAAGCTGCGCCGCACCTGGCTGTTCGTGATCGCCATCGCCCTGCACAACCTGCCCGAGGGCCTGGCCATCGGCGTGGGCTATGCCGGCAACGATGGCCTGCGCGCCAACGCGCTGGCCACGGGCATCGCCATCCAGGACGTGCCCGAGGGGCTGGTGGTGGCCGTGGCGCTGCTCGCCGCGGGCTATCGGCGCTGGATCGCCGTCGCCCTGGGCATGGCCTCGGGCCTGGTGGAGCCGCTGGGCGCCGTGCTGGGGGCTGCGGTGATCGGCTGGTCGGCGGCGCTGCTGCCCTGGGGGCTGGGCTTCGCGGCCGGGGCGATGCTCTTCGTCATCAGCCACGAGATCATTCCGGAGTCGCACCGCAAGGGCCACGAGGCCTTCGCCACCGGGGGACTGATGGTGGGCTTCGTGCTCATGATGCTGCTCGACACGGCACTGGGCTGAGGAGCTTTCAAGCCCGCTTCAGCGGCGCGGGGCGGATGTACTCGCCGACGAAGGCGGCGCGCATGCCGCAACTTTCCTGGCATTGGTCGGACTGGTTCGTGCCAACCGTCAGTCCATCCTTGCCCGCCTTGAAGCTCAGCACGCAGGCCGACTGCGACACCTGGCCCCGGCCCTGCGCGATGCCGCCTTCGAGGTTGCAGGTGTGGAAGTTGGCGCCGACGGTGTCGATCTTGAAGCGGCCGTCCGGACGGATCTCCAGCGTGCCGGCGCCGCCCTCGTAGACGTAGGTGCCGGGTGCGGGCGCAGCGCTCTGGGCGGCCGCGGTGCCGGTGAGCAGCGAAGCGGCGGCCCACGCCAGCCCGAGTGACCCGATCCGTCGCATCGTCAGCACCTCCAAATGCTATGGTTCCTATAGCTGCCCGCGCCCGCTGGGCGGGCGATGGAGGCCGATTTCGTTCACAAGCGCTTCAGCCGTGACGCACCGCGACCGTCTTGAGCGTGGTGAAGCCGTACAGCGCCTCGAAGCCCTTCTCGCGGCCGTAGCCGGAGGACTTCACGCCGCCGAAGGGCAGCTCGACGCCGCCGCCGGCGCCGTAGTTGTTGATGAAGACCTGGCCGCTCTTCACCCGCTTGGCCATGCGGAACTGGCGCGCGCCGTTGCTCGTCCACACGCCCGCCACCAGCCCGAACTGGGTGGCGTTGGCCAGCGCCACGGCCTCGTCTTCGTCGGCGAAGGGCATGGCGCACAGCACCGGTCCGAAGACCTCTTCCTGCGCCAGCCGGTGGTACACCGGCACGTCGCGCAACAGGGTGGGGGCCTGGTAGAAGCCGGTGTCGGGTGCCTCGTCGACGATCTGGCCCTGCGCCACCATGGGGATGTCGGCGGCGTGCGCGTCGGAGAGGAAGTCCCACACGCGCTGCTGCTGCGTCTGGCGGATCAGCGGGCCGACGTCGAGGTCCATCGCCGCCGGGCCGACGCGCAGCGCCTCGAAGGCATGGCCCAGGCGCTCGAGCAGCAGTTCGTAGATCTCGCGCTCGATCAGCACGCGCGAGCCGGCCGAGCAGGTCTGGCCGGCGTTCTGCACGATGGCGTTGATGATCACGGGAATGGCCGCACCCAGGTCGGCGTCGGCAAAGATGATCTGCGGGCTCTTGCCGCCCAGCTCCAGCGTGACCGGGCAGTGCCGCTCAGCCGCCACCTGCTGGATGATCGTGCCCACCTTCGGGCTGCCGGTGAAGCTGATGTGGTCGATGCCCGGGTGCCGCGCCAGCGCGTCGCCCACCTCGTGGCCGTAGCCCGTCACGATGTTGATGGCGCCGGGCGGAAAGCCCACCTCGGCCGCCAGCTGTGCCACGCGGATCAGCGACAGGCAAGCGTCCTCGGCCGGCTTGACCACGCACACGTTGCCCGCGGCCAGCGCGCCACCCACGCTGCGGCCGAAGATCTGCATCGGGTAGTTCCACGGGATGACGTGGCCCGTCACGCCGTGGGGCTCGCGCCAGGTGAAGACGCTGTAGCCGTCCTGGTAGGGGATGGTCTCGCCGTGGAACTTGTCGCAGGCGCCGGCGTAGAACTCGAAGTAGCGCACCAGTGCCAGCGCATCGGCGCGCGCCTGCTTGGTGGGCTTGCCGCAGTCGCGCTGTTCCAACGCCGTCAGTTCGTCGGCGTGCTCGGCGATTTTTTGTGACAGCTTGTACATGAGCCGGCTGCGCTCGGCTGCGCTCACCTTGTGCCAGACGTTGTCGAAACAGTCGCGCGCCGCGCGCACGGCGGCGTCGATGTCGTCGGCGTTGCTGCGCTGCAGCTCGTCGAACTGCTGTCCGTCGGAGGGGTCCAGGACCGGCAGGAGGCGGCCCGAGGCCGACGGAACGTTGGTGTTGGCGATGAAGTTGAGCTGCATGGGCCCGGATTGTGCGTGAGCTTGCACATGGGCGCAGGCGCCCCGGCGAGGGCGGCGAGCGGCTGTTTCCCACCCCGATTTGCGGTCCGCGAAGGCCCTTTGGCCGTCGGCACTGGAAAAAACGCCGAAAATCGCCATATGCCACGCATGAAAGCCACCTCCACACCCCAAGCCGGGCGCGACCTGGCCGTGACGGCGACGCTGGCACAGTTGCTCGAGCGGCTCGAACACAGCCCCACCCCCATCGGCGCCGAGCAGTACCGCTCCGTCGTGCTGCACCTGGTGCACGAGTTCGAGGACGTCGCCTCCGGCGCCGAACTCGGGCCCCTGCTGGACCGCTTCCCCGCGGCCGCCGAGCTCTACGAGAACCTGCATTACCAGCACGCCGGCCTGTGCCGCAGCGCGCTGGAACCGGCCATGAGCGCCGAGCTGGCGGCGCGCCAGGCCATCGAGCGCGCCCGCGCCGGCAGCGCCACGCCGCCCGGATCGATTGTTTGAGTTTGAAGAAAGGGACCGATGTCCAACGCCGATGTCAAAACCACCGTCAACGAAGGCGGCCTGCGCTACAAGTCCAAGACGCCGGGTTCACCCTTCAAGGCCTCGTCCTCGTTCAGCGGTGCCACGATGTCCTGCTTCCTGTGCGGCAAGCATCGCCCTCGCTCGCTGATGCAGACCAAGCGCGTGCTGGGCAAGGCCCAGCCGGTCTGCGCGCCGTCCTGCAAGGAACTGGACGAATCCCTGAAGGGGTAAGGTGATGAGCGGCGAGGCCCCGGCATCGCTCCATGTGGTGTGCCCGCATTGCCACACCACCAACCGCGTGAAGGCCGCCGACCTGGCCAGCGCGCCGGACTGCGGGAATTGCCACCAGCCGCTCTTCGCGGGCGCACCGGTTGCGCTCGACGAGGCCCAGTTCGACCGCCACGTGGCGCGCAGCGACCTGCCGGTGCTGGTCGATTTCTGGGCGCCCTGGTGTGGGCCTTGCCTTCAGATGGCGCCGCATTTCGCCCAGGCCGCGAAGACGCTGGAGCCGCAATTCCAGCTCGTCAAGGTCGACACCGAAGCGCAGCAGCGCCTCGGCGCGCGCTTCAACATCCGCAGCATCCCGACGCTGGCCCTCTTTGCGGGCGGGCGCGAGGTCGCACGTCAGCCGGGCGCCATGGGCGCCGCCGACATCGTGCGCTGGGCGCGCTCGCACGCGCCGGCCTGAACCAAGCCTGAGGTCTT
Organism: Xylophilus ampelinus; assembly: GCF_901875635.1. Lineage (GTDB taxonomy): Bacteria > Pseudomonadota > Gammaproteobacteria > Burkholderiales > Burkholderiaceae_C > Xenophilus. The sequence continues at coordinate 11,210 of NZ_CABFMN010000125.1, read as the reverse complement.
TTTCAACTGCCGACCGGCACGAAGCGGTCGGCATGGCTGGCCAGCCATTGCTCCGCGAGGCGGCTGTCGTCCTGCGAAGGATGGAAGTCGGCGCGGAAATAGCGCCGCCAGGCCGCCCAGTTGCCGCGCGCCAGGCCGCCGCGGGCGCCGAGGATGCGCCAGGCGCTCTTCCAGGTCGACCATTTCCACAACTGTCCTTCGTGGTGCAGGTTGGCGACCGTCTGGCGTGCCAGGTCGCCGAGGAAGAGGGTGGTCACGCGGCGCATCCAGCGGGCGCGCCAGGCCTCGGAGCCCTCGGCCGCACGGTAGAGGTCGAAGGCGGTGGTCTTGTGTTCGGATTCCTCGGCGCTGTGCCAGAGCCACAGGGTCTGCAGGCGCTGCTCGGCACCGGCCAGCACCTCGGGGTGCGCGAGCAGCCAGTGCGCGAACATGGCGGTGAAATGTTCGGTGGCCGCCGTGATCGCGAGCGCATGGCGCGGGTCGGCGTCCTTCAGCAGTTCCATGCGCTTTATGGCGCGCGGCGTCCAGCGGTCGACCAGTCCCTGCTTCTCCAACTGGGCGTTGAAGAGGGCGTGGATGCGCCGGTGCGTCGCCTCCTGCCCGATGAAGCCGCGCACCTCGGCCTGGCGGCGCACCTGCTCGTCGGCCGGGAGCATCGGCAGGGCGGCGCGAACGGCGTCGATGAAGAACTGCTCGCCGAAGGGAAAGCTCATCGACAGGGCGTTGAAGAAGGCGGTGGAGAACGCATCGCCTCCGCACCAGTCGCGGGCGAAGGGCGCTTCGAGGTCGATGAGCAGGCGGCGGACGACGAGTTGGGACATGGCGATCGCTTGGGAAGTGTTTGGTACGGATTCGTCCCGTTTGGGTGATCCTCGTCCCGGCAGACGGTACTGTCAAGTACCAAACAGTAAGAAGCTGCCCCACAGATGCTTGCGCGACGCGCTACGCTCGCAGTCCCGGCCACTGGTCGCCCCGTCCCCCGCTTTTTCCTCGCATGTCCCCCGATGCTTCCCTGGCCGACCTGAGCCCCGCCGCCCGCGAGCACCGCAGCCGCCTGCTCGAAGGCATGGCGCAGGCCGTTGCGGCCAAGGGCTACGCCCAGACCTCCATCGCCGACATCGTGCGCGAGGCGGCCGTTTCCCGCCGCACGTTCTACGAGCACTTCTCGACCAAGGAGGAATGCCTGATCGCCCTCTACGAAGCGGCCAGCCGCGAGGCGCTGAAGGTGCTGGCCGACGCGGTCGACCCGGCCCAGCCCTGGCGCGCCCAGGTGGAGCGGGCCGTGACGGCGTACTTCGACTGCCTGGCGCAGAACCCGGTGCTGCTGCGCACGCTCTTCGTCGAGATCCTGGGCCTGGGCCTGCCGGGGCTGGCGGCGCGGCGGCGCGTCAACGACGAGATCGCCGGCTTCATCCGCGGCACCCTGCATGCCGGGCCGGCGGGCGACGCCGCGCAACCGCCCGTGCTGTCGCCGGCCCTGGCGCTGACGGTGGTGGGCGGCATCAACGAACTGGTGCTGCAGGCGGTGGAGCAGGGGCGCGAGGCCGACCTGCGTGCCCTGGTGGCGCCTGCGACGCAGCTGGTCTACGCGGTGGCAGCGGCGGCCGCCGGCTGAGTCTTCAAGCGAAAAGTGGCTGCAGCGCCCGCCGGACGGGCGCGAGCAGCTATGAAATCGATAGCACCTGCCCTCAGCGCGGCGGCGCTTTGGCAGCTGTGGGCAGGCTGCGCAGCGCACCGAGCATGCGTTCCACGTGCCGGGCGGGATTGAGGTTCTGGTAGTAGGCCGCGACCTTGCCGTCCGGCGCGATCACGTACGACAGCCGGTTGGCGAAGTCGGGCCGCGTCTGCATCAGCGCGTCGAAGCTGCGGATCACCGCCTTGCCTTCGTCCGATGCCACGGGAAAGCGGCTCTGGCAGGACTTGACGGAGAACTTGGCGAGCGTGCCGATGTCGTCCGCCGAGACGCCGATCACCGAGGCGCCCAGGGCCTTGAACTGGTCGATGGCCTCGGCGAAGGCGTGCGCCTCGAGGGAGCAATCCGCCGAATCGGCGGCCGGGAAGAAGTACAGCACCACCGGCCCCTTGGCCAGTTCGTCCTTGAGCGAGTAGCGGAACACCTGCCCGCCGAGGGCGGCCTGCGCGGTGAAGGCGGGTGCGGCATCGCCGATGTCGAGCGCGGCCTGCGCGCCGCCGCCGGCGAGCGCGATCGCCAGTGCGCCCGCGAGGCGCCAAGAGAGGGGGACGAAGGCCATGCGCAAGCTCCCGGAGTGAGGGCTGGGATTCTAGGGAGCGCGTGCCCGCCGCGGCCGTCCGATTCGTGCTGCCCGCCGCTCGCGTCGCTGTGAAACCGAAGGGCCGAGCCATCCGTATTTCGTTCATGATGGGCCGCCTGGCCCGACCGAGGAGAAGAAGGATGGAGGACCGACCGATGACCGCCTGCCCCGCCTGGGCCCGCCGCGTCTTCCGATGGCTGGCGGCGCTGACCGCGGGCGCGCTGCTCGCCGCCTGCGGCACCCTGCCGCCGCCCAGGGAGCGCCCGGCCGAGCATGCGGCCGCGCCCGACCCGGCGGGCCCGTTGGCGCGCATCGCCGCCGCGTCCACGCCGCCTGGCGAGCACTCGGGCTTTCGCCTCATGCCGCTGGGCGTGTATTCGCTCGACGCACGCATCCAGCTCGCGCGGCGCGCGCAGCATTCGCTGGTGGTGCAGTACTACCAGCTGGAGAACGACGCCACCGGCCGCCTGCTGATGCGCACCCTGCGCGAGGCGGCGCTGCGTGGCGTGAAGGTGCGCCTGCTGGTCGACGACCTGTACACCGTGCACAGCCAGCAGTTGCTGCTGGCGCTGGCCGACACGCCCAACCTGCAGGTGCGCCTGTTCAATCCCTTTTGCTGCGGCCGAGGCGGCTTGCTCTCGCGCTTCGCGGCCTCGCCGCACGAGATCCCGCGGCTGAACCACCGCATGCACAACAAGCTGTTCGTCGCCGACGGCACGATGGCCGTGGTGGGCGGCCGCAACATCGCCGACGAGTACTTCGTCCTCAGCCCGTCGCAGAACTTCATCGACATGGACGCGCTGGTGGTCGGCAAGGTGGTACCGCAGCTCGAACGCATCTTCGACGCCTTCTGGAACAGCCAGCAGGTGCGCCCGGTGGAAGAGATCGTCACCGGCGAACGCGGCGTGCGCCCGATGGCCGCGCAGTTCGACGAGTGGGTGGGCATGGCCGCGCCGCCGCCTCAGATCGTGCTGCCGCCGGTCGACGTGCTGGGCTACGGCCCCATCGGCGAGGAGCTCGACGAAGGCCGTCTGGGCCTGCTGTGGGGCGAGGCGCAGGCCATCGCCGATCCGCCGACCAAGCCCGCCACCATGAGCGCCGACGAGGCGCTGGCCACCAGCGTGACGATGAATGTCTGGGGCCTGCTGATGGACGCCAAGTCCGAGGTCGACCTGACCTCGCCCTACCTGGTCCCGGGCGAGAAGGGCATGGCCGCTTTCGACGACCTGGCGCGGCGCAAGGTCAAGCTCACGCTGCTGACCAACTCGCTGGCCGCCAACGACGAGCCGCTGGTGCACACCGGCTACGTACGCTACCGCGTGCGCCTGCTCAAGGGCGGCGCCGACCTCTACGAGCTGAGTCCGGAGCGCACCATGGCCAACAAGCGCTTCGGCGCCTTCGGTGCGTCGCTGGGCCGTCTGCACGCCAAGACGGCGGCCATCGACCGGCGGCGCATCTTCATCGGTTCGATGAACCTCGACCCCCGCTCGGCGACGCAGAACACCGAGATGGGCGTGGTGGTCGACAGCCCACAGCTGGCGCGCGAAATGCTGCGTGTCATCAACCTGAGCAAGCTGCAGAACTCATATCGCCTGCGCCTGGCGCAGCCCGGCGGGACGCTGGAGTGGCTGACCACCGACGGCGAAAAGGAGATGGTGCTCACCAGCGAGCCGGAGGCGGGATTCTGGCAGCGCTTCTACAACACGCTCATTGCGCCGGTCGTGCCGGAGATGTTGCTGTAGATGCATGGACGTTGCCGCCGGCGCCTGCATCCTCGCCCGCGCATCATTGAGGCTGCAAACGAAGGTCTTCACCTGGCTGTCGGCGTACTCGCTTGTCGGAGCGAATGCGAACCTTTGGCTGTCTAGGCACTCCCATAAATACTCCTTAAAGTAGGAAACAGTTGGCAACCAAGGTGCCATTTTGTTTTCAGGCGGGGTGAATGCGGTGAGCAAGACACGACAGGTGGTGATGCAGGTCCTGACCCGAGCGGGTGAGGAGTGGAACCATGTCGAGTTCACGCTCGACGACAGCTTTGCAGAAAGGCTGCGGCAACTGCGCACCCTCGTGCCCCCGCTGAACAGCCTCAATCGCAACCGTGACCTCGTGATCGACAAGGTCCGCGTGCGGTTGCCCTCGGCGATCTGGCGGTGCAGCGGTGCCGGCGAGGCCGCCACCGAGGTGGACGGCTCCTCCATCGTCATTGCAGCCGAAGGCTTTTTCAATTGCGGCGGCAAGAAGCGGGGCTCGCGCGAGAAGCTCGTGACCTACACCTTCCCGATCGCGCGGCTCATCGAGCTGCATGCCGAGCGCGCCGATGCGGAGGTCTTCTTCCTGCGCAACGGCATCTTCACCAACGACGAACCGGCCGACTCCTCGGCCGGCCGCTGGGCCGCGTCCTTGCACTTGGGCGAAGCGATCCACGGGCACGAGTCGGTGACCGACTTCGACACCATGCCCGGCTCGCCCGTGCCCCTGCGGCACCCGGAGGCTGCCGGCGCAGCGCCTGCGGCCCGCAGCCTGAACTGAATCCGGCGTGTGCGCAAGCCGCGCCGGTCCTTCAACCGAACAGGCTCTGCGCATGCACCCCGAGACCCTGTGCCACGCTGGCATTGCGGTCGCCGTGGATCGCACGCGCCTGCGGCAGCGCGGCTGCAATGCGCTCGGTCAGGGGCCTGAAGCCCGTCGAGCCACCGGTGAAATAGACGACGGCGACATCATCCGGTGACACGCCGGCGAGTTGCAGCGTGTGCAACGCCGCCTGTGCGATGCGCGTCAGGTCGGCGTCCAGCGCCTGCACCGCCTGCGCCTGATCGAGCCGGGCGTGCAGGCCGGTTTCCAGTCGGGAGAGGTCGATGCGGCTTTCGCCCCCTTCGGCTACCGCGATCTTGGCCGATTCGGCAAGCCCGATGAGGGCATGGCCGAGGTGCTCCTGGACCACGGTCATGAGTCGGCGGTATTGCGCGGGCTCGCCGTAGAACTCGCGCATGCGGCGCAGCTCGGCCACGCGGGGTGCCGTGTAGACCGTATTGATAAGGTGCCAGGTCGCGAGGTCGAAGTAGACGCGGCTGGGTACCTCGCGGGGGGCCTGGCCCGGCCGGGAAGGCCCGCGTCCCCGGTAGCCGCACAACGGCAGGATGCCCGCCAGCTCGACGTGCCTGTCGAAATCGGTGCCTGCGACATGCACGCCGTGGTTGGCCAGGATGTCGTCCCGGCGGTCCAGTCGCCCGCGGCGCAGCGGGCCCACGCGCACCAGCGAGAAATCGGAGGTACCGCCACCGATGTCGGCCACCAGGACGAGTTCTTCGCGCTCGGCGCTTTGCTCGTAGTCGAGCGCGGCGGCGATGGGCTCGTATTGAAAGCTCAGTTCGCTGAAGCCCACCGAGCGCGCGGCGGCTTCGAGCGCCGCCTGCGCCTGGGCGTCGCGCACGGCGTCGCCGTCCACGAAGTAGACAGGCCGCCCGAGCACCGCGCGTTCGATCGCGTCCCCGGCTTCGCGCTCGGCCATGGCCTTGAGGTGGCGCAGGTACGAGGACACGACATCGAGGTAGCGCACCGAATGGCCGGCACCGACCTCGGTGCTCTGGTCGGCCAGCGTCGAGCCGAGGATGCTTTTCATCGAACGCATGAGGCGGCCTTCGTGGCCTTCGACGTAGGCGGCCAGCGCCCGGCGCCCGTACAGCAGGTGCGGCGCCTCGTGGGGAGCGAGTCCCTCGATGCCGTAGAACACCGCGGTGGGCATGGTGCGCTGCCCCGGCTCCAGCTCGACCAGCGTCAGGCGGGCACCCGCATGAGACAGCGCGATGGCCGAGTTGGAGGTGCCGAAATCGATGGCGCAAAAAGGCCGCCGGACGGCGGTCGAGGAGGCAGGGGTCATGGCTCGGGCGTGCGGTGCCGTGCGGGGCGGCGGGGTCGGGAAAGGCGCGCATGCTGCGCAAGCGGGGCGCGGATTCTAGGGGCGTCCTGCCGCCGGCCGAGGACGCCGCGTGGGCCAACGACAATCGGCGCATGACGACGGATTCGACCCTGAACAATGCGGCGCCCACGGCGGTGCCACCCGACGATGGCTGGCTGAATGTCGAATCGATCGACCTCGACGCGCAGGGCGTCGCCCACCGGCCCGACGGCAAGGTGGTGTTCATCGATGGCGCGCTGCCCTTCGAGCAGGTGCGCGTGAACGTGCACCGGAAGAAGAACAACTGGGAGCAGGGCACGCTGTCGGCGCTGCGCCGGGAGTCGTCCCTGCGCGTGCGGCCGGGCTGCCCGCATTTCGGCCTGCATGCCGGTGCCTGCGGCGGTTGCAAGATGCAGCACCTGGACGCGGCCGCGCAGGTCGCCGTCAAACAGCGTGCCCTGGAGGACAACCTCTGGCACCTCGGCAAGGTCAAGCCCGAGACACTGCTGCGCCCGCTGGAGGGCCCGAGCTGGCATTACCGCTACCGCGCGCGGCTGTCGGTGCGCTATGTGGAGAAGAAGGGCACGACGCTGATCGGCTTCCACGAGCGCAAGAGCCGCTACGTGGCTGACATGACCGTCTGCCCGGTGCTGCCGCGTGCGGTGAGCGACATGCTGATGCCCCTGCGCGGGCTGATTGATTCGCTGGACGCGCGCCAGACCTGCCCGCAGATCGAAGTGGCCTGCGGCGACGCGCCGGGCACCACGCAGCTCGGCGTGATCGCGCTCGTGTTGCGGCACCTGGAGCCGCTGAGCAGCGCCGACGTGCAGCGCCTGAAGGACTTCGCTGCCGCGCATGCCGGCGTCCAATGGTGGCTGCAGCCGAAGGGGCCCGACACCGTGCATCGGCTGGAAGAGGGCGGCCCGCAGCTCGCCTACGAGCTGCCGGATTTCGGCATCACCATGCCCTTCAAGCCGACCGACTTCACGCAGGTCAACCCGCACATCAACCGCGTGCTGGTGTCGCGCGCGCTGCGGCTGCTGGACGTGCAGGCCGGCGAGCGCGTGATCGACTGGTTCTGCGGCCTCGGCAACTTCACGCTGCCGCTGGCGACGAAGGCGGCCGAGGTGCTGGGCATCGAGGGCAGCGAAGTGCTGGTGGCCCGCGCGCAGCAGAATTTCGAGCGAAATCGGGCTGAAACGCCCGCGGGGCGGGCGATGGCAGCTACGAATTTCGTAGCACGCAACCTCTTCGAGATGACGCCCGAGATGCTGGTGGCCGACGGCCGCGCGGACCGCTGGCTGGTCGACCCGCCGCGGGAGGGCGCCTTCGCGCTGGCCAAGGCGCTGGCCGACCTGGAGCAACAGCCCGAACTGCGCACCGGCGGCTGGACGGCGCCGCGCCGCATCGTCTACGTGAGCTGCAACCCGTCGACCCTGGCGCGCGACGCCGGCCTGCTGGTGCACCAGGCTGGCTATCGCTGCACGCTGGCAGGGGCGATCAACATGTTCCCGCACACGGCGCACGTCGAGTCGATCGCCGTGTTCGAACGCCACGCCTGAGCGCGGTCGAGCCTGGGGCGAGGCCGCCGAAACGACAAGGGGGCCGCTGGCCCCCTTGTCGTTTTGGCGAAGCGTCCGTCAATCCCGTTCGCCGCCAAAGATGCCCAGCAGGGCCAGCAGGCTCTGGAACACGTTGAACAGATCCAGGTAGAGCGCCAGCGTGGCGCTGATGTAGTTGGTTTCGCCGCCGTCGATGATCTGCTTCAGGTCGTACAGCATGTAGGCCGAGAAGATGCCGATGGCTGCCACCGAGATCGCGAGCATGCCGGCCGTCGAGCCGATGAAGACGTTGATGATCGAGCCGATGAAGAGCACGAGCACGCCGACGAACAGGAACTTGCCCATGCCCGACAGGTCGCGCTTGATGACCGTGGCCAGCGAGGCCATCACGAAGAACACGCCGGCCGTGCCGCCGAAGGCCGTCATCACCAGCTCGGGGCCGTTCTTGAAGCCCAGCACCATCGCGATCAGCCGCGACAGCATCAGCCCCATGAAGAAGGTGAAGCCCAGCAGCACCGGAATGCCGGCGGTGGAATTCTTGGTCTTCTCGATCGCGAACATGAAGCCGAAGGCGCCGACCAGGAACACCACCAGGCCGAGGCCGCCGGTCAGCGAGCGGGTCAGGCCCGTGGCCACACCCAGCCATGCGCCGAGCACCGTCGGGATCAGGCTCAGGGCCAGCAGCCAATAGGTGTTGCGCAGCACGCGCTGGCGTTCGGCCTGCGGCAGCACCTGGCCATAGGCGACAGGGGATTCGAAGGTGTCGGCGCGATCGGTCATGGCAGGAACTCCTGGAAAAGGGTGGGCTGCGCAACGCGGGTGCGGAGGCACGGGTGGAAGATGGGGCGGATTCTAGGAGCCTGCAAGGGGCCGCCGGCAGAAACCGTGTGGGCAGCAAGCCCACCGGTGGCTGCCCGGGTCTTGCCGCCCGGACGGCGCCGGGCGCTATGCTTGCCGCTTTTGCCCCCTTGCAGCACACCATGAAGACCAAGCACTACCTCGAACTCGACGACGTCAAGCGCATTGCTGCCGCCGCGGAAGCCGAAGCGCTGAAGAACAACTGGGCGGTGACCATCGCCATCAGCGACGACGCCGGCCATCTGCTGTGGCTGCAGCGCCTGGACGGCGCCGCCGCGCTGTCCTCGCACATCGCGCCGGCCAAGGCGCACACCGCGGCCCTGGGCCGTCGTGAGAGCAAGGGCTACGAAGACGTCATCAACGGCGGCCGCACGGCCTTCCTCACGGCGCCGGCCGTCAAGGGCATGCTCGAGGGCGGTGTGCCGATCGTGAAGGACGGCCAGGTCATCGGCGCCGTCGGCGTGAGCGGCGTGAAGTCCAACGAGGACGCACAGATCGCCAAGGCGGGCATCGCCGCGCTCGGCCTCTGATCGCGCGCACCGTTCGCCCATGAAAAAGCCGGCCTCGAGGGCCGGCTTCGTCTTTGGTGGAGGCGTCGCAGCGTGGAAAAAAGGGCTTGGCTGGGAGAACCGTGGCTAGCCAAAAACGACCCTCGGAGAGTGATCTCCTCGAGTCGCCCCACGATGAAACTTGCGAGGGGCGCCGATCCTTTACTTGGTGAGGATCAGCTTGCCGAGTTTGGTGGCCTGCAGACGGTAGAGCGAGCCGTTGTGCATGATCCCGATGGTCTTCTGGCCCTTGAGCAACTCGTTGCTCTGGACCAGGTGGGCGGGATGCACGCTGGAGGCCGTGGCGGTGGCCGTGCCGCCGCCGGCTTGGTCCAGCGACGGATGGCTCAGAACTTTGAAGGCGGTCGGGGTGGCTTGCATGGAAGGAGTCCTTCTGGGAGGCGGTGATCAAATGATAATGATTCGCAATAAGAAGTCAATCGCCGCGATGCATTTTTTTGTGTGCCGCCGTCAGTTCTTTGTCGGGTCGTTGATGAAGCCGATCTTGTGCACGCCGGCGCGCGTCGCGGCGGCCATGGCGCCGGCCACGCGCTCGTAACGCACGTCCTTGTCGGCGCGGATGTGCAGCTCCGGCGGCTGCGGCTGGGCGCCCGCGGCGGCCAGGCGCGACTCCAGCGTGGCGTCGTCGATCTTTTCCTGGTTCCAGTAGTAGCTGCCGCTAGCGTCGACGCTCAGCGAGATCGTCTCGGGCTTGGTCTCTTCCCGCTGCGTGGTCTCGCGCGGCAGGTCGATGTTCACGGCATGCTTCATCACCGGCACGGTGATGATGAAGATGATGAGGAGCACCAGCATGACGTCGACCAGCGGCGTCATGTTGATCTCGTTCATCACGTCATCGGCTTCGTCCTGGGTACCGAAGGCCATGGGTCATGCCTCCCGACGAGCCGCCTCTAGGGAGGCATGGGCCCCCTCGGTGGGCAGCGAACGGATGTGAGCTTGGGGGCGCATGTGTTATCCCTTTTTCAGCGCGACGACGGTCGCGTCGCCACCGGCCTGCACGCGGGCACCGGTCACGAAATAGGCGTGCAGGTCGTGCGCGAAGCTGTTGAGCTTGGTCAGCACGAACTTGTTGCCGCGCACGAGGGCGTTGTAGCCCAGCACCGCAGGGATGGCGACGGCCAGGCCGAGGGCCGTCATGATCAGCGCCTCGCCGATCGGGCCGGCCACTTTGTCGATGGTCGCCTGGCCGGCCGAACCGATGCTCATCAGCGCGTGATAGATGCCCCACACGGTGCCGAAGAGGCCGATGAACGGGGCGGTGGAGCCCACCGATGCCAGGATGGCGAGCCCGGTCTGCAGCCGTGCCGTGAACTCGTCGATGGTGTTGCGCAGCGCGCGGGTGATCCAGTCACTCACGTCGAGCGCGTCGTGAAGGTGCGCCTTGGTGTTGCGGTGGTGCGCGGCGGCCTCGCGGCCTTCCAGCGCCAGCACGCGGAAGGGATTGGCGTCGTTCTTGCCCAGCTTGTCGAGCGCGGTGGCGAAGTCCTCGCTGTGCCAGAAATCGCCCGAACGCCGGGCCATGCGCTTGTAGCGCACGATGTCGAAGGCCTTCACGAGGATGACGATCCACGAGGCGAGCGACATGCCCACCAGCAGGATGGCCACTGCCTTGGTGACGAAGTCGCCCTGCTGCCAGACGTGCATCAAGCCGAATTGGGAATCCATAAATGCTCCAGGAAAAAAATCAGTTCAGGACGAAGGCCAGCGGCGCGGTGTACGCGTACTCCGGCGAACGCGGCGTGCCCGCGGGCAGGTTGATCGCGATGCGCGAACGCAGCGCCGCTTCTCGGCCCGCGACGTCGAGTCGCTCGTAGCCGCTCGAGGTGACCACCGTGGCACGCTTGGCGTTGCCGTCGGAATCGAAAATGATGCGCACGACCACCGTGCCCGACTCGCCGAGCCGCTTGCTCATGGACGGGAACACGAGTGGCGGCTTCACCACCCACTGCGCCTGCGCGCCGGTCAGTTCCTTCTGCGCTGGCGGGGCGGGCGGGGCCGGCGGCGGTGCAGGCGGGGCCGGTGGCGCGGGGGGCGTCTCCGGCGCGGGCGGGGC